>JAHHSI010000004.1 GCA_020025275.1 Oscillospiraceae bacterium | reverse complement strand
TACATATCGCAAAAGGCGCAGCGGTTGTGGCTGCAGCCGTAGGTCACCTGCACAATCAGGCTGTAAGCCTCACTGGGCGGGCGATACACTTTTCCTAAATAGCGCACCGTCACTTCTCCTTTGTGGTGTGGATTTCTCCCCTATTATACCCGATTGCTCCCCGCTTGAAAAGGGCATATTCCCGGAAAAAGCAACATATAGTAGCCCATCAAGCAACGAAGGTGGATCGCAATGGACAACGTACATCAGCCTATGCACTTCAATCACGTGCAGCTCTGCGGCCAGACCGTCACGGAGCCGGAGCTGTCACATACCAACCACGGGGAGGAATTTTTCCGCTTCTTCCTGTCTGTCCCCCGGCTCTCCGGCCAGTGCGACACGCTGCCTGTCATCACACCGGGGCGCCTTCTGGAAACGTTCGGGCCACTGCCGGAGGGCACTCCGCTGGCCCTTGCCGGGCAGCTTCGCTCCTTCAACAACAAAAGCCCGCTGGGTCCTCGGCTGATCCTGTCTGCGTTTGCTCAGGAATTGGCACACCCGCAGGGCGCCGCCGTCAACCGGATCCAGCTCTGCGGCACGATCTGCAAAGAACCCTCGCTGCGCCGCACTCCGCTGGGACGGGAGATCTGTGACATCATTCTGGCTGTCAACCGCCGCTACGGACGGGCGGACTATCTCCCCTGCATCGCCTGGGGTGCAGTGGCCCAGCAGGCCGCACATCTGCACGTGGGCAGTTCTCTGGCGCTGGAGGGCCGGATTCAAAGCCGTGTCTACACCAAAACACTGGACGGTCAGACGGAAGAACGCACGGCCTACGAGGTCTCCATCATGCGCCCTATCTCCCCACGGGAGCTTCTCTTCCCCGACCTGCTCGCCCCACATTGACGAACGCTGCCGCCAGGCTTATAATGGAGACAGCAGCAAAAGGGGGCACCGCAATGACAAAATGTGAAAGCTGCGTCTATTACGTCTACGATGAGGACTACGACGACTACCTGTGCGATATGGATCTGGATGAGGATGAGATGGTGCGTTTTCTCTCCAGCCATACCCGGGAATGTCCCTATTGGCGGCCCGGCGACGAGTACCTCACCGCCCGTAAGCAGTAAACAAAAAACGTCCGACACAGCCGTGTCGGACGTTTTTTCTTCTTTTCTCAGGCACGGATTCCGTGATCCACTACCACCGCACGGGCACGGGTCAGGCGGATATCATGGCTCAGGCGCACCGGGGGCAGCTGCTCCCGGATCTGCGGCACGCTCATGCCGTGCATCTGGCTCATCTCCTGATACTTGGCCTCCAGCTCCTCCTCGGTGACCTGAATATTCTCCAGTCGGGCGATCTCCATCATTGCCAGTTCGTAGCGTGTGGAGATCACCGCCTGTTCCCGGGCGTGCTCCTGCAGCGCTTCCCTGGTGAGTCCTGCGGATTCCAGATAGCGGTCCAGTTCCATGCCCTGACTCATCATCTGCCGCTCCAGCTCCTGCACAAGGCCCTTCAGCTGGCTGTCCACCATGGAAGCGGGGATCTCTGCCTCCATGCCATCGACCACCTGACGGATGAGGGCGTCGGCGAATGCGTCCCGGGACTGGTGCTCCTTGATCCGCAGTGCCTCCTCCATCACCTGCCGGCGCAGCTCTGCCACATCGGCACAGCCCTGCGCCCGTGCAAAATCGTCCGTCAGTTCCGGCAGGCTGCGGCGCACGATCCGGTGCGCTTTGACCTTGAAAACGGCCTCTTTGCCGGCCAGCTCCGGGGTGTACTGCTTGGGAAAGGTCACCTTGACGTCCCGCTCCTCGCCCACGCAGATGCCGGCCACCTGCTCTTCAAAGCCGGGAATGAACGTCCCGCTGCCCAGTACCAACGGGTATTTCTCGGCTTTGCCGCCGTCAAAGGGGACGCCGTCCACAAATCCCTCGAAGTCCAGTGTTACCTCATCGCCCATGGCGGCCCGCTGATGCTCCTCCTGCGTCATATGGGCCCGGCGGTATGCCTCCAGTGCCGCATCCACGTCATCATTGCTCAACTCCGTGTCGGGCCATACCGCCTTGAGCCCCTTGTACTGCCCCAATTTCACCTCCGGATAGAGGTCGATCAGTGCGGAGAACACATAGCCCTCCGGACCGATGGACTCCACCTGCAGTGTGGGGGTCCCGGCCAGCTGAAGATCCGCCTGATTCACCGCCTCCACCAACGCAGGGGGAAACGTCTCATTGACGGCCTCCTGATAGAGCACGTCAGAGCCATAGGCCTTTTCCAGTTCCTCCCGCGGGGCCGCTCCGGGGGCAAATCCCTCCACCAGATAGAAGGCCTTGTAGTCGGCATAGACCTTCTTCAATGCCTTGCGCCATGTATCCTCATCGATCCGAATGGTCAGGCGGGCCTGACGGTTTTCCAGCATTTCACATTTCTCAACAGTCATGGGGAACCTCCTTTTTTATCGTAGGGTATAGTATAATATAAAGTCTCTTTTTGTGCAACTGATCCAAAAAATTATCGCCCCATAGCCGTAAGTATTATTTGCATTACTACCGTATTGTGCTATAATAAAGGAAGATTGTGAAAAAATTTGCAAGTCAGTCACTCTTTTGGAAAGGAGGTGCATCCCCATGGAGCCCATTTCATCACCGATCTTTCAGGGCATCAGCCCGGAGGAACTGCAGTGCATGCTGGAGTGTTTCCATATGCGCAAGCAGCATTTTTTCGCCGAGGAGACGATCTATTCCTTTTATCAGCAGAAAGATACCATCGGTATCCTGTCGGCCGGTACTGCGCTGATCGAGCGGATCGACGAGAAAGGGAACCGTACCATTTTGGAGCGGCTGGAGTGTGGCGGCGTATTTGGTGAGATCCTGATTTTTGAGAATACTGCCGAGGATCAAGTATCCGTAGTTGCCGAATCCGCCTGTGATGTGTGGTTTATGCGCAGTGATCAGCTGACCAAGCGCTGCGAAAAGGCCTGCGCCCATCACAGCCGCATGGTGGAAAATATGTTTCGTCTTGTGGCTGAAAAGGCCACGGCGCTCTCGGAGCGGGTGGAGGTGCTGAGCCGCCGCAGCATCCGGGAGAAGCTGCTGTGCTATTTCCAGCTGCAGACCTATCGCCGCAACAGCAACACCTTCAGCCTTCCCTTCTCGCTCAGTGCGTTGGCGGACTACATTTCCACCGATCGAAGCGCCATGATGCGGGAGCTGAAAAAACTCCGTGAGGAAGGACTGGTCCAGTTGGACGGCCGTGCCGTCACGCTGCACAATCGCCTCTGATTTTTGTATAAAGCTATAAAGCAATTGACGGCAGCATCTGTATTATGGTAGAATATACACAAGTATAGTTGGACATTTTTGTCCGCTGTCCATTTTTTTGCGCGAAATAGAAAGAAAGAAGGAGCATTCTATGTATCGCATTGTTACCAAGAAAGCATTGAAGCCTACTGTGATCGCCTACGAGATCGAGGCTCCCATGGTCGCTAAGAAAGCACAGCCCGGACAGTTCATTATCCTGCGTGTGGATGAGAACGGCGAGCGTATCCCCATCACGATCCACGACTATGACCGTGAGAAGGGGACTGTAACGATTATTGTCCAGACGGTGGGTGCCACCACGGAAAAGCTGAGCCACAAAGAGGCCGGTGAATATCTGCAGGACTTTGTCGGTCCTCTGGGCCGTCCCACGGAGACCGAGGGCAAGAAGAAAGTCTGCGTTGTGGGCGGCGGCGTCGGCTGTGCCATCGCCTATCCCGTTTTGAAGAAGTTCCACGACTGCGGTGCCGAAGTGCACGCCGTTGTTGGCTTCAAGAGCAAGGACGTGGTCATTCTGGAGGATGAGTTCCGTGCTGTTTCCAGCGTGCTGAAGGTCTGCACCGATGACGGTTCTTACGGCCAGAAGGGTCTTGTGACCGAGGCTTTGAAGGAGCTGCTGGACGCCGGCAATCAGTACGACGAGATCTTTGCCATCGGCCCCATGGTCATGATGAAATTCGTCTGCAAGACCACGCAGCCCTACGGCGTGCCCACTACCGTGTCCATGAGCCCCATCATGGTCGACGGTACCGGTATGTGCGGCGGCTGCCGCCTGACGGTGGACGGCGAGACCAAGTTCGCCTGCGTGGACGGCCCCGACTTCGACGGGCATAAGGTCGACTGGGATCTGGCGGTCAAGCGCAACCAGATGTACCACGACTTTGAGGTCCACAAACACGAGGACACGTGCAATCTGTTCAAGCAGGAGGTAAAGTAACATGGCGAACATGAGTTTGAAGAAGAATCCGATGCCTTCTCAGGATCCCAATGTACGCAACAAGAACTTTTTGGAGGTTGCGCTGGGCTATACGGAGGAGCAGGCTCTGGACGAAGCCGCCCGCTGCCTGAATTGTAAGAACCATCCCTGTGTAAACGGCTGCCCCGTGAACGTTCGGATTCCCGAGTTTATCCAGAAGATCACCGAGAAGGACTATGAGGGCGCCTATCAGGTCATCCACCAGACCAGCTCCCTGCCTGCCGTCTGCGGCCGTGTCTGTCCGCAGGAGAGCCAGTGCGAAATGCACTGCGTCCGCGGTATCAAGGGCGAGCCCGTCGCCATCGGCCGTCTGGAGCGCTTTGTGGCTGACTGGCACAACGCCCACGCCACCGAGGCCCCCGAGGTCCCCGCGTCCAACGGTCACAAGGTGGCTGTGGTGGGTTCCGGTCCTTCCGGCCTGACCTGCGCCGGTGATCTGGCTAAGAAGGGCTATGAGGTCACCGTATTTGAGGCGCTGCATCTGGCCGGTGGTGTGCTGGTGTACGGTATCCCCGAGTTCCGTCTGCCCAAGACCATTGTCCAGAAGGAGGTCGACGCTCTCAAGTCCATGGGCGTGAAGGTCGAGACCAATATGGTCATCGGCCGTGTCTGCTCCATTGATGAGCTGATGGAAGAGTACGGCTTTGAGGCGGTGTTCATCGGCTCCGGCGCAGGCCTGCCCATGTTCATGAACATCCCCGGCGAAAACCTGAAGGGTGTCTACTCCGCCAACGAGTTCCTGACCCGCATCAACCTGATGAAGGCATACCGTGAGGACAGCGACACCCCCATCATGGACCTCAAGGGCAAGAAGGTCGCCGTTGTCGGCGGCGGCAACGTGGCTATGGATGCCGCCCGCTGCTCCAAGCGTCTGGGCGCCGATGTGTACGTGGTGTATCGCCGCGGCATGGAGGAGCTGCCCGCCCGCCACGAAGAAGTGGAACACGCCATCGAAGAGGGCATCATCTTCAAGACGCTCAATAACCCCATTGAAATCAACGGCACCGAGGACGGCTGCGTGTGCAGCATGACCTGTGTCGAGATGGAACTGGGTGAGCCGGATGCCTCCGGCCGCCGCCGTCCCTCTGTCAAAGAGGGCAGCGAGTTCGATCTGCCGGTGGATGCCGTGATCATGTCTCTGGGCACCACCCCCAACCCCCTGATCAAGAGCACCACCGATGGACTGGAGGTCAACCGCAAGGGCGGGATCATCGTCAACGAAGATGGTCTGACCAGCCGTGCTGCGGTGTATGCCGGCGGTGACGCCGTGACCGGCGCTGCCACGGTGATCCTGGCCATGGGGGCCGGCAAGCTGGGCGCCAAGTCCATTGACGAATACCTGAGCAGCAAGTAAGGCTCCTTACATACCGCACAAAAGAGGACGGGTCGATGACCTGTCCTCTTCTTTTTCTCCGGCGGCACACCCGCAGGCTCATCTTCTCATGAAAAAAGGTACGAGCACTGCTCGTACCTTTTCTATGATTGCCTGTCACTGCGATCAGAAATCGATGGTCCCGTCCATCAGCCTCAGGTCGTAGGGCTCAAAGACCACATGGCGGTACCGATCCACATCCATCACCACACCGGTCCAGTCGGAATGGATCTCCCCGGTCTGCTTGATGAGAATATCGTAGAGGATATCGTAGGTGACCCCATCCTCTCCCGTCTCCACAATGGTGGAATAGGGCAGCGTCTTGTGGTAGGTCATGTGGAGGCCCTGGTACTCGAAATGGAAACCATTGCGCATACGGCAGCCTTCCAGCCC
Source organism: Oscillospiraceae bacterium (assembly GCA_020025275.1). GTDB lineage: Bacteria > Bacillota > Clostridia > Oscillospirales > Oscillospiraceae > Vescimonas. The sequence goes on along the minus strand of JAHHSI010000004.1, from coordinate 122,027 downwards.
CTTATAGGTAAACTGCTTCTTCAAATCCTGCAGGATCTTGTCGTTCTCCTCCTCGTAGAGGTTCTCCGGCGTTGTCTCCGTGTAGTCATAGCGGAACTGGATGGGAATGTGGTAGGGCAGGAAACGCTGGACGTACTTCTCCAGATCCTTGGCCGGATAGTTGCGGTACAAGACGCAGTTGATGCGCGTGGGGCAGGCGATCTGGGCAATGATCTCGTCCGGCGACTCCTCCACATACTTGACCAGATGGCGGGAGATGTTCATACAGGTGATTTTATCCTTGTTGCGGCGGGTAAAATCCAGCATCTCCTCGGCATTGTACAGTTTCTGTACCGGGAATGTGGTGTTGATGTAGATCTTGTGGGTCGAAGGAATCACGTCCAGCATCCGCTGCAGGGATTCCAGATTGGCCAGAGGCTCGCCTCCGGTGAAAACAAAGTCGCAGTAAGGCGTGATCTCGTCCATGGTCCGGATGCTCTCCAAGATCTTGTCCAACGAAAAGCTGCTGCAGTCTGCGTACTCCTGTTTATTAATGCAGAAGGGGCAGTGGTTGCCACAGTCATAAGGCACAAAAACCGTGACAGTAGCGCCGCCTTCCCGTGTTTTATAGGGGTTACTCATGGTATATCAACCAACCTTCCAATAATTGTCCAAACTTTATTTTATTACAATTCACAAAAAATTGCAAGGAAAACACCGAAAAAAGGTTGTTTTATTATTCACAAACCAAAAATTTCACTGCGTGTTGTTGGCTGCCGGATCATTTTTTTGCTTCCCGGAGCTCCTGACGGACTTGGCTAAAAGCCACCTCTTCCCCTTCTTCCGCCAACAGAACCAGCCACCGCTCGATCAGATCACTGGTTTCCGGATGAATCAGGATATGGTCCTTGGAATTCCGGAAATAGATCAGCGGAGAGCGGTCGGTATACGTTTCTCCCTGATAAATACGACAGGCCGCAATGCGGTCACAGAACATCTCGGCCACATATTTCTGCGGCATTTTGCACCCGCCCATGTAGACCTCGCCTTCCGGGCCGATGCAGTAGTCGATCCAGTACTCGAAATGGTGGCGGTTGCGCCCCTTGTGGTGCAGCCACGACAGGCTCACGCCTTTGACCAAGCGCTCCTGATCATTGGGGCTGCGATATCCCTGATAATATTTGCAGCTGCGCCAGAATTCGGTGGGGCTGTATTTGCTCAAATCGTGGGTCAGTCCCTGCCAGATCAGTCCCAGTCGAAAGCAATAACGCCGCACCAGGCGGCGGTGACAGTGGATGGTATGTAGATGGGCGCGAATTTGCATGGCCGGGCCTCCTGTACGCATGATGGTCTATTATAGCACATCTCTGCGCAAAAGCCCAGCGAAAAACGACTGTCCCGGCAAATACCGCGTCACTCTCAGCGCTGCTCCCGCTGTCCCCCGCAGGCAGTTCTTTCCTTCCTGCCGGGCAGCGCTCACCGGTGGATAGGCCTTCTGATCTCTGCTCGCTCCACCATACCGCCGTCCTCTGTCGGTTGAAATTGTTTTCCACCGTGTCCCCTGTACGCAGTACACCACTGCCCCTTCCCGCTGTGCCGCCCTTGTCCGGTGGGGGCAGCTGCCCCTTTTGTTTCTTCACTTCCTGTCCTGCGAGTCGTTATGCCGCTTCCCACCGGTCTGTCCTCTTCCCCACAGGCTCTTTCTTGCCGCAGTAACGGGAAGCAGACGCTCCTATGATACTCCACCCTTGCCGCACGCCATCTTCCCGCCGTGGCAGGCAGCTCGACCTCTCCGAAATCTCTCGATCCCTCCGGGCAGCTGCTGTCCGCCGGTGGGCGGGCCCCACAGAAAAGCTCCGCCCTGTTGGGCGGAGCCTTTCCTGTTCGGCGGAGAAGGTTACTGATTCTTCTCGTAGGACTCGATCATTCTCTTGACCATCTGGCCGCCGACGCTGCCGGCCTCGCGGGAGGTCAGATCGCCGTTATATCCCTGCTTCAGATTAACGCCAACCTCGTTGGCAGCTTCCATCTTGAACTTGTCCATTGCCTCTCGGGCCTCGGGGACAACCAGCTTGTTCTTGCTACTCTTGTTCGACATAATCTTTCTCCTTTTCCTTACTTTGATTCGCCGGATTGGGTATCGCAAGAGTAGTTTGACTCGAAAAAGAGGAATTATTCGACCCTTTGACCGGTAAAATTTACCCGTTCAACAAAGCAGTGAAAAAAGAAGCATTGCAGGGGGTGCCTGCAATGCTTCGATCAAGCAAAATTTTTACAAGCGAACGCCGCCGATGTAGACAGCCTTGCGCTCCAAGTCGGCATCGCACACCACAAAGTCTGCCAGCTTGCCCACCTCGATGGAGCCGATCTCCGTCTCACGGTGCAGCTGACGGGCCGGAACGATGGTGGCAGCACGGATGGCCTCCTCCTGGCTGATGCCGTAGCTGACCACGTTGCGCATACAGGTGTACAGATCTGCCACACTGCCGGCAATGGTGCCGTCAGCCAGCCGGCCGATGTTGTCCTTGAGGAACATATCCTGTCCGCCAAACTCATACTTGCCGTCCGGCATACCGGTGCAGCGCAGTGCGTCGGAAATGAGACAGATCCGGCCCGGGAACAGGCGGAATGCCATGCGGATGGCACTGGGGTGCACGTGCTGTCCGTCGCAGATCAGCTCCGCCGTGACGTTTTCATTCTCGGATGCAGCGCCGATCACACCGGGCTTGCGGTGGTGGATGGAGGGCATTGCGTTGTAAAGATGGGTCAGATGGGTGGCACCGGCCTCAAAGACCGCCTTGGCCTCCTCATAGTTGGCGTCCGTGTGGGCCACGGACACGGTGCACAGCTTGGAGGCCTTCTCCGTAAAGGCAACGCTGCCGGGCAGTTCCGGGGCCAGATCCACGATCCGGATCAGACCATCGCAGTGGTCATACAGCTGTTTAAAGGCATCGAAGTCGGGATCACGCAGATAGGCGCCGTTCTGGGCACCCTTTTTCTTCTCGCAGAAAAACGGCCCCTCCATCTCAATGCCCATGAGCCGGGAACAGCCGGCGGGCTGCTCCCGATGCAGGCGTACCGCTGTTGCAAACGCCTTGTCCAGCACCTCATAGGGCAGCGTCATGTTGGCCGGTGCAAAGGATGTCACGCCCTTGCCGGCCAGAAATCGGGCCATCTTCACCAGGCCGTCGTAGTCGCCGTCGGAAAAATCTGCTCCGGAGTTCCCGTGGTTGTGAACGTCGATCAGACCGGGGATCACATGCGCTCCCTCCAGATCCACGCCATCCTCCGCCGGAACATCGCTGCGGATCTCCGTAAAGCGGCCGTCCTCCACGCGAAAACTGCCGTGGATAAACGTCTGCCCCTGAAAAATCATTGCGTTTTTGTAAAGCATGGGTTTCACCTCAAAAATATTGTTGCCTCAGTCAAATTCCAGAATGCCAAAGTCGCAGAAGCGGTGGAAGTCCGGTGTCTCAGAGGTCACCGGATTCCACGAAAGGAAATGAGGGTGTGCCGTGCAGTCACCGCACTTGAAGGCATTGGCGCGGACTTGTGTCCCCTTCGCCCAGCGAACTTCCGGGAAAAAAATCTGCACCAAGGATACCGGAATCCGATAGTAGAGTTCCCATCCTCTCTCGCATCTCTCTGCACAGACCGCCAGCTGCTCCTCCATGTTTTTAGGTACCACCTGTACCGAACGGTTCCGGCCAAAGCCGAACCCCAGATGGACACAGCCGTTGGGATTGATCTCCACATTGAAGTACCGCTCGTCCCCTGCTTTCGGGGCAAAGAAGAACTCCATGCAGCTGTCCTCACACACCCGCTGCAAATAGCCGGTGCGGGTCGCCCGGATCTCCGTTTCCCACGCCCGCTGGTGGACGTAGAGGTAGTCGGCATCATAGCACAGCTGCTGGATCATACGGATCCCCACATCCTCGTGCCACAGCACCCGATCCACCGCCATGACCGGGATCTTCTCCCAGTCCGGCACGCCGGCAACGGGTAAGACGGTATAGCTGTTCACCATAGCTCCTCCTGCGATGCCACGCCCGCTCAGTCCAGCAAGCTGGCCGCAGCCTCGTCCACGATGACGGTCACATCGGGGTGGAACTGCAGAATGGAAGCGGGCACCTCGGGCTTGACCGGGCCAAAGAACGACTTCTTCACGATCTCGGCCTTGTCCTTCCCCGTAGCGATCAGCAGCACCTTGCGAGCCGCCATCACCGTGCCCACACCCATGGTGTAGGCTGCCGTAGGCACCTCATCCAAGGAGGCAAAGAAGCGCTTGTTGGCCTCACGGGTGATCTCCTCCAGCTCTACCTCGTGGGTCACGGCCGGGAAATGGTCGCAGGGCTCGTTGAAGCCGATGTGGCCGTCGTGACCGATGCCCAGCAGCTGAATATCCACACCGCCCATGTCGGCGATCTTCTTTTCATAGTCGGCACACATGGCCTCGGCGTCCTCAGCCAGGCCGTCGGGTACGATGGTGTTGGCCGGGTCGATGGAGATATGGTTGAAGAGGTTCTCCTGCATAAAGTAGCGATAGCTCTGGGGATGGTCACCGGAGAGGCCCTTATACTCGTCCAGATTGGCCGAGCGCACCTGTGCAAAGTTGATCTTGCCGGCCTTCTCCCGCTCGATCAGTTCACGGTACAGGGGCAGCGGTGTAGATCCGGTGGCCAGACCCAGCACGCAGGCGGGGTTCTTGCGGATGATCTCCTCAAAAATATCGGCGGCCAGCTTGCCGGCCTCTGCCGGGGTTGCAGCTTTAATCAGTTTCATAGATGTCCCTCCTCATTCATCGTATCCGTTGGGGTTCTTGCTCTGCCAGTTCCACGTGTCACGGCACATATCCACCTGATTGAACTCGGCCTCCCAGCCCAGCACCTCACGGCTCTTGGTCGGATCGGCATAGCAGGTGCCCAGATCACCGGGGCGGCGGGGAGCGATCTCATAGGGCACTTTCACCCCATTGGCCTCTTCAAAGGCGTGTACCATATCCAGTACGCTGTACCCATGACCGGTGCCCAGATTGAACACGGATTCACCCTTGTGATCCTGCATATAGTTGACCGCTGCTACGTGTCCACGGGCCAGATCCACCACGTGGATATAGTCACGCACGCCCGTACCGTCATGGGTGTCATAGTCGTTACCGTAGACGTTCAAGTGATCTCTCTTTCCGATGGCGGTCTGGGAGATGTAGGGCATCAGGTTGTTGGGGATCCCGTTGGGATGCTCTCCGATCAGACCACTCTGGTGGGCACCCACGGGGTTGAAGTAGCGCAGCAGCACCACGGACCACTCCGGATCGGCCTTGACGATGTCACGCAGGATCTGCTCGCACATATACTTGGTCCAGCCATAGGGGTTGGTGCAGTTGCCGGTTTTGGATGTCTCGCGCAGGGGCATCTCATTGTCGCCGGAATACACCGTAGCGGACGAGGAGAAGATAAACTTCTTCACGTTGTGGGCGCTCATCACGCGGCACAGGCTCATGGTGGAGCCCAGGTTGTTCTGGTAGTAGTCCAACGGCTTTTCAACGCTCTCGCCCACGGCCTTCAACCCGGCAAAGTGGATCACGCCGTCGATGTCATGACGGGCAAAGATCTCATGCAGCAGCTTCTCATCGCACACATCGCCCTTGATGAAAGGAACTTCCTCTCCGGTAATGGTGCGTACACGGTTCAGGCTCTCTACGCTGGAGTTGCACAGGTTGTCCAGAGCAATGGGTTTATGCCCGGCTTTGATCAGTTCGACGCAGGTATGGCTGCCGATATAGCCGGTGCCGCCCGTTACTAATACGTTCATACTCTTTCCTCCATAACGATTTTTTTCATTTCATCCCACTTGTCTTCCATGTCCTGCACCAGCTTGAACTGGGTGCGGCAGCGATCCAGATTCTGCCCCTCACGGTGCACGGCGAAGTAATGATCCCCATCGAGATAGTCGGTGAGGAAACGCAGTCCGCATTCCAGTGTCATGGTCTTGGCGCCGGCCGGCAGCATCTCGATCTCCGCATCCTGCAGCCCGGGGCAGGCCTTCAGGAAGCCACGGGTGTAGGTGCGGAAGAGGTCCAGACTCATGGTCATCTTCGCCAGGTCCTTCTCGTCCTCAGCGGCCGTAGCGGCGCCGAAGCGGATGGAATCGCCGAAGTCAAAAATGCTCAGTCCGGGCATCACCGTGTCCAGATCGATCACGCACATGGCCTGATGGCTCTGGGCGTTCAAAAGGACATTGTTCAGCTTCGTATCATTGTGGGTCACACGGCGGGGCAGCTGTCCGGCCTCCATCATGCGCTGGGCCAGACCAGCCTCTTCCTCCCGAGCCAGAACGAAGTCGATCTCCGCCTGCACGGCCTTGGCACGGCCCATCACGTCCCGCTCCAGCACCTCGTGGAAGATGCGGTAGCGGTCGGGGGTGTTGTGGAAGTTGACGATGGTCTCGTGGAGCTTTTCCACCGGGAAGTCCGCCAGCTGCTCCTGGAACTGACCGAACGCCACGGCGCTCTCATAAAAGTCCTTCTCGCTCTCCGGTGCCTGCAGGCAGACCGTATCCTCCACGAAGTCGTACACACGCCAATAGCCGTTTTCATCGTGGGCAAAGCACTGGCCGTCCACGGTAGGCACCAGCGTCAGAACGCTCTTGGGATCTGCGGCCTTGGCCCGCAGATGCTCCGTCACCCGCTGGATATTCTCCATCAGTCCGGGAACATCCTTGAATGCCTGCTCGCTGATCTTCTGCAGAATATAGCGACGGCCGGACTCGGTCACCACCAGCTGCGTGTTGTTGATGTGACCGCATCCATAGGATTCACAGCTCACCCACTGGCTATCCAAACGGAAGTGGCTCAGGGCCAGTTCCAAAACTTCTCTCGGCAAAACACTCATTTCCAAAGCTCCTCCTCGTAAATGCCTCGCTTTTTCATGTCCGCAATGGCGGCGCAGACGCTCTCCAGATCCTCACGGTAGGTCACGCCATACCACGTCTCCTCACAGGGCAGCACGCTGACTGCGGCGCTTCCGTCGGCAATCTGCTCGTTGACCACAAAGGGCAGGAAGAACTCGCACTTGAGGGGATTGACCGGCAGATTCTCGTCCAAGAATGCGGGGAAACGGCTCCACAGCTCATCGAGCATACGGTTGGAGAAGCCCCACAGATTCATGGACACCAGCGTATCGCCCTTGAGCTCCACAAACGTCTTTTCGTCCTCGGTGTAGGCGGCATCGTCGCCACGCTTATAGATCTTGGTACGCTCGGTGATGCCGGTCAGCTTGCCCTCGTCCACCTCGCACACGCCACGGGCCACGCTGCCGTTCTCCGTCACGGTGTTGCGCAGTCGATAGCCCACCATGGCGTAGCTGCTCTCGTCCTTCAGCTCGCTCAGGAAGCGATAGATGGTGCTGAATGCGGTGGGGCCGTAGAAGTCGTCGGCATTGATAACCGCAAAGGGACCGTCCACCACACCCTTGCAGCAGGCGATGGCGTGTCCGGTGCCCCAAGGCTTGGTGCGGCCTTCCGGTACGCTGTAGCCCTCGGGGAGATTGTCCAGCTCCTGCACGATGTAGGATACGTCGAAATACTTCTCCATCCGCTGGCCGATGCGCTCTTTGAACTCATCCTGCATATGGCGGCTGACGATGAAGGCCACGCGGCGGAAGCCGGCGCGCCACGCATCGTACAGGGAAAAATCGATGATAATATGACCCTGCGGGTCCACGGGGGTGATCTGCTTGGGTCCCCCGAATCTGCTGCCCATGCCGGCAGCCATGATCACTAATGTAGGTTGATTCATAATGCCTCCTCATTTTACGCAAAATGGTCGTTTCAGGAATGGTATTCTTAGCGCAGCAAAAGGGATGCGCACTTCCGCATCCCTTTTGCCGGGCAATTCAAGGTTATCCCTTTACACCGCCGGCCGTCAGACCTGCAGCCAGATGCTTTTCGATCAGCAAGAACAGGATAATGACCGGGACCGTTGCAAAGAGGGATGTGGCAAACAGATACTGCCACTGGATGAAGTTGAAGCCGTAGAATTTGTTGATACCGACGGTGATGGGCTTGAGCACATCACTGCGGATCAGCGTCAGGGCGATGGTATATTCGTTCCACGAGTTGATAAAGACGAAAATCAGGGCTGTCACGATGCCGGGGGCGGCCATGGGCAGCAGCACACGGATCATAGACTGGATGGTGTTGCATCCGTCGATCTTGGCCGCCTGCTCCATCTCCGGAGAAATGGAGGTAAAGGTGCCGCGCAGCAGCCAGATGGCGAAGGCCTGGTTGAAAGCCGCATTCAGCAGGATCAGACCCCAAACGCTGTTGGTAAGGCCCATATCCGTCATCAGGCGATAGATGCCCACCAGCAACACCACGGGAGAGAACATCTGGCTCATGATCACGGCGCCCAGGAAGGCGCCCTTGCCCTTAAAGCGCATACGCGAGAGCGCATAGGCTGCGGGGATACCGCACAGGATGGCCAGCAGTGTGGCCCCGGCGGAAACGATCACGGAGTTCATCAAATAGCTGAATACAGGGGCCGCTTTCCAGATCTCTGCAAAGTTGGACCACTGCCAGTTGTGGGGCAGCAGCGACGCGGCTGCCGTGGAGTACATCTCGCCGTCGGTCTTGGCTGCCGTGGTGAACATGACAAAATAGGGGTACAAAATCACGATGCAGACGATAAAGACGAAGAGATATAAAAACACTCTCTTCCAAGAGTTCTTTTTCTGATACATAGCTTAGCTCTCCTCCTGTTTTTCTTTCCGCAGCGACAGGATCATATACCCACCGGCAACGATCGACAGCACCAGGAATCCGATCACGGAAACGGCGGCTGCCTCGCCGGAGCGTCCGTTGGTGAAGGACAGCTTATAGAGGTAGGTCACCAAGGTGTGGGTCTGATCGGCAGGATCACCCTTGGAGATCGTCCAGACAATGGGGAAGGAGTTGAACACGTAGATGATGCTCAGCACCGTGGACACGGTCAGGCTGGGCATGACCAGCGGCAGGGTGATCTTGAAGAGTTTCTGCCAGAAGCCGGCGCCGTCCACATCGGCCGCCTCATAGAGGGTCTGATCGATACCCTGCAGTCCGGACAGAACGCAGAAGGTGATAAACGGCACCGAGACAAAAATACCGACCCAGCATTCCCAGGCAAAGATCATGCCGGGGGTGGCGGTCCAGTTGACATAGTGGTCAATGATGCCCATTTTGGTGAGCAGAAGGTTCAAGGCACCATAGTCTGCATTGATGATGTACTTCCAGATCAGGGACTGGATGATCAGCGCCGTGGCCCATGGGAACACCACAATGGCCCGGGCGATCTTCCGCCCGCGGAACTTCTGGTTCAGCACCAAGGCCAGAATGAAGCCCAAGACCGTAGAGAGGACCACGACCACCACAGTCCACAGCGCCGTATTTCCAAGGGTATGCCAAAAAATATCGTTCTTAAAAATCGCAATATAGTTGTCCACGCCGTTGAATCCGCGATTCACGCCGGACTTGCTGATCTCGCAAAAGGAGGTCTGAAAGACCGTGATGATGGGTACCAAAATCAAGACCACCATCAGGATAATGCTGGGCAGCAGCCACAGGTACGGCTCGATGGTTTTTCTAAAGGATTGTTTTTTCATGGGGATTCCACTTCCCTTCTTTTCTCTCTGCTCCGCTATTCTCCTCTCCGGGGCGCATCACAGACATACGCTCCGGAGGGGAGAAAAACGGGGATTGCTCTGTTCCAATTCCATTGAGAACACCTCACGGGGGCCCCGAAGGACCCCCGTGGGGCGAACACGGTTCATAAACCGTTTATGGATTCTTTAGCCAGCGACCTTTGCCTGCAGGGCATCCAGAACCGTCTTGGCATCGGCAGCACCGGTGCAGACCTGCTGCTCTGCCTCTACCACGCCGTTACGGACGTCCATCCACTCGGCCTTCTGCATGGGATAGAACTTGCAGTTGGGCAGAACTGCGCAGAAAGTCTTGAAGTACTCGCTGCTGCCGGTAGCATCGCTGCCGCCCTTCTTGTAGTTCTCAGCGTTCTTGGCCAGATTGTCGGAAGCATCCTTGGTGGCGGGCAGGAAGCCCTCGTATACCATGTAATTGGAATAGGTCTCGCAATCATAGAAAGCGTCAAAGAACTTGGTGATTGCCGCTGTGCGGGCCGCCTGATCGGGAGCATCCTTCTTGAAGACCATCAGCTGGTCGCAGACGCCCAGAGCCACGTTCTGGCCGGGCATATCGGCCACGGTATAGTTGGCGGTGCAGTCCTCAGTGATCATGTTCATGGGACCGATCATCATAGCCAGCGTGCCGTTGTTGAACTGGGGATACAGGTTGTACTTGGTGTCATTGTAGGGGTCGGAGTTGCAGTAGCCGCCCTCGACCAGAGACTTCATGTACTCCACGGCCTTGATGTTTGCCTCGCTGTTCAGGGCCCATTCGCCCTTGTCGTCCACGAAGCCGCCGCCCATGTTCCATGCATAGTATGCAAAGGCAGCCTGACCTTCATCCATGGAGATGTCCATACCCCAAGGAGTTACGCCGGGGCACTTTTCCTTGACAGCCTTGCAGGCAGCCATGACCTCGTCCCACGTAGTAGGCACTTCCACACCGGCCTTGGCCAGAACATCGGTGTTGCAGTACAGGGAGCGGCAGGAAGCCAGAATGGGCAGTGCCCAAACGGTGCCGTCCATCTCGTTGGATGCCCAGAAGCTGGGGATGAAGTTGTTCTTCACCTTCTCGGACACATACTCCTCGGCGGGCATCAGCAGGTCATCGGAAACATAATCAGCAAATCCGCTGATGTTCAGGATGTCGGGCTGCTCCTTGGTGGAGATCCGGGTATTGACGGTTGCATAGATGTCGTTCCAGGAAACGATATCGATGTTCAGGTCGATATCCTTGTTGGCTTCCTCGAAATCGGTCTCAAACTGCTTCCACCACTCCTGAGTGTAGTTGCCGTACTGGGAAATGATGATGTCCAGTTTGATCTTGTCGCCGGAGGGTTGATCCTTCCCTCCGCCGCAGGCCACCAGAGAAAGCATCGTTACCACAGTCAGAACCATTGCAAGAAACTTTTTCATCTGTTTGTTCTCCTTCTTTTGTTTGTTCTCATCGCCTTTGACAGCGATGAAAAAGATGTATGCAGGACGTGAAAATAGACAAATTCCCGTCACTGCTACACCTATTATACTTACCACATTGCCCGATTTATAGGGAAAATTATTCGCATTTTAGCAATATCTTCCTAAATGTGAAGGTTACGACTGCTTTCACTGTGATGATTCCAAGAACTCCTCATGGCTCTTACGAAAGGCGCGGGGCGTCATTCCCGTGTTTGCCTTAAAGATGCGGGTGAAATAGTTATAATCGGAAAAGCCCACGGCTCCGGCCACATCGGAAATCGGACAGTTGCTGGAGACCAGCATTTTTTTCGCCGCATTGACCCGCCGCAGCGAGATCAGCTGCGTCACGGTCTTGCCGTCGGAGAATTTTTTGGCCAGTGAGCACAGCTTGGTGGTCCCCATGTGCAGGTCCGCAGAGATCCGCTGCAGCGACAGCGGCTCCATATAGTGCTGGTCGAGATACATCTCCAGTTTCTGTACGTCCGTGTACTCCGCCGAGCGGATAATGCCCTCCAGCTGTATGTAGGAAGCCAGTGCCTCCAGCACCTCGGCAAAGGCCGTGATCTCTTCGGCACTGCACTGGCGCAGCTGAAAAAACTCACGGCGCAGCTGCTCCCGATCCCCCTCGTACCAATCCAGCAATCCCTGCGTACGTCCCCACTGCTGGACCCGTGGTGACTCGTCCAGCAATTGACCGAATACCAGATAGGCAATAGGAACGCCGCCTTCAAAAATCGGCAGAAGATATTCACGCAGTCCCGCATGACAGTGGTAGGGATAAATGCCTTCATTGCCGCAAGCACGACATTCCTGTACGGCCCGCACATCGCACTCCTTGCACCGCGCATCCCCCTCTGCCGTGGCGTGGATACTCTGACAAAAGCAGCTGTGGGCATTCCGGATCTGGAGATCACGGCCGCTCCCATCAAAAATATTGGCCCAGATCCCTGTCAGCGTGTGGAGATTGATAATCAAACGCTGCAGCTGGGTACTGTTAAAGAGAAGATTTCTCACAGCCTGGCCATCGTCCATGGTACTGCCTCCTTTGAACCCAATATTTCCTTCTTCCAATTATAAGGGCTGGCCATGCAAAATGCAACGAAATTTCTCACGAGAAAGAGAAAGCCACCTTTCTTCTCTCCCATGAAAAAAATCCCCTCGGCACACCCGGTGCCAAGGGGATCTCAAATTCACTTACATAACTCACTGGCTCATTTTGACCACATTGGCGAAGTAGTAGCAGCCCAGCCCGTCATAGGCCAGCCCCGTCAGATCGTCCCGCAGCAGGGCAGCCCGTCCCTCGCTGTACAGGGGCATCACATAGCCGTCCATCAGCAGCATCCGCTCGGCGTCCGCCAAATAGGCGTCCCTCGCCTCCGGACTGGCTGCGGCATTGCTGATACGGATCAGCAGGTTGTACGCATTGGAGTGGAGATTGGCCCAGTTCTTGGCATCTCCGCTGCGCCAGTTGGACAGTAGTCCGATGGGATCGGCGCGATCGGAGCGGATCCGTGCCAGGGCGATCACAAAATCACCGCTGCGGAGCACTTCGCTCATCTCCGTAGCCTGCAGCGGCCGCAGCGTAACCTGCAGCTGCAGCTGTTCCAGCCAGACACGCTGCAGCTCCTGTGCCGTCTGCTCCATATACGGTGCATCGGCCACATAGGCCAGCGTTACACTGTCAGCACCCGGCAGCGTCTCTCCGGTCAGCAGTTCCTGCGCAACCCGGCAGTTCTGCTCATAGTTCTCCGGCTTGTTGTCGATCTTCGGTCCTACCATGGTCCGGAAATCCTTGCCCTCCGTGTTGCGGATCCCTGTGGGGATCACGCCCTCGGCCGGAAAGAACAGCCGTGCCGGCATATTTTCTGTCAGGCTGTTGCGGTCGATGACCATGGACATGGCCTGACGGAGCTTTTCACTGCCCATGCTCTCCGCCATCTGGTTGACCACCAGCGTGGTCACCTGCGGATAGGGATCAGCGTGCCATGTCTCCGGCTGAGCATCAATTTCCTTTTGTGAAAGCCCCAGACGGAAATCCGCCTTGTCATCTTCAAAGAACGCAAAGTTCAGTTCCTTCGGTCCCAGACGGCGGCGATCGTAGTAGCCCTCCGGTGCAGCCACTGCCAGCACATCCTCCTGCCAGCTGCGGATCTCCCGATAGGCACCGTTGCCCACCAGTGTCTGGGCAGACATGGACCAGTTTTCCGCACTGACAAGATCACTGCGCACCGGCATCGTCGCCGCCGCCGTGCAGATCCGGTCCAAGAAGTAGGTGCAGCGGTGGGACAGTGTCACCACCAGTGTTTTCTCGTCGGGGGCACTGACCTGCAGCTGCTCCGCATCCCCGCTGCTGCGCACGGCATCATAGCCCGCCACCATGTCCAGCAGCGCCGCATTGGGGGAGCCGGTGGCCGGGTCCACCAGACGGCGCCAGGCAAAGACAAAATCCCCGGCCGTCACCGGTGTGCCATCCGCCCAGGTCATGCCGCTGCGCAGCGTGAAGGTATAGGTCTCCGTACCGTCCAGATTTTCCACACACTGGTAACTGCGTGCCGCTCCCTTGACGGCGTGGACGCCGCCTTCCCCGTCACCGGCCACTTTCATCAGATTTTCAAACACATGGCTGACCACGATCTTCTCGTTCTCCGTGGTGACCATGGCCGGGTCCAGCGTCATGACGCCGCCCGGCAGAGAAATACGCAGCGCCATCTCATCCGAGCGATGGCCGCAGCCGCTCAACACTCCCAAAGCCAGAACAGCCGTCAGCAATAAGGCAACGATTCGCTTCATATACTTCATGGATAAAACTCCTCTGATCCTTTTTGAATGTTTCTTTATTATATCCGCTTCCCTGTCTTTTGTAAAGAATATCCGAAAAAATGTGCATCTTCCCTCACTGCCTGCGGACCACAGCGACGATTCCGCCGCTGGTGCGCCCTCCCTCCGGTGCAGTTCCCTTGCTTTTCTTCTCCACACCCATCGGTGTGAGATCGGGATATTGGGAAGGAAAAAGAGCTGCCAGCGGCAGCTCTTTTCTTATTTTTTCTCCTCGAGAGCCACCACGTGGCCGTCCTCTTCCACCCGTGCAGGGCGGATCGTGCTCTTGGTATGGCGGGCAATGGTGTCCAGACGCATCCGGGAGGGAAAATCCGACAGCAGTGTGTAGGCCACGCCGTGGCGCTTGGCCCGTCCGGTGCGTCCGATCCGGTGGATGTAGTACTCATTCTCCTCCGGGACGTCAAAGTTAAAGACGGCATCCACATCGTCCACGTCGATCCCTCGGCTGGCCACATCGGTGGCCACAAACACCCGCAGTTCGCCGGAACGGAAGCGATTCATCACCGCTTCACGCTTCTTCTGGGGGATGTCACCGTGAATACAGTCGGCATCAATACCCCGCAGCTGCAAAAACTTGCACAGGCGCTCCGTAGAGCCTTTGGTGTTGCAAAAGGCCACCACCCGCTCCAGCTGCTCCCCCTCCAGGATCTTCACAATGGTATCCACCTTCTGCTCCGAGGGAACGTCGATGCGATACTGCAGGATGTCCGGCTTATTCTCCTTGGTGGCCTGCACGGTGATTTCCACCGGATCACGCTGATAGACCCACGAGATGTCCATGACCTCGCGGGAGATGGTGGCCGAAAACATTCCCAGATTCTGCCGATGGGGGATCTTGTCCAGAATACGGGTCACATCGTGGATAAACCCCATATCCAGCATCCGGTCTGCCTCGTCCAGCACCACGGTTTTTACATCGCCCATGGTGACGGTGCGGCGCTTCATATGATCGCTGAGACGGCCGGGGGTGGCGATCACGATCTGCGGCTTGCGCTTGAGGGCGTTGATCTGCTTGCCGATGGGCTGTCCGCCATAGAGACACACCAGACGCACCCCCTCGTGGTACACGGCGATCTCCCGCATCTCGTCGGTGATCTGCATGGCCAGCTCCCGGGTGGGGGCCAAAATCACGGCCTGCACCTTCTCGCTCTCGGCGTCAATGCGCTCGATGATCGGAATACCGAAGGCCATGGTCTTGCCCGTACCGGTGGGGGCCTTGGCGATCACGTCCTGTCCATCCAGCATGGGGCCGATGCAGCCGGCCTGTACCGGTGTGCTGCTTTCATATCCTTTATTGCGAATGGCTCGCATGGTGGCATCCGACAAGCCAAACTCGTCGAAGCGCATCCCCTGAGTAATTTCCATAATGTCTTTCCTCTTTTTTCATGGATCAATATATACATTCAAGTTTATTATACCATATCTGTCAACCTATCCGAAACCATTGCTTCCCTTCCGACAACCGCTTGTCCACAAGAAAACCACCACGGACACATGGCCGTGGTGGTTTTCCGGAATCCTTTATTTTTTATAGGGGACGTGCCAAATGGTATCGGCGTACTGCCCGATGGCACGGTCGGCAGCAAAAATACCGGAGCGGGCAATGTTGCGCAGGCTCATCTGGTTCCATTGCTTCCGATCCCGATAGACCTGAGCCATGCGCTGCTCGGCCGCACAATAGGCGTTGAAATCGGCCAGCAGCAGGTACTGATCGGCAGGGCAGCCGCTGCCATACACCAGACGTTGGAACAGATCCTCGTAGGAGACGCCGTCCCGGAACCCGTGGCGCAGCTGATCCAACACACGGCGCAGCAGCGGGTCACGCTCGTAGAGCAGCGCCGGATCGTAGTTGGGGGCCAGACGGGCCACCTCATCCGCCTTGAGGCCGAAGAGGAAGATATTCTCGTCCCCCAGTACCTCGTGCATCTCCACGTTGGCGCCATCCAAAGTGCCCACCGTCAGGGCGCCATTCATCATGAACTTCATGTTGCCGGTGCCGCTGGCCTCCTTGCCGGCAGTGGAGATCTGCTGGCTCACCTCGCTGGCGGGCATCAGCATTTCCGCCAGCGTCACACGGTAGTTCTCCAAAAATACCACCTGCAGCTTATCTTTACAGATGGGATTATGGTTGATCTCATCGGCCAGCGAGTTGATGAGCTGGATGATCCGCTTGGCCACGGCATAGCCGGGGGCCGCCTTGGCACCGAAGAGGAACACATGGGGCACCATCTCCGCCTGCGGGTGATCCTGCAGATACTGATAAAGGCCGATGATGTGCAGCACATTGAGCAGCTGCCGCTTATACTCGTGGAGCCGCTTGACCTGAACGTCAAATATGGCGTCCGTATTGAGCACCACGCCCTGCTGGCGCTTGGCAAAGCGGGCAAAGTTCTCCTTATTCTCCTGCTTGATGCGCTCCAAGCGCTTGAGGACCGCCTCATCCTCGGCATAGGTCTCCAGTTCCCGCAGCTTCTGCGGTGCGGTGAGGTATGCATCCCCGCCGGTAAGCTCTCGGATCAGCTTATCAAGGCCGGGGTTGATCTGGGCCAGCCAGCGGCGGTGATCGATGCCGTTGGTCACATTTTTGAATTTCTCCGGCTCCATGGCGCAGGCATCCCGGAACACGTCGTGGCGCAGGATGTCCGAGTGCAGGGCGCTCACGCCGTTGACTGCCATGCCGCCGGCGATGCAGAGATTCGCCATACGCACCGTGCCGTCCCAGATGATGGCCATTTTCTCCACCTTCTCCGGATCGTCGTGGTAGAAATGGGCCACCTGTGCCTGCCAGCGGCGGGCAATCTCCTGAATGATCTGCCACACACGGGGCAGCAGTAGCTCGATCAGCCGCTGCGGCCAGCACTCCAGCGCCTCGGCCAGCACCGTATGGTTGGTATAGGCCACCGCATTGGTGGTGATGTGCCATGCCTCGCCCCAGCTGAGGCCTGCATCGTCGATCAGGATCCGCATCAGCTCGGGGATCACCAGTGCCGGATGGGTGTCATTGATCTGGATGACATTCTTCTCATGGAAGTTTTTCAGCGTCCCATACGTCTGGATATGCTGCCGGGTAATGGACTGAATGGTGGCAGAGACGAAGAAGTACTGCTGCTTGAGGCGCAGCGACTTACCCTCGTAGTGATTGTCCTCCGGGTAGAGGATCTTGGAGATCACGTTGGCCATGGCCTGCTCCTCGCCGGCCTGCAGGTACTGCCCCTGCCCGAACAGCTTCATATCCAGCGGCTTGGGCGACTTGGCATCCCACAGGCGCAGCGTATTGACATGGTCCGTGTCATATCCGGCGATCTCCATATCGCAGGGCACCGCCAACACCCGGGTGTAGTCCTCGTGGATCACCATCAGATGGCCGTTGTCCCAACGGGTACGCACCTTTCCGCCGAAATGGACCTCCTCCGTCTCCTGCGGCTTGGGCAGCAGCCACGCATCTCCCAGATTCTTCCAATCATCCGGCAGCTCCACCTGCTGGCCGTCCACGATCTTCTGCTTGAAGATCCCCAGCTCGTAGCAGATGGAATACCCGGTGGCCGGGATCTCCAGTGTGGTCATGCTGTCCAGATAGCAGGCCGCCAGACGGCCCAGACCGCCGTTGCCCAGACCGGCATCCGGCTCCATATCGAAAATACGGCCGGCATCGAAGCCCAACTCCTCCACGGCCGCACGCAGCGGCTCCAACAGGTTCAGATTGAAGGCGTTCTTCATCAGGCTCCGGCCCATCAGAAACTCCAGCGACATATAGTGCACCTTGCGTTTCTCCTCACGGGCCGTCTGCGCACGGCTCTGCACCCCTCGCTCGGCCATGATGTCCCGCAGCACCATTGCGCAGGCCTTGAGCATCTCCGCATCGCTGGCCTGCTGCTCCGTACACCCGTAGTTCAGCCGCAGCTTCTGTTTGATGGCTTTCTTCAATTCTTCTTTATGATCGGTCATTGTTCCCTCCACGCAATGCGTCGGCACTGCCTTTTTATAGACTTGCGTAAATTTCCCGGTAGGTGCGGGCACTGGTCCCCCAGCTGAAATCGCCGGTCATGCCGCGGTGCTGCACCACGGCAAATCCCTCCCGGTCTCCGCGATACAGGCCCACCGCCTGCGAAATAGTATAGAGCATATCGTATGCGTTATAGTTGGCGAAGATGTAGCCGTTGCCGTCCTCCTGCCCCACCTGGCAGGAGTGGACGGTATCCGCCAAGCCGCCGGTCTGGCGGACGATGGGCACCGTGCCATAGCGCATGGCGATCATCTGAGAAAGGCCGCAGGGCTCGCTCTTCGAGGGCATCAGGAAGAGATCGGCTCCGGCATAGATCTGGCGGGACAGCTGATCGGAATAGGCGATCTGGGCGCTCATCCGGCCGGGATAGCAGCCCTGCTCCCAACGGAAGAAGTCCTCATACTCCCGATCACCCATGCCCAGCACCACCAGCTGCACGCCCAATGCCATGATGCCGTCGAACACTTCCCGGATGAGATCCACGCCCTTGTGACTCACCAATCGGCTGACAACTGCCAAAACAGGGACATCGGGATCTTCCGCCAGCCCCAGCTTTTTTTGCAGCTCTGCCTTGCACGCCGCCTTACCCGCCATGTCCTCGGCGCTGTAGCACCGGACAAGGGCCGGGTCCACCGCCGGATCGAAGCTCTGAACATCCAACCCATTGAGCACGCCGTGCATTTTCTCGCCCACCAGATCCACCACACTCTCCATGCCATGGGCGTAGAAGCTATAGTGCAGCTGCCGGGCATAGGTGGGGCTGACCGTGGTCACACTGTCCGAACAGAGCATAGCCCCCTTCAAAAGATTCACGCAGCCGTCCATCTCCAGCGTCCCGCCGGAATACCACCCGTAGTCCAAGCCGAAGAGATCCGTCACGGTGCTCTCGCTGAACTGGCCCTGATACTCGATATTATGGATGGTAAAGACGCACTTGATCCCTCGCACGGCCTCCCATCGCACGGCCGCATCTTTCAGGTAGATGGGCAGCAGCGCCGTCTGCCAGTCGTTGCAGTGGACGATCTCGGGCATCCAGTCCATACTGGGCAGCAGATCCATCACCGCACGGCAGAAAAAGGCAAACCGCTCGCCGTCGTCATATTCGCCGTACAGGCTCTGGCGGCGGAAATACCGCTCATTATCCACAAAATACCACGTGACCCCCTGATATTTCAGAGAAAACAGTCCGCAATACTCGTGGCGCCATGCCAGATCCACATAGATATTCCCGCGGAAAGTCATCTTCTCCTTCCAGTCCAGACGGATCTGTCCGTACAGAGGGAGAACAACCGCCACGTCATCGCCATTGGCCGCCAGCGCAGGCGGCAGACTTCCGGCCACATCCGCCAAGCCGCCGGTCTTACAAAACGGGGCCGCTTCACTGGTCACATACAGGATCTTCATGTTCTTCAGCTCCTTCTATTTTCTCTATTGCCTGTATTTTCTCACACATACGCCGGTTTTGCAACAGAAAACGTTTTCAAAATCAGAAAACGTTCCCCAGTGAAAAAAGAAAGAGGAGTCGCCCCCTCTTTCCTTTTCTGTCCTCAGACCTCGCTGCCGCGGGCCAGCACCATGGGATAGTGCTCGTGCCCCATGAGCGTACGCCCCTCACGGACGGTCACATATTTATCGGCGATCACACTTTGCAGCACGGCGTCCTTCTTCACCACCGTTCCCTTAAAGAGGATGCAGCCATCCACCCGGGCGCCTTTCTCGATCCGGACACCGCGGAACAGGATGCTGTTCCTGACGCCGCCCTGAATATCACAGCCGTCGGCGATCAGCGAGTTGACACACGCGCCGCTGGGATCGATATAGGACGAGCAGGAGTCATTCTCCTTGGCGAAGATGGGCCGCTCCGGACAGAAGAGCTCGGAACGGATGTCGGGGCGCAGCAGCTCCATGCTGCGCTCATAATAGCGCTGAATCGTGTTGATGCGGGCGGCATAGCCATCCCAGACGTAGGCGCGGATCTCCAACTCCTTGCCCATATCCTGCAGCACATTGTGCCGCCAGCTGTAGAGACTGTGTGCCTTGCAATGGTGCGTCAGCCGCACCAACAGCTCCTTGCTGATGATGTAGATGCTCAGGCTCCGGTATCCCTCCGGCACCGCCACCTCATAGCTGGTATCCACCACGCGGCCGGCGGCGTCCAGCGTAAAATACGTGTCACTGGTATCGCCGGGCACACTGGTGCACACGGCCGTAATATCGGCGCCGCTGTTCAGGTGGTCCTGCAGCACGTCATCCAGCGGCAGATTGGCCACCAGATCGCTGTCGGCCATCACCACATAGTCCTGCCGGATGTCCTCCTCCAGATAGTCCAGTACGCCGATCAGGGCCTCCATCTTACCGCGGAATTTGGCACTGGCGCCGCTGCTCTCGGAATAGGCAAACGCAGGCAGCAGCGTCAAGCCGCCGTAGTTGCGGCTCAGGTCCCAGCTCTTGCCGGTGCCCAGATGATCCAGCATACTCTGGCACTTGCCGTGCATAATGACGCCCACGTCGCTGACGCCGGCATTGACCATGTTGGAGAGCATAAAGTCCACCACACGGTAGTTGCCGCCAATGGGGATCGACCCGTGGACGCGGTGCTCGATCAGCTCCCGCAGCCCCGTCTTTTTCTCATAGGAAAAGATGATTCCGTGCATTCCTTTCATGCCTTCACCCCCTGATGCGTCCGATCCAACATCTGCTTTGCCGCGACGACTTCTCCCGCGGCCACCTGCGTTCCCGGTCCCAGGACCGCAATGCCCCAGTCATCCGGGTCCTCCGCCGACTCAGGCGGGGCGCCGACCCGGGCGTTGCGGCCCACGCAGCACTTCTCGCCCACGATGGCGTACTGCACCACGGCGCCCTCTTCCACCACGGCACCGGGCATCAGCACCGAATAGGTCACCTGCGCCCCCTGCTTGACTGTGGCCCCCACGCTCAGCACCGAGTTCTTTACCTCGCCGTCCACGATACAGCCCTTGGCCACGGCACTGTTGCCCACATCGGACGACGGCCCTACAAAGGCCGGCGGACAGGAGTAGGTGCGGGAATAGATGGGCCAGCTCTTGTCCAGCAGGTTCAGGCCAGAGCCGGGCAGCAGCATATCCATATTGGCATCCCACAGGGAGTCCAGCGTTCCCACGTCCTTCCAGTAGCCTTCAAAGCGGTAGGCCACCAGCTTCTCCCCCGCGGCCAGCATATTGGGGATGATATTCTTGCCGAAGTCGTTGGCGGAGTCCGGATCGGCTTCATCGGCGATCAGGTACTCCCGCAGCTTCTTCCACGAGAAGATATAGATGCCCATGGAGGCCAGATTGCTCTTGGGCGTCCGGGGCTTCTCCTCAAAGTCCACGATGGTGTCCTGCTCATCCACATTCATAATGCCGAAGCGGGACGCCTCCTCCCACGGCACCTCCATCACAGAGATGGTGCAGTCGGCGCCGGTCTCCTTATGGCGCTGAAGCATCAGGGAGTAGTCCATCTTATAGATATGGTCGCCCGAGAGGATGGCCACATAGTCCGGGTCGTAGAGATCCACGAACCCGATATTCTGATAGATCGCATTGGCGGTGCCCCGATACCACATGGCGCCGGTGGCACTCTGATACGGGGGCAGGATATGTACGCCGCCCTGAATCCGATCCAGTTCCCAGGGCTGTCCGTTGCCGATGTAGCCGTTCAACTCCAGCGGGCGGTACTGGGTCAGCACGCCCACCGTATCGATTCCGGAGTTGGTACAATTGGACAGCGGAAAGTCAATGATCCGGAATTTCCCGCCGAAGGGCACCGCCGGCTTTGCCATATCCCCGGTCAGCACATACAGGCGGCTGCCCTGCCCTCCGGCCAGCAGCATCGCTACACATTCTTTTTTCATTTCTCTTTCCCTCCATTCTCTTTCGGCTTTGCCAGCCGGCCTTTCCCCTGCAGCACCACGGCTCCCAGAGGCGGAATGCGCATGGCGATGGAACAGGGCTTTCCATGGGACGCGATCCACTCCGTGGGCAGAGGCTCATTGCAGATACCGCTGCCGCCCCACTCCACGCAGTCCGTATTGAACTTCTCCACATAGCAGGCCTTGGGCGGCACGCCGAAGCGGTAGTCCTCACACATCTGGCCGGAGAAGTTCACAACGACCACCAGTTCTTTCCCGGAGCGGTCCCGGCGCAGGAAAACGATCACATTGTTATGGTGGTCATCGGCCACCAGCCATTCAAAGCCGTTCCAATCCCGGTCGTTCTCCCACAGCGGCTTGTTCCGCCGGTAAAAATGGTTGAGCTCCCGGATGCAGGCGATGGTGCCGCGGCACTGCGGATCGTCCTGCAAGTACCAGTCCAGCTGCCCGCGGAAGTCCCACTCATGCCACTGGGCCAGCTCGGTGCCCATGAAGGTCAGCACCTTGCCGGGATGGGCCAGCATATAGGTATAGAAGCTGCGGACCCCCGCCAGCGCCTTTCCGTCGTCTCCGGGCATCTTGCCCCGAAGCGAGCCCTTCATATGGACCACCTCGTCGTGGCTGAGGGGCAGCACGAAATTTTCGGAAAAGGCATACATCATGGAAAACGTAATGTCATGATGGTGGTGCTGACGGAAGAAGGGGTCCATCTTCAGGTAGTGGCACACATCGTTCATCCAGCCCATGTTCCACTTCAGATTGAAGCCCAGTCCGCCTACCTCCGGCGGCTGTGTCACCTGCGGCCACGCCGTGGACTCCTCCGCGATCATCAGCACCGCCGGGTCTATCGAGAACGCCATGCGGTTGAGATCCTGCAAAAAGGCCACCGCCTCCCGATTTTCCCGGCCGCCCTGCTCATTGGGCCGCCACTGGCCGTCCTGCCGGCCGTAGTCGAGATAGAGCATGGACGCCACCGCATCCACACGCAGTCCGTCAATGTGATATTCCTTCAGCCAGAAGGCCGCCGAGGAGAAGAGGAAATTCCGCACCTCATTCTTTCCATAGTGAAAGACACGGGTGCCCCAATCTTTATGCTCCCATTTCAGCGGATCGTCATATTCATACAGGCACGTGCCGTCAAAGGCGATCAGGCCGTGTTCATCCTTACAGAAATGCGCCGGTACCCAGTCCAGAATCACGCCGATGCCGGCCCGATGGAGCCTGTCCACCAGATACATGAAATCGTGGGGCGTACCGTAGCGGGACGTAGGGGCAAAGTAGCCCGTGCACTGATAGCCCCACGAGTCATCCAACGGATACTCCGTAATGGGCAGCAGCTCCACATAGTTATAGCCATTCTCCCGGGCATAGAGGGCCAGCTGGTCACCCAGTTCACGGTAGCTCAATGTCCGGCCGTCCTCCCCCCTGCGCCACGAGCCCAGATGCACCTCATAGATATTCAGCAGCCCCTCTGCCGGAGTGCTGTCCCTCCGGCGTTCCTGCCACTTGTCGTCGCTCCATGCATAGCCCGACAGGTCGTAGACCTTACTGTTGGTCATGGGGCGGGTCTCTGCGTGAAAGGCATAGGGGTCCGCCTTCCAGTGGCGCTGTCCATCCGCCCCGGTCAGCAGATATTTGTAGCTGTCATACTGCCTGACATCCGGCACGAACAGGGACCAGGTGCCCTGCGCTTCCCGCTCCATGGGCTGGGGGATCCAGTCGCTCCAGTCCCCGGCCAGCTCCACCAAGGCGGCGTTGGGCGCCCACACCCGGAACATATAGCCGTCTTTCTTCCGCTTTTTCGCAGGATGTGCGCCGAAAAACTCGTAGGCATGATGACACATTCCGGCAAAATACTGTTCCATATCCTTGCGCATATGCTTTTCCCTCTCTTTCCTTCTAAAAAGCATACCACTGCTTCTGTGCGATTTACGGCGAAACAGGGGGATCCTCCCCGTCTCCTGCCTCTATGACAAGAGGTATATATGCGTTATTTTACAGGATGAATGTACAATCGTCAAGCGAAGGACGGCGCTATTTTACAACACTTTACACAAATAAGACACCCCCCTTCTCCCGACGTTTCCGAAAAGTCCCAAAAAGCGTTTCTCCCCCTGAATTTCCCGCTTTTTTCTCTTTCGATTGTTCCCGTGCAGCCGTGAAAATTTCTTTCCACCCACGAAAGCGTATTGAGGTGCCCCCGTTTCTATGGTACAATAACTTTCCCATCGCCGGCAGCGCCGCCTTGGAAAGCCTGTAATGAAGAGAGGAGTCCCATATGACTTTGAAAAAACCGATCAACGGAACCATATTGAAAGTACTGGCCATGGTCACCATGCTCTGCGACCACATTTTTGGTATCGGTCTCTCCGACGCTGAATGGCTGCACGTGCTGGGCCGACTGGCATTCCCCATCTTTGCCTTTTTGATAGCCGAAGGCTATGCCCACACCAAGGATTTCAAGTCCTACTGCCTGCGGATGCTGGGCTTTGCCCTTTTGACGGAGATCCCCTTCAACCTGATGATGGGGGGACTGATCCACCCCTTCCATCAAAACGTGATGTTCACGTTCCTGCTGTCACTCCTGCTGCTGCGGGCCGTGGACCGGCTGATGGAAAAGACCTCCTCCCTGCTGCTGAAGCTCCTTCTGGTGGCGCTGTTCACCGCTCTGGGGTACGCCTTGGGGCAGATCACATTTGTGGACTACTTCGGCTGCGGCGTCCTCACCGTGTTCCTGTTCCACTTCACCCGTGAAAAACGCTGGGGCTGGGCAGTACAGCTGGTGGGAATGTGGTACATCAACTGGATGCTGCTCAGCGGCTACTCCTTCTCCCTGTCGCTTCTGGGCCACGAGCTCCTTGTCCCGGTGCAGGCCTTCGCCCTGCTGGCTCTTGTGCCCATCTGGCTCTACAACGGCCAGCGAGGCCCCGGCGGCAAGAAGTTCCAGTACTTTACCTACGCCTTCTACCCCGCCCACATTCTGGTGCTGGTACTCATCTTCCAGTGGGTCCATCGCTGAACCGATCCCACAGCGCCCGGACAGTGCTTCTGTCCGGGCGCTGCTGCGTCTGCTGCCGATCTTTCCCCGCAAACGCCCTCCGCCCCGTGCTGCGACAGCTTTCGCCGAATGGGCTTGACAGAAACTGGCAGATATGGTATGATTTTTGGTAATTGCATATTCACTTATATAAGTTCACGATTGGGTGAATGTCTCTACGAACTACCGCAAATAGTTTTACTATAAGGCACTTTTGATGTACCTGACAGTAAACTACTTGCGGTTTTGATTTTATCGAAGGAGGAAGAACGTACATATGGACGAGACAAAACTTCTGGGGGAACAAGCGATCCCCAAGCTGCTTGTAAAATTTTCCGTTCCCTGTGTGACAGGGCTTCTGATCGGGGCACTGTACAATATCGTGGACCAGATCTTCATCGGCAACAGCGCTCTGGGCTATCTGGGCAACGCCGCTACCGGGATCTCTTTTCCGATCCTCTGCATCGCCAATGCGTTCGCCTGGTGCGTCGGCGATGGGGCCGCCGCCTACCTGAGCATTTGCTCCGGCCGGCAGGACAGTGAGAGCGCCCACAAATGCGTGGGCACCGGACTGAGTGCCACGCTGCTCATCAGTCTGGTTTTGTCGGTGCTCTGTCTGGTCTTTTGCCGCCCGCTGATGGCGCTTTTCGGCGCATCGGATGCCACGCTGGATCTGGCCTGTGACTACTTCCGGATCATCGCCTTCTTCTTCCCGGCGTATCTGATGTTCAATGTCATGAACAGCATGATCCGCGCCGACGGAAACCCTACCTACGCCATGATCGCCATGTGCTCCGGCGCCGTGCTCAACATCCTGCTCGATCCCATCTGCATCTTCGTTCTGGATTGGGGGATTCAGGGAGCCGCCGTGGCCACCGTGGTGGGGCAGGTCGTTTCATTGATCATCAGCGGACTTTATTTCCGCAAGCCCCGCAGCTTTCGGCTCTCCCGGCACAGCTTCCGGATCGACCGTGCTATGCTGCACAATCTCGTCACACTGGGCGGGTCCACGTTCATCATTCAGATTTCCATGGTGGTCATGACTCTTCTGAGCAACGTGACCCTTGCGAAATATGGTGCGCTGTCCATCTATGGCAGTGACATCCCCCTGTCCGTGTTCAGCATCCAGACCAAAGTTTACACCATCGTGAGCAACATCGCCGTGGGCATTGCCTTGGGCGGACAGCCCATTCTGGGCTACAACTACGGCGCACAGAAAATCCAGCGTGTCAGACAGGCGTATCGCTGGATCCTGCTCTCCTCCCTGACCGTAGGACTGACCGCCACGCTGGTCTTTCTCCTCCGTCCGCAGGCGGTGATCGCCATCTTCGGTAAGCAGAACGAACTGTACATGGATTTTGCCGTGAAGAGCTTCCGTATCTTCCTGAGTCTGAGCTTCATCACCTGCTTTATCAAAATCTCCTCGATCTTCTTTCAGGCCATCGGCAAAGCGGTACACGCCATGATCGCCTCGATCATCCGGGATATGCTCTGCTTTGTGGTCTTTACCCTCTCCCTCTGCCGTCTTTTTGAGTCGGCCCGGCCCGGTTCCGGTATTTACGGTATTCTTCTGGCCGCCCCCCTGTCCGATTTGGTGGCCGGCTTGGTGATTGTTCTGCTCACCGCACAGTTCTTCCGCAAACTGTCCCCCCGTGTCTCGTCCGATGATGCCCCCGCCGCCATTCAGGCGACGCATCCCGGCACGGTCATCACCATTGCCCGGCAGCACGGCTCCTGCGGAAAGCAGATTGGAGAACTGGTGGCCCAGAAACTGGAGATCCCCTTTTACTGCAAGGAGATCACCGCTCTGGTGGCCTGCGAGAGCGGTATGGCCAAGGAGTTTGTGTCCACCGACTACGACGACGCCTCCGAGGTGCTGCATCAGATCTACCTGAGCACCAACGTGGTACAGCGGGGCATCATCGCACAGGAAACGGTCATTCGCAAAATTGCGGATACCGGCTCCTGCGTACTGGTGGGCCGGGCGGCCGACTACGTGCTGCGCAAATATCCCAACGTGGTCCGCATTTTTATCTACGCCCCCAAGGAAACCCGTATCCGGAACATTCAGGAGATGTACGGCGACGACCGGGAGCAGGCCCGGCTCCATATGCTCCGCTCCGATGAATCCAGAGCCAACTACTACCGGAACATTTCCGGCAAGACCTGGACGGATATGGAAAATTACGACCTGTGCATTGATGCTTCGCTGGGCAAGGAAGCAACGGCGGAGTGCATCGTGGATTACGTCCGCAGACACAGTTGATTGGAGCGAAAAATGACAGCCCCCAGACAGAGAGCCCTCTGTCTGGGGGTGTTTTTCAGTTCCGCTCCGGGCCTTTGTGAGGACAGCCGGACACGGGGCCCTGCCTGTACGGACAGCAAAGGAGCGTGCCGAAACGACCAAGTCCCATGCTCATTCGTCAAAATAGAACAGCTCCTCGAATTTTTTGTCCAGTGCAATGCACAAGAGCAGTGCTAATTTCGCCGTGGGATGAAACTGTCCTGTTTCAATCGAACTGATCGTATTTCTTGATACACCAACCATTTCTGCCAGTGCCGCCTGAGACAGCTTCTTTTCGCTTCTGGCTTCTTTTAGGTTGTTTTTTAGAATTAAAGCGTCATCCATGATTCCACGATCCTTATACAATTTTCATAAAGTATACAACAAAAAGAAGTATCGAGGTAAACCCCCACAACACGGCGCAGAAAAGCGGTGTTTTTTCTCTTTGGCGAATCCACCGATAGACATATTGTGCACAAACGATAGAGCAATAGATCGCATATATATCCTGATATGGCTGATCAAAGTAAATATTCATTGCCATTACGATCAGACACGCAAGTAAGCCTACAAGCAAACCGACATGATTGCCTCTTAACAGGATATCCATTTCCATTTCATCCAGACTGTTCCGCTTCTTACTTTGGGCTTTTTTCAAAATTTCTTCTTTGTTCATGGGAAGTCTCCTTGTCAACGTCATCACTAAGTACGATGCGAATAGGTGTATTGAATTTTTATGCGGTTTCTTTCTGTTTCTGACGTCTTTCCAGTTGTTTTTAGAATGAAAACGCCATTGCTCTCGGCTTCCTTTACCACGCAAGGCCGACCATTCTGCAAACTGTTAACGCCAGATTTACCACAATAGCCACAAGACTTATCATCGCAAGAATCAAGTAGATCGGTTTTCCTTCGTTACGCCACTGCGCATACAGATCTCCGCACAGACCTGCAAAAAACATCGCATACGCCTCGGTGGGAATTGGCGTGGATGTAAACAGACCTGTGAGTGCGATGACACAAAAAACGGCATCTACGCCAATGCGGCCATACAGCAGCGCTTGGTTTTTGCTGTGTTTCGTTCCTTCATCGATGCCTGCTTGCCCTTCCTTTTGCGCTTTAGCTAGGATTTCCTTTTTATTCATATGGCATCCCCCTTTCCGTTGTGCCAAGTAAACTTGGTATTTGCATCATAGCATAGCCAAGTTTACTTGTCAATACTGATTGCAAAGTTTTCTTTGCAATCTTATGCTCGTGTACAGGAAACGTGCAGTCAAACGAAACAGCGGCAGAGGGAAATTCCTCTGCCGCTGTTTTGCCGCTACGCCTCCGCGCCAAGCATATTCTCAATGAAAATTCCGTAGCCCTTGGTGGGATCATTGACCAGAACATGGGTTACAGCACCCACCAGTTTCCCATCCTGAATGATGGGGCTGCCGGACACGGGTGATTGCGATGAGGCGCAACATAATCATCGAATGTTCCGTATTTCTTCTATTTGAGACCTGTGCTGATAATGTGCAGTTCATCCTTTTCCGGATTATACTCTGCAACTTTGATATTTCCAATTAAATGCCGATTCGTCCTGCAATAGTACTCAGCGAGGCTCTCTTTTCTCTTTTCATGGAAAGAGTATAACATAACTATGTATTTTTCATAAGTTTCCGGCAAAAACGAGAGATAAAATGCCGCCTCGTTTGCGAAACCCATCTTTGCACTTGGTACATTGCCTGATTCAGTCCAGGTATATCTTTTGCATTCGACAGCGATTTTCTTATCTAGATTTACGATATCGAATTTATGATCTTTTGCCGGCTTTCCTATTGGTATCTTTACTTCAAGTTGAAAGTCTCCTCCATATTGTTTTTCAAACCATTCTCTTACTTGTCTCTGAAACAGGGCCCCATTCCTTGGATTGTCTGAATTGCTCATTGGTTTTCTCCTTGACCAATTTTTACAAGTTTTTTATTATTATAGCATAAAATAGGTAAAGCGGCAGAGGGAAATCCCTCTGCCGCAAATTTTTTACCGCTACGCCTCCGCACCCAGCATATTTTCAATGAAAATTCCGTAGCCCTTGGTGGGGTCATTGACCAGCACATGGGTCACGGCACCCACCAGTTTCCCATCCTGAAGGATGGGACTGCCGCTCATTCCCTGCACGATGCCGCCGGTGGTCTCCAGCAGCTGGGGATCGGTGATGCGCACCATCATGTTGCGGGTGGTCTGGTGCTCAGGATAAATATGCTCGATCTCCACCGTATACTCCTCCACCGTGTCCCCGGCGATGGTGGAGCGGATGGTGGCCGGTCCGGTGTGGATCTGATCACGATGGGCCACCGGCAGCGCTTCCCCGCAGCAGAGGAATGACTCATCCCCTACTGCGCCGAAAATGCCCTCGGCGGTGTTGGCCTGCAGCGTTCCCACATCCCGCTGCACGGAAAAATCACCCTTCAGCTCGCCGGGATTGCCTTTCTCCCCCTTTTTCACCGCCTGCACCGACGTCTCCATAATGGAACCGGAGGCCAGAGGCATCAGTTTGGCCGTATCCACATCCGTAATTCCGTGGCCCAGTGCGCCATAGGTGCCCCGAACCGGGTCATAGTAGGTCATGGTGCCGATACCGGCCATGCTATCCCGGATCCAGGCGCCCATGCGGTACACGTCGTCCTCACAGCGCACCGGTGTCAAAGACGTATCCATCGTCTTGCTGCCCCGCCGCACCTGCAGCGCTAACGGCGCCTCCCCGTTCCCCTGCAAAATCTCCTGCACATGCTCGGTTGACTGCACTTTTTCATCGTTGATCCGGAGAATAAGGTCCCCTTCCTTCAAGCCGCAGTCCTTTGCCGGAGAAACAGCGGTGCCGTTATTTTCCAGCTCCGAGGTGGACACCACCAGCACACCATCCGAAAAGAGCTTGATGCCCACCGTCTGTCCCAAGGGGATCAAGGTTCGTTCATCCTCCTGTGCCCCTGCCGGCACACAGCTGAGGCTGATGCACAATAGAGCAGCCAGAAACGCACTCCATCCGCGCCGGACCTTCTTTTTGCGCATTTCATGCATTCAATCACCCCTTATTCAAATGTGCCGTCGACGACAGAATTACTTTGTGCATATTTCTCCGCTTTACTTGCCACAAAAAAAGAGAATTTAACCACAAAATACCAATGATTTTCACTTTTTCCACAGCATCCGGTACTGGTGGAAGCGATCCTGCTCCGATCCGGCCGCTAAGAGATTTCCCATCGATGCCGCATCCGTCTTCAAAAAATCCCACCGATGAAATCATCGGTGGGATTTTTTACCATGTTTTCGTTTGCTTTCAGCCCATGGCCCACATTTCCGCCATATCGACGATACGGTTTTCCACACGGGCTTTCTCCGCCGCAAGGCTCATGAGATGGCTCTCCACGGAACGGGAGGCCGAGGTGCGCCCCTGCGCATTATGGGCCGCCACTTCCTTCACAAAGCCCATGATCAGCTGCTCATCTGCCCCCTCATGGCCGGTATTGACGCCGCCGTCATCTACCTCAATCGTCTCCAGATTTCGGGTCAGATAGTCGAACACAAAGATCTCGTTATGGCTGGCGTCTCTGCCGAACTTGTGCATATCGGCATGAATACAGCCCTTGGTGCCCATGACCTCAATGGAACGAGCCGGATCCGGCGTAAAGGCGCACATGGTCAGGGACGCCGTGGCCCCGCCCTCGAACTCCATGTTGGTCACCTGATGGTCCACCACGTTGTTATCGCAGTGGAACACGCAGCGGCCATAGGGGCCGGTCTCCAGTGCATGGCGGCGAGCCTCCAATGAGGTGTCGGCACTAATCACAGACACAGGCCAATCGGTCTTGTCGCCCAGATAAAAGTGCTCGGCGTTGAAAGGACAGGTGTCTTTGACCTTGCAGTCGTCCGTGCAGCGCATGGCCGAGCCCTCCGGGGCGTTCTCCGCCTTGAAATACTGCAGACTGCCCATGGAGCTGATCTTGGTGCAGGACTTATTCATCAGCCACAGGATGATGTCCATATCGTGGCAGCACTTCTGCAGGATCATGGGGCTGGTCTCATCGGAATTGCGCCAGTTGCCGCGGACAAAGCTGTGGGCCTGATGCCAGTAACCCACGTCCTCGGCGTGCTTGATGTTGATCACTTCGCCGATGCGGCCGCTGTCGATGATGTTCTTGATGGTGGAGAAGAAGGCCGAGTAGCGCAGCACATGGCAGATGCTGAAAATCCGCTGATACTCCTCGGCCAGCTTGCCCATGGCGATACATTCGCCGGCATCGGGGGACATGGGCTTTTCCAACAGAACGTGATAGCCTGCCTTCAAAGCCGCCAGCGTCGGCTCCGTATGCATCTGATCCTGCGTGCAGATCACCGCGGCATCCGCCAGCTTGGGCTGGGTCAGGATCTCCTGCCAGCTCTCAAAAACACGCTCCGCCGGAATCTGATGGTCGCGGGCAAACCGCTGGCGGCGTTCCGCATCCGGCTCAGCCACGGCCACAAACTTGACCTCTTCCCCATGGCGCAGTGCACAGGCGCCATACACCTCATAGCCGCGCTGTCCGGCACCGACAAGAATTGCTGTTACCATTTTCATTTCTCTCCTTCTGCAATGTTTGTTCCTGTTCTATTCCGAAATGATCCGTACCGGGGCGCTTTGCCGCCCCGGACAACGGTCTCGCTGTCTTTAAGCGCTGCCGGGCAGGATCTTGTCCAGTCAGCGCAGGCCGCTCTTGCTGCCGCACAGGCGGACAGTACACCGGCTCTTTTCCATGGTGACTTTTTCCCTCTTTGGGGCAGGCGGCCTTGGCGGAGGATCCGCCGGTTTCCGCTCTGCCGGTCCGCCCGCTCTGCACCGACAATGCCCGCCGCGCTTACAGCCGCTTTTCCACTTCCGCAGCCGCCATCTCCCACAGATCCCGCAGATAATCCGGATCGTGGGGATACTCGTCGAAGCGGATCTTCAGCTGTCCGTGCTTTTCAACCAGATCCATCACAAACGCACGTCCGGCCAAACTCTCCAACAGTTCCAGCAGCCGGATGTCGTACATGGCATCCGCCATCAACGGCAGGCGCATGGACTCCACCGGCTGTCCATCTGCGCCGGGATAGACGATAAAGGGGTCTCCGGCCGGGAAGGTATCCTCGGCGTCATTGACCCGGAAGGGATCGATGGGGTGGAGGGAGTACTGGCAGTTATAGAAGTTATAGCCCCAGTGAAGAAAGCCCTCCATGCCGTATTTGTAGAGCTGTACCCCCAGAATACGGGTCCGGCAGCCGGGCTGCGCCAGAAAACGATTGCTCACCTTGGAGCACTGGGACACGCAGTAATAGGCCCAGCCGTGCTCCATGCCGGCCTCCAGAAAGTCGTGGATGGTGTCGGTGCCGGCGATGGGCTTTTTGACCACACCGCTGCGGTAGAAGGACACGTCCCCCAGAGCGTCAATGATAGGGGCGCCGTCCAGATAGGGCGTCACCAGATCCACCGCCGCCTTATAGGTATCGGCATTCTGCGGAGTGGGTTCATCGGACACGTGGAAATAGGTGCACTCCGCAATTCCCGCGCGGCGCAGCTCCTCCATCAGACGGGGCAGGAACTGCCGCAGGAAGGCGGGGTAGGTCCCGTCGCTCAGCGGCGTATCCCAGCCGAAGATGCGCTTTTCCTCTCCGGCCACCCGGGCCACCACCTTAGGCGGATAGATTGCCCCCCACTGGCTGAACAGATGGGCCATTTCAAAATACGTAAAGCCAATGCGCCGGCACATCTCTACCCAGCGGTGGAAGTTGGTGAAGTCAAAGCGGTAAGTCTCCCCCTCTTTCTCCACGGCTACCAGCTGCACCGTGGTGCGCTCGCCACCGATGAGCGTATCCAGTGCCGGGGTGAAAATAGGCGTATAGATCATGTTGCAGCCACGCTGGCAGGCCTTGCGCAGGAAGTTCTCCATCACTGCCCAGTGGCGCTCCGAAAACACAGGGCAGTGGTAATAGTCCGCCAGGCAGTCGGCATGGAACCACTCCGTATGAATGAGCCGCTGGGGAGGGAGTTCCGCCGCAACCACATGAAGCTGCAAAATCCGGCTGGCCAGAACCGTTCCGTCCGGCGCAGTGAAGCGCACCTCCAGCCTTCGGTCGCCGCCACGGGCATCCTTAGGGATCACACACTCCACCCAGAGACTGCGCCACTGGTTGCGGATGATCTGCACTCTGCCGTCAAACGGCATCAGCACATCGGGATAGAGGCCAGGACGATCACTGATAAACTCATCGTCGTGGTCGTCCTCGCAGGGGCGCAGCACCGGGACCACATCCACCCGTCGCAGGGAAATCTCGCCCTCAAAGTCCCCCGTCACCGTCACGTCAGCCACCGGATTCCGGGGGGCCTGTGCCAATGTCTGATTCAGGAAATATTCCCCACGGAAGCAATAGGCGATTTGAAAAAACACACTCTGCCCTCGGAAACCGGTGATCCGTTCCAGCGGACGAACCGGAAGCGGTCCACCATGGGGCAGGATCTTTTCCATCGAGCTGATTAAGCGTACTTCATATTCCATCGCTGTTTTCTCCTTTCGCAGCCGCCGACGGCTGCCTGGTCACATGGGAACAGAGAAACAGACATCTGTCCCCACGGCAAAATCATTTCTTATTTTACCGTCTTTCTTCTGTTAAAGCAAGGTCTACAAGCTGTTTTCAACTCGTTCCGGGGCCAAGGGCGGCAATTCTCCCATTTATCCAATTTTTTCCTTTTTTATTGTGCAATATGCCGCTTTGCTACGGGCTATGGCGGGGGACCGGCGCAGAGCCGCTTTGCTCGGCACACGCTTCCTCCCAATGACAAAAAGCACCGCAGAGAAAATCTCTGCGGTGCTTGACGTCGTCGATTTAGAAACGATCTCCACGGTTGAAGATCTTCAGGATCTCCTCGAAGGAACGGTCTGCCTCAGCCTCTTCCGCCATCTGTGCGGCGGTCATCTCATCCAGCGGCTGCTTTGCAAGATCCGCCTGCGTGGGCTCTGCCGCAGGAGCTGCCGGTGCGGCCGCAGGAGCCTGCACGACGGGTGCTTCGCTGTTCTCCTCCGTAAAACCGGTAGCGATGACGGTCACACGGATCTCGTCTTCCAGCGTCTCGTCGAAGGTCGCACCGAAGATGGTCAGTGCATCGGGGTGTACCGCCTGCTGCACCAGTGTGGCCGCCTGCTCCACTTCCTCCAGACCGATGTCCATGGAGCCGGTCACGTTGATCAGCACGCCACGTGCGCCATTGATGGACGTCTCCAACAGGGGGCTGGAAATCGCCATCCGGGCGGCCTCCTCGGCCTTGTTCTTCCCGGCGGCACGGCCCACGCCCATGTGGGCAAGGCCGGCGTCCTTCATGATGGCGGACACATCGGCAAAGTCCAGATTGATAAAGCCGGTGTCGCGGATCAGATCGGAAATACTCTGCACGGCCTGACGCAGCACATCATCGGCAATTTCAAAGGCGTTGGCAAAGGTGATCTTCTGGTCCGTGGCGTGCTTGAGCCGCTCGTTAGGAATGATGACCAGCGAGTCCACCCGCTCACGCAGTGTCTCAATGCCGGTCTCGGCCTGCTGCATACGGCGGCGGCCCTCAAAGCCAAAGGGCTTGGTCACCACGCCGACCGTCAGGATCCCCATTTCACGGGCGATCTCTGCCACGATGGGCGCACCGCCCGTACCGGTGCCGCCGCCCATACCGGCGGTAATGAACACCATGTCCGTATCTTCCATCGCCTTGGCAATCTGGCTGCGGCTCTCCTCGGCGGACTTCTTGCCCACCTCGGGATTGGAGCCGGCACCCTTACCATGGGTCAGCTTCTCGCCGATCTGAATCTTATAGGTGGCGCTGGAGGCATTCAATGCCTGCTTGTCCGTATTGACCGCCACAAATTCTACGCCCTTTGCGCCGGAACGAACCATGCGGTTCACCACATTGTTGCCGCCGCCGCCTACGCCGACGACTTTAATATTCACCACATTTTCAGGTCCTGTCTCAAATCCAAACGCCATGATGGTTCCTCCTGCCAGATATGTTATGTCAAAGACGAATTGTCTGCTTATACGCACAATACGTATAGTATATTCACGTTATATTGTATTACGAAATCATAGCACCGTCAAGTGTTTCCCACGGTCTTTTCGCAATTATTGCATAATGAAATGTGCCTCGCCGTCCTCGGTCAGTTTCAAGGTCCCTTTCTCATATTCTTCCAGCTTTCCAACCACTGCCGAAAGGAAATTCAGCTTGTAGTCAAAATCGGAATCCCACGGGAGTTCGACATTGAAACGATCCAGATACCGAAGCGTGATCACATGGGGATCTTCCAACCGGATGGCTTGTACATCCCCCAGCATCCCCTTCTTCTGCAGCTGCTGCAGAAGCTGCAGAAGCTGCTGCAGCGCCAGATCATTCTCCGGCACGGCCGCCGCAGCCAGACCCGGCTGCGGATCGGTCAGAATCAGGCCGGTCACGACAGCGCAATCCGCTGCCGCATCCGGCTCTGTCCCCTCCAATATTTTTCCTGTATGGCACATGAGCCACCGCTTTCCGTCCTGCTCGATGCTCACCATGTCCGTGCATTCCCGGACCTCCATACAGAGGGTATCCGGCAATTTTCGGTAGATCCGCACCGACTCGATATAGGGCAGCGTACCGGTCAGTTTTTTGGCGATGTCGTATTTATTGAGCAGGTAGAGATTGTCACCCTGCGCAACACCGCCGGCCGCCACGATCTCCTCTGTGGTATAGCGGCTGTTCCCGGTAATTTCAATATGATCCGCTTTGAAAAAGACCGCCAGTGCCGTACCCACCGCACCTAAAATCAGCAATACGCACACCAGGCGGTAGAGAAAGGCAAATCTGCCCTTTCTGCGTCTTCGGTTGCGTCTTTTTCTTTTGGCCATATCTGTTCCTTTCGTACCTCGTTATGTAACCTCGTCCTCTGTCGTTTCTACCCGAATTTCCGCCCCCAGCGCCCGCAGGTCGCCGGCCAGATCGGCATACCCCCGATCGATGTGGTGGGTCTGGGTCACCTTGGTAATGCCCTCGGCCTGCAGCGCAGCCACCACCAAGGACGCTCCGCCACGCAGATCCGTGGCCTGCACCTGCGCAGCGTGAAGTTTTTCCACCCCGCACACCACGGCCACCCGGCCTTCCAGGCGCACGTCCGCCCCCATGCGCTGCAGTTCCGGCACATGGCGATAGCGGTTTTCAAACATATTTTCCACAAAGACCGTGGTGCCACGACTGCGCAGCAGGGCCGCCATCACCTCCGCCTGCGCATCCGTGGGAAACCCGGGATACGGGGAAGTGCGAATAGGGCTGACACCCCGCAGTGCGCCGTCACTCCAGAGACAGATCTGCTCCGGCGTACACTGGATGCGGCAGCCCGCCTGCTGCAGCGCCGTGGTCACAGTGGACAAATGGCCGTAGCTGACCCCCTCAAGGCAGATCTCTCCGCCGACCGCCGCAGCCGCTGAGAGATAGGTCGCCGCCACGATCCGGTCGCCGATCAGCGTGTGGTCACAGCCGTGCAGCGGCCGTTTCCCCACCACGGTCACGGTAGAGCTCCCCGCCCCCTGAACCGACGCTCCCATGGAGCAGAGGAACGTCTGGAGATCCACGATCTCCGGCTCCCGTGCCGCATTGGAAATCACGGTCGTTCCTTCGGCCCCGCAGGCGGCCAGCACGGCGTTTTCGGTAGCGCCCACACTGGGAATCGACAAAACAATCTCTGCTCCCTGCAGATGCGGCGCCGTGCATTGCAGGCTGCCGCCCTCTTCCCGGATCTCCGCCCCCAACGTGCGCAGAGCCGCAAGATGCAGATCAATGGGCCGTGGGCCCAACTCACATCCGCCGGGATAAGAGATCTCGGCATGGCCGCATCGATTCAGGATCGCCCCCAGAAAAATCACCGACGAGCGCATTTTCCGCATCAGCTCGTCGGGAATGTCGCAGCGGTCCATCACCGTGGTATCCACGATCAGATCCTCTGCCTCCCACCGGGCCTGACAGCCCAGATGGCGCAGGATCTCCACCGCCGTCTCCACATCACGCAGCCGCGGACAGTGCCGGATCCGGCACTGATCCTTACTCAGCAATGCTGCCGCCAAAATGGGCAGAACACTATTCTTGGCTCCCTGCACCGTCAATCGTCCGGACAATCTCCGGCCGCCTTCCACGATCATCATACGCTGTTCCTCCGCCTTCCTGACAAATTCATGCCATTCTATGCGCAGGACAAACGCAGGGGTGCCCGCTCTACTTCAAAAGGTCCATGACCGTCTCATAGATCCGCTCCGTTGCTCCGCGGATCCCCAGCTCGGCCATTGCCTGACTCATTTTCGTCCGCTGGGCCGCATCGCCCAAAATACCGGCAGCAGTTTCATAGAGAGAACTGCCGTCACAGCCCACCTCCGCAACGACGCAGGCGCCGCCGTGGTCGGCTAAGATCTGGGCGTTCTTCTCCTGATGATGATTGGTCACATACGGCGAGGGAACCATAAGCGCCGGTTTCCCCAATGCCGTCAGTTCACTGACCGTGGATGCGCCGGCACGGCACATCACCAGATCCGCCGCCGCCATCACGGTGGCCATATCATAAATATATTCCCGCACATCCAGACCGGGACAGTGGTCCAGAGGCCGCTCCGCCATGCCCTTTTGCATGACGGCCCAACCGGAGGCCCCGACGGCGTGCATATGGTGGAACGGCTGTCCCGCCGCCACCTCCGCGGCAAAAAAGTCCAGCATCTTTGCATTCATATTGCTGGCGCCAAGACTGCCCCAGAAGGAGACCAGGAACGGGCGGTCGTCGTTCAGGCCCAGCTTTGCCCGGGCCTCGTCACGGGTCAGGGCAAAGAAATCCCCCCGCACCGGCGTACCGGTCACCACGATCTTCTCCGGATTCTGGTAATGGATCCGACAGTCCTCAAAGCCCACCATCACGCACCGGGCGAATTTCTCCAGCATTTTGGTGGTGAGGCCCGGCACTGCATTGGACTCATGAACCGCCGTGGGGATCCCCTGCTTTGCCGCCTGCTTAACAATGGGGTAGCTGGCGTAACCGCCGGTGCCTACCACCAGATCCGGCTGAAAGTCCCGAAGAATGGCCTTGGCACGGCCCGGTGCCATCACCAGATGGCCCACGCTCTTCACATTGCGCACCAGATCGGACGGCGCCAGTGAACGCTGAAATCCCGACACCTCCACGCCACGGAACGCATACCCGGCTTTCTCCACCAGATCCCGCTCCATGCCGCCGGGGGTCCCCACGAACAATACCTTCGTATCCGGATCTTTTTCCTGCATATACCCTGCCAGTGCCAGCGCCGGATTCACGTGTCCGGCGGTGCCGCCGCAGGTAAAAATCACTCTCATGTCTCGTCCTCCTATCCGTTTCTGGGTGCGGGGATCTGCCGGGAAACACTGAGCACGATACCCATTTCCAACAGCTGCAGGGCCAGCGCCGTGCCGCCGTAGCTGAAAAACGGCAGCGAGATGCCGGTGGCCGGGATCAGACTGGTCACCACGGCGATATTCAAGAAGGTCTGCAGACCCACCTGCGTCATGATCCCCACCACCAGCAGCGTACCGAACCGGTCACGGGCGTGGAGGGCGATCCAGAAACCACGCAGGATCAGCATGGCGAAAATCAGCATGATAAGGCATGCGCCGATCATCCCCAGCTCTTCGCAGACGATGGCAAAAATGAAGTCGTTATGCTCCTCCGGCAAAAAGAGGAACTTTTGGCGGCTCTTGCCGAAGCCTACCCCCAGCAGGCCTCCCGAGCCGATGGAAATCAGGCTCTGGCACATCTGGTATCCGTCGCCCAGCGGGTCGATCCACGGATTCTTCCACATTTCGATCCGGCCGGCGCCATAGCGGATGGTCCCGGATTCCACCAGTTTGACAAAGAGGACGGCCGCGGCACCGACGCCGCCGACGCCAAGCCCCACCAGCCAGCTGGGGATCCCGCCCACGATCATCAGCACAACGCCGATGCCCACGATCAGCACCGTGCCGGAGAGGTGGGGCTCCAACAGCATCAGCAGCGAAAAGGCCGCCAAAATCACCATATACGGCACAATGCCGTCGCGTATGTCCAGCATCTTCTCCTTTTTCTTGGAGATGCTGTCGGCAAAATACAAAATCACGGCCAGCTTGGCGATCTCCGAGGGCTGGAAGGTCAGAAGCGTTCCAATGCCCAGCCACCGGGTCGCATTATTGATGGTAATGCCCACGCCGGGGATAATGACCAAAATCAGCAGAAACAGCGCCACCCCCACCGACAGACGTGCAAAGCCGCGCAGCCGCTGGTAGTTGGTCTTTCCCACGGCCGCCATGGCAACAAAGCCCAACGCGGCAAAGAGCGCCTGACGCTTGACATAGTACGCGCCGTCCCCGGACTCATAATAGGCGGAGGGGAAGCTGGCCGAAAAGAGCATGATCAGGCCAATGCCCGTGAGCAAAATGGTCAGCAGCAGAAACGGCAGATCCACGCTGCCTTTGGCCGCCTCGCGGCTCTTCTTCTCCGCAGCACGGCGCTTTTCCTGCCGCGCTTTGGCGCGGGTCCGCTCCTCTCTTGTCATACACTCTCCCCTCCTTTCCTTGTTTTTGAACTCTTGTTGATGGTTAGATGGCAAAACGGTTCATGACCCCCCAGAATGCCAAGACGCAGAAAATCGCGCTGATGGTGGAAAACACCGCCACGATCTTCTTTTCCTTCCAGCCGCACATCTCAAAGTGGTGATGCAGCGGCGCCATTTTGAAAATACGCTTGCCGTGGGTCAGCTTGAAATAGCCCACTTGCAGAATGTCCGACAGCGTCTCACAGATATAGACGATACCCACCAAAAGCAGCACCAGCGGCATATCGTAGGCAAAGGCCAGAGCCGCCACGGCGCCGCCCAAAAAGAGAGAACCGGTATCGCCCATGAACACCTTGGCCGGGTAGTGGTTGTAGAACAGGAAACCGATCAGGCCGCCCACCATGGCGCCGCCGAAGATGCCCAGCTGCTCATACTGTCCCCAGTAGCCGCCCAGCACCGCAAAAAAGACGGCCACTGGGATGGTCACGCTGGAGGAAAGTCCATCCAAACCATCGGTGATATTGACGGCATTGACCGTTCCCACGATGACAAAGGCGGCAAAGATCATATACACCACCCAGTTCATCACCAGATAGGTATCGAAAAACGGGACGTAGAGATTGGGGCTGACATGGCCCTCGTAGCGCATGAGACAGACAAAGAGAATGGCAGCGGCCAGCTGCAGCAAAAACTTCTGCGGCGCACTCAGCCCTGTATTCTGCTTATGCTTGATCTTC
Source organism: Oscillospiraceae bacterium (assembly GCA_020025275.1). Lineage (GTDB taxonomy): Bacteria > Bacillota > Clostridia > Oscillospirales > Oscillospiraceae > Vescimonas. Next base: position 81,525 of record JAHHSI010000004.1, on the reverse strand, counting down.
TGGTAGTCGTCGATGTAGCCGATCAGGCCGAACACCAGAGCGAAGGCAAACACATAGAGGTGGGTGAAGTTCCCCGCCATCATGCCGTTCCACCCCATCACAAGGATGGCCACGCCGATTCCGATGATAAACATCAGTCCGCCCATGGTGGGGGTCCCCTGCTTATTCATATGCCAGGAAGGGCCGATCTCCTTGATGCTCTGCCCCACTTTCATCTTCACCAACACAGGGATCAACAGCTTGCCTGCCACCGCAGACACGATCAGGGCGATGACTGCCGCCAGTAAAATCTTCATCATTCTCTCTCCTCTCGCCCGCAGGCGTCTTTTGTATGAAAGTCGTACTTTTTAGATTACTCGTTTTTCAGATATTCTGCAACTATTTTCCGCTCATCCTGCGGATATTTTTCATGTTGGATCTCCACATAGTCCTCGTGCCCCTTGCCGCACAAGACGATTACATCACCGGTACGCCCGTGATCCAACGCCCAGTGGATGGCCTCCTGCCGGTCCACGATGGTATGATACACCGCACCGTCGGGAAATCCCGCTTCCATATCCGCAATGATCGCCTCCGGGGACTCCGTCCGTGGATTATCTGTGGTAATGATGGTCACGTCCGCCAACTGTCCGGCGATCCGGGCCATCTGCGGCCGCTTGCCTCGATCCCGGTCGCCGCCGCAGCCAAACAGCGCCACGGTGCGCCCCTGCGCAAAGCCCCGCACCGCCTGCAGCACGTTGGCCAGTGCATCCGGTGTATGAGCGTAGTCGATCAGGACCGTATAGGGTTTTCCCGGGGTGGGCACCACCTCCATGCGCCCCTTGGCCCCGTGGTCGTGGGCCAAGGCCGCCGCTCCCTCCTGCCAAGACACACCCAGCAGTGAGCAGACAGACAGGGCCGCCAGTGCATTATACACCGTAAACACTCCGGGAATGGCCACCTGCACCGGCACCGTCTCCTTGCCGGCGTGGAGCCGAAAACACACGTGGTCGCCGGCCAGCTGCAATTCATCGGCCCATGCATCCGCCTTCTCCCGAATGGAAAAGGACCGCTGACAACACCGGCTGCGGCGCAGTATCCGAGGGGCCCATGGATCGTCCTGATTATAGACCGCCGTACCGCACTGGCGGAAAAGCTGTGCCTTGGCATCACAGTAGCACTCCATGGTCCCGTGGAAATCCAAGTGGTCCTGCGTCAGGTTGGTAAAGACGGCGGCGGTAAAGAACACGTCCCGCACCCGCTCCATGGCCAGTGCGTGGGAAGAGACCTCCATCACCGCATGGGTGCACCCCTCCTCCACCATCCGGTGCAGCAGTGACTGCACCTCGTAGGACTCCGGTGTGGTGCGCCGGGCCGGCAGCTCTTCCCCGCCGATCATGTTGCAGACCGTCCCAATCAGCCCTACCTTTGCTCCACGGCACTTTTCCAGAATATGCTTGATAAGATACGTCGTGGTTGTCTTTCCGTTGGTTCCGGTGACCCCCAAGACCGTCAGTTTCTCCGCCGGGTGGTCAAAGTAGTTGGCCGAGATGTCGGCCAGTGCTCTGCGGGCATTTTCCACCAACACCGTGGGGAGTTTCCCCGCCGCCGGACGGTCACATACGGCGCACACGGCGCCTTTCTCCAAAGCCTCGTTGATATAGCACCTGCCGTCTACTGTCTCCCCGGCAATAGCCACAAACAGATCACCGGGCTGTGTCTGCTGCGAATCGAAGCTGACGCCCCGAATCTCCGTTTCGGCATCCAGTCCCCAAGACAGCACCGACACGCCCGCCAACAGGTCTTTGAGTTTCAAAACACGCTGCTCCTTTCCCGAAGGATCAGTCAGCTACCGCAGTATCACTCAACTGTACGGTGATCACCGTACCGGCCGGTACCTGGGCACCAACCTCCTCCGACTGCCCCAGCACCCGGACAGAGCCGGAGGTACTGGCTGTAGTTCCTGTGAAGCGCAGCAGAAGTCCGGCGTTGGTGGCCGCCACATTGGCCTCGGATGGTGTTTTACCCACCAACGGCGGAACGGTACACAAATCGTCGCTTTTGGCCTCCCCGGCATAGAGCACCACCGTGGATTTTCCCGGAATAATGGCACCGCCCGCCGGCGTCTGGTCTGTGATCGTGGCTCCGTCCCCCACGACGCGGAAGCTGAAGCCCTTATTCTTCAATCGGGCGGTGGCCTCGTCGACCGACAGGTCAATCACATTGGGCACCGTCGTATCGGCCCCCAGCAATTCCTCGGCGGAGAAGCTGGGTTCGATCCCCAGATAGGGCAGGATCTCGGACATGATCGTACTGGCCACCGGAGCGGCCATGGCACCGCCCGAGGGGTAGGTGCCCGTATTGCGGCCCGGCGTATCCAGTGCCAGCAGCATGATGACCTCGGGGTCATCTGCAGGTGCAAAGCACATGAAGGACACCACCACATCGCCGGTCTGGCCCTTATCCGCCGTACCGGTCTTGCCGCCGATACGATAGCCGGTCACCTGTCCGTTGTGACCCGTGCCGTCGGATACGACCAGTTCCAGACAGCGGCGCACTTCCGCCGAGGTCTCCTCGCTGACCACCTGGCGCACAGGCGTGGGGTCGTGCTGATAGCGCACCGTGCCGTCATCGCCCAGCACCTGCTCCACCACATAGGGCTGGTGGAGATAGCCGCCGTTGATGCAGGCCGCCTGTGCCGCGATCAGCGCCACCGGTGTGACGTTGAAGTTCTGTCCGAAGGCATAGCAGGCCAGATCCAGATCTGTGAGGTCGTTTTCGTTGATGAAGATTCCGGTTGCCTCGCCGTCCAAATCCACGCCGGAGCCGCTCATCAGGCCAAAAGAGCGCATATAGTCGTAAAAACGCTCCGGCCCTACGGCCAATCCGTAGCTGATGAAGGCAGGGTTACAGGAATTGGCCACTGTCTCCTCCATGGTCTGGAAGCCGTGGTTGCCGCTGCAGTGGATGCTGTAGCCCGACATCACGGTAACGCCGGTGCAGTTGTAGGTAGTCTCCGTGTTGATGACCCCCTCTTCCAGTGCTGCGGCCAGTGTCACCACCTTGAAGGTGGAGCCCGGCTCGTAGGTGTCATTGAGGGCCTTGTTGCGCCACTGGCGCATCTGCATATCGCCCAGTGAGGCACTGCCGTCGGCGATCATCTGCTTCATCTTCTCATCCTGGATGCTGGCAAAATCGTTGAGGTCGTAATTGGGATAGGAGCCCATCCCCAGCACGGCGCCGGTCTTGGCATTGAGGATAATGCCGCTGGCCCCCTGCGCCGCGTCGAAGCGAGTCACCATGTCCTTGAGCCCTTTTTCCAGATAGTACTGCACCGTTGCATCCAGTGTCAGGACCAGATCATCCCCGTTTTTCGCATCGTAATACTTCTCATATTCATAGAGCATATCGTTGCCCGCATTGTCCTTGGCCGTCACCACCAGACCGGTTTGGCCCTCCAGAGCGTCCTCGTAGCGGGCCTCCAAACCGTACAGTCCGGTGTTGTCATCGCCGACGAAGCCGATCACATGGGAGGCCAGCGACCCATAGGGATAATATCGCTTGGCATCGGTCACCAGATAGACGCCCCGGATCTCGTTGTCATTGATGAATTGCCGGACCTGATTGGCCACCTCCTCGTCGGCCCGCAGCTTGAGCACCTCATACTGCGAGTCCACGCGCTCCATCTTTTGGTATATGCTCTCCACATTCACATCCAGGATCTGCGCCAAATTCTCCGCCAGAAAGTCCTTGGTCCATGTGGTCTCCTTCTTCTCCAGCTCCTCATTGAGCTCCTTGGGAGAGAGGAACACCGTCTCTGCCGTGGCAGAAATGGCCAGTATGTTGCCGCTGCGGTCGTAGATGGTGCCGCGGGAAGCGGACACCACCGTGCTGCGGGTCTGTTGGTCCAATGCCATCCCCTGCAGCTCGTCATGCCGTGTGATCTGCAGCTGCCACAGCTTTCCCACCAACAGCACAAAGGTGCCCAGACCCAGTACCAACATCAGCGCAAAGGTACGGCTCTGAATGACCCGATTGACCCGACGGATCTTTTCCGGTATTCTCTTTGGTTTCTTCTCTTGATTTGCCACGTTTGCTCCTCCTGCCGTGCGCTCCCCGGCTCTCACCCGCCGCAGCGGCGGCGGGCGATGGCCGAAACGTCAAGCAAGGAGCAAGAAGTCACCTTCTTACTCCTTGCGCATGTTCAATATATGGTCCTGCTTATCTGAAATATTCCATCACTGCCATGGCCCCCTGCTCCAGTGTGCCAAACAGCTTGTCCAGCAGGCTCTCGCCGCCGGCTTCATAGACCACCGCCGTATCCGGGCCGCCCATTTCGATATACTCGATCTGTCCGGCCGCAGGCTTGCCCATGCCGGCCGCTTCCGCAGTCTCCTTCACGCTGGTCATGTCAAAGGTCTTTTCATAGGTGGTCAGAAGCGCCACATTCTCCTCCCGGAGTCGGCCCATCTCCCCCTTGATTTCCGACACGGCGGTCGAGATCTCCGTCAGGCGCACATAACATAGCAGCAACACCACCACCATGGACGCCAGTACAGCAACACTGCCCAGCACTGCAGGGGAGAGCTTTGCCTTGGGCTGTACCGCCACCTGCGGGCGCTGACGGCGTACCACCTCCGGCTCTCTGCGCCGCTGGCGCTCTACTTGGCCCGCGTCCTCCAGGGTCCGCTCTCTGGCCAGCTTGTCCAGATCGTAGGCTAATGAACCGTATACGGCACTTTGTACTTGCTTTCTCTGGCGCTGTGCCATGATCATCTCTCTCTTTCTTTCACTTTCTCGGCCACACGCAGCTTGGCGCTGCGGGCCCGTGGATTATAGACAAGTTCCGCCTCGGCCGATACGATCGGCTTGCGGGTAATCACTTTGATTTTCGGCTGATTGCCGCATACGCACACCGGAAATTCCGGCGGGCAGGTGCAGCCTGTTGCCAGACGCTGCATGGTCTTTTTTATGATCCGATCCTCCAGCGAATGGAAGGAGATCACCGCCAGACGTCCGCCGGGGTTCAGCCGCTCCACAGCGGCCTCCATCATCGGCTCCAGCTCGTCCAATTCGCCGTTGACGGCGATGCGGATGGCCTGAAAGCTGCGCTTGGCCGGGTGCTGCTTTTCCCGCAGGGCGGCTGCCGGCATGGCCTGCTTGATGATCTCCGTCAGCTGGCCGGTGGTCTCAATAGGCGCCGTTTCCCGTGCCTGCACGATATGCTTGGCAATCACCGGAGCATACCGCTCCTCACCATACGCAAAAAGGATGCGCCGCAGCTCCTCATAGCTCCACTGGTTCACCACGTCCCGGGCCGTCAGGGCAGCCGTGCGGTCCATGCGCATATCCAGCGGCGCATCGTGCATATAGGAAAACCCCCGCTCCGCATCGTCCAACTGCGGGGAGGAAACCCCCAGATCAAAGAGCATCCCGTCGATTTTCTCCAGATGCAGCTCGTCCAAAATCTGGTGGATACAGCTGAAATTGCTATGCACCAGCGTGACCCGGTCCCTATAGGCGGCCAGTCGCTGTTCCGCTGCCGCCAGCGCCGTCTCGTCCCGATCGACTCCGATGAGCCGTCCGCCAGCACTCAGACGCTGTACGATCTCCAGTGAATGGCCGGCGCGGCCCAGTGTTCCGTCCAGATAGATCCCGTCCGGCCGGATAGCCAGCGCCTCCAGACATTCCTCCAACAGCACCGGTTTATGGCCGTAGGCCTGATCTTCCAATCGATTTTTGTCCATTGCCATCGCTCAGAGCCCCATCTCTTCCATGGCCTGCTCCAGATCACCGGAGGCAAAGGCCTCTTCCTCCAGCGCCGCCCAGCGCTGGGCATTCCAAATCTCCACGCGGTCAAAGCTGCCGATAACCACGACCTCCTTGTCCAGTCCGGCATACTGCCGCAGCTTGGCAGGAATTAAAATTCGCCCCTGCCCGTCCGGCTCGCAGTCGGCGGCGTAGGCGAACATAGGACGCAGCTGCTTGACCTTACTGTAGGACAACTCCTTCAGCTTGGCCATGAACGCATCCCAGCTCTCGTCGGAATAGACGGTCAGACAGTGATCCTGTCCGATGGTCACATGGAACGTCTCGCCCAATTCCTCCCGAAGCTTGGCAGGGATAAACAACCGGCCCTTGGCATCAATATTATGTGCATACTGTCCGGTCATACCTGCCACCTCCTCTTTGCCGGAACGGCGATCATGGGGTTGACGTGGGTTTTTCCACCACCAAAGTGGTCAAGTTCTCCACATTTCCCCACCTTGGTTTGAGTATACATTATTTTATCCACAATTGCAAGGGATTTTCTCCTTATGTTTTCCCCTTTTTTTCTTGGTTTTCAATGGCTTTTCCATGATTTCCCTTACTTTTCAGTGAAAGGCGCATAATTTAGGTAAACCAAAAAGAGCGAACACCATATCTGGTGTTCGCTCTTTTCCACAAGCACAATATCTGATATTTCCACAGAGAACGCCTCCACCCGGCCGGGTATCCACAATCCGTCCCAAACCAGTGCGCTATTGTGGAAAACTTACGCTTTGTTCTCCTCAGTTGCGGTGCGCTGTTCCTTCAGCTCCACCTGCTGATTCTGCATCTTCTCGGCGGAAATGGCGCGGAAGCGGACGCGGGATTCCTTCACCTCATCCAGCGCAGCCTGAATAGCCTCCTCCGTGCGGCGCAGGGCGTCCTCGGTATAGGTGTTGCACACGCGGTACAGCTCATGAGTGCGATCCTCGGCACGGCGGATGATCTCGCCGCTCTTCTGGCGGGCCTGCTGCAGCGTCTCGCTCTCGGAGACAATGGTCTTGGCATCCAGCTCCGCCTGACGGAGCATCTTCTCCACCTCTTTTTTCGCAGCGGAGATATACTCCTCTCTGGCGCGGATCAGCTCCTGCGCCTTGCGCATCTCCAGAGGAAGCTTTCCCCGGATCTCATCCAGCAGATCCAGCGCCTCGTCTCGATTGATGGAGCATTTTTCAGAACTGAAGGGCGTGCTTTTCGCCTCGTCAATCATGCCATAGAGCATATCCAGCAGACGTTGAATGTCTTTTTCTTCCATAATATAGGACCTATCCTTTCATTCATTTCATCCCGCGAAGCCACACTCCGCAGGCGTATATTTTACTTCTCACCGACCTTATCACGGCGGCGCAGCGCTGCAATCACCGACTCCGGCACATATTGCTCCAGCGGCTGGTCATAGCGGATCATCTCGCGGGCCATTGTCGAACTGAAATGCTGATACGCGGCACTGGCCGGCAAAAACACAGTCTCCAACCCCGGACATACCCCTTTATTGATGGCCGCCATCTGATATTCCTGATCAAAATCCGTGGCGTTGCGCACACCCTTGACCAAAATATGGCAGTCGCGATTCACCGTATAGTTGGCCAGCAGCCCCGTCCACAGTTCCGCCTCCACGTTCGGCAGCTCCGCCACAGCGCTGCGGATCATCTCCAACCGCTCCTGCGGCGTAAACATGGGGTTCTTCTTGTCACAGTTCACCATCACGCAGACGCATACTTTATCAAAACACTTCGCCGCACGGCGAATAATATCCATATGTCCCAGCGTAATGGGATCAAAACTGCCGGGATAAATCGCAATTTTCATCTGGGTCAGTCCTCGTTTCCGTCGCGGTGATATACCGTCACTTTGATCTTCCCGTGGCGGTACTCCCGGTACAGCCGATAGGGCGGTGCAAGGGTAGGCAGTGTCTGATCTGCCGCACTTTCCGCAACAATTATACCATGCTGACGGCAAATGTCAAACGCCGCGATGCGCTCCAGCGCCTCTGCCAGAAGCGGTGCACCATAGGGCGGATCGAGAAAGATGAGATCGAACTTCTCCCCGCTGCGCAGGTAGGCAAGTCCGTCGCCGGTATGGACTCTGGCGCGGTCGGCCAGACCACAGACGGCCAGATTTTCCTTCACCAGCCGCACCGCATCGTTGCGGTTCTCCACGAAAACCGCCTCCGCCGCACCACGGCTGAGCGCTTCGATGCCCAGCTGTCCCGTTCCGGCAAACAAATCCAACACCCGGCGGCCCTCAATATCAAACTGAATTCCGGAAAAAACACTCTCCTTCACCCGGTCAGTGGTGGGACGTGTCTCCATCCCCTCCAATTCTTTCAAACGTCTGCCCCTGGCAGAACCCGTAATCACTCGCATATATTCATCCTCGGGGATCAAACTGCTCAAAAATCACCAGATTTCCGGCACGTTCAGCATCCTCCATCTCCTCTTTTTTTGTAATGGTCCAGTTGACCTCCTGCACGTGGTAGATCCGACGGCACCAGCGCAGTGTGGCGCAGTCACGGTCACTGTAGCGATAGGCGATAAAATCGGGCTGGGTCACGCAGTTGCTCAAGAGATGACTCAGCGCAAAAAGCGTTCCTTTTCCATAGCCCTCTCCATCCTCGGGATGGTGGGAGAACTGCTGGGAGAGCTGTCCTCGGACGATCTCCGGACGATTCTTTTTCAGCCACAAAAGGCACCGGGGGTCAAAGGACTCGATGCAGTAGTTGACCTGATAGCGGTCCAGCAGAGCACAGGTGGCTTCCGCCAGCGCATTGTGATTGCCCCGCGACGGCTTCAGCTCCACCACGAGGGGTGTTTTCCCCTCGAAAAGGGCCAGCACCTCCTCCAGAAGGGGGACGTGCTCCTCCGTGCCCTCCAGACGGTACTGCGCCAGCTCCTCCGCTGTCAGATCCTCCACCGCCACGTCCACGCCCGCCGTCCGCAGCAAGCTGGCATCGTGGATCACAGCCAGATTGCCGTCCTTCATCAAATGTACATCCAGTTCGGCGCCGTACTGCCGCTCCACGGCACGGCGGAACGCCGCCATGGAGTTCTCCGGGATCTGGGGTTTTTGATGCAGTCCGCGGTGGGCGTAGCGATACAGCCCCAGAATTTTCCACATGGGGTGGCCGCGGCGGCATCGGATCAGCAGCATCCACACCTCCCACAACACCAGCAAAACCAGCAGCAGCCCCAGCGCAAGTAGTAATGGTTTCAAGAAAATCAGCCCTCCATATCCTCCAGTGCCTCCAGACCCTTTTTGGCCTCGGGGCAGCTGTCACCGTGTCTGACAAAGTGCATGGTCACAAAGGCCAGCGCCACAAAAACCGCAGCATAGGGGAAGAGCGCCGTCATTCCCACGCGGTCCATCAAATAGCCGGAGATCATCGGCGTAGCTACCTGAGCGGCCATGGAGGCCGTATAGTAAAAGCCGGTGTACTTGCCTACATCCCCGCCGGAGCACAGCTCCACCACCATGGGGAAGGAGTTGACATTGATGGTGGCCCAAGCGATGCCCGCCAAGGCAAAAAATACGTTCATCAGCATGGCCGGGCTATCGGCGCGCATGAAAGCCGCCGCGCCAAAGGCCACGGTCAGCATGGCTACACCAGCCATAATGGTCTTTTTCCGTCCCACCTTGGAGGCGATGAAGCCCACCGGCAGATAGGCCACGATGGCGGCCGCCTGTGCGATGATCAGCGTCAGGTTATAGTCTTTATGCAGAATGTTGCTGGCGTAGACCGAGTATTTGGATGTGACGGCGTTATAGCCGAAGAACCACAAAACGATGCTCAGAAGGATGAAGAGCATGGAGCGCTTTTCCTCCCGGCTCAAGCCCCGGGATGCTGCCACACTGGCCTCATCACTGGCCTCTTCAATGCCGTATTTGATGCTGTCGGCCTGCATTTCCGCCGCCCATTCCTTTTCATGCACCGTGGTCACAAAGATCACCAGGGCCACCAGCATGATAAAGGCAATGACCGCAAAATAGGCCGTATAACTCATGAGCGAGTTGCGCACCGAGGAGGTGGCAAACACCATGCCCAGTGCCAGCACCAAGATCCCGCCGGCACTTCCCATCAGGTTGATAACGGCGTTGGCCTTGCTGCGCAGCGGCTTCATGGTCACATCCGGCATCAGCGCCACCGCCGGAGAGCGGAACACGGCCATGGAGACCAAAATTACCAATAAAAGACCGATGAAGAACATCAGCACCGTGGGGCTCTCCGCCGTAGCCTGCCATGCGCAGGCCTGCCGTGCCGGAACCACATAGGCGGTATAATCGTGGTTGGTAACCGTATTCCCTGCAGCATCGGTCACGCTGCTGCGGATGGCCGTAAACTCCTCTTTGGTGAACTTCTCGCCCAACACAAACTTTTCTCCGTTGGGCGCCAGAAGTGTCTTGTCCGCCTGTGAGTTGTAGATGGTCTCCAACGCCGCCGGATCATCAATGGCAGAGATGGGATCGATCCGGCGCAGCTGCGCCCCCTCCACGAAGGAGAGTGCGATCAGCGCAACGGCGGCAATGACCGTACCCACCACGATAAACGGCGTGCGGCGGCCCCGCTTGCCGTTATGGCGGTCGGAAATAGCGCCGAACAGGGGCAGCAGGAACAGGGCCAGCACATTATCTGCGGCCATGATCATGCCCGACCACGTCTGGGACATACCGAACTTGTTGGTCAGGATCAGCGGGATGGTGTTGTCATAGGCCTGCCAAAAGGCAGAGATCAGGAAGAAGGCAAAGCCCACCAGTACCGTTCTTTTATAGTTGAGTTTCATGTCGTTTCCTCCAGTTTTTCATAGAGCTCGCAGATATGGCCGAGCACCCATGTCGGTTCCGTCTGATAGGTGGCGATGTCGTCCGCCGTGCCCTCGCCGGAGAGCACGAACACCGTGTCGATCCCGGCGTTGACGCCGCAGGCGATGTCGGTATAGAGACGGTCGCCCACCAGTACCGCCTGTTGGGGCGAGAACCCGGTGCGCTCCAGTGCCAGATGCACCATCTCCGGCTGCGGTTTGCCGATGACCTTCGGCCGCCGGCCGGTGGCCCGGTAGAGCATTTCGCAGACGCTGCCGCAATCCGGCACCGAGCCATACCACGTGGGGCAGACCCAGTCAGGGTTGGTGGCCACAAAGTCCACCCCCCGCTGCAGCAGGATGCAGGCATCCTCCAGCTTCTGGAAGGTCAACTCCGTGTCAAAACCGCACAGCAGCAGCTCCACATCGTCATCCCGCTCCCGGGTAACACGGATCCCCGCCGCCGAGAGTTGGTCGTAAAAGGAGCGCGTGCCGAAAACATAGCACTTTTTCCCCGGCTGTTCCTGCCGGAGATAGGCAATGGTGGCATCCACGGATGTGAGGTAGTCCTCCCGATCCGTACGGATCCCCATCCGCTCCATTTTCTCGATATAGCCCTCCACGCCGCGGGAGGAATTATTGGTCAAAAAGAGATACCGCCCGCCCCGCCGGCGCACCAGCTCCAGAAACTCCGGCACTTTGTCAAATAGTCGGTCGCCCAGATAGATGGTGCCATCCATATCCAGCAGGAATAGGCGCTTCTCGCTCAGTTCTGCCACGTACTTCTCCCCTTTTTCACAGTAATACAGCATAAGAATACCATAAAGCCTTTCCCATGACAAGCAAGATACAAAAAATCGCCGGAAAAGAAGGATCTTTTCCGGCGATGGACACTTCACGTATTGTCCCGGCTGATGGGGCGGCGATGGAGAATGGCTTTGAGCGCCTGTCGATCAAAGGGCAGCAGCGGATAGAGGTACCCCCGTCCTGCGATTGGTTTGGTGGTGGCCACCAGCACACAGATCCCTACCACGCCGGCCACAAAGCCGTACCAATCAAAAAGCCAGATCAGGACCAGCAGGCTCATGCGGCACAGCTTGCAGGCATAGCCCATTTCATAACTGTTCTGGGTATAGCCGGCAATGGCCACAAAGGCCATATAGACCAGTACCTCCGGCACCAGCCAGCGGGACTGCACCGCAAAATCGCCCAAAATCAGCGCGCCCAGCATACTGAAGGAATTGCTCAGCACGCTGGGCGTATTGAAGGAGGCCAGCTTCAGCACATCCACAATGAACTCCACCAACAAAAGCTGCACAATGAGCGGAACAAAATAGTCATCCTCAATGAGTAGAAAATGCAGTGTCGTATGCACACTTTCCGGATTCTTTGCCAGAAGGTACCACAGTGGCGTCACAAAAATCGTCAGAAACAGCACGATCACCCTTGTGATACGCAGATAAGAACCCACCAACGGCGGCAGATAGTAGTCATTGATCTCTTCTGTAAAGTAGAACAGCGATACCGGCAGGATCATGACTGCCGGAGAGTTATCCACCATCAGCAGCACGTTCCCCTCCATCAGACAGGCGGTGGCCACGTCGGGCCGCTCCGTGTAGCGCACCTTGGGGAACGGATTATACCACTGCTTAGGCACCAGTGCCTCCTCCAAGCTCTCCTGTGTCATGGACAGCGAGCGCACATCGATGGCCGCGATCCGTGCCCGCAGATCGGCAATCAGTGTCTCATCCGCTTCCCCCTCCATATAACAAAGGGCCACGTCCGCCTCGGAGCGCCCCCCCGTGCGCAGATGCTCCAGCGTCAGCTGCGGCGAGCGGATGCGGCGGCGCAGCAGCGCCGCATTTTTCACGATGTTCTCCAAAAAGCCGTCATGACTGCCACGGAGCACCTTGCTGTTATCCGGCTCTGCCACCGAGCGCAGCGGGAATTGTTTGGCCTCCAGCAAAATACCGCCCGGAAAGCCGTCCATGATCAAGAGTGTCTTTCCGGCAAAGACACCCGTCACAGCTGCCTCCCGCTCCGTCTCCACGGCGGCGTCGCAGGCACTGACATGACGGCGGACAAATGACTCCAGATCCGGGATCTCCTCCTGGGGCGGCAGCGCCTGCCAGCCGGCAATGATCCGCTCGATCACCTCGTCATCGGCATAGCCGTTGACCACCCATAAGCGGCTCTTACGCCCGCAGATCTCCAGATCCCGGCCGATCATGTCAAAGCTGCGGCCTACGCCCAGCAGCGTGTCCAGCAACTGCACCCGCTCCGAAAATTTTCCTTTCATGGCCATCCTCCCCATACTTTGCCTATAGTATGGGAACATCTCCGCCGGAATATGCAGCCAAATCTTCGCGCAGCGCCTCGAAATGCCCGAAGCGGTCCGGAACCCCGCAGGGATCCCGGACCGCTTCTCGACGGTTTCACTGTCTCATTATTGGAAAATTTTCAGGGAATTACACCGACTCCCGCTTGCGCCGATAGACGACGCCGACTCCCAGTGCGGCGACGATCAGCAATCCCGCATACAGGGCGATCCCGCTCTGATCACCGGTCTGCGGCGTTGCCGGGGCCTCCTTGACGGGGATCACGCGCCAGGCATCCAGATCCCCGGTGATCTCCTTGGTGCAGGCCTCGTCCTCAAAGTTTCCGCCGCAGTCCTCGCAGAAATAGTAGGGCTTCAGGCCGGTCTCGGTGGTGGTGGCCTCCTTGCCGGGCACCAGCACTACGTCATGGGTGTGGACCGGCAGCACCACGGTCTCCCCGTCATAGCCGCAGATCGTGCAGTGCTGATGACCGGAGCCCTCCTCCGTGGTCGTGGGTTTTTGATCGACCACGATTTCAAAGTCATGATCCTGCTCATCAAAGAGCTGACCGCAGACGGCACACTTATGGTAGTGGCCGTATTCATTGGAATGCCACCCCTCTTCGTCCGGCGTATGGGGCAGCGACGGCAGGCGATGTTCCGCCTTCCACACATCCAAATCGGCGATCTCCTGCGTACAGGCCTCATCGGAAAAGACCTTTCCACAGTAGGTGCAGCGATAGTAGTCCTTCACACCCGGCATGGTGCAGGTGGACGGTTCACTGATGGTCTCCGGCGTATGGGGCAGCTTGGGCAGTTTATGGGCCGGATCATGCGTCCACTGGTAGAAGTTGTCCACCTTAATGGTCATGGCCTCATCCTCGAAATAGTTGTGGCAGACAGTGCACTTATAGAGATCCTGCACACCTTCCCGCTCACAAGTGGGAGGATCGCTGTAGGTCCAGCCCTTGACGTGCTGCAGCGTGACGGTCTTTCCCGTAGGGATCGTTACGCCGATCTTACCGTTGATGACCACGTGACCTGTGCCGCTGTTGGTGATGGTCACACCGCAGGGGATCCCCCAAATGTCCAGATCGCCGGAGAGCACATTGACCTTGACCTTCTCCGCCGGCGACTTGTAGGCCGCCAGCTGAATGGCGCTCTGGATCTTCGCATTGCCGACCACCGTCTCGGATCCCTTGTCCGTGGTGATCTCCACTTTTGGTTCGTCCGTCTCAGGGGCTGCCAGTGCCACTGCGGGAAGCAGACTCACCAGCATCAGCAGTGCCAGCAGCACACCCATTCCTTTGCCTGTGGTACGTTTCATCAAAAAACCTCCTTCTTTTTCTCGAAGGAGGCTTTGACCGTCTGCCAACTCCTTCGAGCGTGTGTACAGGTCATCTCCGAGGTTCCATCCCGTGGAGAACCTGTTGGTATTCAAATTGTAGCACCGTGCATTTGATAATTCAATCGCATTTCCCGTTTTTATCGGTACGGAAGTATTTTTCGTGCAAATAGCAAAACAACGAGCACTTTCTCTATCGAAAGTGCTCATTGTTTTGTTAAATCATCTTTTCAAAGTAATGGAAGGTCTCGTCTTCCGCAACCTGACGCATACAGGAGGACAGCATCTGCGCAGACGGCGTATTTTCCTTATAGCACTTGGCCACCACCCGTGTCAGACCCAGTCGGTACAGTGCCCACTCCGCCACGGCGGCAAAGGCCTCTGTGCCGTAACCGTAGCCGGCACACTCCGGAATGATCCGGCAGCCCAGCTCAGCGCCGCCGCGCCAGTCGAAGTCATAGAGCACCACTTCGCCGATGCACTGCCCCTCTCGGCGGACGGCAAAATTGATGGCACGCCGTGCTGCAAAGTCCTGCCGTGCCACCTCCAGAAAATAGTGGTCCGTCAGCTCTCCGTGCAGATCCTTGCGATAGTCATAGCCCCACCACCGGTTCCGCTCATCGTCCAGACAGAGTTTCTGATAGACCTCGTTATCCGACTCGGTCAGGGCATCCAGTGTCAGCCGTTCCGTCGTCAGGCACGGAATGGCATCGATGTGATCCAGCTCGCAGCCCACCGACAGCTGCATCTTCCCCGCCAGTTCACAGGGCAGATACTGCAGCTTAGAGGTACGCAGTCCCTTGTCACGGGCATCGTCCTCCCGGTTCATCCACCGCACATCCTCACCGCAGCGCTGAGCAAAGGCCTGCACCATGGCGGGGTAGGCTCCCGCATGGGAATAGAGCGCCTTTTCGATGTGGACCGACATGGTCTGCCCGCACAGTTCACCCAGACACAGCGCCACCAGATGGTCGTCCACCTGCAGACCGCCGGCCCGGAACCAACCTGTATCCAGCATGGAAAACAACTCCTTGGCATAGGCCAGCTCATGACGCGCATTCTCGTTGTCCTCTTTCTGGAACTCCTGTTGATAGCGCTGCCAGAAGTCCTCCACCAGCGCACTGTTGTCCGCTGTCAGCTCCACATAGTGGGCGTCGGGGTAATTCTTGCGGAATTTATTGATATGGTTGCGCTGGCCGCTGTAGCGGCGTCCGGCAAAATTCGCCAGATCCTCCCTGTTGTAAAGATAGTCCTTCCACGCGCGGTCGTTGCGCATACAGATCTGGGGATAGCGGCGCACCAGCTGCTCGGCCGTCATCTCCGGCACCGGATTGAGGATCAGGCGGCATCCGTTCTGGGTGCACCACTGCTCGATCTCCCGCAGCGCCTCATCCACATTGCCCTCCGGACCCGGAACGGGATAGTCGAAGGCACACCGCCCATGGCTGCAGCTGCGGACAATAAGGCAGCCGGCAGCGATGGCGTACTCCGGGTGGAGATAGCTGCGCCACATGACTTTCACACCCACCGAATATTCGCAAAGGCGATAGCTGCACTGCGCGTAATAGGGCTGCAGCTCCTGCGCATTCTCGGGCGTAATCGTTTTAAATGTTAACATGAATTCTCCTTTTTCATTCGATGGCATTTTTCGTTTTGCATCATTATACGCCACCTTTTTCGCCGTGACAAGAGCCGTTTCTCCCTATTTTCCCCTGCCGGAGCCGTCATTTATACCGCAGTCTGTACAGCGTCGCCCCTCTTTTTTCTACAATTTTTCAGTTTGTCTAAAATTTTTTTAGTCTTTTACCCAAAAGCGCTTGATTCTTCCCGTAGCATCAGATAAAATACAGATAATACCTGCCATAAACAAATTTTATATGTCTACCCTGTCCCAATCCATTTTATGATCCACATCAAAATTAGGAGGATGTAGCGATGCGTATTCTGATTACTGACGGTATGGACAAATCTGCAATTTCCCGCTTGCGGGAGCTGGGCCACGAGGTGGTGGAGCAGTTCTATGAGCCGGAAGCGCTGGGAAGCGCCCTGCGGGACTTTGACGCTGTGGTGGTGCGTTCCAAGACAAAAGTCCGCCAGAACCACATAGACGAGGCCAAGGGCGGGCGGCTCAAATTGATCATCCGCGGTGGCGTCGGCGTGGACAACATTGATGTTACTTACGCTGAGAGTCAAGGCATCACCGTGCGCAATACACCGGGAGCCTCCTCCCAGTCCGTGGCCGAGATGGCCATGGGCCATATGTTCGCCTGCTGCCGCTACATTTCCATTGCCGGCAGCACCATGCGCCAGGGCAAATGGGAAAAGAAAGCCTATGGCAAGGGCATGGAACTGCAGGGAAAGACTCTGGGCATTATCGGCTGCGGCCGCATCGGCCAGAAGCTGGCCGTGATGGCGAAGGCCATCGGGATGCAGGTGCTCTTTACCGGGCGCAGCCCCAAGCCGGAACTGGTGGCACAGGGCTTCACGCAGGTCACCATGGAGGAACTGCTGACCCAGTCCGATTTTATCAGTCTCCACACCCCGGCCCTGCCGGGCAAGCCGATCATCAACGCCGACACCCTTGCACAGATGAAGGACGGCGTGGTGATCATCAACACCTCCCGCGGTGCAAACATCGATGAGGATGCGCTGCTGGCTGCACTGGAATCCGGCAAGGTCCGCGCCGCCGGTCTGGACGTATTTGCCCAGGAGCCCACGGCCAACGAAGCGCTCTACAGCCACCCCATGGTCTCCTGCACGCCGCATATCGGCGCCGCCACCGGCGAGGCACAAAAGCGGATCGGCGGCGAGGTGGTCGAAATCATCGAGCATTTCCGGAGCTGAGCGGCTCCACCCTCCCGGTCCCGGTCAAAAACCCCCGGCACACGCCAATGCGTGTGCCGGGGGTTCTTTTTATAGGCACGTATGTACGATGTATGCACTTGTGTGACGATCTGCCGGCCCCACCTTACCATACGGCCGGCGCAATGCCCGCCGCCTGCAGCACCTGCCGCTGCTGGCGGAGCATGGTCTCATGCTCCTTGCGGCTGCGTGAAATCAGCTCAATGGTCAGATAGTCCGGTGCAATGCGGCGCAGGATCTCTCCGATGCGGGGTGAGAGGAAGGGCCGGTGGGTGTCGATGCGGAAAATATTCTCCATGACTTTCCCCATCCGCCGGTAGTAATCCCCCTCCGTCGGCTGCCACGTGGCCATCAGATGGCGGTAAAATTCGCCGCTGAGGGATTGATGGAGATGCACCCCGTGGATGATGCTCAGATCCTCATAGCGGTCCAGCACCGTGTGGAAATAGTCCACCGCCTCCTCCGGAGAGCGCAGGTCCATATTGGTATGCATCAGGTGTCCCAGATCCAGCATGATCCCCGTTTTGGGATAGCGGACGCCGGAGAGCAGCCGCTCCGTGATCTCCGGCCGCTCCATGGTAAGGCCGTCGTACCAGAGATTTTCAAAGAGGAGCCACGGCGTGCCCGGCATTCGGTCCACCGCCTGGTTGACCAGGTCGATCATGGCATCGATGACTGCCTCATCGCTGTAGGAACGACGGCGCAGCATGGAGTCCGCCATGGAACACTCGGACACGTGCAGCACCAAATATTCCGGCTGCCAACGCCCCGCCATATCCAGACTGCGGCCAAGGGCTTCCACCAGAGCCTCCCTCGTCCCGCCGCCGTAGAAGGCACGATACGCCTCCTCACTGCCAAATTCTGCCACAAGTTTTTCCTGTTCCCCCAACCAGAGGGGCATCCACGTGCTGTAGCACGGGAGATGGACACCATACACCCGCTGCGGCCGGAAGATCGGCAGGCAGGGTTCCCCTGAGTCCATCAGCTCCACGCCGTCCAATCCGCAGCTGCGAAGAAAGTTTTCCAGATCTTCCGCGCCGGCATACCGCTCCACATCGTCGCTGTAGCCGGTAATGTTCATCAACTGGCGCATACGTGACCGCCTTCTTTCTTAGATCCGCTTCATCTTCTCTTTGACTTTCTGACCGGTGGGCGTGGCCGCCAGACCACCCAGTGCCGTCTCCCGGAATTCCACAGGCAGACGG
Organism: Oscillospiraceae bacterium; assembly: GCA_020025275.1. Classification (GTDB taxonomy): domain Bacteria; phylum Bacillota; class Clostridia; order Oscillospirales; family Oscillospiraceae; genus Vescimonas. The sequence continues at coordinate 63,213 of JAHHSI010000004.1, read as the reverse complement.
CGGCCCACCTGATCCATGGCATCGATGACCTCGTCGGCCGGGATCCGGCTCTCGATGCCCGCCAGCGCCATGTCTGCGGCGCTGACGGCGTTGACTGCGCCGATCACGTTCCGTTTGACGCAAGGCACCTCCACCAGACCGGCCACAGGGTCACAAACCAGCCCCAGCAGGTTCTTCAGCGCCATGGCCACCGCATGGCACACCTGCTCGCTGTCTCCGCCGCGGATGGCCGTGAGGGCGCCTGCCGCCATGGCTGAGGCCGTCCCCACCTCCGCCTGACACCCGCCGGACGCTCCGGCGATGGAGGCCCGGTGCGCAATCACAGCCCCCACACCGCTGGCCACATAGAGCCCCTTCAAAATCTGCCGCTGGGTCAGGGAATCCCGCTGACATAGCGGCAGCAGCACGGCCGGCAAAACGCCGCAGGCACCCGCCGTAGGGGCCGCCACGATCCGGCGCATACAGGCATTGGACTCCGCCATACTCAGCGCCTCAGCGATCACGTCCCCCACGTAGCTGCCGCTGAGGCTGCGGCCCCGCAGCTGGTACTGACGCATTTTCATGCCGTCGCCGCCCACAAGGCCACTGACACTGCGCAGATCTCCCGTATAGCTGTACGATGCCTCCACCATGGCCTGCCACACCGTCAGCATACGGGCCACCGACTGCTGGCGGCTCACCTCACGCTGCTCCATGTCGCTTTGCAGTACCACTTCCCAAAAGTCGATTCCCTTCTCCTTGGACTGCTCAGCAATCCATTGCATCGAATGCAGCATATTCGTCTTCCTCCTTATCGTAATAGGTCACCGACAGCACCCCCTCAATGCGGCGCAGTGCGTCCACCTGCGCCGGGCGCAGGCGCTGGTCTGTCTCAATCACCATCAGGGCATCCCCGCCCCGCTTATGACGGCACAGACTCATATTCGCCACATTGATCCGGATGCGGCTCAGCTGCCCCGTAACAGAGGCCACTGCGCCGAACGCATCCCGATTGCGTACGACCAGTGTATGATATTCACCGCTGAAGCTCACACCGATCCCGTCCAGTTCGTCCACCATAATCCGCCCGCCGCCCAGCGAGGACGCCTGAAGCTGAAGCCGGCGGCCCGACTTATCCCACACTTCGATCACGGCGGTGTTGGGATGTGCCTCCCGCAGCTCAATGGTGTCGATGGTGTAGTCCAACCCCGCACGGTCCGCCTCTTCAAAAGCGAAAGGCAGCCGGAGATCGTCCGGTTTCATCCCTAAAAGACCGCCCAGCAAGGCGCGGTCCGTGCCGTGGCCTGCCCCGGTCTCGGCAAACGATCCGTGCAGGTGGATACGGGCCTTCACCGGCACAGCCCCCAAAAGAGCACGGGCCATGTTGCCGATGCGGGCCGCACCCGCCGTATGCGAACTGGACGGCCCTACCATGACCGGCCCCAGTATATCAAAAATATCCATTGCTATTTCCCCTTTCATACCCGGAGTATCGCAGCTGCCGCACCATCTCCGGTGGGAATTTGTCGTATCTCCTATGATTTCCCTTTGGCTATTATCTCATACCAAACATGTCCTGTCAAAGTGATTCCACGGCGGGACCGACAGTAAAAAAAGAGCAGCACATTCGTGCTGCTCTTACTCTGGAGGTGACACCCGGATTTGAACCGGGGAATGAGGGTTTTGCAGACCCTTGCCTTACCACTTGGCTATGTCACCGTATGTGAGAATCGGAAACCCGATTCTCATTTTGGAGCGGGCGACGAGGCTCGAACTCGCTACCTCAACCTTGGCAAGGTTGCGCTCTACCAGATGAGCTACGCCCGCAGATGGTGCCTCCGGTCGGAATCGAACCAACGACACGTGGATTTTCAGTCCACTGCTCTACCAACTGAGCTACAGAGGCAAATGGCGACCAAGAAGGGGCTCGAACCCTCGACCTCCAGCGTGACAGGCTGGCGTTCTAACCAACTGAACTACTTGGCCATATATGGTGGGAACAACTGGACTCGAACCAGTGACCCCCTGCTTGTAAGGCAGGTGCTCTAACCAGCTGAGCTATGCTCCCGTCCTTACCGCTTCTCACGAGCGGCAAGGATGAGTATAGCAAAGAACCCACTATATGTCAACAGGTAAATTGAATTTTTTTGGATTTTTTTGATTTTTCTTTATTTCTTCTGCAATCCATCCACCAGTGCGCGCAGCTGATCTGCGTCAAAATCGTACAATGCATCGCAAAACTGGCAGGTTAATTGGCAAGAACCCTGTTCTTTGAGAATATTTTCCAATTCTTCTGTTCCCAGGGAGATCAGGGCACGCTCCACCCGCTCACGGCTGCAGTAACAGCGATATTCCACCGGAGAACTCTGCAAAATTTCCAAATCAAAATCTGACATCACCGTGCGCAGCATGGCCTCGGGGTCCGGATCCCGGTCCAAAATGGCCGACACGCTTCCGGCCGCCATGATGCCGCCCTCGATCTTCGTGATGGTATCCTCGTCGGCGCCGGGCAGCAGCTGGATCAGATAGCCGCCGGCGGCCCGGACGCTCTGATCCCGATCCACCAGTACCCCCAGACCACAGGCGGTGGGGATCTGCTCGGACTCCACAAAATAGGCCGCCACATCCTCGGCGATCTCGCCGCCCATCAGATCCACGGTGCCCACATAGGGGTCCTTCATATTCAGATCCTTGATCACCGTGATGGTCCCCTCATGGCCCACAGCAGCGCCTACATCCAGCTTGCCATCCTCCCGCAGCGGAAGATCCAAGCCGGGGTTACCCACATAGCCGCGGACGTTGCCGTCCGTATCCGACACCGCCAGTACGCTGCCCAGCGGGCCGCCGCCCTTGATTTGCAGAGTAAGGCTGGCACCCTCACCCTTCATGGCGTTGCCCATCATGGACGCTGCGGCCAAAGCACGGCCCAGTGCCGCTGTTCCGACCGGCAGGGTGTGGTGGATCTGCCGGGCACGCTCCGTCAGCTCCCGGCTGCAAATGGCAGTCGCCTTGACCATCCCGTCACTGGTGATGGCCCGTACAATTCGATCACTCATTATCTACTAACCTCGTATTCTTTCAATGATTTGATGGGCGCTCGCAAATGCGGCGCACCTGTCCGTTGCCCCACAGGGACAACACCAAGAGGAGCAGCCCCATGGTATAGACCATAGCACTCTCCCAATCCAGGAGCATCCCGATGACACCGGCACACAGCGCCGCAGCGCACAGTCCTGCCGCACCCCAGAGAAGCACTTTATCCAGCGTACCGAGCACAGCCTGCGCCCCTCCTCGCTTTTGTTTCCACGTATAGCCCGCATGGGCCCAGAGCGCCGCCGACAGCACCAGCAGCCCCACAAACGCCTCATTCATCGCTCTTCCCTCACAATCGCACGCAGGAGAAATAGATCCGCTGCTCCCCCGGTGCCGGACGGCGCAGCTTCATATCCCCGTAGACGCGGATGTCTCCGAAACCGGCCGTCTCCAGCCACTGCGTCAGCTCCTCCACCGTGTAGGCCCGCTCCTCGTGGATCTCCAGACTGCGCTGCCACTGATCGCCGTTCTGTCTGCGGAAAATATCCATATAATAGGTACAAAGCCCCCGGTGATACTCCGGGCGCCAGACGCAGTAGGCGTCCTCTGTCTCATCCAGAAATACCTGCCCGTCTAGACCCTGCAGCTTTTCCGGCGTGTTCACGTCAAAGAGCAGCATCCCTCCGGGGGCAATGAACAGGCGCAGCCGCTGCAGCGTCCGCCGCACGTCTCCGGGGCACGTCAGGTAGTTCATGCTGTCCAGACAGCACACGGCGGCATCCACCGTGCCGTAGAGGTCCAGCTCCGGCATGGACTGGTGCAAAAAAATCGGGGTGATCCCCTCCACGGAGCCGGCCTTCTCCATGGCGGCCGCCAGCATCTCCTCCGACGCGTCCACACCGATCATCTCATATCCGCGCCCGGTAAGGATCCACGTCAGCGTGCCGGTGCCGCAGGCCAGATCCAGCACGGTGTGCACCGGGATCCGGCTGCGACGCAGCAGCTTTTCCAGCCAGTCGGCCCGCTTTTCATATTCCACATCACCGGTCAGCGCATCGTAGGTGCCGGCCAAAGCATCGTAGCAGCTCATTCCTTTGACTCCTTCATTTTCTCCAGAACACTCTCATAGCCGCCCACACCATTGATCAAGGATCGATTCACACGGCTGATGGTGGCACTGGAGGCACCTGTCTGCTCTAAAATCTCGCTGTAGATCATGCCGGAATCCAACAGGGTCGCCACTTCATAGCGCTGCTCCATGGCCCGCAGCTCTGCGATGGTACACAGATCCTGAAAAAAGTTGTAGCACTCCTCTTCGGTCTCCAACTTCAAAATCGCCTGATAGAGAAGCTCGCTCTTCTCCTTCTTGGCAATTTTCGTCTTATGTTCTCTTGGCATATCTATCCCTCCGTTTCAATCCATCACGACAAACGACAGAATCGTATCAGTATTTTATCATTCTAAACAGTGAAAGTAAACTACTTCGGAAAAATTTCCTACCCCATGCCGGAACGTGTGTTTTCACCGCCCCATTGGATACAGGGGCTATTTTCGCAAAAGGAGGGCTCTTCTTGACCCGATATGACATTATTCCCTGCGCCGTGAACCCCGTCTATACCTGGGAGGATCTCCCAGTGCTCTACGCCGAGGCCCGGCTGCCGCACTGGATGGGAAGCGGCGGAAAGCACTTCAACCGCTACTATCTGGCCTGTGAACGCACCTTCGAGCGATACTGTGCGCAGGAGCTCTACCCCAAGGCCGCCGAGGCCTGCCGACAGGCCGTGGAGCGATCCGGTGCGCTGCCCCAATGGCACGCAGAGCTCCGCCCCTGCATCACATGGGAGAGCGACGATCTCCTGAGTCTTTACACGGATACTATCGAAACCGACGGCACCCATCGAACGGTGCTGCGGCGTGGCGATACCTGGGATCTGCGGAGCGGACTGCCCGCCGCCCTCTGCGACTTTTTCCCCGCCCACACGCCGTGGCGCCGTCGTCTGCTGACACTGGCTGCGCAGGAGATCGAAGCTCAGGAGGCCCAGGGCATCGCCCTGTACCATGCGGATTGGCGCAGCAAGCTGCGCTCCGCCTTTCACAGCCACCATTTCTACCTTACGGAGAAGGGGCTGTGCTTTTTTTACCAAATGCACACCATCGCCCCGGCGGCCGAGGGAACGCCTACCTTCTGTATGCCGTATGACACCCAGCTGGGGCCCTTTTCAACCCTTGCTCCCTAACAAAAAAGGCCGCCGGACGGCGGTCTTTTTTTGCTATCGTTTTTAGGCCCGCTCGCTCTCGCCCAGCATTTCCGCAATGGCATCCCATGCGGCCTCCGGGTCCAGCTGGTGGCCGGTAAAGTCCTTGAAGCCCTCGATGATCTGGGGAATCACCATGTAAATACCGGCAATGGTCTTTAACCCCTGCTTGCGGCCCTGCTGCAGCAGATGAGTATCCCGGGGGCTGTAAACCAGATCGTAGAGCCAGGCATCGGGATTGGCGCCTCGCAGGAAGCCCAAATCAGAGAACTGCTTACCATTGGACATTCCCAGATTGGTGGCGTTGATGATCATATCCGCCTGTGCTGCGGCACGGCGCAGCGGCACGGTGCCAAAGTAGATCCAGTCCACGCTGTCTGGGAATCGGGCGGCCAGATCCTGCGCATGGTAAACACTGCGGTTGCAGACCGTTACCTTTTCCGCCCCGGCACGCACCAGTGCCGTGGTGATCGCCTGTCCGGAGGCGCCGGTGCCGATCAGCAGGACCTTTTTCCCCTTGGGATCGATCTCAAAGCGCTCCATGCTGTCCATAAAACCCAGACTGTCGTTATTGTAGCCATAGGCCTTGCCGTCCCGGATCACCACAGTGTTCACCGCGCCGCACAGCTTGGCCTCCTCGCTGACCTCGTCCAGCAGCGGGATAATGCTGCGCTTATGGGGGGTCGTCACGTTGAACCCAGCGTAGGCGCCGGCCTTGGCCTCACGGACAAAGTCCTCCAGCTCGTGCTCCTGTACCTCCACCGCATCGTACTGATAATCCAGACCGACCAGTTCCATCAGTCGGCGCTGGATCGCAGGGTACAGACTGTGCTCCACCGGATACCCAATTACGCACAATTTTTTCATATTGTTTCTCCCTTCTTTTCTGGCGGCATTGTTCCTCTGCCGCCCGTTCCTTCGTTTGCTCATAGGACAAAATTTCCGTTCTTCATTACAGGGATTTCCCGTCCGTCCCGGGTATAGCCCACCACGGACAGATCAGCTGTTCCTACCATAAAGTCCACATGGGTGAGAGAGTCATTGAGGCCGCGGGCCTTCAGTTCCTCCTTGTCCATGTCCCGCCCGCCTTCCAGACAGGGGTAGGCCTCGCCAAAGGCGATGTGGCACGACGCATTTTCATCAAATAGCGTGTTATAAAAAAGGAGCTTCCGGTTGGAGATGGGGCTGTCATAGGGGACCAGCGCCACCTCGCCGAAATACGATGCCCCCTCATCCACGCTGATGGCTGCCTTCAAAAACGCCTCGCCCTGCCGTGCGTGGGCCTCCACGATCCTGCCGTCTTTCACCACGAAGTGGAATCCGTCAATGATGTTGCCCTCATGGACCAGCGGCATAGAGGCATAGACCACGCCGTTGACCCCTGTGCGCAGCGGAGAGGTAAAGATCTCCTCCGTGGGCATATTGGCCACAAACGCCTGTCCGGTGCAACTGACGTCATCGCCTGCCTCCCAGACATGGCCTTCCGGCAGCTCCACCGTAAGATCGGTGCCCAGACCATTGGTATAGTGCAAAGATGCAAATTGCATCCGGTTCAGCTTCTCCTTCCGCCGGGCCAGCATGGCCAGATGCCGGTGCCAGCGCTCCACGCTTTGGCCGTCACCGTTGATACGCACCGTATCAAAGATGGCGTCCCACAGCTTGGCCACGGCCTCCTCCTCATCCACATTGGGAAAGACCCGCTTGGCCCACGAGGGGATGGGCACGGAGGCAATACACCAGGGGAAACCGCTGCTCATCTGTAAACGGTAAAAATCACCCAGCGCCTTGCCGCCGGCACGCTGCGCACGCAGCAGCCGGTCAGGGTCCACGCCCTGCATGGCCTCAGGATCCTCCGCCGCAATGGAGAGGTACGCCGCCCCCTCCTTGGCGTAATCATTGAAAAAGTGGCGCCGCCACAGGGGCACCTCATCAAAAACAGCATCCTCAGCACGCAGACATCGCTCCCGTGCCAACACATCGTCCCGCCAGTTCACCACAACTTCCCGACAGCCACGATCGTAAGCCGCACCGGCGCACAGCCGCACAAAGTGGGCACACTCCACCGGTGCCGAGATCACCAGCGTCTGGCCCGGCTGGATATTCAATCCCACCTGCGCCAGAAGCCGGGCATATTCCTGCAGCTTCTCTTCCATGTTGCATCCCCACTTCCCTGCAAATTTTTATAACGATAATATTTTATTCCATTCTCGTTCGAATGTAAAGGATTCTTCACGCAGAGGAGAAAATTTTTCCGCACAGTCCGCTCCCGCCGACAGGGACGAGCCCCGCTCGACCAGTTTTTCGTTGACACCACAGGATCGCCATGGTATCATGCCCTTGGTATAGTATCCATTACGACATAGATTGTGAGGTGAAGATATGGACAGCAGTAGTTGCAGTCGCAGTACAGACAATCGATTCCCATATACTGATCTACGGTGCAGCCGTATGCCGTCCATGACCTCTCTTTTATAGGCCGAGGGCTTGCTTGTTGTGCCCTGACGGTCCCGATATGCGAATACCATTGTCTGTTTTTCGATCTGCACACCGCACGAGCCGGTGCTTGCAGTCCCCGCAAAACAGGGACAATGGTATTTTTTGTTGCCCTGCACACAAAAGATACTGGACTGCACCACCGTATTTTCCACAAAATAAGGAGGAACAGACCTATGAACAACAAGAATCTCACCATGACTTCCGTCCGTCATCCGGACTACAAAACCGAAATCGCCGCCCTGCTCCACCGCCGCCTGACCCCGGGACGCCTGCGGGAAGAACTGACCAACTATCACGAAAACGATATGGCCGCCGCACTGGAACTTCTGAGCCGCGAGGATCGGCTCACGCTCTACCGCCTGCTGGACAGCACTGAACTGGCTGACATTTTCTCCTACATCGACCACCCTGCCGACTATCTCAGTGAGCTGAGCCTGCGGCGAAAGCTGGAGATCTTGGCACAGCTGGAGCCGTCACAGGCCGCCGACTATCTGGAGGAGCTTCCCAAAGAGGAACGGGATACGCTGCTGGACCTGCTGGCAGAGGACACCCGCAGCGAGATTGCCCTCCTCAGCTCCTTCGCCGAGGAGGAGCTCGGCAGCCGGATGACCACCAACTTCATCACCATCCGGGAGGGCAGCACCATTCGGGAAGCCATGCGTGCACTGGTGGATCAGGCTGCAGAAAATGACAATATCTCCACCCTGTATGTGGTGGATCAGGAGGAGCGTCTGGTGGGTGCCATCGATCTCAAGGATCTGATCATCGCCCGGGACGGCGATCAGCTATCAGACATCACCGCCGCCTCCTATCCCTATGTATACGCCACCGAGGCCGTAGAGGACTGCATCGACAGTCTCTGCGACTACTCCGAGGACTCTATCCCGGTCCTGGACAATGCCAATCGGCTCTGCGGCGTACTGACGGCACAGGCGGTGGGGCAGCTCATCGGTGAGGAGCTGGACGAGGACTACGCCAAGCTGGGCGGTCTCTCCTCCGGTGAAGATCTGGATGAACCCCTCCGCCGCAGCATCGTCAAGCGGCTGCCGTGGCTGATCATCCTGCTGGGACTGGGACTGGTGGTCTCCTCCGTGGTGGGGATCTTCGAGGCCGTGGTGTCCCAGCTGACGCTGATCATCTGCTTTCAGTCACTGGTACTGGATATGGCCGGCAACGTGGGCACTCAGTCACTGGCCGTCACCATTCGTGTCCTGACCGACAGCCGAGTGGACGCCCGCAGGAAGTGGTCCCTCGTGGTCAAGGAGGCCCGGGTGGGACTGGTCAACGGCGCTATTTTAGGCCTTCTCTCCTTTGTCGCCATCGGCGGCTATCTCATGCTCTTTAAGGGCCAGAGCGCCGCCGTAGCTTTCTCCGTCTCCTTCTGCACCGGTGCGGCGCTGCTTTTGAGCATGGAGCTCTCCTCCATCGCCGGCACCACGATCCCCCTGCTCTTCAAGAAGATACACATCGATCCCGCAGTGGCCTCCGGCCCGCTGATCACTACCATCAACGATCTGGTGGCCGTCATGAGCTACTACGGTCTTGCGTGGCTGTTCCTGCTGTATCTCCGGCCTCTGTAAGGCCGTTTCCGCAGGCGCCGCCCCCTGTACAGCATAACAACGCCCGGCGCACTCCAACTCCTGTGCGCCGGGCGTTGTACCTTTAATTTTCCAAAATATCGCTGAGGTTGCGGATATAAGCCCCCGCCGTGATCACCACCACATGGTCGCCCTCCCGCACCGTAGTGGTGCCGTTGGGAATGATGGTCTCCTTCTCCCGGACAATGGCGGCCAGCAGCATCCCCTTCTTCAGCCGCAGTTCCCGCAAGGGTTTATTCAAGATCGCTGTGCAGGCCGCTGTGGCCGTAAATTCCAGTGCCTCCACGGAACCGCCCAGCAGCTTATAGAAGCTGTCGATGGAGCTGCCCTCGGAGTTGGCCAGACTGCGGACATAGCGGGTGATCTGATTGGCCACAATATCCTTGGGGCTGATGATGCTCTCGATCCCGGCCTCACGCACCAACTCCATATAGTTCGGCCGGGTCATCTTGGCAATGGTCTTAGGCACGCCGGCACGCTGGGCCGTGGCCGCCATCAACAGGTTTTCCTCATCCCGCCCGGTGAGGGACACAAAGGCGTCCACATCGAACACACCCTCACTTTGGATGAGGTTGGCGTCGGTGCCGTCCCCTTCAATGATCATGGCACCGGGCAGCTCGTCGGCCAGAATGCCGCACTCCTCATGGGACATCTCCACGATGCACACCTTGGTGTTGTTCCTCGCCAGCTCCCAGGTGAGATACATGGCGATCCGGCTGCCGCCCAAGAGGGAGACACGCTTCACCTTCTGCACCGTGCGGCCCATGCCGTGCACCATCTTCTGCAGTTCCTGCCGCGTACCCACCATATAGATCCGGTCACCGGCACGAGGAACAAAATCGCCGTCAGGAATGATATACTCCCCCGCCTGCTCCGCCGCACAGAACAGCACATCTGCCAGCCGTTTGCGGTTAAATTCGCTCAGGGGAATACCACAGAGCGCATCTTTGGAGCTCACCTGAAAGCCGATCATATCGATGCGCCCCCGGGCAAACGGCTCCACGGAAAACGCCGCCGGGAAGCTGAGGATCCGTGCGATCTCCAGTGCCGCCGCCCAATCGGGATTGATGACCATGCTCAGGCCCACCTCCCGTTTGAGCATCTCGGCGTCCATCCGGTAATCGGTATTGCGCACACGGGCCACCGTATGTTTGGCCCCCAGCTTCTTGGCAATCAGACAGCATACCAGATTGGTCTCGTCGCTGCTGGTCACCGCAATTACCAGATCAGCATCAGCCACGCCGGCGTTTTTCAGTACGCTGATGCTGGCGCCGTTGCCCTCCACACACATGACATCCAGTGTGCTGTCTGCCCGGTTCAGGGCGCTGAGGGAGCGATCCACGACCGTAATATCGTGCTCCTCCACACTCAGCTGCCGTGCAATGGCGTAGCCCACCTTACCATTCCCTACAATGATGATCTTCATTTCTCTGTTTCCTTCCTCTATTCAAGGGGCTGGACATCGTCCGCCCCTTTCCTCTCCTTATGATTCCGCCGCTCCAGAATGACGGCGTTCAATTCTGCGCCCATAATGACCACCACCGCACTCATGTAGAGCCACAACAAGGTAACCACCGCCGTGGCAATGGAGCCATACAGCTGGCTGTATGTGGCAAAGTTTTCCACATAGTAAGAGAACGCTACGGACAACACCAGCCACGATACCAAGGAGGAGACCACACCAGGGATCACCTCCCGCAGCGGACGGCGCCGCCCCTGAGCCAGCATATAGAGAATCGCCAAAGACGCCAGCAGCACCAGCCCCAGCAGGATAAAGCGCAGTCCGTTCCACACGTCTGCCAGCCACAGAGGCAGTTCCACAAATTTCGCCAGCCACACCAAGGCCCGCCGTCCCACGGTCACAAGTACTGTGGATGCGGCCACAGTCGCCAGCATCCACACTGTAAAGAGCAGGATCCGCAGCTGTTCCAGCAAGATATTTTTCGTCCCCTGTCCCGACCCAAAAGCCCGCTGCAGCGAACGCAGCAGGCAGCTGGTGGCCCGGCGGGGAAACCAGATGGAGAAAACCAGGCTGAACCACAAGAGTCTTGTGCTCTGGTTCTCCCGCACATAGATGAGATAGCCCCGGACGATCTCCTCCACCTCTGTCGGCAGCACCTGATCCAAAAGATGCAGTACGCTCTCCGGGTCCAGTTCCATGGCGCCCAGCAGCGTACTGAAAAAAACCAACAACGGCAGTGCAGCAAAGATGAGGTAGTACGTCAGCGCAGCACTGCTGCGCCCCACATCATGCCGGTAATACCGCTGCACCAGTTCTCTGATCATTGCCGTTCCTCACACTTCTTTCCACAAGTTGTATTTTTTTATTTTATCACAGACACCCCTAAATGGAAAGCCAAAAATCCTCGGCTGTGCTTTTACCTTTTTATTCCAACACTTCCCCCCTCTTTTTTCTCCATTTATTGTCAATATCATACAAAAACTGGATGGGCTTTTTCGCACGTTTTGTTCGGATCCTTTATATTTTTTAACTTTCTTTTAAATCTTTTCATTTTGCTTGGCGATTGGAAAAGTACGTGTTATAATTATTTCGCAAAAAGATAATTATATTTTATGATTTACGATTATGAGGTGCCTTTTATGGATAACTTAACAAAAATTGTCCGTACCGAAATTTCTCGACAGTATAAGAGTGTTCGTCAGTTCGCATTTGTTGTCAACATCCCCCTGTCCACGATCAATAGTGCCCTACACAACGGCATCGGCGGTTCTTCCTTCGACACGGTCGTGCAGATCTGCCGTGCATTGGGGATCAAAGCACTCAGCGAAGACGCCTCTTCCTATCTTACGGAAGATACGCAAAAGCTGGTGGAGCAGTATTCCCATCTGGATGACTACGGCCGCCACACCATCTCTTCCGTGATGCAGGTGGAATACGACCGCTGTACGGAGCTGTCTGCCCCCAAGAAGGGCTCCACCTATAAGGGTGTCAGCAGTGTGAATATCTCTGCCCCTGTCGAAACGCGCGAAGTGCTCAACGGTCAGAAAAAGTAATTTTTCCCGCGCCTTCTGAAAGGTCTCCGTCTCTGTACGGAGACCTTTTTTCATATTCCGCCCCCGTGTCGCATACGCTGTACCAAACAAGAAAGGACGATGTGATCATGGGAAAACCTCCGGTAAAAGTATTTCTGCTGCGCCGCCGCGGCGTAGTGCTGCTGGCACTGCTCGTCGTGTGTGCCGGGATCTTCTGTGCGCTCTGGCTTCCCAGCGCCGTCACGGCCTCTTCCTCCAGCCGCCAGCTGCCCATCTACTCCGTGGAACGTCCAGAAAAAATGTGCGCCATCTCGTTTGATGCCGCATGGGGCAACGAGGACACCCAGACCCTGATTGATATTCTGGGCCGCTATAATATCAAAGCCACCTTTTTCGTGGTAGGTGAGTGGGCCGAGGCCTATCCCGAGTCCGTCAAGGCACTCTCAGAGGCGGGCCATGAAGTGATGAACCACTCCTACCATCACGATCACTACAACTCCATGAGTGCCGGTGAGATCGTCACCGACATCAAGACCTGCAATGAAAAAGTGGCCGCCATCACCGGCAAAACGCCCACGCTGCTGCGCTGCCCCTACGGCGAGTACGATGACCATGTGATCGCCGCCATCCGCTCACTGGATATGGAGCCGATCCAGTGGGATGTGGACAGTCTGGACTGGAAGGATTACGACGCCCCCACCATCTACAAACGTGTCACGGAAAAGCTCCGCCCCGGCAGTATCGTCCTCTTCCACAATGCCGCCATTCATACGCCGGAGGCGCTGCCGGATGTGCTGGAGTATATGATCCACGAGGGCTATACCGTCGTCCCTATCTCCCAACTCATCTACACGGAAAACTATACCATCGATCACACCGGCCGCCAGTTCCCGCAAAAAGAGCCGCCGGCAGAAGAAGCGCCGGCTCCGGCGCAGGAGTGACCCTCTCACTGCCTCTCGCCCCTCAGGGCGGACATTTCGTCCGCTCCGAGGGGCTTTTTCCGCCTGTTCCGCCACGGCTGCAGCCACGGAAAACGGGGAAAGCGGTGTCCGTTCAGTTGTAAATTTTTCGCAAATAAACCAGTTTCCTCCCTGCTCTGCTCTTGCGTTAGCGGCTGATTGTGCGTATACTTTATACTAATATCCCGCACCATAGATGCCATATGGTGCTTTTATTATATTCTCCGAAAGGATGATCACAATCATGGCATTTGTGGAGTTAAAAAACGTCTATAAGCGTTACCGCACCGGCGACATTGTGACTGCGGCGGCCAACGGCGTCAACTTTCATATCGAAAAAGGCGAATTCGCCATTATCGTGGGGCCTTCCGGCGCCGGAAAAACCACCGTTTTGAATATGCTGGGCGGCATGGACACCTGTGACGAGGGGCAGATCCTGGTGGACGGGCGCGACATCGCCCAATGCCGTGGAAAAGATCTCATCGCCTACCGCCGCCACGACATCGGCTTCGTTTTTCAGTTTTATAATCTGGTGCAAAATCTGACTGCTCTGGAAAACGTGGAGCTGGCCGCCCAGATCTGCCGTGATCCCATGCCCGCAGACGAGGCGTTGGAGGCCGTGGGCCTTGGCCATCGGCTCAACAACTTCCCGGCACAGCTCTCCGGCGGCGAACAGCAGCGTGTGTCCATCGCCCGTGCCCTGGCCAAGCGTCCCAAGCTCCTTTTATGCGATGAGCCCACCGGCGCACTGGACTACCAGACCGGCAAGCAGATCCTTGCCCTGCTGCAAAATGCGTGCCGTCAAGGAGGCGTCACCGTGATTGTGGTGACCCACAACACCGCCATCACCCCCATGGCCGACCGTGTCATTACGATCCGCAACAGTCAGGCCGTCTCCAATGTCTTTAACCCTTCGCCCGCCGATGTGAACTCCATCGAGTGGTGAACCACTCTACTTTGTTTGAAAAGAGGTGTCCCGGCATGCACCGCGCCACTGCCAAAGATATACTCCGCACCATTCGCCGCTCCCTGAGCCGCTACTGCTCCATCCTGCTCATTATTGCCATCGGTGTCGCTTTTTTCGCAGGGCTATCCGCCTCCGGAAGCGATATGCGCCTCACCGCCGACACATACTACTGTGAGAGCCATACACAGGATCTGCAGATCCTCTCCACACTGGGCTTTTCCCAGCAGGATGTAGATGCCGTCCGCCGGATCGACGGTGTGCAGCAGGCCCAAGGCAGCTATTTTTTAGACTGCATGGCCGTCAGCTCTGACAACTTCCTCACCCGTGTCCTCTCCCTGCCGGAGAGCACCGATGAGCACAATGACGCATACCTTAACCGTCTGCGCCTGCTGACAGGCCGTCTGCCGTGGTACGAGGACGAGTGCGTGATCGATGAAAACATCCAGACCAAGTTCGGCTTTACCGTCGGCTCCACCATCACGCTCCGATCCGCTGCCAAGGAGGAGGATCTGTCCGATGCCCTCCGCAACACCGAATTTACCATTGTGGGCGTGGTCAACTCCCCTCTTTATACGGATATGTCCCGCCGTGGTACCACCACAGTGGGGGACGGCTCTTTGGACGCCTATATCTATGTCCCCGCAGAAAATTTTACCTCTGATTTTTACACAAGTCTGGCCATCACCTATGCTCCGGCCCGGGACTACGCCTGCTATGACGAGGGCTATCTTCCCTCTCTGGACCCGCTCAAGGAAGAAGTACAAGCGGTGGCCCAGCAGCGCTCCGTCCCCCGGATGGAGGAGATGCGCACCTACCTCAGCGATTCCATCAACGACGGACAGGCCCGGATCGATGAGGGCCGGGCCCAGCTGGAGGACGCCAAGGGCCGTCTGGCGACCGCCAAGGCAGAGCTGGAAGCGGCCCGCCGCCAGCTGGACGCAGGCCGCAAGGAGTACGAACAAGGGAAAAACAGTTTCCAACAGGAGATTTCTTCGGCTCGCAATGAACTCTCCTCCGGACAGGCTGCACTGGATCAGGGCCGGGCGCAGTACGAGACCTATCTTGCCCAGTACCAGATCGGACAGGCGGAATTCGACGCCAACGAGGCAACCGTTGAAGAAGCGGAACGACAGGTCTCCCTGCTGAATGCCTCCTACGCTCTGCTCCACCCCCAGCTCTCCGCCATGGAGCAGATGGACACCTCCACCGCCGCCGGCCATGCCGCACTCCAATACGCCGCCACCTCCATCACCCCGGCCATGAATCAGTTCACGGATGCCAGCGGCAACTCTCTGGGCTTTGGCGATATGATGTATGATGGTGCCCCCTATTCCACCGCCACGCCGGAGCGGGTGGCTGCTGCCCATGCCGCTTTGACCGCCTATCGGAATGATGCCGTGGCGCAAGTGGCAGACGGCCGTGCCCAACTGGAGTCCGCCCGAGCGCAGCTGGACGCCACCAAGGCACAGCTGGACGCCTTTCGGTCGGAACTGGACGCCGCACAGGCCAAACTGGACAGCGGCAAAGCACAGCTGGCGCAGTCCGAAACCGCCGCACAGCAAGAACTTAACAGCGCACAGCACCGATTGGAAACCGGTGCCCAGCAGCTCAGCGAGGGCGAAGCAGAATATCTCCGGCAGGAATCTGACGCCCGTCAGAAGATCGCTGACGCCGAGGCAGAACTGTCACAGGCCCAGCGGAAACTCGCTGCGGCGCAGCGCACCTTGGCCGATTTGCAGCCCGCCGAGTGGTTCATCAGTGACCGCACGGAGAGCTGTCTGGGCTTTGCCGGTTTCTCCAATGACTCCGACCGTATGGACAGCCTGTCCACCGTGTTCCCCGTGTTCTTTTTGGCCGTGGCCTCCCTGGTCTGCCTCACCACGCTGGCCCGCATGGTGGAGGAACACCGTACCGAGATCGGCACCTTTAAGGCCCTGGGCTACAGCAACCGGGGCATTCGGCGCAAATATATGATCTACTCGCTCAGCGCCACGGGCCTTGGCTGTATCGTGGGGCTTCTGGCAGGCTTCCGGATCTTCCCCGGCGTCATCATCAATGCCTACGGCATGATGTACGACCTGCCCGCCCCCCAGACACCGTTCCATATGCCCATGGCCATCGTATGTACGGCCGCTTCGCTTCTGTGCGTGGCCGCCGTCACCTACGCCGTCTGCCGCAGTGTTTTGAAGGAAACGCCGGCCTCCATCATGCGACCCAAAGCGCCTCCGGCCGGCAAGCGTATCCCGCTGGAATACATCCGCCCCCTGTGGCGCCACATGTCCTTCAGCCACAAGGTCACAGCCCGCAATATCTTCCGCTATAAAAAGCGCGTTCTCATGACGATTTTCGGCATTGCCGGCTCTTCAGCACTGGTTCTTACCGGGTTCGGCCTGCAAGATGCCCTGAGTAAAATGGTGGAAAACCAATTCCAGAATGTCTTTCACTATGATCTTCTGGCGGGTTACTCCTCCGAGCTGGCCTCTGACCGGGAGGCTCTGGCCGCTTTTCTGAATGAGCACCAGATGGTGGTGGACTGGCAGTCCCAGAGCCGGCAGATCTTCCACACGGCCGCCGAGGGCAAGAGTCACGAGGTCAATCTGGTGATCCCGCAGGATCCGGCGCAGCTCAAGGAGTACATCTGTCTCCAGAACCGCACCTCCGGTGCGCCCATCGAGATCGGCAGCGACGGGGCCGTGGTCACCGAAAAGCTGGCCTCCCTGCTGCATCTGTCCCCCGGCAGCACCCTCTCCCTGCGTGACAGCGATCAGCACGTCTACGAGGTCACCATCTCTGCCGTCACTGAGAACTACACCCAGCACTTCCTCTATCTCTCAGAGAGCTACTATCAGCAGGTGTTCGGCAAAGCGCCTGTGTACAATTCCGTCATTCTGCACACCACGGACCCGGCCCACACCCAGCCGCTGCAAGAGGACCTGCTGGCCAGTACCGCCGTGCAGATGGTCACTTCCAGCAGCGACATGCTGACGCAGGCTACCTATCTCACGGACAATCTCAGCTATGTGGTGGCCGTGCTCATCGTCTCTGCCGGACTTCTGGCCTTCGTGGTACTCTATAATCTCTCCAATGTTAATATCACCGAACGCACCCGGGAGATCGCCACGCTGAAGGTACTGGGGTTCTACGACGGCGAAGTGTCGGCCTATATCTACCGTGAGAGCGTGATCCTGACCCTGTTGGGGACAGCAGCCGGTCTCTGTCTGGGCGCCATTTTCCTGCGTGTGGTGGTGACCACCGCCGAGGCGGATACCATGATGTTTGCCCGCCACATCGAGCTGACCAGTTTCCTCTTCTCGGCGCTTCTGACCTTCCTATTCTCGTTCCTTGTGAACTTTGTGATGCACTTCCGTCTCAAACGAATCAACATGGTGGAGTCTATGAAGTCCGTGGATTAAGACACTGCCGCTGAAAAAAATGAGGCTTCTCCCTGTGAGAAGCCTCATTTTTATATACGAATCGTAGTATCTTGTCGAAGAACAACTATTTGTATTCACAAAGTTCCCTGTATCAGCACTATCATCAGGGCAATCTGGAGCAGCAGAAGCAGTGGGATCCCGTAACGGAAATACCAATGCCGTGTCTTATGTCGGAACAGCTGCATCCCGGCCAGCGCTCCCAGACTTCCTCCAAAAATCGCCAGAAGGAACAGGGTCTTTTCCGGCACGCGATAGCGCCGGTGCTTTGCCTTCCACTTATCCGCACCGTATACAGCGAACGTCACAAGATTGATAATGATCAGATAGCCGGTCAGCCAGCCGGAGGGCGAAAGGAAAAACGCCGCCATTCGATCCGCCATGAAACCACCTCCTGTCCCCTCAGCATACCATAGCCACTCCGATTTTTCCACAAAAAGAACCCCCGTCCCGTGGGACGGGGGTTCTGCCGTACTCTGCTTACTTCTCCAGACGGCTCAGTTCACAAGCCGTGGCTGCTGCCAGACGGGCGTTGTTGTACACCAGCTGGATGTTGGACTCCAGCGAATTGCCGCCGGTGAGCTCCTTGATCTTCGCCAGAAGGAAGGGGGTGGTCTCCTTGCCGTGGATGCCCTTCTCGGCCGCCTCGGCGACGGCATCGTTGATGGCCTTGTTGATGACCTCGTGATCCATGGAGTACTCCTCGGGAATGGGATTGGTCACCAGCATACCGCCCTTGAGGCCCAGCTCCTGCTTGACGTGGAAAGCCTCGGCCAGCTGCTCCGGCGTATCCATCCGATAGTCCACGCC
The DNA here is from genome assembly GCA_020025275.1 of Oscillospiraceae bacterium. Taxonomy (GTDB): domain Bacteria; phylum Bacillota; class Clostridia; order Oscillospirales; family Oscillospiraceae; genus Vescimonas. Next base: position 44,691 of record JAHHSI010000004.1, on the reverse strand, counting down.
AAAGCCGCTCTTACGGGTATAGAAAGCGGGCAGCTCCTCGGTGCCGTAGCCCAGCACCGTCACGCCCTTGGTCTCCAGATACTCCAGCGTAAGCCCCAGGTCCAGAATGGATTTGGCCCCGGCGCAGACCACCATCACGGGCGTCTGTGCCAGCTCCTCCAGATCGGCAGAGATATCCATGGTCACCTCCGCGCCGCGATGGACACCGCCGATACCGCCGGTGGCAAAGATCTTGATCCCGGCCATGGCGGCGATCATCATGGTGGTGGTCACGGTGGTGGCACCGTCGGCCTTGCGTGCCACCAGTACGGGCAGGTCGCGGCGGCTGGCTTTGGTCACGCCGGCGCCGGTCTTGCCCAGATAGTCGATCTCGCTCTCGCTGAGGCCAGCCTTCAGGCGGCCGCCGATGATGGCGATGGTGGCCGGCACGGCGCCGCACTCACGAATGATCTTCTCCACCTGCAAGGCCGTCTCCACGTTCTGGGGATAGGGCATACCATGGGAGATGATGGTGGACTCCAGAGCCACCACGGGGCGCCCCTCGTCCAGGGCCTTCTTCACTTCCGGTGCAATGTCCAAGTATTTGTTCAGCATAGTCAGTTCCTCCTATTGTCATTCGATGTTTTCCGATACCGTCTTTTGGGCCGTCAGCCCGGCCCGGGCCGCCAGTGTTTCTTCACACATGGCGCTGTTGATGGTCTCTGCGCTCTCCATAGCGATGGCAGAGGCTGCAAGGCCGGCCATGGCGCTCTGTCGCAGATCGCTGCCGCGCAGATAGGCCCAGACCAGCGCACTCATAAAGGCATCGCCGCAGCCGGTGGTATTCTGCATCTGCGCCGGCAGCACCGGCAGATGAACCGTATGGCCCTCCCGGTCGGCGGCAAAAACGCCGTCCCCGCCCAGTGAGATGAACACCCGCTGCAAGCCCCGCTCCAGCAGGGTCTGCGCCGCACGGTGCAGGCTCTCCTCGTCGGTGATCCTGACGCCGGAGAGCAGCTCGGCCTCGATGCGATTGGGCTTGAGCGTGTGGAGTTTTCCCAGAACCCCCCGCAATTTCTCCGCCTTGGTGGTCGAGACCGGATCCACAAAGAGCGGTGCACGGCAGTGCTCTGCCAGCCAATCAATGCTCTCCTGCGGGATGTTGGTATCCACCACCACCACCTGGCTGCCGTCCAGCAGCGCCTGCCGGCTGGCCAGCAGCGCCGGTGAGATTTCCTGACAGATCTCCATGTCCGACACGGCCAAGGCCATGTCTCCCTGTCCGTCATTGATGAAAAGATACGTGGATGTATGTCCGCCGGGGATCACCGGAGAGGCGGAAATATCGATCCCCAGTTCGCCGCAGCTGGCCGTCAGCTTCCGGGCATAGAGATCGTCGCCAAAGGCGGTCAGCAGCCGCACATCCAGTCCCATCAGGCTCATATTGTGGGCAATGTTGCGCCCCACGCCGCCCAGACTCATGCGCACATGGCCGGGGTTGGAGTCCCGGTCGATCAGCGCCCCTACCGGGCGGCCGCCGATGTCCATGTTGGCTCCGCCCACCACGGTCACATAGGGCGCGGTGTGGACAATGTAGCCCTTACCGGTGATGTAGCCTTTTTTCATCAGATTGGAGATATGCACCGCCACACCGGACCGGCTGATCCCCGCCCGCTCTGCCAGCTCCTGCTGCGAGATCAGTGGGTTCTCTTCGATCCATCGAAGGATCTGTCGTTCACGCTGGGTCATAACCGCACCTCATAAACAAAAGTTTGTATTCTTAACACTTGTTTATTATATCGCTTTATCCGCCTTTGTCAATAGGTTTTTCTTGTCAATAACAAAAAAAGGCGCTATAATATTGAATTACTGTAGAGACCCGCCCTTCCCGGGCAGTAAAAATACGAAACGACAGGTGAATGACATGAATTTGACAAAAATTGCGTCGATCTTCGCCGACGCCGAGACACTGGACGGTCAGCGTCTGACTGTCGGCGGCTGGGCTCGTACCATCCGCGATATGAAGACCTTTGGCTTCATCGAGCTCAATGACGGTTCCTGCTTTAAAAATCTGCAGGTCGTTATGGGGGCCGAGGAGCTTGCCAATTATAAGGAGATCGCCGGCCAGAATGTGGGCGCTGCCCTGTTGGTCACCGGCACCATCGTCCTGACTCCCGACGCCAAGCAGCCACTGGAGCTGAAGGCAGACACCATCGAAGTGGAGGGCAAGTCCACGCCTGAATACCCCCTGCAGAAAAAGCGCCACAGCGTAGAGTTTCTCCGCACCATTCAGCATCTGCGCCCGAGGACCAATCTCTTCTCCGCCACTTTCCGTGTCCGCTCCGTGGCGGCCTATGCCGTCCACGAGTTCTTCCAGCAGCGCGGCTTCGTCTACGCCAACACCCCCATCATCACCGGCAGCGACTGTGAGGGCGCCGGCGAGATGTTCCAGGTGACCACGCTGGATCTGAATAACATCCCCCGCAAGGACGATGGCTCCGTGGACTATTCCCAGGACTTCTTCGGCAAGAAAACCAGCCTGACCGTGTCCGGTCAGCTGAACGCTGAGAACTTCGCCATGGCCTTCGGCAATGTCTATACCTTCGGCCCCACCTTCCGCGCCGAGAACTCCAATACCCAGCGCCACGCCGCCGAGTTCTGGATGATCGAGCCGGAGATGGCGTTCTGTGATCTGAACGGTGATCTGGAGGTGATGGAGGCTATGGTCAAGTTCATCATCCGCCGCGTGCTGGAGCGCTGCCCCGACGAGATCAACTTCTTTAATTCCTTTGTGGATAAGGGCCTGAAAGAGCGTCTGGAACACGTGGCCTCCTCCGATTTCGGCCGCATCACTTATACGGAGGCCGTGGAGATCCTGCAAAAGGTCAACGATTCCTTTGATTATAAGGTAGAATGGGGCACCGATCTGCAGACCGAGCACGAGCGCTATCTCACCGAACAGGTCTTTCAAAAGCCCCTGTTCGTCACCGACTATCCCAAGGAGATCAAGGCCTTTTATATGCGCCTGAACGACGACGGCAAGACCGTGGCCGCGGCCGACTGTCTGGTGCCTGGCATCGGTGAGATCATCGGCGGCAGCCAGCGTGAGGAGCGTCTGGAGCTGCTGGAGAGCCGGATCCGGGAGCTGGGGATGGACCCGGAGGATTACTGGTGGTACTGCGATCTGCGCCGCTACGGCAGCTGCCGTCACGCCGGCTTCGGTCTGGGCTTCGAGCGCATGGTCATGTATCTTACCGGTGTCAGCAATATCCGCGATGTGGAGCTGCATCCCCGCACCGTGGGCAACGCCGAATTCTAAATCGATCCGCTTGCGGGAGAACACCTCATGGTGTTCTCCCGCATTCATTTTTCCCTTTTCTTTCCAAAACAATGAGAAAATTTTGTCATATTTATGGATTTTTCGTTTCACCTCTGTTATAATAAATCATTATTATGGTTCAATTTCCTGTTGTATTGTACAATGGGAAAAAGGAGGTTACCTACATGGATTTGGAGTTGAAACGACATTACTCCCAGATGGTGGATTTTTTGGGACATATTTTAGGGCCTGATTACGAGATCGCTCTGCACGAGCTGAACGATGAGTCCAACCAGATCATCGCCATCGCCAACGGAGAGCTGACCGGCCGTCATCTGGGCTCTCCCCTGAGCAACAAAATGCTGGAGTTTGTGGCCGGTAATATGTACACCACGCAGAACTACGTCCTGCGCTTCGCCAGCACTGCCGCCAACGGGAAGGAAATGTGTTCCAACAGTATGTTCATCCGGGACGCCAGCGGCGAGCTGGTGGGCCTTTTGTGTATCAACTTCGATTCCAGTCGATATGAAGATCTGGCCAAGCACGTATTGGATCTGTGCGGCACCATGATGCTGCCCCGCACCGAGAGCGGCACCAGTCTCATTGCCGAAGATGCGGAGGCCGCCGAGGAGGTTGCCAAGCCCTTCCCCACCTCCATTGCCGGTGCCACGGCCAGCATTGTCTCCGCCGTGGTTTCCTCCTATCCCGTGGATGTGAACCGTCTCACACAGGATGAGAAAATGGAGATCATGGACATCCTCAACCGCAAAGGCGTGTTCCTTTTGAAGGGTTCTGTCAGCTATGTGGCCCACGAGCTCCACAGCTCTGAGGCCAGTATCTACCGCTACCTGGGAAAACTGAACAGCAAAAACAGCTAATTCTCCCATCCGTACTCAAGAAATCACCATTTTCTGCAGGAGGACATACGTATGATGAATATCGGACTTCTGGGCTTTGGCGTTGTGGGCCGGGGCGTCTATGAGCAGGTGGACAAGCGCAGCGATCTGCACATCTCCCGTGTTCTGGTGCGCCGGGACATTCCGGAGATCGGTGCCATTGCCACCCGCGATTTTCAGGAGATCGTGAACGATCCCGCCATCCACATTGTGGTGGAGGTGCTGGGTGGTCTGCATCCGGCCTATGAGTATATCTGTGCCGCCCTGCGTGCCGGAAAGCACGTGGTCACCGCCAACAAGGCGGTGGTCAGTGCCTATTATCATGAGCTTACGTCTCTGGCTCGGGACAACGGCGTGGCCCTCCGGTGCACGGCCGCCGTGGGCGGCGGGATCCCGTGGCTGGTGAATCTGGAGCGCTGCTGCCGTCTGGATACCGTGGAGGAAGTCTGTGGCATTATGAACGGCACCAGCAATTATATTATGGACGCCATGCACCGCTCCCCCGTGAATTTTGATGAAGTACTCTGCCAGGCGCAGGCGCTGGGCTATGCCGAGGCCGATCCCAGTGCCGACATCGACGGCGATGACATCCGCCGCAAACTGGTCATCTCGGCAAACATTGCCTTCACTACGCTTCTCCGGGAGGAGGAGATCCCTATGTTCGGCATCCGCACGGTCACCGATGAGGACATCGCCGCTTTTCACGAACGCGGTCTGGTCTGCAAGCTGCTGGCGACGGCTCGCCGCACGCCGGAGGGGATCGCCGCATGGTTGGAACCCACCCTGGTGGACGATAACGCCCTGGAAGCCGCCGTCCCGGCCAACTATAATCTGATTTCGTTCCAGTCCCGGTATCTGGGCCGCCAGAGCTACTTCGGCCAAGGAGCCGGCCGCTTCCCCACCGCCTCCAACGTGACGCAGGACTGTCTGGACATCGCCGCCGGCAAGACGGCGTTCTATGCACCATCCGGCGCTGCGCAGACCCCCCGCAACGAGTCTGTCTGCCACGCCTACTATGTCCGCACCGCCTACTCCGATCCGTGGCTGACGGCACACACCCGGGAGCCCATGGGCCTCGGTGTCCTCACCGACAGCGTCAGTGTGGCGGAAATGCACCGCTGGGCCAACGCACAGCGGCAGCGCGACAGCCACTGCTTTATCGCCGCCTTGCCGTAATCTTTTCAATTCGTTCACACCCTATTCAAATTACGGTGGTACTATGTAATATCATTACTAAAGAGGACCATCATGAAAGAAAAACATCTCCTCACGCAAAAACAAAAAAAATGGATTGCTTTGGGCGGCGTGCTGCTGTTCTTGTTCCTCTCCGGCGTGATCTGCTGGTTTGTGGGCCGGCCCATGGTGCGTTTTGCCAAGAATCCCGAACTCTTCCGCTCCTGGGTGGACAGCCACGGGGCTTGGAGCGGGCTTCTCTATATCGGCATGGTCTTTTTGCAGGTGCTGGTGGCCGTGATTCCCGGGGAGCCGCTGGAGATCTGCGGCGGCTATGCCTTCGGTGCTCTGAAGGGTACGCTTTTATGCATGGCCGGCGCCCTGTTGGGCAGCATTGTGGTCTTTGCCTTTGTACGCCGTTGGGGCCGTGAGGTGGTGGACATCTTTTTCCCCAACGAAAAGCTGACGAAGCTGCACTTTCTGCAGAGTTCCCCGCGGCGGGACTTCCTGTTTTTTCTCATCTTCGCTCTGCCCGGCACCCCCAAGGACCTGCTGTGCTACTTTTCCGGGCTGACGGATCTTTCGTGGAAAAAGTGGATGATCATCTGCTCTCTGGGGCGGCTGCCGTCCATCCTCACCTCCACCATCGGAGGCAATGCATTGGGCGTGCAGGACTACCGCTATGCTATCGCGGTTTTCGCCCTCACTCTGGGCGTCTCCCTGCTGGGCCTGTTCGTCTATCAGCGTGTGGTAGCACACAACGAAAAGAAAAAACAACAGCCCTCCGAAGAATAAGTCTCCCAACCCGACGGTGAAATCTCGCTGTCGGGTTTTCTTTCTGTCCTCCTTCATCACCAATCAAGGAATAAGTCGGCACTTTCGGTAAATACTACCGATACGTCCATGAAGGAGGAATTTTTATCTATGAAAGCAACCGGAATTGTCCGCCGGATCGACGATCTGGGCCGTGTGGTGATCCCCAAGGAGATCCGCCGCACCATGCACATCCGCGAGGGCGACCCGCTGGAGATCTACACCACCCGCGACGGAGAAGTGATCTTCAAGAAGTATTCTCTCATCCGTGGTCTGGAGGATTTTGCCGAGGAGCTGTGTGATGCTCTCAACCATACCACCGGCCTGACCGCCGCTATCTCGGATCGAGACACCCTCCTGGCTGTCGCCGGCAGCGGCAAGCGGGAATTATTGGGAAAGCCGCTCTCGCCGGCCATGGATCAGCTGCTGGAACAGCGCAGCCCATACTGCCGGCGCAGCGCCGACACCCCTCTCTATGGCACCGAAAACACCCTCACCTCTGCCGTCGATGTGGCCGTCCCCGTTCTCTGTCAGGGGGATGTGCTGGGCAGTGTGCTCCTCTTCTCCACCGATGGCCGCACCTGCGGTGACCCGGAGTGCCAACTGTCGCAGATGGCGGCCGCCTTTCTGGGCCGCCATCTGGAAAACTGAATGAACACTCCTTCCGCCGCAGTCCGCCGGAGCCGACAGTCCCCACTGCCGCCCGGCGGGCTGCGGCTGCATCTTTTCAGCCGGGGGCAACTGCCTCCGCCGCCCGGCGCCTTCCCTCTGCCTTTTCCCGTTCCTGCGGGGAAAATCACGGCCAAGCCCTTGACAGATTCCAAAAAACTGGTAGCATATACATGTGTGTTGTTTCGTCTGCGGAGCATCATTTGCACCGCGGATAATCTTGTTTACTTAAGGAGGACTCCTATGAATCACCTCGGCATTGACGTAACGATCAAAAACATCCCTCCCCTGGACCCGGGCTTTCTTCCCCTGAACCGTTTTTACGAGAATTTCCTGAAAGATGCCAACGAACCGTTTGACATCGCGGTAGAGCGCGCCAATGGCGAAATGGCCAATCATAAGACATTTGTCCACGGCACCCCGGAACTGTTCGAGGCTGACGTGTATTACGTAGAGCGTTTGGTCAAGTCCATGCTGTGGATGAAGGGTGGCTTCCGCGTATATCTGGCCGGAAATCAGGCCGTCTGTGACGCTGTGGCGGCCAAATATGCCGCCGGTGGACAGCAGGAGTTTGACTGGGACTATATGGCCAACGTCTTTGAGCAGCCCTTCGAGGTGGTGCGTGTGGATGCCATCCCCGCCGCCAAGGACAGCCCCAAGAAAGTGGGCGGCCATCTGGACGGCTGCCGCATCGGCTTTGACGCCGGTGGATCGGATCGGAAGGTCTCCGCTGTGATCGACGGCGAGAGCGTCTACTCCGAAGAGGTGGTGTGGTTCCCCAAGGTCACCGCTGACCCCGATTATCACTACAACGGCATCGTGGCGGCACTCAAGTCCGCCGCCGCCCATATGCCCCGTGTGGACGCTGTGGGTGTGTCCTCTGCCGGTGTGTATATCAACAACCGCACCATGAACGCCTCCTTGTTCTTGCAGGTGCCCAAGGATCTCTTTGACGCCAAGGTCAAGGACATCTACATCCGTGCCATCACCGACACCTTCGGCGATGTCCCCTATGCCGTGTACAACGACGGCGATGTGTCTGCACTGGCCGGGGCCATGAGCCTCAACGACAACAACGTGCTGGGCATTGCCATGGGCACCAGTGAGGCCGTGGGCTATGTGGATGAAAACGGCTGCATCACCGGTTGGCTCAACGAGCTGGCCTTTGTGCCCGTGGATGCTTCCCCCGAAGCCATGCGGGACGAGTGGTCCGGCGACATTGGCTGCGGCGTGAAGTATTTCTCTCAGGACTCCGTCATCAAGCTGGCTCCCCGTGCCGGGATCGAGCTGGACGAATCCCTGTCTCCCGCCGAGAAGCTGAAGGTCGTCCAGAAATTGATGGAGGAGGACGACCCCCGTGCCGCTCAGGTCTACGAGAGCATCGGTGTGTATCTGGCCCACGCTCTGGCTCTGTACTACGATATGTACCAGTTCCACCACGTCCTCCTGTTGGGCCGTGTTATGTCCGGCAAGGGCGGTGATCTGATCCTTCAGCGCTGCAAGGAAGTACTGGCCGACGAGTACCCTGTCGTCAACGAAGCCATTCTCCCCAGTCTGCCTGATGAAAAATTCCGCCGTGTCGGCCAGTCCGCTGCTGCGGCCAGTCTGGCCGAGCGCAAGAACTAAACACCCAAAACCACAGAACACAACAGCAACGATGCAAAAAGTACCGGAAGTTTCCTTCCGGTACTTTTTCTATCCTTTTTACCGTGGTCCGGCCTCGTTCCACCGCAGCAGCTTCCGCCCCTCTTCCCCAATGGAAAAAACACTGACCGACGCATTACGGATCTCCAGATGCTCCAACGGAACGATGGTCCCCAGCACATAGTTCAATGTCTCCCGCACCGTCCCCTCATGGCCGACAAGGGCAGCACAGTCCACCCCCCGCAGTGCTTCCAGGGATTCAAGAAAGCTGTGGATCCGCCGCCGCATGGCCTCCCCCGTCTCACCGCCAAAGGCAGAAAAATCCTGCTGCCGCTCTGCCGCACGATAGACATCCCCATATCGTGCCTCACATTCCGCTATGGTCAGACCGTCCAGTTCCCCCACGTTAATCTCCCGCAGCGCCGACGTGCAGATAATCTCCTTCCCCGGCAATGCGATGGCAGCTGTCTCTCGGGCCCGCTGCAGATCACTGCAATAGACTCGCTCAACGGCTGCATCTGCCAGGAGACGGCGGGCCTGTTCTGCCTGCCGCCGACCCAACACCGACAGCGAAACCGGACGCCAGCCGGCATAGCGCCCCTCCACATTCGCCTCGCTTTGCCCGTGGCGGATCACATAGAGTTTCATGGCTCCCGCTCCTCTCTTCCAAAAGAAAGGGCAGCAGTTACCTGCTGCCCTTATGGTTACCGATGGCCTCCGCCAAATCCACTGTTTCCGAATCCGCCGCCGCGGCTGCCGCCGGAGGAACGACTCCGAGAGGAACTACTGCGGGACGAGGTGGAGCGGGAGGAGGTACTGCGGCTGCCGCCGCCAAAACCACTATTGCCGAAACCGGAGGACGGCCGGCGGTTGTAGGACTGGCTGCCGGAATAGGTGCGCTGATGGCTGTACGAACGGGGCCGGCCGGTGCTGTAACCGGATCTGCCCCAAAAAATGGGGTAGTAGGGGTGCACAAACATACCACTGGCAGCACGGCGGCAGTATCTGCGATACCGCATCTGGTCCAGCATAGCCCATACGGCAAACAGGAGCACCAACACCACGCCAATATTGGTCAGACTGTGATCACTACTGCCGGCCCAGTGATCCTGCTGCACATAGTTCCCCTGTCCGGACAGGGCCTGTGCGTAGAAAATATCTGCCTGTCGGAAAAAGGCCACAGCGGCGGCATTGAAGTCACCCTGATAATAGGGGTCCTCCACGGCCGTTTTGAGCTTGCTCTGCTGGGTATCGGTCATCTCATAGGCGGCATTGTCGCCCAGCGCCACATAGTAGTGGCTGTCCTCCACCAGCAAAAGGAGCATATCGTTGCCGCCCAGTCCCCACTTCTTGCCCAGTTCCGCAGCAAAATCCTCCACCTTCCAACCGTGGAGATGATCCACTGCGGCCACGGCTACAATGGCATAGTAGTCATTGTTCCACTTCGTATTATAGTCTTTGATGGTCTGCTCCGTCTCCCCGTCCAGAAGATTTGCCTCGTCACAGATCCAGTGCTGATACTCCACCTTCGGCAGCGGTGTCGGCTTCTTCACATAACCATACACCGATGCACCCAGAATGGCCAAGATCAGCACCACCAGTGCCACAGACCGTTTCTGATAAAATTTCATGTACCTTCTCCTTTCAGGGAGGAGCTTGGGCAGCCTCAAAAGGCTGTCTCATCTCTCAGCCCCGCAGCTCCAGCAGCTTCTGCTTCAGTTCGCCCTCGATCCGGCCCAACTCGACCTCAGCGGTCTTGCGCTTGGCTGCACCTTCCTGCTGGATGGTCAGGACCTCGTCCAGTGTGGAGATCAGCTGCTCGTTGGTGTGCTGCAGCGTCTCAATATCCACAATGCTGCGCTCTGCCTCTTTAGCCGTGGCAATCGTGCCCATTTTCAGCGCATCCGCATTCTTCTTGAGCAGATCGTTGGTCATCTCATTGACGGCGTTCTGCGCAGCCGTTGCCTGACGGCTGTGCTCCATGCCCAGAGCCAGCACCATCTGGCTCTTCCACAAAGGAATGGTATTCACCAGAGAGGACTGGATCTTCTCGATCATCAGCGTGTCATTGTTCTGCAGCAGGCGGGTCTGGGGGCCCATCTGTACCGAGATCACGCGCGTCAGCTCCAGATCGTGGAGCTTCTTCTCAAAGCGATTGCAGAGATTGACCAAATCATTATAGGCCTGAGCATCCTCGGCCAGACCGCTCTGCTCTGCCTTTTTCCGCAGCTCCTCCACCTCGGTGGTACGCACTTCTTCCAGCCGCTTCTTTCCGGCCAGAATGTACATGGTCAGTTCCTTGTAATATTTCAGGTTCAGCTCGTACATCTGGTCGAACATGGCCACATCCTTCAAAAGGGTGATCTGATGCTGTTCCAGAGACTGGGCGATCTTATCCACATTGGATTCAACCTTGCTGTACTGCGCCTTCATGCTCTCCAGACGGTTGCCTGCCTTCTTGAAAAATCCGAACAGGCCCTTCTTCTCCTCTTCAGCGCCAAAGCCTTTCAGCTCCACCACCAACTGGCTCAGATCCTGGCCGATCTCACCTAAATCCTTCGAACGGACGTTGTTGAGTGCATTCTCGGAAAAACTGGCCACGCTCTTTTGCGCAGCTACGCCGTACTGCAAGATCATATTGCTGTCACGCACATCGATCTTCTTGGAAAAATCCTCCACGGCCTGCCGCTCTTCAGCACTGAGCAGATCGTCATTGAGTTCTACGGGGTCGATTTTCTTTTCCTCCACTTTGGGCTGCTCCACTGTTTCGGGCTCCAGTGTCAGGGTCGGCACCTCCGCAGCAGCGGGTTCCACAGCGGTTTCAGGCTCCAAAGTCAGCTGGGGGGTTTTGTCAGTCATGGTTGCTTTCCTCACTTTCAAAATTTCTATGAACCTTTTTTTCTTACAGCTCCAGACGGACCTCTCCGGTGGATTCTTCTCCCTCCGACTGATCGGCGGGCGTTTTATGAAGGTCGTCCTCCACCAGTCCTTCCCGTGCCATCATGTTTTCCAACACAGTGATGTCGGTAGAAATATCCATTGCCTCTGCGCCAAACAGACTGTCAAGCTGCTTTTCAAAGGCCTTAACGATGGTATCCATCATGCTCTCCACCCGCTCCATCGTTCCGGAGATATTCTCGCCGGCCACGCTTTGTCCGGACATCCGGTCATAGGCGTTGAGCAGCTTGAGTGTGGTGGGAAGGTAATAGTTCATAAACTTACGCACTTGCGGCAGCTTTTCGGGATGCTCCTCCACCAAGGAAAAAATCTTGCCGCTGATCTGTTCCAGACGGCGGATCTGTGCGCTGATTGTCTCATCCTCGATGTTGTCATCCAGCCGCTTCATCTCGGCAATGGCCTTCTTGCCATCGGCGATCATCTTGTCCAGTTCCTCATTGCCGGTGCGTACCGGTTCTTCCGGAACTTCCTCTTCCACGGGCGGGCACAAAACGTTGGCGATCAGATAGGTTACCAACGAAGCGCCCGCCACCAAAACGAAGTGCATGATCTTATGCAACGGAAACAGCAGCGCATAGAGGATCCAGACCGCTGCCGCCGCATACAGCGGCACCGCAGATTTATGCACAATTTTCTTCATTCCTTTGCCTCCCCTTCTCTCAGGTGCAGTGGTTAATATGTATGCTTATTATACTCTATCTCATTTCCGTGGTCAAGAAAAAGGAAACGGACGGAGCAAGAACTTTCCTCTGCTCCGTCCTCTCCTGCGCTCCTTGGCAGATGCGGGTCCCTCATGCGGCGACTGCCTCCTGAAACAGCGGCAGCAGCGGCGGGTCATAGGTCCACCAAAGAAACAGCCCTCCGACGCCCAGCAGCACTAATCCGCCGGCGATCTGCCACAGCACCCCCGCAGGCCTCCCCACTTTCAGCAAATACCGGCTCACCGCGGTGCCTGCGGCTGCCGCCAGCAGGAATACGGCAATATCCGCCCACAGGAAGTGCCGCCCCACCACACCCGTATAGGTATAGAAGAGCACCGGCACCGCCGTCAGCGCCGCCAACAGTCCGACGGCCCGTGCCGCAGGCGTCGGTGCGTCGGCATTGCGCAGCGCCACGATCTCCACCGCACTCCACACGATCCAGGGCACGGCCAACAGCTTCATATGCTCCCATGTGGACTCATTGACCGCAGAAAACGCCGCCACTACCGCATTTCCTCCGCTCCAGTCATAGGTAAAATGCAGCAGCGTCCCTACTGCCACGGTGAAAATCCATCCCATGAGTTCCCATTTTGTCTCCTTGCGCTGCACCATAGGCGGCCTCCTTACCCTTGCCGGTTTTCCACCAGTATGTGCAAAAAGAGCCGTTTTTATACCTTACACAGCGGCTGTAAAAGTGCGATCTGGGCATCCGTCTCCGCCGTCACGTCCAACGAGCTTCCCGCATACCGCCGCACGTCCCAGTCAGGCAAGGCCGCTGCCAGCGGCTCTACGCCGCCAAGATTTGCAAAGCCCACCGCCCCAGCCCGGTAGTGCATGGGGATGACCACCCGCGGCTGCAGCTGCCGAACCGTCTCGGCCGCCTGTTCTGCATCAATGGTGTATGTCCCGCCCACCGGAAGGAGCAGTACATCGCAGTTACGCAGCGGCTCGGCCTGCGCCTCCGTCAGGCGATGGCCCAAATCTCCCAGATGCACCACGGTACATCTCTCTGCGCTGAGGATATGCACTGTATTGCTCCCACGCAGTGCGCCGCCCTGAGCATCGTGGAACGTTGCCACCGTGCTTACCGCAAACGGGCTCGCACCGCCCTCGTGCAGCTTCACTCCGGCAAGATAGTGGTGGTCAAAATGGTCGTGACTGCAGAGCACTTGTTCCGCCTCCGTGTCCACATCCCGCAAGCCCGGCACGCCGGCAAACGGGTCCAGCACCAAGCGATTCTCTTTCGATTCCAGCATAAAGCAGGCGTGGCCCAGCCATGTAAGTTTCATCGTTGCATCTCCTTTTCTGCCGCTCCTCCCCGTTCAGGAAGTGGCAAATCTCTTTTCTCTGCGAAAAAAGCGGCAGCCCGTGGCTGCCGCTTTTTGTGATCATGCAATTACGGATGCATGGGTGCGCCGCACTCCGGGCAGAACTTGCCCTCGGACTTGCTGCCACATACAGGGCATACCGCCTGCTGATCCGCAGCGCTCTGGCACTCCGTCTCCTCCTCTGCATCCTTGGCGGCCTTGGCAGCCTCCAGCTCGGCAATGTGTGCCTTGGACGCATTGACAGCGGCCAGAACATCCTTGACCGCATCGGGAGTCTCACCTTCATACTCGGAGACAAACCACTCACCGATGGCCTTGTAGTTCTTTTCCAATTCGCGCTGCTCGCTCATGATCTCCATGCTGATCTTGGCGCTGTCAGCGGCATCCTTTGCCTTTTCAGAAACGATCTCCGCGGCGTCCTTTGCCTTGACAGCGACAACGCCGGCGACATCTTTTGCCTTCTTACCCAGTTCATCGAAAAATGCCATATTGATTGCTCCTTTCTTGCGTCAAAAATTCGAATCCATCTTTCGAGTGTAGTATACCCTATTTTTTTCACTGATGCAAGAGTTAATGTTCGATCCAATCTTCCGCTCTTCCCACCGCCCGTTTCCACAGTCGGTAATCCCGATCGCAGTCCGTCTGTACCCGTTGGGGAAGAAAGACGCACTGGCTCTTGCGCAGGGACTCCAGTTCTTTCAGACCGCTCCACATACCGCAGCTCAGGCCCGCCAGAGCTGCCGCACCGAAGGCCGTTGTCTCCACCATGTGGGGCCGATCCACCGGGATGCGCACCAGATCGGCCTGCATCTGCAGCAGCAGATCGCTGACACTGGCACCGCCGTCTACACGCAGTTCCGTGATGTCACACCCGGCATCCTGCCGCATGGCCATCATCAGATCCGTGACCTGATAGGCAATGCTCTCCAGCACCGCCCGGGCAATGTGGGCCCGGCCTGTGCCGCGGGTGAGCCCCAAGATCGCACCGCGGGCATACATATCCCAATAGGGTGCGCCCAACCCGGTAAAGGCCGGGACCACCACGACGCCGCCGCTGTCGGACACGGTTCCGGCCAGCTGATCACACGCAGCGGCAGACTCCACCATCTGCATCTCCTCCCGCAGCCACTGAATGGTGCTGCCGCCGTTGAAAACGCTGCCCTCCAGTGCATACACCGTCTCCCCGCCGACATTCCACGCCACCGAGCTCACCAGACCGGCACGGGAGCGCACCGGCTCGTGGCCCACGTTCATCAGCGTAAAACAGCCGGTACCGTATGTATTTTTTGCCTGTCCGGCACGGAAACACCCCTGGCCGAAGAGCGCCGACTGCTGATCACCGGCGGCTCCGCAGATAGGCACGCCCGCCAGCCGCTCCAGACCGGGAATCCCCGGCTTGACATAGCCGTAGATCTGGCTGTTCCCTACCGGCCGGGGCAGGATGCACATGGGAATATCCAGCATCCGGCACAGCTCCTCGTCCCAGCAAAGACGATGGATATCGAAGAGCATCGTGCGGCTGGCGTTGGTGTAATCCGTCACATGGGCACCGGTCATCTTCCAGATCAGCCACGTCTCCACCGTGCCGAAGAGAAGCTCTCCCTTCTCCGCCCGTGCCCGCACACCGGGGACGTTGTCCATGATCCAGCGGATCTTGGTGGCGGAGAAATAGGCGTCGATCAACAGGCCGGTGGTGGTCTGGATGCGCTCTGTGACATTCTGCCGCTTCAATTCCTCACACAGCCCCGCCGTGCGGCGGCACTGCCATACGATGGCATTGTAGACCGGCTCACCGGTGACTTTGTCCCAGAGGATGGTGGTCTCCCGCTGATTGGTCACACCGATGCCCAGCACATGGGCCTCCGGGAGCTGGGCGATGGCCGTGGCGGCCGCCTGCCGCTCCGTCTCCCAGATCTCCATGGGGTCGTGCTCCACCCAACCCTCCTGAGGATAGTACTGGGGGAAGGGATACTGCCCCATGGAGGCGATGTTTCCCCTATGATCAAAAAGGATCGCCCGGGAACTGGTGGTTCCCTGATCCAGTGCAAGAATATAGTTTCCCATATCGGTTCTCCTCTTTTCTTTTTTCTCATCTCATGGTATAGTAGAGTTGAACAAATTCAGCAGCATTGGCTGCATCTTTCCCGGTCATTATACCACAGAAAGGACGGCTTGACTATGACCAATCGTATGGATTTCACATTCCCCTCCTCCGACGGAAAAACCGCCCTCCACGGCTGTGCCTGGACACCCGCCGAGGGAACGCCCCGTGCTGTATTGCAGGTGGCCCACGGCGTTGCAGAGCATATTGCCCGCTACGACCATTTTGCCCGCTTTCTGGCCGAACACGGCTTTGCCGTGGTGGGCCACGATCATCTGGGCCACGGCACCTCTCTGCCGGAGGGCGGCACGCCTGTCTACTTCGCCGATACGGACGGATGGACCCGTGCTGTGGATGACATCGCCCTTCTGCAGGCACGCATCCGCCGAGATGCCCCGGACATTCCTCTCTTTCTTATGGGACACAGCATGGGCTCCTTCCTGAGCCGCAGCTTCCTCATCCGCTACCCTCGCCGCCTCAAAGGGGCCATCCTCATGGGAACCGGCTGGCAGAGCAGTGCGATGATTCAGGGCGGGCTCACCGTGGCCGGTGCCGCGGCCTTGAAAAACGGACGGCGCAGTACCAGCAAACTGGTTAACGATCTGGCCTTTGGCAGTTACAATAAGGCTTTTTCTCCTAATCGCACCAACTCCGATTGGCTCTCTGCCGACAGCGCCAATGTAGACCGATATCTGGACGACCCTCTGTGTGGACAAGATGCTACGGTGGGACTCTTTCAGGATATGCTGCACGGCATCCGCTTCAACCAGAAGAGCCGCAATCTGCAGCGCATGGACCCGGAGATGCCCGTGCTCTTCGTCTCCGGCGATCAGGACCCCGTGGGCGGCATGGGCAAGGGTGTCCTCCGCAGCCGGGACGCCTTCCGGAAGGCCGGGGTCAAGGAGGTAACGTGCATCCTCTATCCGGGACTGCGCCACGAGATTCTCAACGAGCAGCCGCAGCAAGAACGGGTCTATGCGGACATCCTCGCATGGTTGGAAAAACACGTATAAAAAGATCCTCTTTCCGCATCGTTCCATAAGGACACATATCATCCCCCATACAATGTAAAATCTGTTCCTGTGGAAGGGCGGTTGTGCTGCGGCACAGCCGCCCTTTTTTCACAGATCCGCCCTGTCAGCTCCCCTGCAGCCCCCGCAGCAGTACCGGAACGCTCATCCAATCCACCTGCCTGCTCCAACGCAGGACACGGCAGGAGAGCAGGGCATCGGCGGTATTCAGGATAAGCAGCACATACGTGAGTCCGGGCGGTGCCGCGGCCGCCAGTCGCTCCATCCACGGCTGTACGCCGGACAGGGCTGCCGCCGCAAGGCCGCCCCAGACCAGAGAGAAGGACAGGCATACCCGTCCCTGCACGTGAAACTTTCGCTGTGTATAATCCCAAAATCGCACACCCACACACTTTTCATAGAAGAGATGGACCGCATATTCGACCGCCGTCACTGCCAAGCCGCCCCACAACCAGCTCCGCCTTGTTGTGGCCACCATCCACGGCGGCAGACACAGCACCACTGCCATGGCGATGCCGTACACCGGACACAGCGGCAGCAGCAATCGGCATTTCCGCACACGGCGCTCGCTGCCGGTGAGGGCAGCAAACAGCTTTTCCAACAGGTAACCCAGAAAACCATAGCCCACAAATGACCAAAACAAAACCATACCGTTCCTCCTTGCCCTCAGTTTGACCACTGAACTGTCCCTTCATACGGTTGTCAAGCGTCCTCTTTTCTGCTACACTTGAAAAAAAAGGAGGGCTTAGCATGAGAGAATGGAAGGAGTTGCAGGCGCAGTGTGAACACTGTCGTGCCTGCGCCCTGTGGGAAAGCCGCACCCACGTGGTATTCGGCATGGGAGATCCCCACGCCGAGGTTCTTTTTGTCGGTGAGGCGCCCGGCGCCAACGAGGATGAACAGGGACAGCCTTTTGTGGGACGAGCCGGCCAGTTGCTGGACGATATGCTGGCTATGATCGGACTGCACCGCAGCCGCATCTACATCACCAACAGCATCAAATGTCGGCCGCCGCAAAACCGTGACCCGCTGAACACGGAGAAGGATGCCTGTGCCGGCTATCTCCGGCAGCAGTTGGCCTTGATGCAGCCAAAAATCATTGTGTGCCTTGGTCGCATCAGCGCCGCAGAGATGATCCGGCCCGATTTCAAGATCACCCGAGACCACGGGCAATTCTTTGAAAAAGACGGCCGGCTCATGACCGCCCTCTACCATCCGGCCGCGCTGCTGCGTGATCCTGGAAAGAAGCCGGATACGTTTGTAGACCTCAAGCGGTTACAGGCAAAGATCCGGGAGATCTGTCCCAACACGAAGCTGGATTTTTAAGACACTTTTCCTGTTTCTCTGTTCTGCACCCCGGTGGAAGATAGTTCCTGACGCAGACAGATGGCCGATCTCAACACCTCGCTCCGAAAAAAATTCCTGTACCAAGGTACAGGAATTTTTTATTGCTCTTTTTTGTACTGGATCCGTTCAATCAGGCGAACCGTGGCATTGCACACATTGGTATAGCGGTGCGGCAGATATCCGGGAAAGGTTAGGCTATCCCGATTTTCCAATGTAAACTTTTCCTCTCCGCAGCAAATCTCTACCGTCCCGGAAAGCACGGTAATATAGACCCGTGAGTGCGGGATCTGGTCCTGCGCCTGATAAACTCCGGTGAGAAAAATGCTCATATAGCGGCTCTCACTTCCACTGTCCTGTACATAGGGAAACAAGTCGTAGCAGATGACCTTGCCGCCATCCAAGCGCTCTCCCATGGAATCTACGCCTCGGTAGAGCATCACAGGATCTTCTGTCCGATGGGCGATCAGCTGTTCCAACGGCACATGAAGTCCATCGGCGATTTTAGCAAGAACCGTAATTGTGGGATTCACGGCACCACGCTCAATCTGTCCCAGCATACTTTTGGACACGCCCGTCAACTCTGCTGTCCGCTCAATACTCAATTTTTGTCCTTTTCGGATTCGGTGGATGTTATAAGCCACCGCCTGACGAATCTCCACGCTTGCACTTTCCTCCACTATATTGTTTCTTTTCTTCTTTATCGTATAGTTTTTACCTCCCTGTGTCAAGAGTGCTCCCTGCATTTAATCAAAAAAAGGGAGAACAGTTTCCTGTTCTCCCTTTCGTAATGACCACCTGTCACTCAGGAACGCTTCCACTTGGCGCCGCCGGCCACATCGATGATCTCGATCCCCTGCGCCTTCAGCTCGTCGCGGATGCGGTCTGCCTCAGCGAAGTTCTTGGCCTTCTTGGCATCAGCACGGGCACGGATCAGTGCCTCCACCTCGGCATTCTCCTCACCGTCCTCGGAGATGACCGTAAACCCGGCGGAAGGGGCGGCGGCCTGTGCCGCCTGCTTGGCCCGCAGTTCCTCGGCCTTCTTCAGAAGATCCAGCCCCAGCACCGTATCAAAACTGTCGATCAGGGCCAGCTTGGTCACATCGTCGGTCTTTGCCTTCAGAACATCGTAGAGTGCAGTAATGCCCATGGAGGTATTCAGGTCGTTGTCCATGCCCTTCATGAACTTCGCCTTATACTCCTCAAAGGCTGTCGGATCCACAGCCGTATCACCGGGCTTCAGCGCAGCGATCTTGGCAATCAGCTTCTGATATGCCACCACCGCATTGTCCAGATTCTCCCAAGTAAACACCAAGCTCTTGCGGTAATGGCTCTGCAGGCAGAAGAAACGATAGGCCAGCGGATCGTAGCCCTTCTCCTCCAGCAGGGAGACAGTCAGGAACTCGCCCTTGGACTTGGACATCTTACCGTCATTGGTGTTCAGGTGCAGCACATGGACCCACCAATTGCACCACTTGTGGCCCAGATAGCTTTCGGACTGGGCGATCTCATTGGTGTGATGCGGGAAGGCATTATCGATGCCGCCGCAGTGAATATCCAGATCCTCGCCCAGATGCTTCATGGAGATACCGGAGCACTCAATGTGCCAGCCGGGATAGCCCACGCCCCAAGGGGAGTCCCATTTCAGCGCCTGATCCTCAAACTTGGACTTGGTAAACCACAGAACAAAGTCGTTCTTGTTGCGCTTATTGGGATCCTCCTCCACACCCTCGCGGACGCCAACGGCCAGATCCTCCTCCTTGTGCTCGTTGAACACATAGTAGCGCTCCAGCTTGGAGGTATCGAAATACACGTTGCCGCCGGCCTCATAGGCGTACCCGGTATCCATCAGCCGGGAGATGATCTTGATATACTCATCGATGCAGTGCGTGGCCGGCTCCACCACGTCAGGGCGCTTGATGTTCAGCTTGCGGCAATCCTCAAAGAAGGCATCGGTGTAGAACTGGGCAATCTCCAGCACCGTTTTATGTTCACGGCGGGCGCCCTTGAGCATCTTATCCTCGCCCTCATCGGCATCGGAGGTCAGATGGCCCACGTCGGTGATGTTCATGACACGCTTGACGTTATAGCCCACGAAGCGCAGATACTTCTCCAGCACGTCCTCCATGATGTAGGAGCGCAGGTTGCCGATGTGGGCAAAGTGGTACACCGTAGGGCCGCAGGTGTACATCTTCACAATGTCCGGATGATTGGGAACAAATTCCGACTTTTTACGGGTTGCAGAGTTGTAGAGATACATGGTCTTTTCTCCTTTATCGTCATTGCTTTTTGCTGCATAAAAAACGCCTCCCATGCCCAAAGGCATGAGAGGCGACAGAGACAAAATCGCGGTTCCACTCTCGTTTATCACTCGTGGTATCGGCCATAACGCAGGCCATGCGGAGGGCTTCCAGATCCCCCGCGCTCCCGGACGCACTTTCCGCTCCTCCCTGACAGGTCTGCTTACAGCCGGTGACAGACCCTCTCTGTGCCTGGTGTTGGTGCGTACTCTTTCCGATCAACACGCTATTCGCTTTGCTATCATGATAGCAAGAATTTTCTTGTCTGTCAAGCCGGCAGCCATATTTTCACACGGCGGCCGGAATGTGACAGAGGCAGGAGCGATCAGCTCCTGCCCCGCTTTTATTGAGGATCCTTGAAAACATCCAGATTCTTGGCAAAGTACTCTGCCCCGGAGTAGACCGTGGTCACCAGGATCACGCCCTGGCACACCAGATTCAGCCAGCCGGGAATGCCGAAGAGCATCAGGCAGATGCACACCATGGTGCTGGCGGTCTTGACCTTGCCGGACCAGCCGGCTGCAATCACACGCCCTTTTTCCACCGCTACCATTCGCATTCCGGAGACGGCAAACTCCCGCAGCAGCACCGTGGCCAGCACCCATGCGGCCATGTCGCCCTGCTCCACAAACCAGCACAGCGCCGCCATCACCAGACACTTGTCCGCCAGCGGGTCCATAAATTTGCCGAAATCAGAGACCTGATTGTAGTGGCGGGCAATATAGCCGTCCAGCAGGTCCGTCAGGCACGCCACTACATAGATGCCCAGTGCCCAATAGCCGCTGCCGGGGAAGCCCCAGTAGAGGACAATCAGGAACAGCGGGATCATCAGCACCCGCAGAATCGTCAGTTTATTGGCCGTATTCATACTTCTTCCTCCCAAAGTTCTCCGGTCAGTTCGCCGTCCATACTGCCGGTGATGCGCACCGGCACAAACTCTCCCTCGTTCACCGTCCGCTCGGCGGTAAAGTAGATGTGCCCGTCAATGTCGGGAGACTCCGCCCAGCTGCGGCCCACATAGCTCATGGACTGGCTGTCCCAGCCCTCGCACAGCACCTCGGTCACATCGCCCATGCGGCTCTCGTTGAAATCATCCATAATGCGGGACTGGACATCCACCACCAATTCAGCGCGGCGTTCGGCCTCTGCCGTATCCACACGGTTGTCCATCTTCTCCGCCGCCGTTCCCTCCTCCGGAGAATAGGGGAACACGCCGGCACGTTCGATGCGTACCTCCTGCAAAAATTCACACAGCTCCTCAAATGCGGCTTCGTCCTCGTAGGGAAGACCCGTGATGAGACTGGTGCGCAGCACCAGATGGGGAATGCGGCTGCGCAGCTTCGCAAAGAGCTCCAGCAGCTCTGCCTTGGTATTGCGGCGATTCATGGCCCGCAGCAGCTGGTCGTTGCAGTGCTGAATGGGCAGATCCAGATACTTCAGGATCTTGGGCTCCTGTGCAATGGTATCGATCAGTGCATCATCGATGGCCTCCGGATAGAGGTAATGGAGCCGAATCCAGTGGAAATCCAGCTTACATAGCTCCCGCAGCAGCTCGCTCAGCTTTTTCTCGCCGTAGAGATCCATGCCATAGCGGGTAATGTCCTGCGCAATGACGATGATCTCCTTGACACCCTTCGCCGCCAGAGCGCGGGCCTCCTCCAGAATATTCTCCATCTTCCGGCTGCGGTATTTGCCACGCAGAGAGGGAATCACGCAGAAAGCGCAGCAGTTGCTGCACCCCTCCGCAATACGCAAAAAGGCGTAGTAATCCGGCGTCGTCAGCACGCGGTCCAGTTCCTCCACCGGTCCGTGGATACTGGCAAAGCGGCGGGGCTTTTTGCCCTGCTGCAGCTCCTCAATGGCCGGGACGATCTCGCTGTAGCTGCCAGTGCCCATGATGCCATCGACTTCCGGCATCTCCTCCATGATCTCCTCTTTGTAGCGCTGACTCAGACAGCCGGTGACCAAAATCTTGCCCACCTGTCCTGCCTTCTTCAACTCCGCCACCTCCAAAATATTGTCGATGGCTTCGGTCTTGGCACTGTCAATGAAGCCGCAGGTGTTGATGACCACCACATCGGCGCCCTGGGGCTGCGCCAGCAGCTCCATCCCCGCATCACGGCACAGCGCCATCATCTGCTCGGCATTCACCGTATTCTTGGCACAGCCAAGAGAAATAAAAGAAACTTTCACACGTATATCCTCACAATCTTTTTTCAATCCTCAAGGAACTCTTCGCCGTCGAGAAAACGCTCCAGCACGGGGCGGATCTCCTGCCAGACAAAGCCTCGCCGCTGCAGCATCGCCGCCAGCTTCCGGCCTTCGTCCCGATCGGGCATACGCCCCTTCAGCCGGCTGCGCAGCACCTGCTCAATTGCCTCTTCTGCCGGCGGCAGCTGGCAGAGTGCCTCCTCCCACAGCGACCGCTGTATGCCACGGCGCTGCAATTCCTGCCGCACACGCAGCACGCCGTAACCGCCCTGTCCATAGTGGCGCACGATCACCGCAGCATAGGCCTCATCATTCACGGCCCCCAGCTCTTCCAGCCAGTCCACCGTATCCGCCGCCTCGACGTCCGTAGCACCGCGCCGCTGCAGCCGGTCCGTCAGCTCTTTGCGCGAGAGCATCCGGGATGACGCCAGCTGGGCGCCACGAGAGCGCAGCTGATACTGGCGGGAGATGTCTCTTAATTCTACCACAGTTGCCTCAGGTAAGTCCATACCTGTCTGCAAGCCAAAGCGCAGGAGCGCTTCCCCGGTGATCCGCAAGAGCTCTCCGCCCTCCAGATACACCAGGATCCGCTCCTGCTTATGCTTGGAATTCTCTATTTTCTCAATCCGCATCGTCAAAATCGTCGGCAGAAACATCCACAGCACGGCCAGCTGCCTTGGCAGCAATCCGGGATTGATTGCTCATGAGCTTATGGAAGTCCTTGCGGATGGCGGCCTCCACCCGATCAGCGTCGTCCGGATGATCGCGGAAGTACTGCTTGGCTGCGTCACGGCCCTGGCCCAAACGCACTTCACCCATACTGAACCAAGAACCGCTCTTCTGGATCACATCCAGCTTGACCCCCAGATCCAGCAGCTCGCCCAGACGGGAAATTCCCTCGCCATACATGATGTCGAACTCCGCCTCACGGAAAGGCGGCGCCACCTTGTTTTTCACTACCTTGGCCCGGGTGCGG
The DNA here is from genome assembly GCA_020025275.1 of Oscillospiraceae bacterium. GTDB lineage: Bacteria > Bacillota > Clostridia > Oscillospirales > Oscillospiraceae > Vescimonas. Next base: position 21,248 of record JAHHSI010000004.1, on the reverse strand, counting down.
TTACCGATGATCTCGCCGCCATTCTTCAGCGCCTCGATCCGCCGCACGTCAATACGGACACTGGAATAGAACTTCAGCGCACGGCCGCCCGTGGTCACCTCCGGATTGCCATACATCACGCCCACCTTTTCACGCAGCTGGTTGATGAAGATCACGATGCAGTTGGTTTTGTTGATGATACCGGTCAGCTTCCGCAGCGCCTGACTCATCAGACGGGCGTGGAGGCCCACAAAGCTGTCGCCCATCTCGCCCTCGATCTCCGCCCGGGGCACCAGAGCCGCCACCGAGTCCACGACCACCACGTCCAGAGCGCCGCTGCGCACCAGTGCCTCCGTGATCTCCAGTGCCTGCTCGCCGGTGTCCGGCTGCGAAATCAGCAGATCCTCAATCCGCACGCCCAAGGCACGGGCATAGGTGGGATCCAGTGCGTGCTCGGCGTCCACAAAGGCCACCTCGCCGCCCATCTTCTGGGCCTGCGCCAAAATATGAAGGGCCAGCGTCGTCTTACCGGAGGACTCCGGTCCATAAATCTCAATGATGCGGCCACGGGGCACGCCGCCGATGCCCAGCGCCAGATCCAACGCCAGTGAGCCGGTGGGGATCGCCTCCACGTTCATCTGCGCATCCTCGCCATAGCGCATGATGGAGCCTTTCCCGTACATTTTCTCGATCTGCTGCATGGCGGTATCCAGCGCCCGCTTTTTATCTGCTGCGGCCACCGGAGCTGCCGATGCCACGGTTTCTTTCTTTGAAGCCATAGGATGTTCCTCCTTATTCCACGCCGGCACAGCCGGTCGAATCATTCTTTCTACCTGTAGTTTATCAAAAGGACTGTCCCAATACCCGGACAGTTAAATGTGGTCATACAGGATCCCCGTCACCACCCGGGGGATCCCTGCCGGATCGGCATGGATCTCGATGTCTCCGAATCCTACGGCGCGCATGATCCGCAAAACATCGTCGGCCTGTCCGATACCCACCTCAAACAGAAGCCGGGTCCCGGGATGCATCACACTGCGCCAATCGCGGCAGATGGCCCGGTAGAAATCCAGCCCATCCTCACCGCCGTCCAGTGCCATGTGCGGCTCGTAATTCTTTACCGACACGTCCAGCTCGTCAATATCGTCATGGGGAATGTAGGGGGGATTCGAGACCACGCAGTCAAATTCCCCCAGCCGTGCAGGCGGCCCCGCCATGACATCCATGGCCATGGACACCACCTGTCCGGCAAGGCCGTTGCGCCGGATATTCTGCCGGCAGATCCGCAGCGCTCCCTCCGACAGTTCCCCCAACACCACACGGGCGCTGTGGGCCTGCGCTGCAACGGCCAAGCCAACGCAGCCGCTGCCGGCACACAGGTCCAGTACCCGGCACTCCCCTTGCTTTTGCACAAAGCGGATGGCCTCCTCCGCCAGCAGCTCGGTATCCGGCCGCGGGATCAGCACGTGCTCGGAGATATCCAGCGGCAAGCCGTAAAACTCCCACTCTCCGATCAGGTACGCCACCGGCTCGCCGGCCAGATGACGCTGCACCAGAGCATCCACCTGCTCCTCGGCCTCACGGGGAACATAGAGTTGCCCGTCCCGGACCAGTTCCTGCCGTGTCTTGCCCACGCCGTAGCACACCAGTTCCCGCGCCTCCAGCGTGGACGCCTCTACCCCGGCAGCACGCAGCCGCTGCCGCACATCCATATACAGATTGTTATATGTAATCGCCATTACTACGCTCCGTTGTCATTTTTCGTCGTTATATTGCAAACTATCACCACATATCATCGCCCTGATGATCCGGCAGGACCAATTTCACCGCCTCGATAGCCACCTCGATCATGGAGTCATCAGGCTCGTTGGTGGTAAAATTCTGCATCCACAGCCCCGGTTTGGAGAGCAGCCGTGTTGCCCAATTATCGTGGCCACCCACATAGCGGTTGAACTCATACGTGACACCCACCACCGGGATCAGCAGCAGCAGATGTACCAGCATCCGCACCAGTGCGTTGCCTCCGTCCACGAAGGAAAAGACCACACTGCTGAAGAGAATGGACACCACGATCACCACAAAAAGAAAGCTGGTCCCACACCGTGGATGGTGCAGCGGCTGCGGCCGCACATTCTCCACCGTCAGCTCCAGTCCGGCCTCGTAGCAGAAAATCGTCTTATGCTCGGCACCGTGATAGCAGAACACACGATGGATGTCCTTTTGCCGGGAGCAGAAAATCAAATAGCAGAGGAAGATGATCACCTTCACCACTCCCTCAATGAGGTTGATGAGGGCCACGTTGTCGATCCACCGGCTCACCAATCCCGCCACCAGAGAAGGCAGCAGCAAAAAGAGCCCCAGAGACATCCCCACGGCGGCAATCACGGCCACCCAAACCAGCACGCTCTGCAGCTTCTCCGCGGAGACGTGCTTCTCCAGCCAGCGGTCAAAACGGGACGGCTGGGCCGCCTCGTCCTCCGGAAAATAATCGGCGGAGAACATCAAGGCCCGGACACCGTTGACCATCGAACTGAGAAAGTTCACTGTACCTCGGATGAATGGCCAGCCCAGAATGGGATATTTATCTTTGATGAGGTGCAGCTCCTCCACCTTGGTCACCAGTCCATCGGCCGTACGGACCACAATGGCCTGCCGCTGCGGACCTCGCATGAGGATCCCCTCGATCAGCGCCTGTCCGCCGATGGAGGTACGAAATGCGCCCCCCTGTTCTTTTTTATCCATAGACACAAGAATCCTTTCTACGTAAAAGCATACCACGCTGCCGCCAAAAATACAACGCTTGTTCGATTATTTTCCATCTTTCGGATCATCCGTGTTCCTCGATGGGCAGGGCCACGGTCACCTGCGTGCCGCCCCCCTCGGCATTGGCGATGGTCAGCGTTCCGCCGTGGCGCTCCACGATCTCATCGCACACCGCCAGACCAATGCCGCTGCCACGGGCCTTGGACGACCCCTTATAGAACTTCTGCTTGATAAACGGCAGTTCCGCCTCGGGGATGCCCGGTCCGAAGTCCCGGATGACGATGTGGTACTCATCCTCCACCCGCTGCATGGAGACGACGATCCTCTTGCCGGAGCCACCGTGCTTGGCGGCATTGTCCAGCAGGTTGCACAGTACCTGCTTGATACGCTCGCTGTCGCCGATGATGGGATCGGTATAGAGCTCCTCTCCGTCATACTCCAAGGTAATGCCATCTTGCTGAAAAAGCTGATGATAAGTGTATACGGCATCTTCCAGTTCCGCCTGCAGGTCCATAGACTCCACCTGCAAGGTGAAGCGGCCATCCTGCATCTTGGAAAACTCCAGCAATTCCTCCACCATGTTGGTCAGGCGCCGGGCCTCTTTGACGATAATGGACACGCCCCGGCGCAGCTGTTCGGTGTCCATCTCATCTTCCAGCAGCGTTTCTCCCCAGCCATTGATGGCCGTCAGCGGGGTGCGCAGCTCGTGCGATACCGAGGAGATGAACTCGGTCTGCATCTTTTCACTCTGGCCGATTTTCAGTGACATATCATTGATGTTGCTGACCAGTTCCTGCATCTCATCGTGGTAGTAGTTGGGGATCTGGACGCCGTAGCTGCCGCTGGAAATCTTCTTGGCCGCCTCCGTCACCGCAGCCACCGGAGCCACCACGCTGTTGATGAAAAGCAGACTGGAGAGGGTCAGCAGCACGCAGATCACCGCCGTGGCACCCACGATGGCCCACACCGCCAGTGCAACCTCACGGGCCAGCTGCCGGGCCGATGTCACATAGCGCATCAAACCCACAATGGTCCCATTGAACTGCAGCGGCGCACACGCCGTGAGGATCTGTTCCCCTGTGTGGGGATCCCGGCCACGGAACACCTCGATCTCTCCGGTCTGCAGCGTCCGCTCCACCTCCGGTGTATTGGGTGCCGTGCCGGCCAGCAATCCACGGGTGGACATTTCGATCCGTCCATAGGGGTTGAGAAACTGCAGCTCGATCCGGTCGGAATCGTCGAAGGTCGCAGCGTAGAGACTGGCGTTGCGGTAGTACTCGTTATAGCTCTTCATGCTGTAGGTGTTGAAATAGTCTCCTCCGGCCGACGCCTTGGCCTTCAGACTGGCAAGGGCGCTGTTGTAGTAGAGATTCCCGATCCCTACGGAACAAAATACGGCGATCAGGGCTAAAATCAGCACTACAGGGCCCACACTGTTCATCATCCAGCGCTTGCGCAGACCGCGAATTTTCAGACGCTGCTTCACATCCGTCTCCTTTCCCCCGTCATGGTTTCTACGTTAAAATCCCCACTTGTAGCCATAGCCCCACACGGTGGTAATATAGGTGGGGTTGGTGGGGTTATCCTCGATTTTCAGGCGCAGACGGCGGATGTTGACGTCCACGATCTTCAGCTCGCCGAAATAATCACGTCCCCATACCAGATCCAGAATCTCCTCACGGGAGAGGGCCTTTCCGGGATTCTCCATAAACATCCGCATGATGGAATACTCCATCTGGGTCAGCTTGATCCGCTGGCCGTTCTTTTCCAGTGTGCGGTTGCGGGTGTTGAGCAGGAACGGCTCCTGCCGCAGCTCTTCGTCCGCCGTCTCCGCTGCACCGCCGCTGCGGCGCATCAGGGCATCCACACGGGCCGTCAGTTCGGCCGGGGAGAAGGGCTTGGTCACATAGTCGTCAGCACCGGTCATCAGACCGGTCACCTTATCCATCTCCTGCGAGCGTGCCGTCAGCATGATGATACCGATCTTGGTATTGGTGGCACGGATCCGGCGGCACACCTCGAATCCATCGATCCCCGGCAGCATAATATCCAGCAGCGCCACGCGCACGTCCTTGTGCTGCTGCAGCTTCTCCAGTGCCTCCTCGCCGCTCTCCGCCTCAATGACTTCATAGCCTGCGCGGCGCAGATTGATCACGATAAAACTGCGAATACTGGATTCGTCCTCTAAAACCAGAACCTTTTTCATATTTCTTATCCTTTCCGCCCTGCAACTGCCTCAGGCCACCCAGGACTTTACGATCAGATTAAACTCACTGCGCAGCAGTTCTTCGTCCACGCCCCAAGCGGCGGCGCCTTCCAGCAGCTCCCCGGCATACACCGTCGCTGCCTGCCGCTTGAGCACCACACGATTCCCGCGCAGCGCCTTATTTTCACGATTCTCGCCGGTGATGGTATAGATGGCCAATACCGGATCGCCGTCCAGCTGCATGACCACCCGGTTTTCATTGAGATCACTCTCCGTCACCGAGGTGGTCAGATGCTCCTCCCATTCCTCCGGCACATGAAAATACCAGCCGGAGGTGAGGCAGTGATAGGTGGTGGCCACCTTTTTCTCTTTGCCATTGCTGTTATAGGACATCCATTGGACGATGCCGTCGTTTTTCTTGTTCGACCCCTCTTCAATGACCGGAGCCGGGATCTCCACCCGCTCATCTCCGTTGATGTCCTGCGGACTGAGCTGGCGATAGGGAAATGCGATGTCGGACCGGCCGGTCCGGCCGCTGAGGGCGGCATTGGTCAAGGCCCCGTTTTCTTGGCTGACCAAAATGTCGGTCACCGCTATCCCCTGCTCGTTGACACCCGTCACATACACCGCCTGATTCCCGTTCTCTGTCTTTCCGTGGACGATGCTGCCGCTGCTGAGCTCGGCCATGGTGCTCGACAGGCTGCACCGATAGGCCAGTTCCATGGCATCCTTGCGCCAGCCGTAGAACTCGGCCATACTGATCCCCTCTGAATTGGCACGGAACACCAGCAGGCTGGGGATCCCGTTGTCGTCCATATCCTGAATGCTGTAGCGGGTATAGCTGCTCCTCACCAGCAGTGTGGGCTCTTTCCCCACGGAATAGACCGCCACTGTCTGAACATCCGTACTGATCTTCCAACCGACCACCAGATCCAGTTTTCCGTCATCGTTCATGTCCTCGTAGTCGATCCGATCCACGGCGGTGCCGCTGCTCTCAATGGTGCACAGTAGCGAGTAGACATCGTCCTGCTCCGAAAAAACCATGATCTTCAAGGGCTTTTCGTCATTGGGTTTGCGGAAAAAGGCGATCGCCTCCGGCTTCCCATCGCCGTCCAGATCCTCCATCTGCATGGACTGAATGTTCTGTCCGCCGGTGGGCGAGGCGTATTCATAGCCGTCTGCAATCAGCTTATCGGTGATCTGTAGCAGCCCCGTATACTCAATGGGCGGCTGCGGGAGCGTGAACAGATCCTCCACCGCAGAACTGGAAACACAGCCCGTGCTCCAGCAGGTCAGCAGGAGCAGCAGACACAGCAGCCCACTCTTTTTCAAAAAAGTTTTCACGAAGTGCCCTCCCTTCGATTTAGTGATAATCATACTTAATTATCATACCATATTTTCTTTTATATTGGTAGTCCTATTTCGATTTTCCCCGGCTCCGGCCGAGACTGTAAAACTTCCCCTTGCATTTCTCGGAAGCTTCATGTATAATAAGCAAGTCAATTCATGCCGGTGTGATGGAATTGGTAGACGTAGTGGACTCAAAATCCACCGCTGGCGACAGCGTACCGGTTCGAGTCCGGTCACCGGCACCAAAAAAAGAAACACGCTGCATTTATGCAGCGTGTTTCTCTTTTTTTAATGACCGCAGTTTCCGCTCCCATTTTCGCTCCCGGCAAGGATTTTCCTTTATGTATGTGGCTCTCTGCAAACCGGCGCTCACGAAACAGGCTGCCCACTTTTCTTCCCACTGCACGGGGAGCCGTCTCAGGTATGTTCCATAGTCGCCCTTTGCGTATGCCCTGATCCGGTCTGGACGAAGCACGTTGTCCCCGCCCGCGGGCACCTCTATTTGAAGTATGCAGCAAGGGGGGCGGCCACGTTTTTTCTCACTGTGGCCGCACAGGGGCTTTGGAGCGATCCATTTTCCGCCCTTGTTGCAAAACTCCACGGTTCTCTTTTCCCCTTGCCTCATGCCGTCTTTTATCCCGTACACGAGTTACGCCCCTCTTCCAGATCTGCGCTCTCCCCCGGGGCGGCAGGCAGCAAAATGGCTGCAAGTGCCACAAAAAACTGGACATAGCTTGTGATGGCCTTCATCCCCTGCAGCGACAGATAGACCCCCAGCAGGACGATCAGTGGCAGCATGGCTACCACACGCAGAGAAAAGGACAGACGTGTTTTCCATTTTCGTCTCATGCCCAACACCAAGGCCGACACATACGCGATATAGGACACCAGCCCCACAAGCCCCACGCAATAGAGCACTTCGATATACAGATTGTGAGAGCCCTTGCCCCCCAGCAATCCTGCGCTCAGCCCGCTGCCCCAAAAGGCGTTCCCCGGCGTTTTGATGCAATGGTTCCAGTAAAGGGAAAACAGCGCACTTCGTCCACTTGTCAATGAATCCAGTGTCTGCGCCGAAGAAAATCGATTGAAGATCACATGAAATGCGGAAATTTTTCCCGCAGCAGCAAGGCCCACCACGAAAAGTGCCCCCATCGTCAGCAGGCACGCCGCCCCATAGGCTCGGTCTCTGAATAAGAGCACGATCGTGCTTCCCAAAACCAGGACAAACATCAGGAAAAAGGTTCGGCTGTATGTCTGTATACCGAAGAAGCTAAAAAGAGCCATGCTGCCCAGATACGCCGACAGCCGAATTTTCCGAAGGATATACAACTGCAAAAGGAGTACCATCGCCAGAATGAGGAACACGGAAAAATAATTTGAATCGGCCGTCAGGCCGCTAAACCGATGTAGATTCTGATACTCTATGGAGGCCGGTACATCGAGGGAAATATAGCGGACGATCTGCGGTTTTCCCCGGAAGATCATGCCATACACGGATGCGATCATCAGTCCCGCCACAAACCCTTTACGCACCCAAAGCGCATCAACTTCGTCAGCGCAATCCAGCATCAGATACATAAAGAGCAGACCGCCGAGGATGAACACGAACGTGGTCCCCTCCCTCTGCATTCTCAACAGCAGATCGACCGACAAAATCACCAGCCACACCAGCGAATCCCGCACCGGAAACGACCATTTTCGGACAGCATAACAGAGATCCCCAAAAACGATCAACACCCCCAGCGCCATCCCCACATTAGGGATCATAAAGATGGCGGAAAACGGCAGCAGAAACACCACATCCACCATAAAAACATGGGCGTCATACCGCCCCATTCGGTAGAGCTGGATGGCCATAGGGACAAGCACCAGCCATCCGTTGACAAAGGGGGTACACAGGATAAAGAACAGGGACAGGGCTAAGGTTTTCCCCGGAAACGAAACCTCTCCTCTTGCCGCCATTTGCCGCATCGCCGTCTGTTCCGTTCCACTGCCGCCGACCATCATGTTGACCTCTTGTTCCCATAGCCATAGCCGTATCCATAGCCGTAGCGATTGCCCTTGCGCGCATACGCCTTTCCTGTTCGCCGGGTTTTGTTTTTGACAACGCCCAAGATCTTACCGCCGCTCTTCTTCAGCTGCCCCACCACCTCCTGTGCCTCCCGGATCCGGGTTCGTCCCTCGTCCATAACGAGAATCGTCCCGTCACAGATACTGGCAATGACGGCCGCATCGATCACACGGCCCAGCGGCGGCGTATCTATGATGACGTAATCATAAGTATCCCGCGCCATCTGAAGAAACTGTGAAAAGTAGGGATCGCTCAGCAATTCCACCGGGTTGGGCGGGTACTTGCCTGCGAACATGATCTGGAAATTGTCATACTGGGTGGCATAAATGCTGTTTTCCACCTTTTCCATCCCGGACAAAAATTCACTCAGCCCCGTCACGTTGGCCGCCGATGTATTTCTGCCCACCACAACAGACTTGCGCATATCTGCATCGACCACTAATACCTTTTTCCCCAACTGTGAAAGCTCCTTGGATAAATTCAGCACGATCGTCGTTTTCCCCTCGTTTTCATCACAGCTGGTGATGGCCACCGTTTTGATGTCTTTCCCGCAAAATTGCAGATTTGTCCGAAGCGCCTTATATGCTTCTTCCATCAAAAAATTGCCGGAATCAAGCAATTTCAATCTGATTTTCTCCATGGCATCCTCCTTTTCCTCGCCTCTTGTTTACTTTTTTACGCTTCGCCTGCCTGTGCTGTTTTGGGCAGCGGACCTATAATACGCGTATTTTTTATGTCTCCTGTCCTCGTCGGCATTGGGGATGGTTCCCAACACACTCACATGCAGGTACTTCTCAATATCCTCATCGGTGTGGATCCGATCATCCAGCAGGAACCTCACAAGAAACACCGCATAGGTCACAACGGCCATCATGATCCCAAACAATACCGCCGTCATATGCCGCATCCGGTTGCTGGGTTCTTGCTCCAAGGTGCCATGTTCATACAAGTTGACCTGCTGGAATCCCATGGCCTCGGAAATTTTCTCCTGTCCGATCTCACAGAGCATATCCACGATTTTTTTCGCATTCTGCGGCGTGTCAGCCTCCACCGTCACTTCCAAAATACGCGTATTCTCCGGATTTCTGGTGGTGATCAGTTCCTGAAAATCCTTGTATTCGATCTCCAGATTTGCTCGGTCGATCACCTCATCCACAACGGCATGGCTCTTCAGGAGATAGGTGCAGTCATTGACCACTTTGAGTGCCAAAGAGAAATCCGCATCCGCCTTCTGCGCCGCTTCCCGCTCGTTTTGGCGCAGGATATAGAGCGTAGCCGTGGACGCATAGCGGGGCGTAAAGGTCGCATGATGGACCACCAACACGCCCACCGCGCTGAACACAGCCACCAGTACCAGCACCAGCCATTTTTGCCGGACGATCTCCCACAGATCCTTGAGCGTGATGATCTTTACATTTTCCTCTTCGTGCTTCATATGTACCTCTCCTTCCGAACGGCCTTTCCCGCAAGTATACGCCGGGCATGATCCCGGCATAATGCCGATGCATACGCCTCGCCCATTTTCTGGGTGATGTAGCGGTAGGCGTCGGACATTCCCGGCGGCCGCTGCCACGGATCATGGGCATCCGAGGAAACGAGATCGATCAACCCTCTGGACAACAAGTGTCTGCTCTGCAGGCAGACACGATACCCGAAACCACCCGTCAGCGACTGACTATCCATTTGCAGCAACACCCCGTCATCGGCCAGCCGCCGGAGCTCCCGGTCACTGCGCCACAGGCTGCGATAGCGTTCTACGTGGGCCAATACCGGAAGATACCCTGCATTCAGCAGTTGTTCCAACCCCTGCACGATGGTTCTTCGGTCCTCCTCCTCAAAAAAATCCACCAGTACATACCGGGTATGATGGTAGGTACGGCAGACGCCTTCCCGCAGCCACGCCACACAGTTCTCGGCATACCGCAGTTCATTACCCAGAAACACCTCCAGATCCGGATAGTGTTGTACGCAATACGCCTGAACCTCCCCAAACCGCTCGACGGCCGCCTGCTGTCGATCGGTAAAATATCCAGGATGATAGTGGGGCGTATAGCACAATGTGCGCACCCCGTCTTGATAGGCCTGTGCCAACATGGTGTGCATATCTTCCTCGCTGGCCGCGCCGTCATCGATCTGGCTCAGTCCATGAAAATGAATATCCGCATATGTCACGTTTGTCCTCCTCTCTATCCGTTTTATTTCTTACAAAACGCATTGATTTTCCGAAAATTCCACAAAAGACGCCGTCCATGCAAAAGGAGCATCCCGCCTCCATAGACCCCGCCGACGAGCAGCAGCACAACAAGACCATGCACCCCTCCGGCGGCAAGCCACCGGGCAATCTTTGCCATGATGGCCACGCCGGCCGCGCTGAGCACGGAAAAAAGGAGCAGATACTTCCCATCAAATAGGTCGGATAGTCGGGTATGCAGCTCCCGTGCCGTACAATGCAGAAGGCACAGTCCCGTAAGGCACGTCACCACCAGCGTGGCAAGCGCCGGCCCCGGAAGGCCGATCCATTGGAAGAGCGCGATATTCAGCGCAAAGTTCACCCCCACCGATCCAACGGCGATCCCCATTAAGATCCGCGTCTTTCCCGCCGCACTTAGCACCAAGGTCATATTGGTGAAGCGCAGCAGATCCACCAGAATATAGAGCATGAATACCGGCAGACCGCGTATGTATTTTCCCGTGTACAAGAGTTCCATCAGCTGCGGCGCCGCCGTCAGGGCTGCACACGTCAGGATCCCGGTGCTGGTGTAAGAAACTTCCAAAAAAGGCCGGTACAACGTCGCCGCCTCTTTGGCCTTCTTTTCCGCCATCAGCCGTGTGATCTGCGGAAGAAGCACCGTGGTAAAGGACGCCATGACAATATCAAAGGGCAGCATTTTGGAGGCGTTGGAATAGACGGCCAGTGTCTCGGGATCCGTGAAGGCCGCAATGATATATTTATCGCAGTCCCTGTTGATGGTGGTGAGCAGGAGAAAAACCGCCATAGGCACACAATAGTGCAAAATCGGCCTCAGCAAACGGGACGAGATGGAACGCAGCCGAATCCGACAGCCGTTCTTTTCCACAATGACCGCAAAGAGCACGATTTGCGCGGCATCCATCACGCAAAGAGCCAGCAGGATCACGGCAATGCTCCTGACCTCCAGAACCACGACAAGAACCGTCCCCAGTTTCAACAGGGAAACCGTCAGGTTCCGTACCGCCAAGAGTTTCGCTTTGCCCACGGACATGAGCAGGACCTGCGTCATAGAGAGAATGTTTTGCAAAAACGGGAGGACCGCGGCAAAAATCATCCACTTTTTTGCCGCAGGGTTTCCGAATGATACAGAGATTTTCCCGGCACAAACCATAATGATCCCGCCGGCCACCACGCTGACAAGGCACTGCATCCCATAGATCGTGGCCAGATAGGCCTCCCGCTTTTCCGCATCTTTTTCCTTGCAAAAGAAATAGTTTACGCCATCCATCATCCCTAAAATGGTCAGGGAGGTGGTTGTGTTTGCCACCAGCAGGACCAGCGAATAGGTTCCATAGTCATAAACGCTCAAATATTGGGACAGCAGTCTCGTGGTCACGATCCCGAACAACAGGGTCACGATTTTCACAAAAGCCAGACGGATCGCATCCGAAGACGCCCCGGAAGACACCGCCTGATCCATCGGTCGCACAGCAATTTTCTTCATCATTTCAGCCGAAGTCGTTCTTCCATCCTTTTCCGCACGCAGCCGGACGTTTTCTCCATCGCGTGATTTTTCTTCCCTGCGTCCAGTGCACGCGCTGCATAGGCAGCGCGCACTGCCGCATCGTTCACCAACACTTCCAGCATCGCACGCAGGTTTTCCTGCCGGCAGACCACGGCGGCAGCGCCGTGCAGCGAGGCCAGATATTGCGTCGATGCCGTGTCCATCGGCGCAAAGGTCACCAGACATCTCCCGGCACAGAGGCACTGTGCAATTTTTGTTGAAAAGGCATAGCGCAGCTTTTTTCGGATCTTCTCATCGAAACTCTCGACGTGCAGCAGAAGATCCGCCTGCTCGATAATGCCGTGCAGCTGTGCCGGCGGCACAAACCCATGATACCGAATTCCCCGCGTGCATCGTAATTTCTCAAGGTCTTCCCCTTGCGCCGTTCCATACACCTGGATCTCCAGTGCCGGATCGATGGTTTCCAGCGCCTGAGCAACTGCGATCAGCGAATCAACGCGCCCCACACCGGTATTTCCGAAATAGACGATCTGCTGTGCTTTCTCCTCCGACGGCACATAGGGCCGAAAATCACAGACAGCACTATTATAGGCCACCATCCCTTCCGTTCCCGGATACTGATTTTCATAGGCACATTGCAACATCGCGCTATTATAAATAACCAGAGCGGCTGCATCGTTCAGCTGCTGATAGAGCCGGGACGTCTGACGATAATAGGCCCGCTCGATCCCGTGTCGCTCTGACAGCGGGATGATCCGATATGCCTCACTGTGGTATAGGATCAGCGGTTTGCCCACTCTTTTCACCAGACGCAAAACCAGCCGATCCATAAAGATGCTTTCTCCCACCATGTAGATCATGGCCTCCGGCGCCACCGTATCGACCCACGTCTCCATGGCACGTTTTCCCCACGGCCCCCACATCCACAGAAGCTCACGAAGCCATTTGACAGGAAAGCAATACTTCAGGCGTTTCAGGCCCGCCGGTATTTTTGGGGCGCCGCTCCCGCAAGATCCGGACGCCGGCATGTCTTCACTTGCTCCTCCGTCCTCCCCGCCCGGAAAAAAGATATGTCGGCTCTTTTTCCCTAAAAAGGAGCGCAGCATCTGCAGATCCGTAACACGAAAACAGGCAGACGCCGCACGAAAATCCGGCGGCTGCACATCAAAATACAGCTCCGCTTTTTCCTCTGCTGTCCATGCAGACAGCAGATTTTTCATGGTAATCCCATTGGCATTTTCATCCGAAAATCCGCTGTGCGAGATCATCAATAACTTAGGCATCCATTCTCCCTCTTTTGTCCCGGCAGAAAGGCCTGCGCTATAGCCACGCCTCCCTTGGCATCGCCGTCCCCTATGTCCACATCATGTCCCCAAAAGTGCAGTAATTTCCTTGATTGCTTTTGTATTGTCACATCGGTACGCCCGCATTTTTTCTCGCTGCTGGATCAGCAGTTCCGGTCGCTGCAACAATGTCCGCAGTGCCTTTTCAATCCCCTCCTGCGTATTGTCGCAGACCCAGCCGCACCCACGTTCTTCCACCATTTCCTTGCTGGAACTTGTCCGCGTCGAAAGTGTGGGCAGACCCAGACACGCCGCCTCCTCGATCACCATCGGTGCGGCTTCATGGTAAGACGTAAGCCACAGAAAATCAGCACCCGGCATAAACCGATAGGGATTTTCCTGCTCTCCGTAAAAATGCACATATGCCTCGCCGCCGGTACGCTGCACCTGTTCTTTCAGTTCCTGTTCTTTGGCGCCGCGGCCCACGATGTGGAGTTCTATGGCATAGCCATCCTTCCCGGCCGCGACGGCCGCCGCAATCGCACGCTCCACCCCTTTTTCATGGGCAAGCCTTGCCACCACCAGCGCGTGTATGGAATCCGCGCTATACTGCACCGGGTGGTCTCCGGCGCAGGCGCGGACTTTTTCGTAGCAGTGACAATTGGGAACGACGATACACCGATCCGCAAGTGCCGGCACTGCCGCCGCAAACGCCCGCCGGCACCCTTCCGAGCAGGCTGCGATCCAATCGAATTGGCCGTAGAGCTGCCGATTGTACGGCGTGTTTCCGCCGCATTTCTGAAAATCTCCGTGTAAAAACGCCACTTTTTGTACGGCACGGACGTTATTGAGCACAAATTCATTGGTGCCGCCGTAGAAATGGCGGGGATTTCCACCATGCATATAGGAGATGGCACAATCATAGTCCTCCGTCAGCATGGCTTGGCTTCGCTGAATGAGAGGCATGAGCCGCTCCCGCCCCCACAGCCGACACATCGCAGCAAAACACCCCCGCAAAAGTCGTGTTCGCCCCCGGCACTCTCGCTGGCTCATCCCCAGCAGACGATACCGGGATGTGCACGAAATCACCTGCACATCCGGCGGAATCTCCTTCCGATATGCCCCTTGTGCCGAAAAGAGAAAAAGCGTGATCTGATACTGCCCGTGGATGGCCCAGAGCAAATTACAGAGACTTTTTTGGATGCCGCCGATGTTCATATTGTTGTTGACGATCAGAATTTTTTTCATCTGCGTTCTCCCCATGGGTCCTCCAGATCTGCCCTGCTCCCTACGGCTTTTCTTTCTGTAAACGATCCTCATATGAACGCATTGCCCGGCCGCCGCGCAGTCCCCGGTACATCCAGCGGATCCTGTCCGGGCAGGCAATGTCTGTTTTCTTCTTTACGTGTAATGCAAAATACAACGTCATCGCATATTTGAGTTTCGGAAAAAGGTACCCCATCAAAGCACCTTTGTCATAAAAATATTTTTCATTGCAGCCGCAAAACCATGTGGAATGGTCTCTGCTGCAAATTCCCAGCACATACGGGTGGGTGTAGATATGAAGTCCTTTATCAAAACACGCCTTCAAAAACAGGCTGTCCTCCCCTGAATTGTAAATGCACCCGCCGCCAAAGAGCTGATGGAACGTGATATTGCCCTGCAAAAGCGCCCGCCGCCGCGCCGCCATAGAGACTGCGCCATAGCGCATAGCGTTCCACACATGGAGTCTTTTATGGGGCAGATGTCTCCGTTCGATGATCTGCCCGCCCCGCGCGTAATCCATGCTGAAGAGGATGACATCTGCATCCGGATTCTCCCGAAACGCCTTCAGGACCTGTGCGGGCATTCCGTCATAATAGGTCACATCGTCATCGGCAAAGAGGACGATCTCACTTGTGGCGGCGAGCAGTGCTATATTCCGGTTCAAACCAACCCCCCGCGTTTTTGTGGTCAGCATCTTCGTCGTTCCCCCAGGCCCGGTTTCGTCTGTGATCTCTTCCCGGTCAGCCTGATTGGCTATGATGGCATCGCACTGCAGATTCATCTGCGCCGCCAACGCCAAATCCACCTGATGCATTGCTGCCACCAACACCTGTAAATCCCCCATCACGCCTGCCTTTCCTGCACGAGTCTATCAAAGAGGGCAGACCGCTGCCACCGGCGGCAGCGGCCTGCCCTCCTCTCCGGTCGGATCGTTACCGAATCATCGCTCCGGTACTGTCAAACTGATACATTCCCTCTTTCATCAGCCCGTTGGTTTTCGTCACCCAGTACCCACGTCCCCGTACAATCTCTGCACTGGAGGTACGGGCATAGTAATAATCGTTTCCGATTTTCACGAGCCCCACCGGCGCAAGCACGCCGTTTTCATAGTAGTAAACGCTGCCTTTCTCCGCAACGATGCCGTTTTTGACACTCTCTGGTTCCTTGACGATCATCTTGCCGTCCGAGCCAAATTCATAGGTGGCTTCCGGCAGCAATCCATTGGTCTTGGTGGTCCAATAGGCACGATCGTGCACGACTTCGCCATTGCTGCGCACATAGTAGTAGCTGCCGTCGATCTTCATAAGGCCGGCATAGGACAGCTTCCCGTTTACATAGTACCAGAGGCTTCCGTTTTCGGCGATGATCCCATTCTTTGTGAGATCCGGCAGCACCATCTTCCCCGCAGGATCAAAGCGGTACGAGCCCTCTTCCACGGGCAGGCCGTTGGTCTGGGAAATCCAGTAGGTGGTGTCGTGAACAATGGCGCCGCTGGATGTTCTTGCGTAGTAGTACGCTCCGTTCCATGCAAAGAGGCCCCAGCAGATCTTGACGCCGTCCACAAAGAGATAGAGCTTCTGATCGTCCGACGCCTTCTTGATCCCCTGCAGCGTGGTATCTGTATCGTGGACGATCACACCACTCTGATCAAAGGCATACATACACCTCGGAAGTGCCAGGCCATTGGTCTTTTCCACATAGTGGGGCACCGGCTTGTCCGTTTCACTCTTCACCGCCTTATGGTCGGCCTCAAAGTAGTAGTACACATCCCCAACCTTGACCAGACCGGGATATGCCATGACCTCACCGTTCTTTGTCCAATAGGTGTCCTTCCCCAGATCATATAGCCCGCTCTGTTCGCTTTGGAAAACGCCGGTTTCGCCATCAAAGATGAAAATTGCCCGGTGACTGCCGTCCTGCGCCGTGGTTTCATAGAGCCCCTTGACGAGGTAGCCGTTGGCGTCAAAGAAGTAAGTGTCCGCCTCGATGCCCGCCCACGTGTCCTTGTAGCACTGCTCACCGTTTTTCAGATAGGTGGTTCCGACCGCATCTGTCACCCACCCGTTCCTGCCAACCTTCTCAAAGACTGCCGTATAGGTCACATCACCGGTCACGGCTGTGATTTCCTGATCCCAGCCCGCAAACTGATAGACAAAAAAGGGGTCGTCGCTTTCCTTGGCGGGTACAGCGGTATCAAACGTCGGCAGCGTGCCATAGGGAACATTCGCATCGGTTTCCAGCGTTGTCCCATCCTCGTTCTTCCATGTCACAGTATACGCATTGGTGGTCTTGCTGTATGTGGCGGTATAGATGGCCTCTCCGGTTACTGCCACAACTGCAGGCGTCCATCCGGCGAAGGTATAGGTATACTGGGCGTCCGGTGCCTTGCCGGGCTGTGCGCCCCGATAGCCGGGTATGTCGCCATACGCCACCTGCGTGCTCTGCAGCACAGACCCATCCTCGTCCTTCCAGGTAATGGTGTAGGTGTTGACGCTCTGCCGGAACACCGCCGTATAGATCACGTCACCGGTTACCGGCGCAACCTCTACATCCCATCCGATAAAGGCATAGCTGTATCGTGCATCTCCTGCACGGACAGGCACCGGACCATCATAGGCCGGCAATCTTCCATACGGCACATCGACATCGGTTTCCAGCACGGCGCCGTCCCAGTTCTTCCATGTCACGGTATACGCATTGAGCGCCTCTTGGAAGGTCGCCGTATAGGCGGCATCGCCGGTCACGGCCACAACCGCAGGCGTCCATCCGGCAAAGGTATAGGTATACTGGGCATCCGGCGCCTTCGTGGGCACTCCGTCATAGGTAGGAATGGTCCCGTATTCCACCTGCGTGGCGGACAGTACCGTCTTTCCATCCTCATCCAGCCATGTCACCGTATAGATATTGCGCTTTGCCTCATAGGTGGCCTGATAGGTCATATTGGCCGTCACCGGGCCCAGCGGTCCCGCTCCGGCAAGAGACTTTGGCTCTGCCTTGATGTCCCATCCGGCAAAGGTATAGGTAAACTCCGCATCCGCTGCGCGGGTCGGTTCCGGGCCATCATAGGTGGGAACGGCACCATAGGGCACACCCTCGTCTACTTCCAGCACTGTGTCGTCCCAATCCACCCAAGTCACAGTATATACATGGGGCTGGGCGGTGTATGTGGCCGTATATACGGCATCCCCGGACGCCGGCACCACGGCAGGCGTCCACCCGGCGAAAGTATAGGTATACCGGGCATCCGGTGCCTTGGAAGGCACGGCGCCATCGTAGGTGGGCATGGTGCCGTAAGGCACCTGGCTGTCCGTTTCCAGCACGGTGCCATCCTCATTTTTCCAGAGAATGGTGTACGCTGCCGTATGGGGATCGATCCACCGCCCCTGTGCATAGCGATAGGTGGTCCCCGCTGTATGATTGGCCGTCTCTACCACAGTGCCGTCGGCATTTTTGAGCTTTGCAGAAACCACCGGGATCTCCGCCCATTTATTGGGAGACTGAAGATAATGCCAGACGTGGCTTGCCTGATCGGCCGAATTGAAATTGATCTGACCGCCGCCCGCCGAGGAAATCACATCCGCACCGGAGGCACTGGTCTTCAAGATGCCGTCCACTTGAACCGTTCCGTTCACATCCAGCAGCGCAGAGTCCATGGTCTCCCCGGTGCGCTGATTGGCACCGCGGGTGGGCGAGTACACCAGCGGAGATAGTTTTTTATCCCCATTATGCCAGACAAAGTTGCCCCAATCGGCCCGATCAATGAGATAGATTTCTCCTGCCTTGGTGATGTTCAGGGCAGCACCGGGGTAGACCCGAATACCGCTGTCCGGCAGGAATTCCACATCCTGCCCATTGATCACTTCACCGCTGCGGATATGAAGCATCACATTGTTGATGGGCAGATTATAGTCGGCGGAGTTGGCATTGACACCTGCAAACTTGACCTGAATACTGCTCAGGGAAACCGAGCCGTCCACGGCAACCTGCAGCTGGTCAAGCTGTGGATCATACCACTTGGTCAGGGTACCGCTGTTCTGCTCGAAAAGTCCTCCCTTTCCGACAAATTTAGGAGATAGTGAGATTGTTTTCCCCATAGCGGTAACTGAGCCCACCACGATCTCATTTGCCCCCGTCTCATATGTAATGGGGGCCTCGATATTCTGGACATAGTACTGACCGAAGGGGAAGTGCTTTTTTTGTGTATCCAAGCAAGTCATGGATGCAGAGCCGCCGCGAAAATCCGTGAGCTGAAAGAGTTCATAGACGGTGGCACCGGATTTTGCAATCACATGGCCGGAGCCGGTAAGAAATCCCCAGGCATACAGAGCCGCCTTCTGATGGATCGTTATCTCAGCCTGTGCCTGCAGTTCGATCTGGCCATAGGCGCCGATCACTCCCATCGGCCGGCCGCCGGCGGCCGATCCGTGCTTGGCACTGACACTGAGTTCCCCGTCAACCACCAGCTTTGCACCGTCGGCCATCGTCAGTTTGCGAAAAACCTTCTGCCCGCCCGATGCTGCATTCACCGCCTCGGGAGACGCTTTGTAGCAGGTACCCCATTCGTCAAATGGAATCAGCAGTGTGACGCCTGCCGGGATGGTATAGGTTCCGGCGAAAAGTGTACCACTATTTAGCAGCACGATTTTCTTTTCATTTCCATGATTTGCCGCCGCGGCCGCCTGATTGAGATCGTCAAAAATACGTTCTCCCACGCCGAAGATCGCAGTTCCGGACGGAACAAACCACGGACGCACCGTCGTGTTTCCGGTCGGGTGCAGCGTCCCGTCGGAAGCCTTCATCACCACGGCATCACGGGCATCGACCCAACCAACGAAATCATAGCCCTGATTGGGGACGGCCGTCAGGGCAACGCCCTGGTCATACGTCGTTTTCACCGTCGTATCCGTTGTGACCGGAGTCCCGTTGACCGTCGCACTGCCGTGCTGCGGAGCCAGTACTGTAACGTCAAGCTCGCCGCCACTGACCAGCGCAAAGTTGCGCAGCGTGACCTTAGCCGGCTCTTTCTTGTCCGAAGGGCTTGTGATCTTGAGGACAACGCTTCCGCCGGACGGAATCTCTTTGGAAAATGTACCGCTCCCGGTAATTGCCTTGCCATCGAGTTCCATAGAGCCGCCGTTGAGGTCCGGCGCATAGTCAAACACCATGGTGGCCGCCGCAGCGGAGGCATTGGCCACCGTCAGCGTCGTTGTATCTGCGCGAAAGTTCCCTCCTGAACAGTTCGAGTTAAATGTGGCATAGGCCTCTGCCGTGACGACATCGTTTGCCGCCGTGGCCTTGGCATTTTTCCCCTCATAGTCCACTGTGATCTGTCCTTGCAGGACTTGCAAACGCCCATTTGCCGCATAGGCGGATACCGGCAGCAGCCCTAACGTCAATACAATCGTCAAGAGCATTGCCCAGAACCGTCTTCTCTCCTGTTTTTTCATGCAGTGATTCCTCTCTTTCCCTTTTTGGATTTTTGGCGCACCGCTCCCTTCGTCGAGCGGGTGATGGCTCGATACGCAGCGGCCCCCACTACGAAGGAAACAATTGACCAAATATGCGCTATATGGAACGGCCCGCAAAGTGCCTGCTGCTCTCGCAGAAATTCCACCAGAAACCGGAATCCTCCATACCACATCATGTAGAGCGGATACACCGTTCCGGGTTTTTTCTTCTGCAAGACCCGCCTCCCGAGCCATATAGCAAGCACCAGATGAAATAGGATTTCCGCTTCCCTGGTAGGCCAGCGTATGCTGTCAGACCAGGGAACCACCGCCCCCGGACAGCAGCCGCTGTACAGGCAGTTAAAACGCGCCAGCAGGAAGGCGATGATCATGCAAAGGGTACATACGTCAAAGACGTCTTTCGCGGAGCGTTTACTCACCGCGGCCCCCAAGGCATAGACAAGCGGAAGGAAAAAAATGGCGCCATAAAGACTCATTCCGCCCGGTACGCCTTCAAGAAAGGCAAACAGTTTCACCGCCAGCACGCCGGCCACGGTATGTGCCGCCGAGAGCAGCAGTGCCATTTGACCGCTGATGGCCAGTCGCTTCCGAAAATACAGCAGCCAGTTCCACGAGAGCAGCGTGCTGATCGCCAACATCACCCACAAAAAATGAGCAGACACCCATCGTATAATCTGTGCCAAGGGATTCCTCCTTCCTTACAGGTCTTTTTTGACCTACTCCCTAAGCGGCCCACTTCAGCGATGAATACGGTGCCGAAGTGGGCCAAAGTTCCGCGGCGTTTTTATCGAGCGGCCGCCGGCGGAGCCATCATCTTGCCGTCCGGGCCGAACCGATACGGTCCGGACGGCAGCAGGTCGTTGGTTTTGGTGATCCAATACTCCCGGTTTGTAACGAGCTCGCCGGAGGAGGTGCGGGC
This sequence comes from Oscillospiraceae bacterium, assembly GCA_020025275.1. Lineage (GTDB taxonomy): Bacteria > Bacillota > Clostridia > Oscillospirales > Oscillospiraceae > Vescimonas. Next base: position 227 of record JAHHSI010000004.1, on the reverse strand, counting down.
ATAGTAGTACTCTTGGCCGATCCGAAGCAGACCGGCATAGGACAGCACCCCATGCTCATAGTAGTAGAGTTTTCCGTTCTCTTCCACGATCCCGTTCTTCTCCGCGGGCGTCGGCGGCACCGGAGGTTCCGGATCGGGGTCGGGATGCGGCGCAGGATCCGGGTCCGGGGCCGCCGGCGGATCCATCATCCTGCCGTCCGGGCCGAACCGATACGGTCCGGCGGGCA
>JAHHSI010000039.1 GCA_020025275.1 Oscillospiraceae bacterium | reverse complement strand
GAGATGCTGTATCTCTGGGCGCAAAGATCCTGTGTGATCACTTCACCCTGTTCACGGACCTGAGTGACACGCTGGGTGCTACATCCACCGTGGTGGATAAGCCCAGCGACCAGAGCAATCAGGTTCTGGATATGACGATTGAAGAGCTGGATCTGTCGGTCCGCAGCTTCAACTGCCTCAAGCGCGCCAACATCAACACCGTCAAGGATCTGATCAACAAGACCGAGGACGAGATGATGAAGGTTCGCAACCTGGGCCGCAAGTCCCTGGAAGAGGTTATCAACAAGCTGGCTATGATGGATTTAAAGCTGGCCGACGAAGAAAACAACTGATTTCGCGCGATAGCGCGGATATCCTTACAAGGAGGAAACACAAATGCCCGGAACTCGTAAGCTCGGTAAGACTACCGATCAGCGCAAGGCGATGCTCCGTCAGCAGGTGACCGATTTCCTGGATATGGGCAGAATGGAGACCACCATTTCCCGTGCCAAGGAGATCAAGCCTCTGGCTGAAAAGATGATTACCCTGGGCAAGAAGGGTGATCTGGCATCTTATCGCCAGGCTCTGAGCTTCATCACCAGAGAGAATGTTGCCAACAAGCTGTTCAAGGAGATCGCTCCTGAGTATGCAGAGCGCAACGGCGGCTACACCCGCATCATTCGCACCGGCGTTCGCCGTGGCGATGCTGCTGAGACCGCGATCATTGAGCTGGTTAAGTAAGCATACCTAAAATGAAAAGCCCTTTTCTATGGCTCTGCCGCCATAGAAAAGGGCTTTTTTCTGCAAGGAAGCGCTTGTGGTGTATTTAAATCCATGCTATACTCAACTCCAACAACGGTGTCCGATGACAAGTGCAGTCGATGACGGGCTGCCTCTGCCCGTCGGAGCGCAGATGGAGAAAATAAGGAGGGATTTGCTGTGAAAGTAACGTGCAAAGCCTGTGGAAAACGCTATCATTACGAAAAAGACGGCTGCTGTCCGGAGTGCGGAGCATTCAACCGTCCGCCGCAGCGGGAGAAGGTGGATGCTGACGGAACAGTGCGCCACATCTCGGAGGAAGAGTTTTGGGAGAATGGTTCGGATGCGCATCTGAAAGTGGGAGGGAAGGTCTGCTTTGAGGAGAAGCCCCACGCCCACGTGGAGGATGGAGACGTTTCCTATGCAAGGGAGACGGCAGCAGACAGCTGGAGCGATGATACACCGGGCGGCGAAGCATCGGCGGAGCCGTACCACTACACGGCCTCGTCGGACATCCATGGGGAGACAGGCAGTCCTTCATACGCACAGCGTGCGGCTGCGGGAGGCCGGGGGAGACGGAAAAACCATCTCCTGACCACCGTTTTGCTGATTTTCGCGGCGGTTATTGTGCTGGTGATCATAGGCAATATCCTTATTTTCCGCACTATCCACAACGCCATGGATGAAGTCGGAAGCTTCTGGGATAACTCGATCCAGATCAGCCCCCAGAGGGAGGAGGCTCCGGTGGAGCCGGCCGATCCGGAGGAGCTGGGGCTGGATGAGGTGGCGCCAATTTTCGAGGATTTGGTGGATGTGGCCTACGAAACACAGATCGGGGATTCCTTTTACTGGAAAGGATCCACCACAACGGTAGAGGACTGTGATGTGGAATACCTGACCGATAACGGGGCCATGGTGACCTTGCAAGTCGATCAGGGGAGCGTGCGTACGAAGCCGGACATTTCTTATATCAACCAGATCACAGAAACGAGATCCTATGGCTATTCCAGTGAGATGCACGGCATCGGAGACAGGTTCACCTACACCTTTCACCTGCCGGATGCTGCGGAAGGAACAGAAATACGTGCTGTCTTTACCGGATTTATCGGAGATCAGTATGTGGAGATCCAAGTGCCATTGACGTGAGACTATGAAAAATACGCCGCCTGAGAGGTGGCGTATTTTTTTATACCGGCGCATAGGATGAAAGGGTGATTGTATGAAGAAATGGACGTTTCTGCTGCTTGTAACGTTGCTGTTGTTGGGGGCGGCAGGGCAGCAGAAAGATTTCGGCGGTGCGGAGCAGCCGGCTGCAGCGGAAAGGGGGCCCATTGCGATGGCGCTGACGTTTGATGACGGCCCGTCCGCCCGGTATACGCCGCAGCTGCTGGATGGACTGAAGGAGAGAGGGGTACACGCCACCTTCTTTTTAGTGGGGCGCTGTGTGGAAGAACAGGCACCACTGGTGTATCGCATGGCCCGAGAGGGGCACCAGATCGGAAATCACACCTACGCCCATGTGTCCCTGATCGAGTGCAGCGATGCCGAGGCTCTGGCGGAGCTGAAGGACTGCCAGTTGGCGCTGTGCAGCGTTCTGGGGCCGGGAGAGTACTGGGTGCGGCCACCCTATGGTTTGCTGGCGGAGTCTGTGCGTGAAATATGGCCCACACCGATCATCAGCTGGTCGGTGGACCCGAAGGATTGGGAGTGCCGCAATACGGAGCAGGTCGTGCAGCACATCATCAGCCACGTGGAGGACGGCGGGATCATCCTCCTGCACGACTGCTATCCCACCAGTGTGGCTGCGGCACTGCAGGCGGTGGATCAGCTGCAGGCGCAGGGGGTGGAGCTGATGACGGTGGCGCAGCTGATGGAGCGCAAGGGCGTGGAGGCTGCGCCGGGAAAGACCTATCGGAAAATTGGATAAAAAAGAACCCTGAGCCATCCGCTCAGGGTTCCGCTTCTTCCGATTACATACCGGCGGCAACCATGCAGTTGAGCACCAGCGTCAGCACGACAAACAGTGCGCCGACCCACTTGGTAGCCTTGGCCAGCTTGGCGTCCACAGACTTGGCCTTGGACTTGGCCATGTAGGAGTCGGCGATGCCACCGATGGCGCCGCTGAGCCCCTGGCTCTTACCGGACTGGAACAGGATCATAACCACCAAGAGCAAAGCAATTAACAGCTGCAGAATCGTAATAAAAATCATCATAGCGGACTATCCTCCAAAATGTATTCCATGCCATTGCAAGGCATATTTCTCAAAGTACAAAGAATTATACCACATTGCATAGGTAATTACAAGAGAAAAGCGGTCCCATTTGCGGTGGAATCGCACAATTTTGTGAAAATAGTACTCGAACAAACGTTGTAATCTGCCGGCGATTGTGCTATGATAACCATGAGAACAACCGAGCAGAGTATCGGAAAGAGGAGCGAATGACTATGGTTCAGCTGTCCAAGATGCAGCAGCAGATCTATGATTATATTGCCCGAACCATTCAGACCAAGGGGTATCCCCCGTCTGTGCGGGAAATCGGGGACGCAGTGGGCTTGAAATCTCCCTCCACGGTGCATTTTCATCTCAAGCATCTGGAGGAATTGGGCGTCATTGACCGCAGCGCCGGCAAAGGGCGGACCATCACCCTGACCGGTGTGGTGCAGACACCGCAGGAAAATCAGATCCCCATTGTGGGTAATGTGGCCGCAGGTACGCCGATTCTGGCGCAGGAGTGTATCGAGGATTATCTGACCTTCGACACCAACGGGCGGAGCGGTGAGTTCTTCGCCCTGCGGGTGCGGGGCGAGTCCATGATCAATGCCGGGATCCTGCCGGATGATCTGGTGGTGGTGCGTCAGCAGCCGGACGCCAGCAACGGAGAGATCGTAGTGGCGCTGTTGGACGAGGAAGCCACGGTGAAACGGTTTTCCCGACAGGGGAAGGAGATCTGGCTGCTGCCGGAGAATGAGAACTACAGCCCCATCGACGGCCGTGAGGCACAGATCATGGGCAAGGTGACGGCGGTGATCCGCCGGTATTGAGAGGTGGCCGTATGAAGGAGAATACAACACGCGCTGCGTATATCATCATCGATATGCAGCGGGGCTTTGTGGATCGGGCGTCGATCCACTGCATTGCAGGGGCGGCGGCCACCGTTCCGGCCTGTGTGCGGACCATCGAAACGGCCCGGGCCAAAGGGATGCCCGTGATCTGGGTGCGCCGGATCTATCGCGCCGACGGCAGCGATGTGGAAATGACCCGTTATGCCGGATGGCAGCAGGGCGGCCGACAGATGTCCCCCGGCTCCAGCGGGATGGAGTGGGCGGAAGGTCTGCACCCGCAGCCGGGGGACTACATTGTGACCAAGCCCCGCTGGAGCGGCTTTTTCGGAACGGAACTGGATCTCATTCTGCGCCGTCTGGACATCCGCACCGTGGTACTGGCGGGGACGACGACCCCCAACTGTATCCGGACAACGGCCTATGATGCCATTGCGCTGGACTATAATGTGGCGGTACTGACCGACTGCTGCTCGTCCCAAACGCAGGAGATCCAGCGAGTGAATCTGGAGGATATGGAGCGCGTGGGCGCCAAGCTGCTGAATGAGGAGAGCTTTGCATCCTTTAGCGGAATAGAGGATGTGGCAGCGGCCATTCGCGAAGAAATGCTGGCGCCGGATTGGCCCATTCCGGAGAATGTGGAATGAGCCCGACTCCCTTCGGGGAGATCAACAGATGTCCCGCCGGACGTTGGCGGGAAGGTCGACGGCATACGAAACTGGAAGCGCAGCGGCGCAGAGAGGAAAACGGCGGAGATGCTGTGTCTTTGCCGGAGCGGGAGGCGGGGCGATGACCCCGTCCGGGTCTCCTTATAAGGGAAGATCCGATGTGGAAAAACGAAGAGAAAACGCCGATTGGAGTCGTCCAATCGGCGTTTTCTGATTACTTGATGTTCAGTTTCCACGAAGGAAAGTTATAGAAGGGATTGGAAGCCGTGGGGGTGATCTCATCGGCAGAGCCGGAGGGCATCAGAACCGAAAGGCTCTTGAAGCAGATGGGGGCAAAGGGGGCCTGCTGCGCAAAATAGGTATAGAGATTTTGATAGGCGACACCACGCTGCGTCTCGTCGGCGGCCAGTGCGGCCTGCATCAGGGCGTCCATCTGAGAATCGGCGTAGCCGCCGTAGTTGAGGGCCCCACCGGTGCCAACAAGGCTCTGCAGATCCCAGTCGGCCGTCATACGGCACTCGCCGTAGAAGAGATCAAACTTTCCGCTGCTCAGGCGCTGCAAATAGCTGTCCCACGGGAGAACTTCCACGGAAATTTGTATGTCATGGTGGGAGAGGTCTGCGGCGATCTTCTGCGCGGCGCTGACTTTAAACTCGTTTTCGGCATTGACGATCATGGTGAGAGACACCGTGTTCCCCGCACGGTAGCCGGCCTCTGCCATGGCACTGTCGAAGTTGTCCGGGGAGTACGGTACATCCTCCCCCGTAGGATAGAGACTGCTGGCCGGGGAGAGCGGCTGCTGTGCCGGCAGACCGTGGCCCAGCAGATAGGCATTGGTGCACTCTCCACGGTCAATCCCCAGAGAAAGGGCATGACGCACCGCCGGATTCCGGAGGGGGTCACGGGTGACATTGAAGCCGATGTAGTGCATGGTGGTGGAGGGAGCATCTTCATAAATCCCCACGCCGGAGACGTTGGTGCCGTGGGTGGCCGTCAGATCGTAGGCCAGCAGCTGCACCTCACGGGCGTAGAAGGCATAGGCCACGGAGTCGTTATCCTTGCACCGGACCAGCCCAATCTCGTGAAAGGGGAGGGAGGGGGTCTCGTGCCACGAGGTGTTCACCAACAGCCGGGGTTTGCCGTCCTGCTCGGTGTAGTAGTACGGACCGGTGCCTACGGGAAAGAGAGACTCCTCTGTTCCGGCCTTGACAATGGGAATGTCCAGCAAGGCCGGCAACTGGGCATTGTCCCGGCGGAGGGTGATCTCCAGTGTGTTTCCGTAGCTGTGGACGGAGGTCACATCCTGCAGCCGGGCACTATACCGGGGAGAGGAGCGGGCACGCTGCAGCGCCGCCGCAGCGTCATAGGCGGTCAGAGAGGAGCCGTCGGAAAAGGTGATGTCGCTGCGCACCTCGATCGTGTAGGTGTGGGAAGCGGCATCGTAGGTATAGCTCTGGGCCAGCAGCGGCTGGGCCTCCCAATGGGGATCCAGCACGAACAGCCCCTCGTAGAGCAGGGCACCCAGCACTTGATGTGGTCCCTCGGCACAGGAAATGGGGTCGGCCGTCTCCCCTTCGAAATAGGGCAGGGAGAAGGAAGTGAGCGGGCTGGGCCCGCGAACGGGCTCTTCGGTCGTATAGTAGTCTTTCAGCGTTTGGAAAACATCGTCCTGCGCAGGGTCCTCCCAGTCGCTGCAGCCGCTCAGGGACAGTAGCGAGACCAGAAGAAATGCCAGCGCGGCAAGGGATTTTTTCATGGGAGAAACCTCCTCACGTCAGTGAGATCATGGCAATTTGAGCGCCGCGGGCATTGCCGACTTTCCGGTGGGACCAGTAGAGCTCCGGCATACAGGCGGTGCAGTGGCTGCATCGGTCGATCTGCGCATCCGGCACGCCGCTCACACGGAGCCAATGGGCGTTGATGGCCTTCAGGTCGATGTGCCATTTGCAGCCGTGCCGCTCCATATAGGGCTCAACAGCGTCACCCAGAGACCGGCGCAGTGCCGCAGGAACATCCTCGTCCGTCTCGAAGCAGCAAGGGCCGATGGCCGGACCGATGGCACAGCGCAGCCGGGCCGGATCGGTGCCGAAGACCTCCTGCATCCGCAGAACGGTCTTGCGGACAAGACCGGAGGCCACACCGCGCCAACCGGCATGGACGGCGCCGATGGCCCGATGATCCGGGTCCCAGAGAAGGATGATGCCGCAGTCGGCGGAAAAGACCACCAGCGGAAGATCGGGCTCTCCGCAGATCAGGGCGTCCACACTTTCATAGTCCCGGCGGCGCCAGAGACCTTTGCCGGCGTCATCGGCGGTCACGAGGCGGATGTTGTCCTCGTGGACCTGCCGGCTGAACACGGTCCGCCGGACGTCCACGCCCACAGCGGCGCAGAAGCGGCGGTAATTTTCCTCTAAATTTTCTTGTGTATCGCCCCGGGCAATCCCCAGATTCAGAGAATCCCAAGGAGCGGGACTGACGCCGCCGACACGGGTGGAAAATCCGTGATGCAGCGCAGGATCGTCCAAAAGAGAACTGGTATGCCAGATCAGTCCTTGATGCGAATGGGTCTGAAAGGCCATGGGACCTCCTTTTCCTCGATGCGGACGGGATCAGGCGTTTCGTCCGCAGCAGTGCTTGTACTTCTTGCCGCTGCCGCAGGGGCAGGGATCGTTGCGGCCGATCTTCTTGACCTTGCGGGGCTGCTTTTTTACCGTGCCGTCACCGCCGACATTTTCAGTCATGCCGGAGGCCACACGTTCACGTTTGAGCTCTTCGTTGGTTTTGAGCCGCACGGAGTAGATCCGGCGCACGGTTTCGTCCTGAATGGCGCTGATCATCTCCTCGAACATTTCAAGGCTCTCTTTCTTATAGGCAATGATGGGGTCGGTCTGGGCATAGGCACGCAGACGGATGCCCTGGCGCAGGTCCTGCATGGCGTCGATGTGGTCCATCCAGAATTCATCGACTACACGCAGCAGGACCACACGCTCCAACTCCCGCATGACGGGGGAGGTGATCTCCGCTTCCTTCTTCTCGTAGAAGTCCGCAGCGGCGTTCACGAAGGTGTCCGTGATCTCCTCTGCCGTTTTGGAGGAGAGCTCCTCCTCCGGGATGCGGACCGTGTGGGGGAGGAAATACACGCCCTCCACATTGTGCAGCAGCTCACGGAAGGAGCTGCCATCCAGCGGTCCGGCGGCAAAGGAGGTGTTGACCTGTGTGGTGATGGCGTTGGACATCATGCGCAGGATCATATCCTTGACATCCAGACCGTCCAAGACCTGCTTACGCTGACCGTAGATGATCTCACGCTGCTTGTTCATGACATCGTCGTACTCCAGTACGGATTTACGGGACTGGAAGTTCCGGGATTCCACCGTGGTTTGGGACTGCTCAATGGCACGTGAGAGCATCTTATTTTCAATGGGCATATCCTCGTCGATCTTCATGCGGTCCATCAT
>JAHHSI010000038.1 GCA_020025275.1 Oscillospiraceae bacterium | reverse complement strand
GGGGGTTGACGGCGGGGCGGCCGTGTTTTATGCTGATAGCATACATCGGGCGGCACGGTGCCGCCGGAAGGGAGATACGCAGTATGAACCATCGTTTTTCAGGTAGTCGGGACTATGTGGCGTCAGAGGCTTTGATGAATGCGGTCAATATCGCCCTTATGCTGCAAAAGCCGCTCCTTATCAAAGGAGAGCCGGGCACCGGAAAGACCATGCTGGCCAAAGCCGTGGCGCAGGCACTGGACAAGCAACTGATCATCTGGAATGTGAAATCCACCACCAAGGCGCAGGACGGCCTATACGTCTATGACGTGGTGCAGCGGCTCTATGACAGCCAGTTCGGCACCCACGGCGTGGAGGATATTGCCGGATACATCAAGCTGGGAAAACTGGGAGAAGCCTTTGATGCAGAGGAACAGGTGGTACTCCTGATCGATGAGATCGACAAGGCAGATCTGGAGTTTCCCAATGATCTGCTGTGGGAACTGGATCAGATGGAGTTCTACATCCCGGAGCTCCGAAAGACCGTGCAGGCCAAACAGCGGCCTATCGTCATCATCACATCCAATGCGGAAAAAGAACTGCCGGATGCGTTTTTGCGGCGCTGCATCTTTCACTATATCGACTTTCCGGACCAAGCCCAGATGGAGGAGATCGTCCGTATTCATTTTCCGGAACTGGAGGAGACCTTGCTGGAGCAGGCCCTGCGCGCCTTTTACTGGCTGCGGCAGCTGCCGGAAATCGACAAAAAGCCCAGTACGTCAGAACTGGTGGACTGGCTGCGCTCGCTGGTCAGTGCCGGCGTGGATGCGGAGAGGATCGTTCAGGAGATCCCCTTTGCCGGCGTCCTGCTGAAAAAAGACAAGGATCTGGCCACGCTGCGCAAGCATATCCGCTGAGCCTATGTTTACGTCTTTTTTCTATCTGCTGCGGGCGCATGGATTGCAGGTGTCCCTTCCGGAATGGCTGCTTTTGTCGGAGGGAATGGAGCTGGGGCTGCACCGCAACAGCATTGATGGGTTTTATGGGCTCTGCCGGGCGGTCCTGCTGAAAAGCGAGGCGGACTTCGACCGCTTTGACCAGGCGTTTCTGGCGTTTTTTCAGGACATCCCCCTGCAGGGGGAGCTGCCGGAGCAGGTGTGGGAGTGGCTGAACCACCCCATAGAGGACCTGCACCGCACCATGGCCTCCGAGGAGCGGGACGGCGAGGAGGTGTCGGTGGAGGAGCTGCTGCGCCGCATGGATGAACGGCTTCGCCAGCAGCAGTTTCAGCACAATGGAGGCAGCAAATGGGTGGGGACGCAGGGGGTGACTCCGTGGGGAAACAGCGGCTGGCATCCCAATGGGCTTCGCATCGGCGGACAGGGCCGTCACCACACGGCCATGGCTGCGGCGTCACAGCGTATGTATCGGGATTTCCGCAAGGACAATCGGCTGGACACCCGCCAGTTTCAGATGGCCTTTCGTGCCCTTCGGCAGCTTTCCGCTCAGGGGGAGAACTGTGAGCGGGAACTGGATGTGGACGGCACGGTGCGGGATACCGGTGACCGGGGCGGTCTGCTGACCATCCGCTATCAAAAACCACGGAAGAATACCATCAAGGTGTTGCTTTTGATGGATTCCGGCGGGTCTATGGACTATTATGCGGGGCTTTGCAGTCGTCTGTTTCAGGCGGCCACCAAGGCCAATCATTTCAAAGAACTCCATACCTACTATTTTCACAACTGCATCTCCCGGGAGCTATATACGGATCCACAGCTGCGGTGGGAGGATGCGGTGGACACGGAGTGGCTGCTGAACCATTTCGACAGCAACTACAAGGTCATTCTCGTGGGGGACGCCACCATGAACCCCAGTGAGCTGTGGGAAAAGGAGTTTCACTGGGGCGAAGGGACGTATTCGCCCTCCGGCTACGAGTGGCTCCAGCGCTTCAAGCGGCACTATCCCTACCTTATTTGGCTCAATCCTATGGCTGTCCCCCGGCAGCCCGGCGGTCTGGCGCAGACACGGTGGGAGATTGCCCGGCTGGTGGATATGTACCAGCTGACGCAGGAGGGGCTGGAGCAGGGGATGAAGCGCCTGATGCGCCGTCAATAGCGGAAGCAAGCTCGGTGAGGGCAGGAAATGATGGAGAGAATGGAGCAAAACATATGAAAAAGACACCGCTGAGGCAGACGGAGTTTCACATAACTGCAGCAATCGAAGAGTCCGTGCATATGGCCTTTGTTTCGGACCTGCACGGCTTTCCCATTGCGCCGATCCTGCACCTGCTGCAGGAGATGAAGCCGGATGCCGTACTGGTAGGCGGCGATTTTGTGCAGGATGAGGAGGATTACGAGGACGGATTTGCCCTCCTCACGCAAAGCGCCCGGCAGTTCCCTACGTTCTGCTCCGTGGGGAACCACGATCTGCGCTTTCCGGGGGACCTGCCGGCGGCCATTCGGGCGACCGGGGCCGTGGCTTTGGACAACTCGGAGGTATTCTTCCGGGGCCTTTGGCTGGGCGGACTTTCCTCGGCCCTGCATGAGCAGGGGTTGGTGCGGCGCCATCTGGTAAAGCAGATCCCGGATCTGGCGTGGCTGGCCTCGTTTTCCGCACGGCCCGGGTTCAAACTCCTGCTGTGCCATCATCCGGAGTACTACGATCGGTACGTGCGGCCGTTTCCGGTGGATCTGGTGCTGTCCGGTCACGCCCACGGCGGCCAGTGGCGTTTCTTCAACCGGGGGATCATGGCACCGGGGCAGGGGCTGTTTCCCGCCTATACGGCGGGGCTCTATGAAGAGCGGCTTCTGGTGAGCCGAGGGCTCGGCAATGCCGTGTTTGTCCCACGGATCAACAATCCTCCGGAGGTGCTGGGCATCCATCTGGACAAGGCGTGAGCGGGCCGTGCCGTGCAGGCAGGTGCACGGCCGCCCCGGACGGAAGGGGCGGAGCAGGGGACGACAGAGGGCGGGAAGCAGACAGTGTCCGAGTCGAGGATGTCTCCGGTGGCAAAGGCGCCCTCACACAGTGGAGCGCTGCAGGAGGTCGGGGCGACCATCGATAGGAAAAAGCGGCGATTCTGACAACATGGTCAGAATCGCCGCTTTTTGAAGAGGGCGTACAAATCAGGGAAGGGCCGCTCCGGAGGCCTCAGCGCTCCGGCAGGACCTCCGTCTCCGCAGGGATGGTCTTGACACAGAAAAAGAAGTAGAGCACATGGCACAGCCAGACCACTGCCAGAATCACGCAGGGAATGTAGATCCCCTTGCGGAACATCAGAAAGAAGCCGATGCCCATCATTACGGTCACACTGCCCACAATGGTCAGCTTGGTCTTCATCATCATTCCCTTTTTCTGAACATAGGACTCTAAATGCCGCCGGTACATCGTCGTCCCCACGAACCAGTCATGGAGACGCTGGGAACTGTTGGCGAAAAAGAATACCGTGGCCAGAAAAAAGGGGACGGTGGGCAGGATCGGCAGCGCAATGCCGATGCAGCCCAGTGCCAGACAGACACAGCCCAGCACGACAAAGAGCATACGTTTGATTTTCATTAGCAGTCTCCTTTGCTCGAACTACACCGGGATCACGAAAGGCTTGCCATCCACCTGCCGGATCTGCAGATCCACTTCGTAGACATCGTGGACAAGCTCCGTGGTGATGATCTTCTCCGGCAGGCCGTGGGCAATGATCCGGCCGTCTTTCATGGCTACGATCTCATCGCTGTAGTAGAGGGATTGGTTGATGTCGTGGAGCACCATGATGACCGTGATGCCAAACTCACGGTTCAGGCGCTTGATCAGGCGGAGAATATCCAGTTGATAGCGCACGTCGAGATAAGTGGTGGGTTCATCGAGAAACAGGACCTTCGTATCCTGCGCCAGTGCCATGGCGATCCATACCCGCTGCTTCTGACCGCCGGAGAGCTCCGTGATGGGCTTATCCTTGATGGCGGTGGTGTTGGTGATCTCCAAAGCCCACTGGACTTTTTTCTCGTCCTCGGCGGGGTCCGGAGAGAGACCCATAGTATGATAGGGCGTTCTTCCGTAGGCCACCAGCTTTTCAACACTCAGGTCCGACGGAGCGGTGTTGTATTGGTGGACAATGGCCACCTGTTTGGCAAAATCCTTAATGCGGCACGCGGCCACATTGTCACCATACAGGAGGATCTCTCCGGCATCGGGCTTCAAATTCTTGGTCATCAGGTTGAAAAGCGTGCTCTTGCCGCAGCCGTTGGCACCAATGAGAGTGGTGATGACCCCTTCGTGAATGGTCAGATCCAGTCCTTTCAGAACCTCCTGTTTCCCGTAGGCAAAGGAGAGGCCGTTGATTTTGAATACATCAGTTGCCATAGGATTGTTTCGACCTCCTCAAAAGAAGAATAAAGAACGGACCACCGATGACAGACATGATGACGGTCGCGTTGATTTCGTAGGGATAAGCAATGGTTCGGCCCACTGTATCGGCCAGAAGGAATGTAAAGCCCCCCAGCAAAATGGAATAAGGCAGAAGCAGTTTGTGGTTGCTGCCCACCAAAAGGCGGGCAATGTGAGGGACGATCAGGCCCAAAAAGCTGATGGGGCCGATGACCGCCGTAGAGATGCCGGCCAACAGCACGGCAACGATGGAGATGAGGACCCGGCTGCGGGTCACATTGACACCCAGCGAGCGGGCGGTTTTATCCTCCAGCTGGAGGAGATTGCACTGGTTGGTGACAAAGAAACTGAGCACCAGACCGATGGTGGAATAGATGAACAGCGTCTCGAAATCATCCCATGTTTTCATGGTGATGTTGGCGTTGACGATACTGGCAACGCCGGAGAAATTGGAGCCTGTACCGGAGTTGAAGGCCCCCATCAGACCGGTGAACATGGCGTTGACCGCAACGCCCACCAAGATGATGCGCAGGGGGGAGAGCCCGCCCTTATAGGAGAGGCTGTAGACCAGAAGAAAGGCCAGCATACCGCCCAGAAAAGCAAACAGCGGCGTGAAAAAATAGAGGGCGGGGAAAAAAGCGGTCATCAGAACTGCCACCAGACTGGCACCGCTGCTGATGCCGATGATGCCGGGATCGGCCAGAGGATTTTTCATCACGGCCTGCAGCAGCACGCCGGAGACGGCCATGGAGGCCCCACCCAGCAGGGCAATGAAGATCCGTGGAAAGCGCAGGTCATAGATCGTGGCCACGTCGGGATCGTAGGCGACGAACAGACCGTGGAACAGCTCGCTGGGACTGACTTTCAGCGATCCGGTATTGACAGCGAAGAGAAAGAGCGCCACCAATCCCAGCGCCGTGACAACAAAGGATAAAACTTTCTTGCGAGTGGAAATCAAAAGGAACCCTCCTTCGAGAAATGCCGCCGGAGTACCGCAGTACTCCGGCGGTGTTGGTTGATTTACTCTCCGTAGAGCAACGGCTGCAGGGAGCGCAGCGCCTCAGGATAACTGAAATTAGCGCTCATATTGAAGATGCCGGGGTCCAGATCGTAGACCTTGCCGTTTTGCACGGCGGCAAAATGCTTCCAGATGTCGTTGGTCTTGAATTCTTCATCGAACATGGCCATCACCTGATCGGGGAGCGCATGGGCCGTGCGCAGAATGATGTCCGGTTCTTTCGTTTTCATATCCTCGGTATTGGCGGTGAGGAACTCCTGTCCGTCTCCGTCGCCGTAGATGTTTTCGCCGCCGGCCAGCTTGACAAGGCTGCCCACATAGCTGGACTCCGTGGCAACGATGTAGGAGCCGGGCAGGCCCATGAGCACCAGCACACGGGGCGGCTGCTTGTCCTTGACCGTGGTACGGAACTCCTTCATAAAGCTGTCAAACTCATCCAGCAGCGCCTTGGCCTCCGCCTGTCTGCCGAACTTCTCACCCAGCCCTTCAATGGAGGCGTACATCCCCTCCACGCTCTTGAGATCCAGGAAGATGGCGGCCTCGCCGATACCTGCATATTTGGGCTGCAGGTCATTTTGCAAGGTGGCGGGGGAGAGGATGTAGTCCGGCTCCAGTGATTTGACGATCTCCAGATCCGGGTTCATGGGCATCCCCACCTGAGGCAGGTTCTGGTACTCTTCCGGCAGGGGACTGGCCGTATTGCAGACCCCGACCAACTCCAGATGCAGCTTGCTGCAAATCTGCGCCACGGCGGGCGAGGTGGCGATGAGGCGAACGTTTTCCGGATCTGATACCTCCGGGGTTTCCCCCGGATGCTGATTGATACAGGCCGTGAGGGAGAGGAGCATCAGGAGGGAGAGCAGGAGAGAAACGAAACGTTTCATGGGCGCACCTCCTTATTTCTTCTTCTTGAAGAAGCCAAAGTACCAGATACAGCCGCCCACGGCCGCTACGGCCACAACGACACCGGCGACGATGGCGAAGGTCCGCATCGAATGGCCCTGCGATGCCGGCTTATCCGCCTTATCCACGGCGTTTCCCTTGGCGTCAAACTCCTGAATCCCGGGTTTCTTCTCGTCGGGCTTGGCAGGCTTTTTGGATTCTTCAGGCGTCTTATTCTGCGCAGGGGTCTCTTCCTTGGCCGGAGTATCGGTCGGAGCGGTCGGCTCACTGGGGGCCGGCGGTGCGGGCGTTTCCGGCGTCGGTTCCGGCTGTGTGGGGGCCTCGGGTTCCGGCTCGGTCACCGTCACGCTGGTGATGAAGTCCTCGCTGCCCGGTTCCAGATTGGAGAGGGTCACGAAGAAAACCACGTCCCGCCCCATGGCGCTTACGGAGATGTTGCAGCGGATGAGGGAGGACTCGCTGTTGACGGGGATGCGGTAGTCGGCCGTGTTGGCCCCGTAGTTTTCCTGCATACAGGTGGCGGAAACGGGAGAGCCGTCCACCTGAAACTGGGCGTTGGTGATGTTGTCCATCATCTGCAGGCGGATGGTGGCATAGGTGTTGCCGTTTTGGTCCACCTCCACCAGTGCTCTGCGATAGGTCACGGATTCGGTCATGGACTGGCCCAGAACTTCCGAGTTGTCACCGCCGGAGTCCTCAATGATGCCGGTCTGGGGGTTGCGATAATGGGGATGCGCCGAGGCGATGTAGATCCCGTTGGAGGCGGCAAATGCGGGCATAGCAGTGATGCTCGCCACAAGGACGAGCATCACCGCCATGCCGCACGCCGCTACAATTCGTTTGGCGGTCGTATGCATGAAATTATCTCCTTTATTTGACAGAGCTGCGCTTTTTGCCCAGGACCAGAACGGCCATGGCTGCGCCGGTCACCAGCAGAAGGGAGACCAGAGCCGTCATAGCGGTGGTATCGCCGGTCTGGGGAGCAGAGGGAGCCGCAGGCGTGGTATCGGGAGTGCCGGGGACGGTGTCGGGCGCCGTGCTGCCTTCCTCCACCAGAGCATAGGTGCTGAAGCTCTTCTGAACCACGGTCAGGTAGTGATCCTCCACGCTGCCGTTGATCTTGGTCTTGGTGCCGTCTTCGTTGATGCGATACACGGCCAGCTTGGCTGCGTCATAGTCTGCAGGGATGGGGTAGGAAACGGTAACTTTGCCGTTGGGCTGTACTTCCTCGCCGTTCTCGTTGACGAAGTGAATGTCAAACAGCTGGAACTTCTTGCCCACGCTCTCCAGGATCTTGGCTGCGGCATCATAGCCGTTCTCACCCTGAGCGATGGGGGTCACCACCAGAGTGACCTTCTCAGTAAACACGTTCTTATCTGCGTGGACCTTGATGCCGGTGGCCTCATCCACAAAATCCATGGCGGGATCTTCGGGCTGAGGCTGGGGTTCCGGCTGGGGTTCGGGCTTCGTCTCATCCCAAACCAGATCGGACAGGGCCATGCGGAAGTTGACGTTCATGCCCATAACCACATTCACAAAGGCGGTGGTGGGCAGCATGGACTCCTCCAGAGCGGCCTTGGGCAGGGTCAGAGTCAGAACCTGAGAGGGGATCTGATCGCCCTTCTTGAGACCGAAGCCGGGGTTATCGGCTTTGACGGTCATCAGGGGCTTGCTGTCGATGTCGGAAGTGGCGGTGTAGGTCTCACCATTGTAAGTGACCTTGAAATCCTTCAGCGTACCGTCCGTGCCCATATCGGGGAAGGCGGGAACGGGGAAGGCCACATAGAACTTCAAAGTGACCTTGTCGCCGTGCAGAGCCACGTCGGCCTTCTCGGCGAACATAACATCGCACATGCTGGGCTGATCCTGCGTCTCCTGCATCATGGTGGCGGTGACGGTGCCCAGCTTGTCGGCGGGCGTTTCAGGTTCGGGCTGAGGTTCGGGCTTCGTTTCTTCCCAAGCCAGATCGGACAGGGCCATGCGGAAGTTGACATTCATGCCCATAACCACATTCACAAAGGCGGTGGTGGGCAGCATGGACTCCTCCA
>JAHHSI010000037.1 GCA_020025275.1 Oscillospiraceae bacterium | reverse complement strand
GGCAGGACGTGGACTATATGTTCGTGGATATGCCTCCCGGAACCGGTGACGTGGCGCTGAACGTGTTCCAGACCCTGCCGGTGGACGGCGTCATCATCGTGGCCTCTCCGCAGGAGCTGGTCAGCATGGTGGTGGAAAAGGCCGTAAAGATGGCCCAGATGATGAATATCCCCATCGTGGGCTTGGTCGAAAATATGAGCTACCTCACCTGTCCCGACTGCGGCAAAAAACTCTACCTCTTCGGCGAGGGCAAGACCGAGGAGGCCGCCGCCCGCTACGATCTGCCCGTACTGGCCAAGATGCCTATCGAGCCGGCGCTGGCCACTCTGGTGGACCACGGCGATATCGAGTCCTTCCAAGGGAACTGGCTGGACGATGTGGCCGACGCCATCAGCGAATAACCGACAACACACAACGAGAGCTTCCTGTAAACAGGAAGCTCTCGTTTTTTCTCCGCCGCATACCCTGTCTGCATGACACCTCCATCGCCCGCAATAGATACAAAGCAGCCGGGAGGACCGCACATGGTTCTCCCGGCTGCTTTTTGTTTTTCATTAAACGATGCCTTTACTGGGCGCTTTTTTCCGCAGCAAAGACGTTTTCAAATTCCTCACCGCTCATAACTTCGTGGACCAGCAGATACTCAGCTACCTCCACCAGCTGTGCACGGTTTTCCTCCAAAATGGCGAGGGCCCGCTCGTAGGCCGCATCAATGATCCGGCGGATCTCCCCGTCCATCTCCGCTGCCGTCTCCTCCGAATAGGGGCGGGTCTGCGCCATGGATTTTCCGATGAACACCTCATCGTGTCCCGTATCAAAGGCCACGTTGCCCAGCCGCTGGCTCATGCCGTAGGTGCCCACCATTTTGCGGGCCATGGCCGTGGCTCGCTGAATGTCGTTGGACGCCCCGGTGGAAATATCCTCCAGCATCAGCGCCTCCGCCGCACGTCCGCCCAGTAACGTGACGATCTGCTCCTCCATATAGCGCTTGGAGAGGTAGGAGCGATCCTCCTCCGGCAGATAGATGGTCATGCCGCCGGCCTGTCCACGGGGAATAATGGTGATCTGGTGGACCGCCTCATGCTCCGGCAGGGCGTGGGTAACAATGGCGTGACCGGCCTCATGATAGGCCGTCAGCCGCCGCTCATGCTGCGGGACGACACGGCTGTGCTTCTCCGGGCCGGCAATCACCTTGATCACCGCCTCATCCACATCGTGCATGGTGATGGCGCTGCGGTCATTCCGCCCGGCCAGCAGCGCCGCTTCGTTGAGCAGGTTCTCCAGATCCGCTCCGGTAAAGCCCGCCGTGCTGCGGGCGATCTTGGCCAGCTCCACATCCTCTGCCAGCGGCTTGTTGCGGGCATGGATCCGCAGGATCTCCTCACGGCCCTTGATGTCCGGCAATCCCACATAGATCTGCCGATCAAAGCGGCCGGGCCGCAGCAGCGCAGGGTCCAGAATATCCACACGGTTGGTGGCCGCCATGACCACGACCCCCTCGTTGCTGCCAAAGCCGTCCATCTCCACCAACAGTTGGTTCAGCGTCTGCTCACGCTCGTCGTGGCCGCCGCCCAGACCGCTGCCACGCTGGCGGCCGACGGCATCGATCTCATCAATAAAGATGATGGCCGGCCCGTCCTTCTTGGCCTGTGCAAAGAGATCCCGGACACGGCTGGCGCCGACGCCCACGTACATTTCCACAAAATCGGAACCGGAGATAGAGAGGAACCTCACCCCGGCCTCTCCGGCCACCGCCTTGGCCAGCAGTGTCTTGCCGGTACCGGGAGGGCCCACCAGTAAAACGCCCTTGGGGATATGCGCCCCCAGCTGCAGGTATTTCTGCGGATCACGCAGGAACTCCACGATCTCCTGCAGCTCTTCTTTTTCCTCGTCGGCGCCGGCCACGTCACGGAAGGTTTTGCTGCTGCCGATCCCCTCCTGCGTCCGCGCTTCGCCGAATTTGGCCATGCGGTCCTGCTGCTGCATGGCTCCGCCGCCCATGCGGTTCATCACACCCATAAGGAAAAAGAAGCAGAGGAAGATCAGCACATAGGGCATCAGTGTCGGCAGCCAGTTGGTGGAGTGGTCGGCATAGTAGTCATAGTTTTTGATGATACCGGCCGCCGCCTGCTCCTTGACCAGTCCGTCCAGATCGTTGTAAAAAAGATCAAAGTCATAGAGGTCGCAGACCGTGGAACTGCCGTCTTGCAGCTTTGCGGTCAGTTTGGTGTCGGTGATGGAAAACTCCTGCACCTTTTCCTGCATAAAGAGCTGCCGCAGTTCGTAGTAGCTCACCGCATTTTTTGAGCGCATCCCTCCGAAGATATTGATGCTCACAAAGACCAGCAGCAGGATCAGCAGGATCACGCCCGGTCCGATTCTCCTTCTCTCATTCAACTCTCTCACTCCTCCTTATTCAGACACTGTGCGCACACCCCGCCAGTGCAGCTTCTCATCGCCCTCCCGGGCCGGCATAAGCGAGACCACCACCATGGTTCTGGCCCGCACTTCTTCCACGGGAATATACGGTTTGGTAAGGCGGCGGCTGTCCAATGAATTTTCTCGGTTGTCACCCATCACAAAGAGACAGCCCTCCGGCACCAGAAACACGTCTTGATTGCCGCTGGTGGTGACGCCCTGCTCCGGAAGATACGGCTCCTCCAGCCGCTGCCCGTCAATATAGACATAGCCGTTTTGGAAGGTGATCTGCTCCCCCGGCAGCCCGATGACCCGCTTGACCAGCAGCTTATCCAGTTCCTCATCCCAGAACGTCACCACATCGCCACGCTCCGGTTCCGGATCTCCCACCAGATAGGGCAGGCGCAGGGAAACGAGAAGAGATCGCTCCGGGATCGTCGCTTTCATCGAGCCGGTGTCCACCCACGCCAGCTGCAAAACAACGCGAAACAGCACGATCACCACCAGAGCCGTCACCAGAAGATAGCCCCAGTCTCTCCAGAAGCTCCGCTTCTGCTCCACAGGCGCCAGGCGTTTTCCCGTATAGCGTCCTCCATTTTCTCGCATTTCCTACCGTCCTTCCTCGTCTTTGAAAACGGGGATAAAGGGCGGTCCTCCCGCCCCTTATCCCGGTCGCTTTCCTTACTTGCTATACACTTCCGGCTTCAAAACGCCGATGTAGGGTACGTTGCGGTACTGCTGGGCATAGTCCAAGCCATAGCCAACCACAAACTCATCGGGCACCACAAAGCCGGCCAGATCCGCAGTGATAGCCTTTTCCCGGCGAGAGGGCTTATCCAGCAGCGTCACGATGGTGATGGAGGCAGCCCCTTTGCTCAAAAGATAGTTGTTCAGAAAAGCCAACGTGTTGCCGGAGTCCAGAATATCCTCCACCACGATGAGGTGGCGGTCGGTAATATCCCGCTGCAGATCCCGGGTGATCTGCACCACGCCGGAACTCTTCACACCATTATGATACGAGGACAGACCGATGAACTCCAGTTCGCTTTTCACCTGTGTTGCCCGCACCAGATCCGCCATAAAGATGAAGCAGCCGTTCAGAACGCCCACAAAAAGGGGGTTTTTGTCCGCAAACTTCTCGTACAGCTCGTCACCCATCTCCTGTACGCGAGCCTTGATTTCCTCTTCCGTATAGAGCACCTTCAGAATATCCTGCTCCATATTGCTCTTTGCCATGTTTCGTGTCCTCCGTCATTCTCTTTATTTCTGCTTATATAGGGTCATTTCTACCCCGCAGCCGGAATCCTCCGGCATAAATTCCACATCGGTCCCCAGGCCCCATACGGCGGCAAGCCGTCTGTCCACCCGGAAGGCCGGCGTCTGCCGCCGCTCCTCCGGCGGAACGCCCCGCTCCGTCAAAAGCCGTTTGACGCTGCGGCTTCCGCGGCTGCCCGGCAGCGTCAGGCGCAGCCGGTCCGGGCACGCTTGCACCGTGAGAGACTGATTTATCATATCACACTTTACAAAAATTGCATCCTTTTTTTGTAGCATTTCCCCGGGATTTTTCTTTTCCACCCGGATGACCCACGGTCCCCAGCGGTTCTCTCCCACGGACAAGGGCATTTCCGCCGGCAAATCCGGCTCCAGCAGCATCAGACGCAGCCGGCCCTGCCGGCACACGGCCGCCGCACCGCCGGGGAGTGTGACCATCCCGGCACCTGCCAAGGCCAGGGCCACAATGGCGTCCACATGAGCGGCGGTCATATCCTTTTTGCCCACCGTCAGCCGGTCCAGCAGCAGCCGCACAATCCGTGGGCGCAGCACATCCGGCGCACGCCGCAGATCGGCACACGCCAGTTCCGTCCCCGTCGGCGGCAGATATGTCTCTGCCATCGAGCGAAGGAACCGATCCTCCCGTCCCACAA
The DNA here is from genome assembly GCA_020025275.1 of Oscillospiraceae bacterium. Classification (GTDB taxonomy): domain Bacteria; phylum Bacillota; class Clostridia; order Oscillospirales; family Oscillospiraceae; genus Vescimonas. The sequence continues at coordinate 5,234 of JAHHSI010000037.1, read as the reverse complement.
GCGCTGCGGCACGGGCAATGTTCCGCCGCATCCCCGGATGGATCTTCTCCAGTTCGGGCATTACCTGCTTTCGCAGGCGATTGCGAGAAAATGCCAGTGACTCGTTGGTCTCATCCTCCACGTGGGGCAGGTCGTAGGCCGCAAGATAGGCCTCGATCTCTTCCCGTGGGGTATCCAGCAACGGACGGATAAGCCGTCCCCGCACCGGCGGAATGCCCCGCAGTCCCTCCGGACCGGTCCCACGGAGAAGATGCAGCAGCACTGTCTCCGCCTGATCGTCCTGATGGTGGGCGGTGGCGATCCGCTCTGCGCCGATGGCGTCCGCAACTTCCTCCAGATAGGCGTAGCGCAATATGCGGCCGGCTTCCTCCACCCCCAGACCACGCTGCTGCGCCGTCCCGTATACATCCCCGGCCCCCACGTACAGCGGGATCTCCCATCGGCGGCAAAGCTCCGCCACGAAAGCCTGATCCCTCTGGGCAGTGGGCCGCATTTGATGGTTATAGTGGGCCGCCGCCACGGAAAAGCCGCCTTTTTCCTGCAACGTCCAAAGATAGTGCAGCAGGCACACCGAATCCCGCCCGCCGGAGACGGCACACAAAACGGTACCGCCACGGGGCGGCAGCATATTCCATTGTTCCATCCAGGGCAAAAGATCCATGGCCGCCCCCTTTATCTTGCGCAGGACTTACTCGTCCTCTCCATAGCGGTTTTCCAGCGTACCGAAGGTGGTGTAGTCCGGCATCCACCGCAGCTCCACCTTTCCCGTCTCACCGTGGCGGTTCTTGGCCACGATGCACTCGGCAATGTTCCGCTTTTCCGAATCATCATTATAATAGTCGTCACGATAGATGAACATGACGATATCCGCATCCTGCTCGATTGAGCCGGATTCACGCAGGTCGGAGAGCATGGGCCGCTTATCCTCACGCTTTTCATTGGCACGGGACAGCTGGCTCAGGCACAATACCGGCACCTGCAGTTCCTTGGCCATGATCTTGAGCATACGGGAGATGTCCGACACCGCCTGCTGGCGGTTCTCTCCGCTGTAGCCCTTTCCGCCGGCCGATGTCATCAGCTGCAGGTAGTCGATGACCACCAGTCCCAGATTGTCCAGACGCCGGCATTTGGCGTTCATATCCGCAACGGACAAAAGCGGGTTGTCGTCGATGCGTATATCCAGACAGCTCAGCGTGGAGGCCGCCTCCGCAATTTTGGTCCAGTCGCTCTCCCGCAGATTGCCGGTCACCAGACGCGTATTTTCGATCAGCCCCTCGCTGGCGAGAATACGGGTCACCAGCTGCTCGCGTGACATCTCCAGAGAGAACACCGCCACCGTCTGATGGGAGGCCTTGGCCGCATTGAGCGCAATGTTCAGCGCCAGACTGGTCTTACCCATACCGGGACGGGCGGCCAGCAGCAGGAGGTCGGACTTGTTCAGGCCGTTGATCTTGCCGTCGATGGCACTCAGTCCGGTGGTCAGACCCGGCAGCTTATTGCCCTCCATGGCGGTCAGTTCCGCCAGATTGTGCATGACCTCCTGCAGCACCACGCTGATGGTGGTCATGCCCTGGGAGCTGCGGCCTCGGCGCACGGCATAGATCTTCTGCTCCGCTGTTTCCAGCAGCTCCGACGCCGTACCGGTCCCCTCCTGCACCATGGCCGTGATGTCAGCGGCCGCCGTAGCTACCGCCCGCATCAGCGACTTCTCCTGCACCATCTTCACGTATTCCAGCACGTTGGCCGTGGTGGGGGTCAGCTCCATGATCTGCACGAGATAGGAGCGGGTGTTCTCATTGTACAGGCCGTTTCGCTCCATCTCACCCACCACGGTCAGGCCGTCGATGGGCTTGGAGTAGATAAACATGGAGTAGATCGTCTCAAAGATCTCCCGGTTTTGCCGCAGATAAAAGTCCTCCGGCTGCAACCGGTCCATGACATCTTTGATGCAGTTTGCGTCAATGAGCATGGAGCCCAGCACCGCCTGCTCCGCCTGCGGATCGTGCGGCATCTGCCGCAGCAGCAGCTCATCCATAGAATATCCCTCCCGATCTCGATTCTCTGCCGGTGGCTCCGTCAGTTCTCCTCAACCACCATCACGTTCACCGTGCCGCTGATCTCGAAGCCCAGCTTCGCCTTCACCTGATAGCCGCCGAAGGCCTTGATGGGCTCGGCCAGCACCAGCTTTTTGCTGTCGATGTCCATCCCGAACTGCTCCTTGAGCGCCACCGAGATCTCTTTGCCCGTCACAGCGCCGAACAGCTTGCCGCCGTTGCCGCCTTTGGCGGAGATCTTCACCTGCGTCTCCTTCAGCTTCCGGGCGATCTCCTCTGCGGCGGCCTTGGCCTCCGCATCTGCCTTAGCCTTGGCCTTGGCCTGCAGCTTCATGGTGTTCATAGCGTCAGGCGTGGCGATCACCGCCGCCTTCTGGGGCAGCAGGAAGTTGCGGGCATAGCCCTCTGCCACCTCGATGAGCTGGCCCTTCTTGCCCTTGCCGCGAATGTCCTTTTGCAAAATTACTTTCATTGTATGTTCCTCCTCATGGATCAATTTTCAAAATACTCGTCGATGGCGGCCTCCAGTTTGGCCTCCATTTCGCTCACCACACAGTCGGGCAGCATACCGCCGGCCGTGGTGGAATTTCCTCCGCCGCCCAGCTCCTCAACGATGACCTGCACGTTGATCTCGCCCAGCGAGCGGGCGGAAATATACGCCCCCTCATCCTTTTTATAGAGCACAAACGAGGCTTGTACGCCTTTGAGGGTCAGGAGTTCATCGGCCGCCTTGGCCGCCGTGACCCGATCACACTCGTCGTCCAGTGCCACAATAGCGATGGTCTCCCGATAGAGATGGGCCCTGCGAATAATATCGTAGCGTGCCACCGTGGATGCCAGATCGCTCTGGAACATCCGCTGTACGTCCGCCGTATCGGCTCCGGTGCGCCGCAGATAGGCCGCCGCCTCGAAGGTCCGTCCGCCGGTGCGGTTGGTGAAATTCTTGGTGTCCAGCACGATGCCGGCCAGCATGGCCTCCGCCTCTGCACGCAGCAGATCTCCCGGCTCGATCAGATACTGCAGCAGTTCCGTCACCAGCTCGCAGGTGGAGGAGGCGTACGGCTCATGGTAGTTGAGGGCCATTTTTTCGATGTAGCTGCTGCCCCGTCGGTGGTGGTCGATGACGGCCACCCGATTGCAGGCATCCAGCAGTCCTTCCGACTCCACACTGCCGGGTCGATTGGTATCCACCACCACCAGCAGTGTGCCGGGCTGTGCGCGGAGGAAGGCGTCGCTGCCGGCGATGAACACGTCCTCATATTCCGGCAGCTCCAGCAGCTTGTGCAATACCGGATGAACGGCGTTGTTCTCCGTATCCATGACGATCTTGGCCGGCTTGCCCAGCTTACGGGCAATGGTGCAGATGCCCACGGCCGCACCCAGACTGTCCATGTCGGCATACTTGTGCCCCATGGCGTAGACCTGATCGGCCTCTCGGATCAGCTCGCCCAGCGCATTGGCCATCACGCGGGACTTCACCTTGGTGCGCTTTTCCGTGGTCTTGGAGCGGCCGCCGTAAAAGTCAAAGTTCTGATGATCCTTCACCACAGCCTGATCGCCGCCACGGGAGAGGGCCATTTCCAGTGCCAAGGACGCATTCTTGAAGAGCGCCTCATAGCTCTCGGCGTCCCGGCCGATACCGATGGACAGCGTGGCCGCCACACCCTCGCCGGCCACTACCTCACGGGCCTGATCCAACAAATCGAACTTCCGCTCGGCATAGCCGGGGAAGCTGCGCTCTTCAAAGAGGAAGAGATAACGGTCTCGGTCATATTTAAGCAGCAGCCCGTTGGAGTCGGCCATCCACTGGCCGATCTTCTCCTCCACGGCGGCCAGCACGGCCGAGCGCTTGCTCTCCGGGCAGGCCTTCATGAGGTCCTCATAGTTATCCACCATTAAGATCCCCGCCACGGGCCGGGTCTCAGCCAGACGGCGGCGCATCTCCTCACTTTCGGTCACATCCATCCAATAGGTGGTGGCCAGTGCCCCCGTCATGCCGGAGATCTCCTGGGAGTGGCCGATGCTGCCGAACACCTGATACTTCCGGCCGTTCCACTCCACCAGTTCCGGATACTCCCGCTTCCCCTCCAGCAGCCAATGGGTGGCAAACTCCGGGATCACCGTCTCGATCTTGGACTCAAACAACTTCTCATCCAGATCGGTCAGCTGCAAAAAAGCGTCATTGCTCCACAGCACATCCCCGCTGTACACGTCAAACACCATCATCGGCAGCGGCGTATAGAGCATATTGCTGGCCTGCGCCGAATCTCTGCCGCCCACAAATCGGTCCATATACTGGCGCACCGACTGCTGTGCCATCCGTTCCGTGCGTCGGCCCCAGAGAAAGACCAGCACCGCCACCAGCCCCTCGGCAATGGCCAGCATCGGCTCAAACGGAATGGCCGCAATAGCAAACAGCACCAAACAGAGCACATCCAGCGCATGGCTGGTCGTAAAAAGACGACTGATTTTCTTATTCAAAAAGATCCCTCCTTGATCGGAGCACAAACTCTTCCTATTTTACTTATTGTATAATGATTAAGCATACCATAGTTCTCTCCATTTCACAACCCATTTTCCTCATCTCGCACTGCCCTGCGAAAAAAGGCGAAGGGAAAAGTCTGTACAAACGGCAAAAAATATGCTATACTCAAGATAAATCACGGTATTCCGTGTTCTTTTGTATGTTTCACATTCCCAATGCGGTGCGGAATGTGACCAAATATAGGGGGCTTCCCCCGGCCAATTACATACACGACAGAAAAGACGGTTTTCCCTCTGGAGAGCAGCGATGCAGGGCTGCAGCACGGTGTGGTACGTCTCTATTTTTGCTGCGCCGTTTCGGTACAGCTTTCTTGTCGTGCAACTTTTATGAACGATAAAGGAGAAATTTTCCATTATGGCAGAAAAACTGAAAATCATTCCTCTTGGCGGTCTCAACGAGATCGGCAAGAACATGACCGTGTACGAGTACGGCGGCGAGATCATTGTCGTGGACTGCGGCATGGCCTTCCCCGAGGACGACATGTACGGCATCGACTGTGTGATCCCGGACGTCTCGTATCTCATCAAGAACCGCTCCCGTCTGCGCGGTCTTTTCATCACCCACGCCCACGAGGACCACATCGGCGCCATTCCCTACATCCTCAAGCAGGTCAATATGCCCATCTACTGCACCCG
>JAHHSI010000036.1 GCA_020025275.1 Oscillospiraceae bacterium | reverse complement strand
CCAGCCTGGAGTGGTGGGACGAGCATCCCAACCAGCTGATCTTCTCTCCCATGAATGCTCCCGTTCAGGTGCTCGATCGCGGCCAGGGCTATCTCTACAACGACGATGAACTGGTCAACAACAACCGTATGGGCGGCGGCCATGCCGAGGGTCTGTTCGAGGCTTGGGTAACGCTGTACACCCGCTTCGGTCTGGCCATGGATCAGGTCAATCACGGCGCTAACGTGGCAGATCTGATGGAAAACTACTGGTTCCCCAACATTATTGACGGTGCCAACGGCGTCCACTTTGTTGAAAACTGCGTAGAATCTGCTGATAACGGCAGCGTCTGGGTGCAGTACAAGTAAAACCGGAGATGACAAGGGGGCCGGCCACACAGGCCCGCCCCCTTTGTCCTAAAAAATAATTGGAGAGCGATAAGATGGAAAATGTTAAGAACGCTGCCAGCGTGAATCCTGAGAGTGCCGAAAGCCGCGGCATGATCAAAGTTCCCCTGATGACGAAAATTGCCTACGGCGGCGGTGACGTAGCCTGCAACCTGAGCATCGGCGTCGTTACCACGCTTCTGACCCTGTTCTATACCGACTATGCCGGCATCTCCATTAAGATCGTTGGTATGGTCATGCTCATCTCCCGCATTTTTGACGGCATTTCCGACCTCATCATGGGCTTTATTGTGTCCCATACCAAATCCAAATGGGGCCAGTCCCGCCCATGGATCCTCTGGTCCTCCATCCCCTTCAGTTTATCCATTGTGCTGCTCTTTACGGTGCCACACACCTCCAGTACAACAGCACAATTTATCTATCTGTTTGTTACTTACAACTTCTGCACCACCATCTGCTATACCGCACTGAACCTGCCCTATGGTTCTCTCTCGGCCATGATGACCAGAGACTCCAAAGAGCGCGATATGGTTTCCGTGTTCCGTATGGCTATGTCCCCCTTTGGCCGTATTCTCATCGGCGTGTGCACCATGCCCATGGTCAAGGCCTTTGGTGACGATCAGCGTGCCTTCGTCATCACGGCAGCGATTTGGTCTGTCATCGCACTGATCCTGCTGCTCTTCTGCTTCATCAAGTGTGAAGAAAAAGTTGTGATCCCGGCCCGTGACGCACAGGAAAAGAAAAAGGTCAAGGGCTCCGGCATGGCCACGCTGAAAGCGCTGGTCACCAACCAGTATTTCTGGTCCCTGACCGCTCTGTGGATGCTGAAAAACTGCTCCGATACTGTGGTGGGCACGCTGCTGCCCTACTACTGCAAGTACATCATGCACAACGACACATGGGTGTACAGCGTTCTGTATTTCTCTGAGATGATCGCCTGTGTGATCGTGGTCATGATCTGCCCCCTCTTCATGCGCAAGTACGGCAAGAGAAACTGCGTCCTCTTCGGTGCTGCTGCTGCCATCGTGGGACAGGTGTTCTTTATCATCAATCCCTACAGCTTCACCATGGCACTCATCACCAACATCATTCGTGGTATCGGTACCGGTCCCCTGTGTGCCTGCATGTTCGGTATGCTGGGTGACGTGGTCGAGTTCGGTCAGTGGAAGACCCACCTGCGTCAGGAGAGCTACATCTTTGCTGCCGGTTCCGTGGGCAGTAAGATCGCTCCCGGTCTGGTCACCGCACTGATCACCAGTATGCTCAGTGCCAGCGGCTACATCGAGTCCGTAACCGGTGGCGTACAGCAGCCCAAGGAAGCTCTGGACACCATTATCAACCTGCTGAAGTTCGGTCCCATCGTGGTTTGGGGCATTGTTCTGGTCGTCACGATCCTCTATCAGTTGGATAAGAAGTACGACAAGATCATGGCAGATCTGGCCGTCCGCGAAGCCAACGGCGAAATGTAACCCCCGCTTATTACCCAATATCTCCTTTCACTACCATATTGCTTTGAGCAAGGGAAAAGCTGCAGCCCATGGCATACAGGTTGCAGCTTTTCTCATCTCACCCACCATCTAAATCATTTCACAAAAGGAGTACACACTATGGCAATGAATATTTGCGGCGCCCCCTGCAGCTGGGGCATTGAGGACATCCACAACCCCTATCTTCCCGATTGGCGGACCGTGCTTGCTCAGGCCAGTGCAGCCGGATACCGGGCCATCGAGCTGGGCCCCTACGGGTACCTTCCGTTTGACGCTGATGTGGTGGCCGAAGAGCTGAACAAGAACGGTCTGGCCATTGTGGCCGGTACCATCTTTCAGGATCTTGTCCACCTCGAAAATCTCGGCAACGTGCTCAAGGCAGTGGATGACATCTGCCGCGTGATCACCGACCCGAAGCTGCCCAAGCTGCCTCAGTACGAAGGACAGAAGTTCCCCACGCCGTACATGACCGTCATGGATTTTGGAAATCTGGACCGCGACTATGCCGCCGGACATTCCCACATTGCTCCCCGCATGAGCGAGGAGGAGTGGAGCGCCTTCATTCGCAATGTACGCACCGTATGTGAGCGGGTCAACCAGTGGGGCGTCCGTCCCGTGATCCACCCCCATGCCGGTGGCTTCATCGAGTTTGCCGATGATATTGAGCGGATTGTCCGGGATATTCCTTATGAAGTGGCCGGTCTCTGCCTCGACACAGGACACCTCTACTATTCCGGCATGGACCCGGTGGAGATTCTGCGCAAATATGCAGACCGCGTGGACTATGTCCACTTCAAAGATGTCAATCAGCAGGTCTATGAAAAAGTCCTCGCCCAACACATCCGCTTCTTTGACGGGTGTGGTCAGGGCACCATGTGCCCTCTGGGGACCGGCACTCTGGACTATCCGGCCATCAAGCAGGCGCTGATGGATATCGGTTACAGCGGCTACATCACTATTGAACAGGAGCGTGATCCCCGCAATCAGGAGACCACCCTGCGGGATGTAAAGGCCAGCGTGGACTATCTCAAGTCCGTAGGCTATCAGATCTAATGCACGACCGCCCTCTCTTCCGTTTTCTGCGGAAGGGAGGGCCGTTCCTCTTTCCGCAGCAATCGACACCCTTCCGCTCTCCCCTGCGATATACTGACAGCACACCATGAGAGGAGGCGGGCGCCATGGGAAAACGCCGCACGATGATCTTTGCACTGCTTCTCCTATTTTGCTGCATTTGGTCGGCACAGGCCGCAGACACGCTGCCCCCTTCTTCGGGCACGGAGACTGATCTCTGCCATCTGACCGTCTACGCCTACCGTCTGGAAGGATCACAGGAGGTACCGCTCCCCGGTGTCTGTGTTGCGCTGTACCCTCCGGACTGCGCAGCGCCGATCCGCCGCACCACCAACAACGCCGGGCTTGCCGTCTTCCCTCCGCTGCCCACCGGCACTTACACCCTGGAAGAGACCTCTGCACCGGCGCACTATCGCCCACTTTCTGCACCGCTGGAGGTCCGGCTGTCCGCCAACGGCCCTCACCTCCGGGAACACCTGTCCGCCCCTGCGATCGGTATTCTCCACCGCCGGATACCGTGGGTTCGAGGACTGCTGCTGTTGCTGCTGTGCAGTTTGCTCCCGGCACTGCTGCGTCTGGCTGTGCTCTATCGGAAGCAATGGGCGGCGTTTTGGAAAAATTTCCTTCGTTTGGTGCATTTGTCACAGTCTTTTTCCTGTCTACGGCGTATAATCATGCTCAGATAAGGAAATCCTACGCCGGAGAGGCGTAGTTCAAAATCAACAAGAAAACAGGAGGATCTATTATGGAGCAGAAGTTTTATATTTGCGAGCATTGCGGCAACATCATCGCCATGGTCAAGCCCAGCGGCGTCCCTGTCATGTGCTGCGGTCAGCCCATGACCGAGCTGATTCCCGGCACGGTAGACGCAGCGGTGGAAAAGCACATCCCCGTCTACGAAGTGAAGGACAACAAGGTCTTTGTCACGGTGGGCAGCGTCGAGCATCCCATGCTCCCCGAACACTATATCGAGTGGGTCTCTCTGCAGACCAAGCAGGGGAACCAACGCAAAGCTCTGCAGCCCGGTCAGGCGCCCAAGGTATGTTTCTCCCTGTGCGAGGGCGACGAGGTGGAGGCCGTGTATGCCTACTGCAACCTCCACGGTCTGTGGAAGGCCTGATCCATCTTTGCCAAAACTCCTCCGGCCGCAGCAGCGGGCGGAGGATTTTTTTCAAAACGCCCGCCAATGTGACGATGTTACAGAACATCAGGCCGGCATATGCTATGATAGCATCAATCAAAAATGAGGAGGGCTTATTTTGAAGATCACATTGAATCCCGACCCGGAAGTCGTTCAAATGATCCGCGATGGTCTGGAGAAAACCGGCGGCTACTGTCCCTGCCGCAGAGAGCACACCGAGGAAAACCGCTGTATGTGTCAGGAGTTCCGGGACCAGATCAAAGACCCCGACTACGAGGGATTCTGTCACTGTCTGCTGTACTATAAGTCAAAATAACCACCGACGATAAGGAGGATCTACCCATGTCTGAAATCAAAATTACCCGTGATAACTTCCAGCAGGAAGTCCTGCAGAGCGATATTCCTGTACTGGTGGACTTCTGGGCCACCTGGTGCGGCCCCTGCCGTATGCTGGCCCCTACCATTGAAGAACTGTCCCGTGAGTATGAAGGCCGTGCCAAGATCTGCAAGCTGAATGTTGACGAGGAGCCCCAGTTGGCTGCCCAGTTCGGCATTGTCAGCATCCCTACCGTTAAGGTGTTCCGTAACGGCGCTGTCTCTGGTTCTCTGGTGGGGCTGCGCTCCAAGGCTGAGCTGGAAGGGCTGCTCCGCTGAATCAATTATCTGCCCGGCAGGCGTCTGCCGGGCATTTTTTCTGTGCTGAGTTTACAGAAATGACACAATTTTTTTGTCATTTTCTGTTATACTATGACTGTTTGCAGAGCCATTTTCATTTTTAAAGCTGCGTAAGGAACCACTCCATCGCGGCTTTTTTCCATATCAGCACGAGAGGAGCGGCTACTATGCATCCGTTGATCAACTCTATTTTGGTGATGATTCTGCTGGGCCTCGCCTCCCAAATCGTCGGTTTCCTGCTGCCGCGGCATATATTCCATGGCGACCGTCCCCCGTTTGCTCCCTTTGCGTGGGAAAAAAACGGAAAAATCTACGAGCGCCTCCGGATTCGCCGCTGGAAGGATCGTGTCCCCGACATGAGCCGGATCATGAAGAACATGGTCAAAAAGAAGCTGCCGGCCGGCAGCAATAGCGACCAGATGATCCTTTTGGTACAGGAGACCTGCGTGGCAGAGCTGATCCATGCACTGTTGATCGTGGCCGGCCTGTGGCTTGTTCCGGTCTGGCCCGGCGCGGGCGGATGGATCGTCTATCTTCTCTATGCGTTGGTAGGCAATCTGCCTTTCATCATCATTCAACGCTATAATCGCCCTCGGCTGGTACGTTTAGTGCAGAAAACGAAAAAGAGAGAAGGTTCCCTATGAAAATCGCCATTCTATCCTGCAATACGGGCGGCGGCCACAACACGGCGGCGGCCGCTGTATCCGAGGTGTTGACACAGCGCGGCCATTCCTGTTTCATCTGCAATGCATTGGAATTCATGCCCAAAACCACCGCACAGGTGATCAGTAAGGGCCACAATTTTGTCTACCGCCACACACCGAAACTCTTCGGCATCGGCTATCGCTTTGAAGAGAAATATCAGCCCTCCCTCTTCACGGAGCAGTCCATCAAGGGGGCACTCCCCCTATACGAGGAGTTACAGCGCCAACAGGTGGACGCGGTGCTGTGCGTCCACCTCTTCCCCGCCACCATGATGACCGAGCTGCGCCGCAATCACGGCGTTACGCTGCCCACGTGGTTTGTCTCCACCGACTTCACCTGCTATCCCGGCGTCAGCGAGCTGGATGTAGACGGGATCTGTATGCCCCACGAGGAGCTGCGTTCGGATTTCGTGGCGGCCGGCATCCCCTCTCCTCTGCTCCACGCCACCGGCATCCCCGTGCGGCAGGTCTTTTCCCGGCCCATGGCCCGCTCAGACGCCCGGCAGGCACTGGGAATCAAGGGAAAAAAGCGCGTCTTGGTGCTGGGTGCCGGCAGTATGGGCGCCGGTCCTGTCCGCGAAGTGGCCCACACCATCGTCAATCTTCTGGGCGAGGACGATCTTCTCATCACTATCTGCGGCAACAACCACCGGCTCAAGCAGCAGATGGACGCCGATTTCCGGAACGCCGAACGGGTCCAGGTGCTGGGCTTTACCAAACAGATGGATCTCTATATGCACGCCGCCGATCTCCTCATCACCAAAGCCGGCGGTCTGACCACCTCCGAAGCACTGGCCGCACAGGTGCCCCTTCTCTATCTGGACGCCGTCCCCGGCTGTGAGACCTATAATCTGGATTTTCTGGTCAGCCATGGCTGTGCCCTGATGTGTCACGACGAAAACGACATCGCCCCCCTGCTCATGGGGATTCTCAGCGGCGCCATCGATCCGCAAACCATGGTACAGCGCCGCACTTCCTTCCCCATCCACAGCGCTGAAACGGTCTGCGCCCTGCTCTGTCACACCTAACCCCGGCCCTCTGCCCGCCTGCGGCAGAGGGCATTTTTTCCGCGCGGCAGAAATTTTGAGCAAACTCCTCCAATTGTTCATATAAATGTAACACATCTCTGTTATGATAAAAATATAACAAACCCATGAGGAGGAACTTCCCCCATGATGAGCAAAAAAAGTGAAACGATCAGTTTACAGCATATGACCCTGCCTAAAAACGCCACACCGGAGCAGAAAGAGCTGCTGGCCGGCATGGTCCGTGTCAATCACCTCTACCGCAGCGCCCTGAAGGTGGCAGTGGCACAACTGGAGATTCTGGACGAAGAGTTTTCCACTATGTATGACCACTCCCCCATCCACCACATCGAGTACCGGCTGAAAACACTGGACAGCATCACTGACAAGCTGCACCGCCGCGGCCACGAGGTCACCATTGATAACATCTACACCTACATTCAGGATGTGGCCGGCATTCGTGTGATCTGCAACTATCTGGACGACATCTACTATCTGCGCCGCCTCCTCACCCGTACCGAGTGTTTTAAGATCACACGGGAGTCGGACTATATCAAAAACCCAAAAGAATCGGGGTACCGCAGCCTTCACCTTATTCTGGACGTGCCCATTGTGATCTCCGAGGGGACTCTGCATCTGCCGGTGGAGGTGCAGCTGCGCACCATTGCCATGGATATGTGGGCCAGTCTGGAACACGAACTGCGCTACAAGTCCAAGCGGAATTTTTCACAGGAGGACGCCAACCGCCTGAAGCTGTGTTCCGAGGCCATCTGCGAGGTGGACCGGGAGATGCAGAACATCTACTTAGGGGAAAATCCGGAATACGACGCCTAACGCACCGCTATAGATTCCGGCACATCGAATGATTCATAAAAAATGGAGTGTATCAAATGATACACTCCATTTTCTTTTCGGGGTTTCACGCATATGCCCACGGGCAGCGGGCCCCGTTTATTGATAGTTGTGGGCGTCCTGCAGCACCATTTCCTTGACTTTCATCAAGCGGGTGGTGTTGCCGCGCTCGTTCTCATCCAGCTTCATGGTAATGTAGCGGATGTTGCGCTGCATATCCGGAATGACCACATACTCCAGCGCGTTGACGCGGCGGCGTGTCTTTTCAATATCCTGTGCCAGCAGCTGCATGGTCTTTTCCACCTCTGCCAGCTCCAGCATATCCTGAAACACCTGCCCGAAGGCCTCCAGCGCCACATCCAGCTCACCGCTGGTCTGGGCAAAGCCATAGGGATAGATCTCGGTGGGGTCCTGATTGCGGGTCTGGTAGTGGTAGACCGGGACATTGACGCTCATCACATTGCGGTACGTCACATCCAGCTCTACGCTCTGCTTGGGATACAGCAGTGCCTGCTCCAGCATCTCCGGGGACATGACCGCAGAGGCGGCTGTAAAGGCCGCACCGGCACGCTCCAGTCCCTCTTCCACGCGGCGGCGCAGCTCCCGGTTGCGGCGGACCACATCCATAAACTGCTTCATCAGCTCATCCCGCTTATCCTTCAGGAGCTTATGCCCGCGCATGGCGGTCTTGACACGGCCCTTGAGCCGGGTCAGCTCCATTCGGGTGGGATTGATGGTCTTATTTGCCATAGCCCACCTCAGCTGTCTTTCTGCGGCAGATACTTGTCGATCATGTCGGACTTGATACGCTTCAGTTCACTGCGGGGCAGCATCGTCAGCAGATCCCAGCCCAGATCCAGTGTCTCCTCAATAGAACGGTTTTCATCAAACCCCTGCGATACATACCGCTTTTCAAACGCATCGGCAAACTTGGCGAATTTCAGGTCCACCGGCGTCAGAGCCGCTTCACCCAGAATGGTCATCAGCTCCTTGGCCTCCTTACCGGATGCGTACGCTGCAAACAGCTGGTTCATCGTGGGGGCATGGTCCTCACGGGTCTTACCGGCACCGACACCCTTATCCTTCAGACGGGACAGGCTGGGCAGTACGTCCACCGGGGGCATGATACCCTTGCGATACAGGTCGCGGGAGAGGATGATCTGGCCCTCGGTGATATAGCCGGTCAGGTCGGGGATGGGGTGGGTCTTATCGTCCTCAGGCATGGTGAGAATGGGGATCATGGTTACGGACCCGTCACAGCCCAGCTTGCGCCCGGCACGCTCATACATGGTGGCCAGGTCGGTGTAGAGGTACCCGGGATAGCCACGGCGGCCGGGAACTTCCTTCCGGGCTGCGGACACCTCACGGAGGGCCTCGGCATAGTTAGTGATGTCGGTCAGGATGACCAGCACGTGCATATTCTTCTCGAAGGCCAGATACTCCGCCGCCGTCAGGGCCATACGAGGCGTGGCGATACGCTCAACAGCGGGGTCGTTGGCCAAGTTGGTGAACAGCACCGTACGATCGATGGCACCGGTACGGCGGAACTCCTGCACGAAGAACTCGGACTCCTCAAAGGTGATGCCAATGGCGGCAAACACCACGGCGAACTTGGAGCTGTCGTCCAGTACCTTGGCCTGACGGGCGATCTGCGCCGCCAGCTGTGCGTGGGGCAGACCGGAGCCGGAGAAAATCGGCAGTTTCTGTCCACGGACCAGTGTGTTCAGGCCGTCAATGGAGGAGATGCCCGTCTGAATAAATTCATCGGGGTAGTCACGGGCTGCCGGATTCATGGGCAGGCCGTTGATGTCCATATACTTTTCCGCCAGCAGCTCGGGGCCGCCATCGATGGGCTCGCCCATACCGTTGAACACACGGCCCAGCATATCCTCAGAAACACCTAACTGCAGGGGATGACCCAGAAAACGGATCTTGGAGTCCCGCAGGTTGATACCGGCAGAGCTTTCAAACAGCTGCACCACTGCCTTGTCCCCGTTGACCTCCAGCACCTTGCAGCGGCGCACCGAGCCGTCATGCAGCTCGATCTCCGCCAGCTCGTCATAGGTGACGCCCTCCACGTTGTCCACCACCATCAAGGGGCCGGACACCTCGCGGATGGTACGGTATTCCTTCATCATTCGTATTCACCCACCTTTTTGACAAGTTCATCCACCTGCTGCTCCATGGCAGCGGCAATTTCGTCGTAGACAGCGCTGTAGGCGTCTGCCTCGGCGTATTTCGCACGGCCCAGCTCCTCACGGGCGGGCAGTTCAAACAGCTTCTGCGTTTCCACGCCCTTGGTCAATGCCTCACGGCACAGATCGTCATAGTGGAGGATCATGCCCAACAGCTTGGCCTGCCGGTCAAAGCTGGAGTAGGAGTCCACATCCATGAAGGCGTTCTGCTGCAGGAAGTCCTCACGCAGCATCCGGGCTACTTCCAGTGTCAGCTGATCGCCGGGGCTCAGAGAGTCCTTACCTACCAGCTGCACGATCTCATTGAGCTCGTTCTCCTCCTGCAGCATATGCATGGCACGGCCGCGGTTGTTCATGAACGCCTCACCCAGATGCTCATCATACCACGGGCGCATGGAGTCCAGATACAGCGAGTAGGAGTTCAGCCAGTTAATGGCCGGGAAGTGCCGGCGGTATGCCAGCGAAGCATCCAGCGACCAGAACACCTTGACGATCCGCATGGTGCCCTGTGCCACAGGCTCGGAAAGGTCACCGCCGGGAGGCGACACGGCGCCCACGGCCGTCAGTGTGCCGGTACGGTCCTCCGTACCCATGCACTGCACCACGCCGGCACGCTCATAGAACTGTGCCAGACGGGAGGCCAGATAGGCGGGATAGCCCTCTTCACCGGGCATCTCCTCCAGACGGCCGGACATCTCACGCAGCGCCTCGGCCCAGCGGGAGGTGGAGTCGGCGATAACGGCCACATCGTAGCCCATATCCCGGAAATACTCGGCGATGGTGATTCCGGTATACACGGACGCCTCACGGGCGGCCACGGGCATATCGGAGGTATTGGCGATCAGCACGGTGCGCTTCATCAGCGTCTCGCCCGTGCGGGGGTCAGTCAGTTCCGGGAACTCACGCAGAACGTCGGTCATCTCGTTGCCGCGCTCGCCGCAGCCGATGT
>JAHHSI010000035.1 GCA_020025275.1 Oscillospiraceae bacterium | reverse complement strand
TGCTCATAATTGTTTACCTCCTCAAATTTGGTATGTTCATCATACTTTTTTTTGGTTGTATTGTCAAGTTTTTGCCTGCGGTTTCTGCTCATTTTTTGAACAAATTGTGAATTGCAAATTCTCTCTTTTGAACAAACTTTCATTTACCGTCCTGAAAAATGGCACAAAATCCCTTTTTCTAACACGTTTTTAACGGAAGCTTTCATTCCTCACACGCCTTTTCCATAGGCTAAATTTCGTTTTCTTCAACACTATGGATTGCATCTCGTTTTTTATTCTGCGTCCCGCATCCGGTAGCCCACACCCACCTCCGTAAAGATATACTGCGGCCGACCGGGGTTTTCCTCGATTTTCCGACGGATGTTGGCCATATTTACCCGCAGGATCTGATTGTCCGAACGGGCCTTGGGGCCCCACAGCTCCCGAATGATAAAGTCATATGTGAGCACCTTGCCGGCATACTTGCCCAGCAGGGCCACGATTTTATATTCATTGACGGTCAGCTTGGCGTTCTCTCCGCGGATCAGTACCTGATGCTTGTCGTAGTCCACCACCAGATCCCCCGTCGTAAATTTTCCGGATTGGGCAATTTCACTGTTGGCCAGCGTGGTGCGGGTGTGGCGGATGGCGGCACGGATCCGGGCCAGCAGCTCCGATGTGCCAAAGGGTTTAACCAGATAGTCATCCGCCCCGCCGTCCAGAGCCGCCACCTTATCCTGCTCCGCCGAGCGGGCGGAGACCACCACCACCGGCAGATTGGACCAGCGGCGCACCTCCTTGAGAACGTCCATACCGTCCATGTCCGGCAGCCCCAGATCCAGTAAAATCAAGTCCGGACAATGAGATGAAATCATGGCCAGCGCCTCCGTGCCGCTGCGAACAATGAGCGTATCATACTCATTGGCCTGCAATGTCATAGAAATAAAATTACTGATGCTCTGTTCGTCCTCCACGATCAAAACCTTATCTCTGATTTTCATGTTCATCCTCCTTCAACGGCAATTCCACGGTGAAAACGGCACCGCCGTCCCTTTGATTTTCCGCCCGGATCCGCCCGCCGTGTGCCTCCACCACTGTGCGGCAGACGGACAGACCGATCCCCATGTTGCGCTGCACATCCTCCTGCTGGGCCGCCGGAGAGAAGCCCTTGAAAAGCGTGTGGAGTTTTTCCCGGGGAATCCCGCACCCGTTGTCGGCCACGATGATCTGCGCCCACGATTCATCCACGCGCCGCAGGCAGATCTTCACCTTTGTGGCGGTCTCTCCGTGGTCGGCCACATTCTCCAGAATATTGGTGAGCACCTGCTGCATCAAAAGGGCATCCATGGGCACCATCAAAAGTTCCTGCGGCACCTCCACCTCCGTGGAGATCTCCGGGTGGCGGATCGAAAACTTGGCCACGGCGCCCTCGATGATCTCCTCCGCCGGCTCTTCGGTTTTCCGCAGGGCCGTGTTTTCTGCCCCCAGACGGGTGATCGACAGCATATTTTCCACCACACGAATGAGCCACTGGGACTCCTCTTTCACATTTTCCAAGAGGCTGCGCCGCTGCGCCGGGTCCAGCCGCTCCCCCTGCTCCAACAGTACGTTGGTGGCACCTGCGATGCCGGTAAGCGGCGTACGGATGTCGTGGGACACGGCCCGCAGCAGATTGGCATACGTCTTTTGCCGCTCTGCCTCCCGAGCGGCCGCCTCCATGCGTTTGGCGCGGCTGGCCACCATACCGGTGGCGGTGGAAATAATGAGCATGACCAGAAAGGTCAGGGGAAATCCGGTAATGACGAACGACAGACGCCAGAACGGCTCCGTAAATACATAGTCCACCAAAAGCACACTGAGTACCGCCGCACAGACACTGAACAGATATCCCTCCGTCAGCATGGCGGTCAGAAATACGTCCAGCAGGAAGATCATGGCCACGTAGCGGGTATCGTCGTTGGGGTCCAGCTGCCGCAGCAGCAGACACAGTCCCACCGATACAAGAAAGAGCACTGCGAACACGGTGAAGTCCCGGATTGAAAAGATGATCCCCCGCTTCAGCAAGCCGCGGCGCTTCATACAGCCGTCCGGCCAATGGATGGTTGGTTTTTTCAACGGCTCCTCCCCCTTTTTCCACGATATACTATATAAATAATTATACCATACTTTCTTGTGAAGAGTTTGTCAAGATGTCCGTCCCCCGACGCCGGCGATGGCCCTTGACAAGGCCCGTGGGCAATGGTAAACTATATATAATAAAATAGTGATGCAATGAGAGTTTGAGTCATGCAGAAAGCGGCGCGGCGGATGTCCGGGTCTTTTCTGGCATGGCTTTTTTCTGCGCATTTTTGAAAGGAGATATAGCAATGTATGATGCCATCATCATCGGCGGCGGCGTGGTGGGCTGCTCCATCGCCCGCGCCTTGAGCCGCTATCAGCTCAAGCTGGCCCTGCTGGAGTGCAGCGAGGATGTCTGCACCGGTACCTCCAAGGCCAACAGCGCCATCGTCCACGCCGGTTTTGACGCCGAGCCCGGCACCTGCAAGGCCCGCTTCAACGTCGAGGGAAGCCGAACCATGGAGGCCCTGTGCCAAACACTGGATGTGCCCTATCGCCGGTGCGGCGCACTGGTAGTCTGCTTCGACCCTGCCGATCGTCCTCGTCTGGAGA
Organism: Oscillospiraceae bacterium; assembly: GCA_020025275.1. Taxonomy (GTDB): domain Bacteria; phylum Bacillota; class Clostridia; order Oscillospirales; family Oscillospiraceae; genus Vescimonas. Next base: position 10,680 of record JAHHSI010000035.1, on the reverse strand, counting down.
CCCTGCTGGAGCGTGGCCGGAAAAACGGTGTGGAAGGGTTGGAGATTCTGGAGGGGGAGGCACTCCATCGCCGGGAGCCCGCTCTGGATCAGCGCATCCCTGCGGCCCTGTACGCCCCGACCAGTGCCATCGTCTGTCCCTTTGAGCTGACGGCCGCCATGGCGGAGAACGCACAGCACAACGGGGCGGAGTTCTATTTCGACACCTGCGTTGACACCGTGGAGCGACGCAGCGACGGCACGTTTGTGCTCCACACCGACCACGGCTCTTTTGAAAGTCGTGTCGTCATCAGCGCTGCCGGTGTCTACGGCGACGTGATCCACAATCAGCTCTGCCCTCAGCAGCCACGGCAGATCATCCCCCGCCGCGGGGAATACTGCCTGCTGGACCGCAAGGACGGCGCTCTGGTCCGACACACCGTCTTTCAGCTGCCCGGCCCCATGGGCAAGGGCGTTCTGGTCACGCCCACTGTCCACGGCAATCTCCTTCTGGGCCCGACGGCCACCGATCAGGAGTCCAAGGAAACAACGGCCACCACGTCTGCGGGCATTGATCTGCTGCTGGCAACGGCAGAACGCTCCGTGCCCCATCTCCCCACTCGTGACATCATCACCAGCTTTGCCGGTCTGCGTGCCCATCTGTCCGACGGTGCCGACGACTTTGTGGTGGGTGAGAGCGCCCCGGGCTTTTATGAAGCTTTGGGCATTGAGTCCCCCGGCCTGACCGCTGCTCCGGCCATCGGCGTCTATCTGGCCCAACAGGTGGCTGCACGGCTGGGCGCTGCGGAAAAATCCGACTTTGACGGCACACGCAAGGCCATCGTCTGCGTCCGCTCCCTGCCCTTCGCCCAGCGCAAGGCACTGGTGGAGGCACATCCCGCCTACGGACAGATCATCTGCCGCTGTGAACAGATCAGCGAGGGAGAGATCATCGATGCGATCCACCGAGGAGCCCGCTCTCTGGACGGCGTCAAGCGCCGCTGCCGCGCCGGAATGGGACGCTGTCAGGGCGGCTTCTGTGCCCCCCGGGTCATGGAGCTTCTCTCCCGCGAACTGGATATTCCCCAGACACAACTGACCAAGTCCGGCAAAGACAGCCTTCTTTTGACCGGTCATACCAAGGAGGTGCAGGCACAATGAGAGAGGTACAGTTGGCCATCATCGGCGGCGGTCCTGCCGGGTTGAGCGCCGCCATCGCCGCCTACGACGCCGGTGTGAAGGATCTGCTCATCATCGAGCGGGACAGCGTCCCCGGCGGGATCCTGAACCAGTGCATTCATGCCGGTTTCGGCCTGCACACCTTCAAAGAGGAGCTGACCGGTCCGGAATACGCCGGTCGCTTCATTGACGAGGTGGAAAAACGCAACATCCCCCTGCTGCTGGACACCATGGTGCTGGATTTCTCCCGTGACAAGGTCCTCACCGTGTCCAGCCGCAGCGAGGGCCTGCAGCAGATCAAGGCGCAGTCTGTGATTCTGGCTATGGGCTGCCGTGAACGCCCCCGCGGTGCGCTGAACATCCCCGGCACCCGCTGTGCCGGCATCTATTCTGCCGGCACGGCGCAGCGCCTTGTAAATATGGAAGGTCTGATGCCGGGCAAGGAGGTGGTGATCCTCGGCTCCGGCGACATCGGCCTGATCATGGCCCGGCGCATGACACTGGAGGGTGCCCGTGTCAAAGCCGTGGTGGAGCTTCTCCCCTACTCCGGCGGCCTCAAGCGCAACATCGTCCAGTGTCTGGACGACTTCGGGATCCCCCTGCTGCTCAGCCACACCGTGGTGGATATTCAGGGGACCCGGCGTCTGGAGGGCGTCACCATTGCACAGGTGGACCACAAGCGCCGCCCCATCCCCGGCACGGAGCAGCAGATCCCCTGCGACACATTGCTTTTGTCGGTGGGGCTGCTGCCGGAGAACGAGCTGTCCACCGCCGCCGGAGTCCGTATGGACCCCGTCACCGGCGGAGCGCAGGTGGACGACGAGTTGGCCACCTCCATCCCCGGCGTGTTCGCCTGCGGCAATGTGCTCCATGTCCACGATCTGGTGGACTTCGTCTCACAGGAGGCGGCTCTGGCCGGCCGCAGCGCTGCGGCCTATCTCCTCCACGGAGAGGAAGCCGGCCGCTCGATCCCTCTGGTGGGCAAAAACGGTGTCCGCTATACCGTCCCCCAGTCTCTCCACCCCGAAACCATGAACGGCCCCGTCACCGTTCGCTTCCGTGTGGCACAGCCCCTGCAGAATGCCGCCATCTGCGTCTATGCCGATGATCGTTTGGTGCGCCGCATCCCCAAGCGGGTGCTGGCTCCGGGCGAAATGGAGAGCGTCACGCTCCGGCCGGAGGACGTGGAGAGCTACACCGCACAGATCACATTTTGCATTGAGGAGGGCACCGCACAATGAGTGAACGTATCCTGACCTGTATCGGCTGTCCCATGGGCTGCACCCTGACAGCCACTATCGAAAACGGAACCGTCACCACTGTCACCGGCAACACCTGCCGCCGTGGTGATGACTATGCACGCAAGGAATGTGTGGCACCGGAGCGCACCTTCACCGGCACCGTCCGGCTGCTGGGCAGCACGTTGCCGGTACTCTCTGTCCGCACCGCCGCCCCGATCCCCAAGGAAAAGATGGACGAAGTGGCCCGGGCCGTGGGGACCCTCCGCATCGCCGCTCCGGTGAAATGCGGCGACGTCATTGTCCCCAGCATCTGCGGCACCGGTGTGGCACTGATCGCCACACGCAGCGCCTGACACTTGCGTGGCACGGCCCGGTATGGTACGATATTCTATATCTATAGGATACCGGGAGGTTCTATCTATGTCCCACCGTTTGATCGATGCCATGGAGCGGCAGGCCGTTGTCCCTGCCCTGAAAGATCCGGCGCAGCTGGAGACCTGCCTTTCCTGTCCGGGAGAGGTGGTTTTCCTGCTGTGCGGCGATATTCTCACTCTCGAACCGCTCCTCCGCCGCCTGCACGAGGCCGGCAAAAAGGTGGTGGTCCACGCCGATCTGGTGGCCGGGCTGGCCCCCAAAGACATCGCCGTGGATTTTCTGCAGCGCTGCGGCGCCGACGGCATCATCTCCACCCGCCCCCATTTGGTGCGGCGCAGCCGGGAGCTGGGGCTTTTGTCGGTGCTGCGGGTGTTCATCATCGACTCCAAGGCCCTGAGCAATCTGCACCGGGAATCGGAAGAGGCCCGGCCCGACGCCATCGAGATCCTGCCCGGCGCCATGCCGCAGGTCATTGAGCGGCTCTGCGGGACCACCCGTGTCCCCCTCATCGCCGGGGGCCTGCTCAGCGGCAAGGCCGACATTCTGGCGGCCTTGGGGGCCGGAGCACGCTGTGTTTCCACCAGTGACAGCGATCTATGGGCGCTGTGACACCCCTCTGCTTGCCTAAAAATCCTGTCTGTGATATGATGCAGACAGGATTTTCGTTTTCTTGCCGGAACGTGATGTAATCCCTCTGTTTTTTTAGAAGGAAGTGCTTTTATGTCCTCGAAAATCAGCAGTGTTCTGACCTCCATCGCCACGGCACTGGCCGTGCTCTCCGGCGCTGTTGCCGTGCCGCTGTTCCTGCGTCCTTTCTATGCCTGGCAGATCGCTCCGCTCCATCTGGAGGGCGTTCTGGGGCTGCAGCGCAGCCAGATCCTGGCCGCCTACAACGATGTGATGGATTATTGTCTCGGTCTGCGCCCCCACTTTGCCGCCGGCGTCCTCCCCTTTTCCGCCGCCGGAGCCGCCCATTTTGCCGACGTACGTGCCCTGTTCCTGCTGGATCTCTCGGTGTTGGCCGTGTCGATGCTGGTCTTAGCCGGCCTGGCGCTCTGGCGTAAACGGGCGGACATATCCAACCACCGTTTCGGCGGCCACACCCCCGGCTTCTGGAGCGCCTGCGGCTTGGGCTCCGTCTTTCTCATCATCGGGATCACGGCCGCCGGCAACTTTTCCCGGGCCTTTGTATTTTTTCACATGCTTTTCTTTCCCGGAAAGCAAAATTGGGTCTTTGATCCGGCCACAGACCCTGTCATTTGGCTGCTGCCGCAGGCATATTTTCGCAACTGTGCCCTTCTCATTCTGGGCACACTGCTTTTCCTGTGTGCGCTGCTCCTCTGGCAGGATCTCCGAGCACATAAAAAAAGACGGCGCAGGAACTGAGTCCTGTGCCGTTTGCCATATGCTGGCCATCTCTATCGGGAAGGGTGGAATTCCCCTGAAAAATAAAAACGCCACGCCCGGCGGCGTGGTCTTCTCTGTACGCTGTTTCCTCAGCGCTCACTGGGCCGGCAATCACAGCCTGCAAAGATCATGTCGTCCAGATCGCCCTTGACGATCATATGCAGCATCATAGTATCACACTCCTTTCGCTTTGTTCTGCATCTACTATAGCACGATTCCATGACTACGGCAAGGGATGTCCGTCGTTTTTTACAATTTATTTGCATTCTTTTTGTATATTCTCACGGTGGCACTTGCGCTTTGCGGAGCAAATCATATATAATAAAGTATTGGATATTATGTTTGAAAACAGAAAACCGGGAAGGTTGGATCTATGAAAGAATTCTTCGCAGGACAATTTGATATTGCTGTGGTTGGGGCCGGTCACGCCGGCATCGAGGCAGCGCTGGCTGCGGCACGGCTGGGCTTGGAAACCGTGTGCTTCACCATCAATCTGGACGCCGTGGGCAATCTGCCCTGCAACCCCGCCATCGGCGGCACCGCCAAGGGTCATCTGGTGCGGGAGCTGGACGCACTGGGCGGCGAGATGGCCAAGGCCGCCGACCGGGCCTGCATCCAATACCGTATGCTCAACCGTGGCAAGGGACCTGCCGTCCACTCACTGCGGGCACAGGCCGACCGCCGCACCTATCAGCAGATAATGAAACACACACTGGAACAGCAGCCCCATCTGCAGCTGCGGCAGGCAGAGGTGGTGGACATCCGCACCACCGACGGCCGCATCAGCCATGTGGTGCTGCGCACGGGCGCCGTTTTTGCGGTCAAGGCCGTGATCCTCTGCACCGGCACCTATCTTCAGGGCCGGACCATTGTGGGTGAGTGCGTGGAAGATTCCGGTCCGGACGGAATGCACGCCTCCGGCCCCCTCAGCGATGCACTGCGTCGTCTGGGTCTGCCGCTGCGGCGCTTTAAAACCGGCACACCGCCCCGTGTCAACGCCCGGAGCATCGACTTCTCCCAGATGGAGCTGCAGCAGGGGGACGAACACCCCCAGCCCTTCAGCTTCACCACGGAGACGCCCCTTGAAAATCGGGCCGTGTGCTATCTCACCTACACCACGCCGGAAACACACCGCATCATTCTGGACCATCTGGACCGCAGCCCGATTTATTCCGGTGTCATTGAAGGCGTCGGCCCCCGATACTGCCCCTCCATCGAAACCAAGGTGGTTCGCTTTTCCGATAAACCTCGACACCAATTATTCATCGAGCCCATGGGACTGGACACCGAGGAGATGTACCTTCAGGGCTTTTCCTCCTCCATGCCGGAGGAGATCCAGTGGGAAATGCTGCACAGTATCCCCGGTCTGGAGCGTGCCGAGATGATGCGCCCGGCCTATGCCATTGAGTATGACTGCATCGATCCCCTCTCGCTCCACCCCACACTGGAGACCAAGGCCCTCCCCGGGCTCTATGGTGCCGGACAGTTCAACGGCTCCTCCGGCTATGAGGAGGCCGCGGTGCAGGGCTTCGTGGCCGGTGTCAATGCCGCCATGGCCCTGCTGGGACGGGAGCCGCTGATCCTCAAGCGCAGCGAGAGCTATATCGGCACGCTCATCGACGATCTGGTCACCAAGGGCACCGAGGAGCCCTACCGCATGATGACATCCCGCTCCGAATACCGGCTGCTGCTGCGGCAGGATAACGCCGATCAGCGCCTGTGCGCCATCGGTCACCGCATCGGCCTTGTCTCCGATGCCCGTTTAACGCAGGTGACGGAAAAATACGAGGCCGTGGATCGGGAGATCCGCCGTCTCGAGCATACCGGCATCGCCGCCAGTGAGGCGCTCAACCGACTGCTGGAGCAGCGCGGCACCGCGCCGGTCAGCGACGGTGCCCGGCTCATTGATCTGCTGCGCCGCCCGCAGCTGAGTTACGAGGACGTGATGGCCTTCGATCCCGATGCCCCCGTCCTCGCCCCCGCCGTGGCCGAACAGGTGGCCATCCGCGTAAAGTATGAGGGCTATATCCGCCGCCAGGAAAAACAGGTGGTGGAATTTGAGCAGCTGGAAAAACATCCGCTGCCCCCGGATATGGAGTATGCCCACATTCAGGGCCTCCGGTTGGAGGCGCGGGAAAAACTGGGACAGGTCCGCCCCCGAAATCTGGGACAGGCCAGCCGGATCTCCGGTGTGTCCCCGGCGGACATCGCCGCACTGATGATCTACTTACAGGCAAAATAATTGTGAACTATCACAAAAGGGAGACGATTTTTATGGGTAAACTGCGCTTTCTCTTTGCGCTTTGGATGGCAAAACTGTCCATTCCGGCGCTGAAGATCACCCGCCACAACGGTACGGACTTCCCCGGTTCGCTGGCGCTGCGGCTGTGTCCTGATTTTCTGCGCTATATCGGCCGGCCGGCCACCGTGGTGGCCATTACCGGCACCAACGGCAAGACCACGGTTTCCAACCTCGTGGGGGACATTCTGGAAAAATCCGGAAAAAAAGTCCTCTCCAATCGGGCCGGCTCCAACATTGCCTCCGGCATTTCTACGGCGCTGCTCCGCGGCTGTACGCTGTCCGGCCGCATCCGTCCGGACTATGATCTGGCAGTTTTGGAAGTGGACGAGCGGGCCTCCATCCGCATTTTCCCCTTTGTCCCCCCCACCTACGTGGTCATTACCAACCTCTTCCGGGACTCCATCATGCGCAATGCCCATCCTTTTTTCATTGCCGATGTGCTGACCCGCTCCATTCCCAAAAGTGCGAAGCTCCTCCTCAACGCCGATGATCTCATCAGCGCCGGCGTAGCTCCGGAGAATGAGCGTGTCTACTTCGGGATCGATAAGATGGCCGGTGACACGCAGGCCTGCGTGAACCTGATTGACGACGTGCGAATCTGCCCCCAGTGCAGCGGTAAGCTGGACTATGAGTTCCGCCGCTACCATCACATCGGGCGTGCCGTATGCCGTGACTGCGGCTTCCACTCGCCCGACGCCCTGTATCTGGCCAAAAACGTGGATATGGAGGATGGGTCCTTAGAGCTGTGGGAGGACAGTGTGCCCCACAGCTATCCCCTCATCACCGACAGTGTTTTCAATGTCTACAACATGGTCACCGTCATCGCCCTTCTGCGCCGTCTGGGCTTTTCCCACGAGGAGATCCGGCCGCTGATGGCACAAAGTGCCATCACGGCCAGCCGCCACAGTGAGGAGCAGGTCGGACAGGTCACTCTGGTGCGCCAGATGTCCAAAGAGAAAAACGCACTGGCCGGTTCCCGTGCCTTTGACTATATCGCCCACCGCCCGGGGCGCAAGGAGCTTCTCCTGATGATGAACTGTCTGGGCGACACGCACCACTGGTCGGAGAACACCTGCTGGATCTACGATGCGGATTTTGAGTTTCTGGCCCACGAGAGCATTGCTCAGATCGTCTGCGCCGGTGCCCGCGCCGCGGACTATCGCCTGCGCCTTTTGATGGCGGGCGTTCCGGAGGAGAAGATCGTCTGCGAACGGGACGAGTTCCGGGCTGCAGAGCGGCTGGACTACACGCCGGGTGATGATGTGTATATCCTCTACGGCACCGACTCTCTGGCGCTGGCCTATAAGGTCTATGACCACATGAAGTCCCTTGCCGAGGCCCGCAGTGAAAAGGAGGTACAGGCATGAAAGTAGAAATTCTTTTTCCGGAGATCTGCAATCTCTGCGGCGATCTCATGAACATCCGCTATCTCCGGCAGTCCTGCCCCCAGTTGGACATTGTGGAGACCGATCTCAAGTCCCGCCCCCGTTTTCTGGACGAGGACATCGCGCTGGTCTATCTGGGCAGCACCACGGAGAAAGGGCTCTCCCTCATCGTGGAGGCGCTCACTCCGGTGAAGGAGGAGCTGCTGAGCAAGCTGGACGAGGGCCAGCTGATGCTGGTCACCGGCAACGCACTGGATGCACTGGGCCAGTACGCCCAGGATGATCAGGGCTGGCGTCTGGACGGTCTGGGGCTCCTGCCCACCCATGCCGAATACCATATGATGCAGCGGCACAACAGTTTCTATCTGGGCAAGTTCGGTGATATGGACATCGTGGGCTTTAAGAGCCTGTTCGGCCACACCTACGGCTTTCCGTCCGGTGATGCACTTTTTACTACAGTGAAGGGCGTGGGGCGGAACGAGACCACCACCGAGGAGGGCTGGCAGAAAAAGAACCTGCTGGTCACTTACCTCACCGGCCCGCTGTTGGTGCTTAATCCCCCTTTTGCTGCGTATCTTCTGGAAAAAATGGGGGCACCCTGTGTGCAACCGGCCTTTGAGGAGGCCGCCATGGAGGCCTATCGCATCCGCGTAGCGGAGTTTGCAGAGGAAGGACGCGACTTCCGCTATTGATCCACCGTTTTTCCAGCGGAAATACGGTACCATGTCAGGCTGTATTTTGTGATTTTCGCCTCTTGTACTGGGGCGAAAATCATGGTATAACCTATTTGGTATTTTATAAAGGAGACAATTTATATGGCTAATATCAAATACATCGCCCGTGTGCTCAGCGGCGTACGCTTCAAAAAAATGAACCAGATGATGACCACGGTCAAGGAGAAGTGCGGACAGAGCAAGTTCGTCACGTTCTTTGATATGCTGCAATGTGCCGCCCGCTACGGCGCCGGTTACTATGACTACGTGATGTTCGGATTCTACAACATGAACGGCAAACAGCGGGACACCTACCTGACCCGCACCCGCAACAAGCGCATCACGGACATGATGAACGACATCACCTACAGCGATGAATTTGATGATAAGCTGCGCTTCAATCAGCGCTTCGCCCCCTATCTGGGCCGTAAGACCCTCAACGGTGAAACCTGCACCATCGAGGAGCTGGCCGCCTTTACCGAGGGACAGGAGGCCATTTTCGCCAAGATCAACCATGGCGACTGCGGCCGCGGCGTACAGAAGCTCTATATGAAGGATTATCCGGACACCCAGGCGCTGTGGGACTATCTCCACGCCAACGAGCTGGTGGTGTTGGAGCACGTGCTGTGCCAGCACCCCGACATGGCCCGCCTCCATCCCCAGTCCGTCAATACCATGCGCATCTGTACCGACTTGGTGGATGGCGAAGTACACATCGCCTATGTGGTGGTGAAGATGGGCCGCGGCGACGGCGTGTGTGACAACTCCGGTCAGGGCGGCATCCTGTGCCGTGTGGACGAGACCACCGGCAAGATCCGCTCTGTGGCTACCGATGACTATTTTAATGTTTACGACAAGCACCCCGATACCGGTATCGAATTTGTGGGCTATCAGATTCCCCTCTTCGACGAGGCCATCGCCTTCGCCAAGAAGGCGGCCCTGGAGATTCCCCAGATCGGCCACGTGGGCTGGGATATGGCCATCACCCCCGACGGCCCTGCCATCATCGAAGGCAACGACTTCCCCGGCACCGACTTGTGCCAGCTGGCCCCTCACTACCCCGAAAAGCAGGGTCTCTGGCCCTATTACAAAGAGCTATTGCGCATCCAGTAAAAGAGGCGCTATACGAGCAAAACAGCACCGTATCCTATGGATACGGTGCTGTTTTATATTTTTGCATGGCCTGCGCACACACAGGCTATCGCAGATCTACTACCATCTGCCGAAGGCTGTCATCGCTGCGGTCAGTGGTGTCGCATCACTTTAAGGGGTGCGCTCCTTGATATGCTGCGATATGCAGCGTCATCGGACTATACCGCCGTAGCCATGAAGTACAACTGTTCCGATCAATCCACCCTCATGCGTTCGGACCTCATAAGAAATTCGCCAACAGCTTTGCCCTCTGTAAGCACTACAAAAGATCGATTATCATTCAGTTTCAGCTTGTAGCCATATAAAAGTTCTGTACCGTCAACTATATATTGATAGCCAACAACAAAGATAGCTGGTTCCTCAGTGATTACGCCGTAATTGGTCTGTGTAATTTCATAGTCCACAATCTTTTGATTGATTAAATACTCACGGAATAGCGGAGCAGTATATTCTTTTGCTCTTTCAAAAACATCATCAACAATTTGTATATCAGAACGATCATCACCCACTACATCCGAAGGATTGCAGGCAACGAATGTCAGCCCTATGACGAGGATCGACAATAGGACAAATACTCTCTTCATAGAATGACTCCTTTCAACGAATAACTTTGCTCGATCGTTTCTACTTATCTACTTACGAGATATCAGATAGCATCCATAAGCGTAATGAATCGAACTCCGTCGAATTCAAAAGATACTTACTCCCCACCACAAAAGGCGGTGATGCAGTCTGAGGCATCTATATGCTCTCCATAGGAGAAGGCAATGCCTCTCTGCTTTTTGCTATATTCAACGACAAATGAGCCCTTGATCAATCAATTCTTGATGTACAAATTTGTTACATGCAAAAGCGGTTTGTTGTATACAGTGAAATAATAATTTAGCAATATAAAAAAAGAGGACATCCAAAAGGATGTCCTCTTATGTTGGCGCTACCTATCTTCCC
>JAHHSI010000034.1 GCA_020025275.1 Oscillospiraceae bacterium | reverse complement strand
CCCCCGGAACCTCCCGTTCCTCCGGAGCCGCCTGTGCCTCCGGAACCTCCTACGGTGCCCGATGTGATCCCCACACCGACCCCTGAAGAGAAGCCGGCTCCGGCCCCCGCCCCCGACCTGGGGAGCAACGCAGATCGCCCTGTGACGCAGGAGAATACGGCGGCGACGAAGCGGCCGTCGACCTCCGGCAGCACTGCGGTGTCCCGTCCGGAATCGACTGAACTGCCTGCACCGCAGGCGGACAGCGATGAAACGGTCTCGGTAACCGCACCCCAGCAGGGGATAGAGGAGCAGACTACGGCCGAACATCATGAGCCCCACACGGTGAAGATTGTGTCCGTGGTGACTGCGCTCTGCGCGATCAGCGGCCTTGGCCTTCTTATTGCCGTATTGTTCAAGCGGCTGAGAAAAAAGAAATAAGGCTGGGACGGCAAGTGAAGTGATGCGTGGATGGCATCACGTTGCTGTGATGGGTCGTTAAAGAAAGGAAACCCCCGGCATAAGATGGGTGTCCATAAAACAGTAACCCACGAAAACTACTGATATATGGCAGCTGTCTGGCAGGGTTGGCTACACAAAAGGGACATCACCAGGATGAAAATTCTGGTGATGTCCCTTTTCTCGTAAGTAATATATTGCAAAGCGTATTTTTATCAGGATGAGTGTTCGAAAAACAAGAATAGAATGAACAGCTCACTCTAAAACAAACAACTCTTCTACCGATGTTTGCAGGAGACGAGCAAGTCGCATTGCCAATTCCAATGTAGGGTCATATTTATTGTTTTCAATTGCAATAATAGTCTGACGGCTAACTCCTACTTTTGCGGCCAAATCTTCTTGGCGCAAACCTGCTTCTTTTCGCAATCGCTTAATTTCATTTTTCATTGTTCTTACGCCCCAACAATAAAGGTGGTTCCAACAAAAAGCACAATAGCTACCACAGCCAAACATCCAAGGATTGCCAAAATCAGTTTATTAGGCTCACGATATTCTTCGTCACCATCTATCATTTTTCGTTTTATCACCAGTTGTGCAACATTCTGTACACTAACTGCAAGGCATACAATCAGCCCCGGAAAGACATTATATTTTTCACCATTCACAAGCGTCTGCCAGCAATTATATAGCGTCCAAATAGACAAAATCAGCAGCGTACTTCTGTAAGAAATCTCTTCAGCATGCAGTTGAATCTTTCTATCCATTTCATCCATTTTTTTCATAATATCCCTCCCATAATGTCAAATATGAGCTTCAAAATGTAAAGAGTTCTTTATATTTATTATAAACATACAGCCGAAAAAGTCAAGATGTTTTTACATTTTAAGGTCGTGATTTATAGATAGCTGGTTCTCTGGTAAGAATGAAAGCCGTCACAGAGCCGAGGGATCGCCGGCAGGTGAGCCATGTGGAAGGGCTGGGCATGGCCGTCACTGCCGGATCAGAAGGCAGCACCCTCCGGGCGCAGGAGCGATTGGAGATAGTTGCGGCCAAACAGCAGCCCGGCCAGCAGCAGAGCTGCTCCCAGACCGGAATAGAACACGGCGATGAACCACTCCGGAGCCACGCCGCTGCGGCGGAGCCAGATCCCGCCGGACATCATAACGGCCATGATCACAAAGGATTTGCCGTCAAAAAACTTCAGGAAAAATTGGCGGGGTTCGGGATAGGCGTGGATCCGTCCCGTGTGCTTTCTGACTAATCTCCCAAAGACAAAGAAGTGGAACAGGAAGAAAACCACGGCGGAGACCAGAAACGCCGGCACGGAGACATAGGCGTGGTAGGCCAATACACCGATTCGGAGCACATTGTATCCTGCGGCGCACCATACCACAGACGCCAGCAGAAGAAGGGTATTTCGGGTTACTTTCATAGAGATTCTCCTTTTTGAACATTGTTCAGGTTGATGAAAAAGAAAAGACAGCGAGGGTGGCTGTCTTAATAGAGGGCTCTTCGGACCAGCTCCAGCGTAGGGGCGGGATCGTAATCCTGCCGCAGAAAAGCGGCCAGCAGCAGCGAGAAGAGCAGGTCCGCAAAGGCCTCCGCCGTACATAGCGGGGTAAAGGCGTCGGGGCGGATGCGGGGATCATGGGAGAGAACGGAGCAAAATCCGGCCACCATGTGCTGCCAAATTTGCTGCATCCGCTGTTTTCCGTCGGCCTTATCCTGCTGTAAAAAGGCGATGGAGTGAAGGGTGAGAAAGCCGGGATACGCCGTACAGCCGTATTCCATGCGGCTGTACAGCCAGGCAATACAGGCCAGCGTGTCCTGAAAGGTGGCTACATCCTCGGCACCATGGAAAATATCGCACCAGATGCTCTCGACTGTGGCGGCCATGAGGGCCTCCTTGGAGTCAAAATAGTTATAGAGGGAGCCTACAGAGACACGGCAGGCGGCCGCCACGGAGCGGATCGTCACTGCCGACCAGCCCTGCTGCTGCAGCAGCTCCCGACTCTTTTTCAGGATCTCTTGTTTCGATGTTACCGTGGGACTCATTGTATCACCTCAATTTGAACAATGTTCATTATAGAGATTTGCTCCGCACTTGTCAAGAGAAGCGCCGCATCTCCGGCGGCCCGATCTGGGGGACGGCGAGCAATGGGGGAGGAGATAGCGGAGGGCATGGGCCTTGTAAAAAAAGACCACCCGCCTGATGGCAGATGGTCTTTTTCCACTTAGAGGATCATGCCGGCAAAACACTGTCCGGCCAGAAACAGGACAAAACCGGTCATAACGGCAGCACCCTTTCCGGCAGGGCCGGAGCTGATGCGCTCGGTGATGGAGTCAAAGAGGCCGTTGGCCAGAAGATAGACACCGCCGCCCACAAGGGCCATTTTCCACAGCTCCGACGTGTTCACGATGCCTGCACACCAGGGCAGCAGGCCGAAAGTTGCTGCGGCCAGCAGGGCGCTGCAGATCCAGCAGTAGGTGCCGCCGGAGCCCAGATAGTGATTCAGGATCAGAGCCAGGCAGGTAAGTCCCAGAAGATAGGGGATGTTCCACTCCGGCAGGATCGCCGCCGGCAGGAATGTTTTGCAGAGCAGAGCGGCCAGTGCGGCGGCGCCCACCACCACGGCCAGCAGGATGTTTCGCAGATAGTTATTGTTTCTCATACGCTTTCCCTCCTCAGGATGTGGCGCCGGAGGACGTATCCGCACCGGTCACATAGCCCACGGCGGCGTTGATGCCGCGGGTGATGGCTTTGGAGGTGACAGTGGCTCCGGTCAACGGCTCGATGCCGGCGCCTACCTCCGCACTTCCGCTGGTCCCCATGAACTGGACCAGAAAGTTATAATCGGTCAGGGCCTGTGCGCCCAGACCCCACGTTTCGGACATGGTACGCACCGTCACGCCGGCCACACGGCCGTCTTTGTTGACACCCACCAGCAGGGAGATGTCCCCGTCATAGCCGGAAGCCACGGTTTCCACCACAAAGCCGGTTTCGCCCTTGAACACGCGGCGAATGGACGCATCGCTGCCATCGTACGTCTCTTCAATAAAGTTCTGGCTTTCCGGCAGCACAAAGGCGATGGCGTTCTTCAGTTCCTCGTTGGCGTTGCGTTGGGCAATGTTGGAGAGGGCGGCGGAAGAACCCAGCAGGAGCCCGCCGACCAGCACGATGCTGGCCACCGGCAGGAGCAGAGATTTGCATTTCATAGGCTGCCTCCTTTCTTGGTACCGTAGACCACGGGAGCGCTGCAGCGATCAATGAGCCATGCAGCAGCGTTCATTAGTAAGATGGCGTACGTGACGCCTTCCGGGAACAGGCCAAAGTAGCGGAAGAGCACCGTCAGGGCGCCGCAGCCAATGCCGTAGAGGATCTGGCCCTTGGGCGTGACGGGGGAGGAAGCATAGTCCGTGGCCATGAAGATGGCCCCCAGCAGCACGCCGCCGCTGAGCAGCTGATAGAGCATCCAGACAAGGGGCTGCTCCGTCCGGAAAAAGACCAGCGTAAGGAGGGCCACGGTGCCCAGATAGGCCCCCGGAATCCGCAGAGAGATGACCTTGCGATAGATCAGGTACGCCCCGCCCAGAAGCAGAGCCAGAGCAGAAACCTCTCCGATACAGCCCGGAAGGTTGCCCACGAACGCATCCATGAGCCCCTGTTCCGGCAGCTCCACCATGGCCATGTGGTGCATGGGTGTGGCGGAGGTCACAGTGTCGGCACCGCCGAACAAGCCGTCCACGGCATAAAAGCGCACCATATGTACCGGGAAGAACAGCACCAGCAGGGCCCGTGCAGCCAAAGCCGGGTTAAAGACGTTCTGGCCCAGACCGCCGCACATGGCCTTGACCACAAAAATAGCAAAGACGCTGCCCAGAGCGGGCATCCAATAGGGCACGGAGGAGGGTAGAGTCATAGCCAGCAGCAGGCCGGTCACCACGGCCGAGCCGTCCAGATCCCGGCCGTCCTTGAACAAAAAGCGGTTTGCCAGAAGCTCGGCAGCCACGGCCGCAGCCACACTGATCAGCGTGATGAGCAGCGCCCGGAGCCCGAAATGGGCGATGCCGAACACCAGTGCGGGCAGCAGAGCCACACAGACGTCCCGCATAATGCGGCGGGTAGAATTGCTGCTTCGGATATGAGGAGAAGAACCGACAGCCAGATTCATGATTCTTTTGCCTCCTTTACGTTGGATTTACCCCGGCGAATGGTTTCCACCAGCGGAAGCTTTCCGGGGCAGGTATAGGCACAGCAGCCGCACTCCACGCAGTCGAGCACGTGGTAGCGTGACAGCATGGCCGTGTCATTTTTGCAGCGGTAGAGGTGCAGCGGCTGCAGGTGCATGGGGCAGACCTCCACACATTTTCCGCACCGGATGCACAGGGGATTTTCCTTTTCCTGATTGCGCTGCGTTGAAAGGCACAGCACGGAGTTGGTGCCCTTGATGGTCATGACCGACAGATCCTCCTGAGCAAGGCCCATCATGGGACCGCCGGAAACGACACGCCAGATATCCTCGGACAGGCCGCCGGTGGCCGCAATGAGCTCCTCAAAGGAAGTGCCGATGGGGCAGAGGATATTCTTGGGAGCACGGACCCCCTCACCGGAGACGGTGACAATGCGCTCCGTCACAGGCTGCCCCAGACACACCGCACGATAGACGGCGGCAAAGGTGGCAGCGTTAAAGACGGCACAATGGGCGTCGGAGGGCAGGCCGCCGGAGGGGACCTGCCGGCCGGTGACCGCCTGGATCAGCTGCTTTTCCGCACCCTGCGGGTAGCGGGTGGGCAGCACCGTCAGCTCGATGGCGGTCTCCCGGACCAGCGGGGTCAGCTGGGAGACAGCCTCTTTCTTGTTGTCCTCAATGGCCAGCACCGTGCGCTTGGGCTGGAGGACCTTGGCCACAATATTCATGCCCTCCAGAACGTGCTGGGGATTTGTCCGCAGCAGAATGTCATCCGCTGTGATATAGGGCTCACACTCGCAGGCATTGGCGATCAGCGTGTCGATCTTGCCAAGACTGGTGAGGGCCTTCATGTTGGACGGGAAGGCGGCACCGCCGTGACCCACCACGCCGGCCTCACGAATGATGCCCAGAATGGTGTCGATCTCCAGGTGCTCATAGTCGGGATGGGGCTGCATGGCGGTGTCTGCCGTCGCAAGGCCGTCATTTTCAATGATCACCGCCAGAACGTCCCGTCCACTGGGATGGCGGCGGGGTTCGATGGCCGTCACCGTGCCGGAGACGGAGGCGTGAACGGGGACGCAGAGTCCCTGCCCGTCGCCGATTTTCTGGCCTTTTTTGACGGGATCACCCACCGACACCAACGGTGTACAGGGTACACCGATATGCTGCTGCATGGAAATTGCCACCCGTGCAGGGCGGAAAGATACATCCAGCTGTGCACCGGCAGACAGCTCCTTGCGATCTGCCGGATGAAGTCCACCAAAGAATAGGTGCTTCATAGCTTCACCTCTTTCAATAGTTCTCAAGTACGAATTAGATGTTCAAAACCGGGGCTGTAGAGGATCGTGCCGTCGTGGGTGACCCAGAGGGCCACGGCACCGGTCCGATCCAACAGCTGTTGTCCCTCCTCCTGCGGAAGGATGAAGAGTGCCGTGGACAGGCAGTCCGCCAGACCGGAATCGCTGCCCACAACGGTGACGGCACGCCAACGGGCGGCCGGATACCCGCTTTGCGGGTCGATGATGTGGTGGTAGGGTTTCCCGTCCACCACATAGTACCGCTGATAGTCGCCGCTGGTGACCACGCAGCCGTCCTTGATGTTCAGTGTGTGGAGATAGGAGGAGACGTCGTCCGGGGATTGGATCCCGATCACCCAGTCGTTCCCGGTGGGCTTGGGACCGGTGGCGCAGACGTTGCCGCCTACGCTGACCAGCAGACCCTCCGGGGCCGCACGGCACACCCGTTCCACTGACCAGCCCTTGGCCACGGCCCCTACATCCAGCCGCTGCTGCGGATCGCGCAGAAAGACCGTGCTTTTCTCCTCGTCGATGACGACGGCGTCAAAGCAGCTGTGTTCCTGCGCTGTGTGCAGCGCCTCATCGTTGGGGAGCTTTGCCCGATCCGGAGCGTCACGGCCCTCAGTCCGGGCCGTGTGCCAGAGGGAGAGGACGCTGCCCATTCCCACATTGACCGCCCCGCCGGTGAGCTCGTGGTAGGCTTTGCAGTCCAGAAGAAGCGCAATGATCCGCTGATCCACGGCCACGGGGGCGATCCCGGCGTGGTCATTGACGGTCTTGAGATTGGAAAGATCCCCGTATTCGTTGTAAATATCGAACAGCTGATGGTACTCCAACAGGTCATCATGGATCTGCTGGGCCTGCGCCTGAAAGTCCTCCTCCGTATCCGCATAGCCCACAATGGTGGTGACGGTATCAAAGAGCGTCAGAAACGTGGCCTGATACTGCTGCTGCGGGGGGACCGCCGGCGCTGCGGCGCAGCCGGTCAGGACCAGCAGTGCCAGCAGCGCCGGAAAAAGTCGTGCTCTCATGGCCTTAGGCGGCGGCCTTGGCGATCAGCGCCTGGAAACCGCCCACGGCGATGGTGACGGAGGACGCCAGATCGGCATCGGTGGGCTTGGTCTGCTCATTCACGGCGATCCCGGCGACCTGAGCGGGGGTCTTGCCGGTCACATACTTGGCAAAGGAGGCTGCCTGCTCATTCCACTCCGCAATAGCGCCGCCCCAT
The DNA here is from genome assembly GCA_020025275.1 of Oscillospiraceae bacterium. Classification (GTDB taxonomy): domain Bacteria; phylum Bacillota; class Clostridia; order Oscillospirales; family Oscillospiraceae; genus Vescimonas. Next base: position 12,765 of record JAHHSI010000034.1, on the reverse strand, counting down.
GCCTTCATGCCGTAGTTTTCTCCCAACTGGTTCTTGCTCAGGATCTGAGCGTCCAGAGGGGAGGTGATGGCGCCGGAGGCGTCGAAGCCGACCTTGGCCTGCAGGCCGTCGATGATGCAGCTGGTGATCACGTCATCACGCATGGTCACCACAGCCACATCGGCATCCAGCTGGGCAAGGCCCTCGTTTTCAGCGTCGGCACTCTTGCTGTTCTTCAGGCCATTCATGCTGCTCAGGACCAGACGGTCGCCGGACTGGGCACCCAGATACTCGGCGCTTTGTACGGCCTTTTCCACCGCAGCCACATAGCCGCCCAGATAGATGGTGGCCACGGAAGCCAGATCCGCATCAGCGGCCTTGCCGCTCTCGTTGACGGCACCGTTCTTCAGCTCGTTCACGGTCTTGCCCACGGCGTAGGTGGCCAGGGCAGCGGCCTGCTCGTTCCACTCATAGGCAGCGCCGCCATAGGCCTTCATGCCATACTGCTCGCCCAGTTCATTCTTGGTCGGCACAGCGGCGGACAGATCGGTGGTCACGGCACCGGCAGTATCGAAATTGACCTGCGAGGCAATGCCGTCGATGATGCACTGCTCGATAACGCCGTTGGCATCCACCGTGACGGCCACCAAGGTGACGTCATACTTGGCCAGACCGGGCTCATCTGCGGTGGCACCATGGCTGCCGTCCACACTGGCGACCACAGCAAGACCGGTCTTGAGGGCACCCTCACTGGGTGCTTCGGGCCGGGGCTTGTCTCCGCCCTCCGGGCAGACATGGACCTGTGTGGGAACACAGCCCACCAGCAGCGTCAGCGCTGCCACCATGCTGAGCATTACTGCGAAAAATCTTTTCATGTACATTCTCTCCGTAAAAATATTTGACCGACAAAACACGTGTCGAATCTTTGACATAAATATAACAAACAAATCTTAACGGAAGATAGATTCTATCTTAATAAATATTAAGGTATGAAAAAACACGGCCTGCTGTGGGCAGGCCGTGTGGTGGTTCACGGGGTATCTTCCGTAGGCGGAAGGGGAAGCTTGATGGAAAACGTGGTGCCGACTCCCAGCCGACTCTCCACATCGATGTCGCCCTTGTGGTCTTCGATGACCTGGGCGACGATGGCGAGGCCCAGACCGGTGCCTTTGCCCGCCTCCTTTGTGGTGAAAAACGGCTCGAAGATATAGGGGATGATCTCCGGGGCGATGCCGCCGCCGGTGTCGTGGAGCGTAAAGAGGATCTCCCTTTCCAGTGGTCGGGCGGCAATGGTCAGCACGCCGCCTTCTTCTTCCATCTCATGAAATGCGTTCAGCACCAGGTTCAAAAACATCTGTGACAGCTGCATCTCGTTTCCCAATAAAGTGACGCCGGAACAATGCAGCTCCGTTGTCACCGTCACCGTCTTGGGCTGCGCCGGTTTGGCCACTCGGAGGACTTTTTGGATCAGCTCCTCCGGGATAAGGGGGCGAAAGACCGTCTCCGAGTTCTTGCGGGAGAGGTCGGAGAGCTGCTGAATGAGCTTTTTAGCCTTCAGGGACGTCTGATAAATCTCCAGAACATCGTCATAGATCTCACTCTGGTCCTCCGGCAATTTTTCAAGAACCATCATGCTATAGCCCATCATGGGGGAGAGCAGGTTGTTGAACTCATGGGCAATGCTGGATGTCAGCGTTCCCATAATCTCCAGACGCTGCTGATGGATGAGCTGCTGCTTGCGCTGGTTCAGCTGCTCGATGGCATCCATTTTCTTTTGGATGTCGGCCAATTCCCGCTGCTGGCGCCGGTCTTTTCCCCACCGCTGCAGCAGCAGGAGCGCAAGGCCAAAGACGCACGCGGCCGCCACGATCCCGCCCGCCAGCATCGTCAGTGCCAGTGTCAGCTCGGTGCCATGGGACAGCGTCTGGCGAAGCTGGATCACCGTGATCAGCAAAAGTCCGGACAGCAGGAGGAATAAAAACCACCATCCGGCGTTTTTCCAATTTTCTTTCATAAGACGATCTACCTCTTGTCATGTGGGATGCTTCTGTTTATACTGTTATCATAATCGAGTCACCAAGAGATGTAAAGGGGGATTCCCATGGCGGATACAGTTCTGATCGTAGATGATGACGCAGCCGTGCGTACGATGCTCTATAAGGTCATCAAGAGCAATGGGATCGAGGCGGATACGGCCGCCAGCGGCGAAGAGGCCTTGGACCGGCTGGCCACGCACAGGTATGATTTGATTTTACTGGATGTCAATATGCACGGCATGGACGGCTTTCAGGTGGTGCAAACGCTGCGCCGGCAGAGGGTCCGTACGCCCATCATTATTGTCAGCGGGCGGCAGGAGGATTATGACACACTGTACGGTCTGGACATCGGCGCCGATGACTATGTGACCAAACCCTTCAACCCGGTGATCCTGGGGGCGAAGGTCAAGGCACTGATCCGGCGCAGCCGAGATGGGCGTGCCGGATCGGATGCGGTGATCACCGCCGGCCCGTTCCGCTATGACACAGGGACGCTGCGTTTTTACAAGAACAGCCGGGAAATTCCGCTTTCTTCCAAGGAAAACGCCATGATGAAATTGTTTTTGGATAACGTCAACCGGGTTTTCTCCAAGGATATGCTGTATGAACTCCTATGGGGCGAAGCCATTATTGATGAAAACGCCATTATGGTGTATATCAACCGCCTGCGCCAAAAGATCGAGGAGGTCCCGTCCAAACCGCAGTATATCCAAACGGTCAGGGGGCTGGGGTATCGCTTTGTGGTCTGAGGGAAGCGTTTTCCACAAAAACAGCCGCAGCGGTGGAAAATGGCGCCCCGGTTCCACTTCTCGGATGATATCCGAAGATGGCGGCATCCAATCGCCGAGTTGCAGATAAAACTCCGGCAGACAGAGCGCCCTGACTGCCGGATTTTCGCAGGGGCCGCCGATGAAGCGATGCCATGGGTTGCCCGAGAGCGGCCGGTGTGGTATCATCTGACTAATGCCCGACCAGACGGCGCCTGTGAGATGTATGGCATGGAAACAAGACAAGGCGCAGGCGTTGGGCACGGTGGATATGACAAGCACTCGATCATGTTTGAATTCACCGGGACGGCCGACGTTGCGGGCTGTTTGCCGCTTTGCAAGGGGGCGGCGGAGGAGAGCCATTTATTTGATCGAAAGACGAAAATTCCACAGCCGAGGAGAAACGACGACCATGTTATCTGCAAAAAAGAGCCCGCTTTTTGCTGCGGGTACAGACACCATACAAAAGGCAATCGAAGAGGCCATCGCCTATGCCCGCCCCTTTCTGGGGCAGGGAGCGCCTGCCGACTACATTCCTGAATTAGCCAAGGCGAATCCCGACCATCTGGCTGTCTGCGTGGCGACACTGGAACACGGGCTGTGCTGCTGTGGCGACTGCCACCAAAAGTTTACCCTGCAAAGTATTTCAAAAGTGATCTCTCTCATTCTGGCGGTAGAAGATCATGGCGTCGATGCAGTGTTTGAAAAGGTGGGGATGGAGCCCACCGGCGACCCCTTCAACTCCATTCTGCGACTGGAGTCGGCCAGCAGCAAGCCCAGCAATCCCATGATCAATGCAGGGGCCATTGTCGTGACCAGTATGATCAAAGGCTCCTCCGGCGAGGAGCGATTCCAGCGGCTTCTTGATTTGCTGCGCCGCCTGTGCGGCAACGATGCCCTTGGCTACAGCGAGGAGACCTTCCGTTCGGAACAGAATACCGGCGACAAAAATCGGGCGTTGAGCTACATGATGCGCAGCGGCGGCATCATCTCCGGAGACGTAGAGGAGCATCTGGAGTGCTATTTCAAATTCTGCTCTGCACTGGTGGATTGTACCGACATCGCCCGGTTGGGAGCGGTTTTGGCCAACGACGGCTATTCGCCCCAGACCGGAGAGTGCATGGTGCCTCTGGAGGTGCTGAAAATTGTCCGCTCGCTGATGGTCACCTGTGGTATGTACGATTTTTCCGGTGAGTTTGCCGCACTGGTGGGCCTTCCGTCCAAGAGCGGTGTGGGCGGCGGGATCGTCTCGGTGGTGCCGAATACGATGGGGATCGGCGTTTTTGGTCCGGCCCTCGATGGGAGAGGGAACAGCGTGGGCGGCGTCAAAATATTGGAGTATCTCTCCCGAAACTATGGGCTGAGCATTTTTTGATGCAGTTTTCATAGAAGGTGACCTGCGCCTGAAGAGGGGCACAATCCGTATCCCGAAGCGCATCGATAAAATAGTAGATAGAAAATCAGAAAAGGGGCAGCGCTGGGATCATCTCAGCGCTGCCCCTTTGTTGGAAGATGCAGCCGAAGTTGTAGGATGCAGCCGAAGCGGTGATGGAACCTCTGTTTGGTAAATTTGCAATGCGGAAAAGATGGCCGCCCTTGTGTCAAAATCAGCACCGATGAAAGAATCGAATATCGAGATAACTAAGCAATATAATAACGTTTGCGACATTAGACGCGGGCATTTTTCAATAGATCTCACACTATAAAAATGCTTTTGCCGTTACCTCAGATGTGCAGCCAGCGCAGAATATCAGAAATGAAGTCAAGATCATAGGCTGATTTCTTTTTGGACTAAGCGTACCGGGCTTTCGTCACATTCCATAGAGAAGCACAGATATAATGACGGCTGCAATTATCGCAACAATCCACGAAATAGGCGATACGATCTTCTCTTTTTGTTGTTCTTTCTTTTTCCGTTCAAGATAGTTTTCTACAGAGGAAGCATCGATGTAAAAACGATTTTTCTCTTTTTTGGCTTTAATCTCTTCCGCACGAATTAACTGATAGACTTGATTTGGACTTATGTTCAGCATTTGAGAAACTTCGGTGGTTGTGTATACGTTGCGTGAGGAGTCCTTCCTATTCTGATCGGGGTCTGAATCAGATTTTTGATATGGGGACAGAGTTTGACTATATGTAGACATCGGGCAAGGGGGCGCATTGTGCGATTGTTGTGCAAAAAGGCTCTCGTTTACGAAAGGCTGCGCCTTACGAACATCTTCCGCAGTTGAAAGTTTCTTCTGTTTCCTTTGCGCGGGTTTATTCTTGAGAAGCGCACACGTATACTCCTCTAAAGGCTTATCCAGAATTTGGAGAATCTTTAGCTCATCCTGCGCATCATATAGCGCATTATGTGTCTCACAATAGGTGCTATCCCGCAGCAATAGCCTGAGCATAGGTTCTACGCCGCCATTACGGCGTAAGCGCCCAGACTTACAGCATTCTGCACTGGCTGGGATATAAGGGTTATGCTGCACATATGCTGCAATCTTCATAATATCATACCAGTTAAAGTCGCTAAGTTCCGGCAAATGATTTCTGTCAAAGGAGGCGTTATAGGCGAAAATATGAGAAATATGATAATGGGAAAGCATTGCCCGGATACCTGCTATTGCTTTTTCACGGGAACAGGTAGTTGTTTCGTTTTCGCCCTTTAATGGCAAGGCACTGGTGAACATTCCTCCAATACTGGATTCCGGCGACAGGATATAGTAGCTTTCGTCTACTTTTTTGAACTTGGAGGCTTCGGCAATCACAATACCAATGGACATCACTTGGTCAGAGTAGTTTGTTTCCGTATCTATGACGGCGATGTAAGACGAATCGGTAATCGTATGTTGCTCTGTAACGAACTCTGCCGCCGAACTCACGGGGAGTTGCGACGTAACAGGGACAGCGAGATTCAGTGAACTGTCCGCAGGTGCATAGTATTTCAAATGTTCCTTTTTGGTAATTGCAGCTGCTACAGCATCTAAGAAAGCTTTTCTGTCTGGGATTCTTATTTCGTATTGCTCGTTGTTAAAGGTGTTCCATAAGATGCCCTTTTCCAGTCCCATAGCAACGACATAGCAGGCACACTGCAAGAAATGTGTATGAGAGAGGGCGGAAACAAATTTTAGCTCATATACCACTTCGTCTCGTACAGCATCAGCGAGGCCTACTGCGGAGAAAACTGTGGAACCATTTTCTTCTGCAGCAAAATCAATGGTACACCGAACTTGTACACGTTCATCCGGTGAAAGCTGCGTGCTTAATCTGCGATGAAGTGCCCACTTGGCATCAAGGGCGATAAAAGGAATTTTCACCTGAGAGCGATACCGCTTTTGTCCGGTTACCAATGAAGTGTAAAATAGAACCTTTTCTTCTGCGGATGATTGCCGAACCTGATCGGTGAAGAGATTTTTTTCATTTCTATGCAATTCATAATATAAGTCGATATCCGTGTCGATGGAGTAATTCTTAAAGAAAAGCACTTCCTGATATTTTCCGATGCAAGGAGTTAAATCAATCATGGCATCATGCTTGGGGATGGGGATGATCGTGCGATCCGCAGACGGAATAGGGTGAACATCCAGAAGATCGTAGCAAGCATTGACGTTTTCAACGTATTTATAGTCGAACATTTCGGATATGGAAAAAAAGTGAGCCAAGCCAGAGGACTCCGTGGCTGCGGATAATGTCTCCTCAGAAAGCATTGCTTCCTCATTCTCCACGAAGATAATGTGTTCTTTTCCTCGACTGCAAGCCACACAAAAAACATTTCGTAGGATTTCATACGATTGCTGGGGCATTTTCATGCGGTAGTCCCAATAGCTTTCGGTAAAATTAAAGATGACACATATTTTCCGTTCCATCCCCTTGCTGCTATCGTAGGTTGTAAAAATCGCAGAGCCATCTTTGGGCGAAACAGCCCCGCGATCTTGATCGCGAATGCTGGCAAAGACTGTGTTCTTGTTGAATTTTTCGGGATAGCGGTCTTCAAGAGTGTTCAGTGTATTTGATAAATCTCCATAGCCTCGCTGCCCAAGACATAAAATGTCCTCTACCGGTTGGTTTGCCAGGAATGTGCATACTTGCTCCCGGGACATCGTTTCAACGTGGCAACGATCATTGACACCGATAATTTCTTTGTGCCATATACGCCCTAAAAATTCTGCTAACCCTGCTGATAAACGAAAACAACGAGTGAATTTCAGCGATACATAATCCCCCAGAAATTGATGAATAAAGGAGTCTGCTTTCAACTCAGTTTTATCATAAATTTTCTGCTGCATATCCCCCACGGCGATAATTTGCATTTGTGGATTAGAGCTTTTGATATATTCAAGCATATCCGCTAATTCCTGCTCGATATCCTGATATTCATCAATCAGCAATAAATCGTAATGTTTAAGGGTGGGTTTTTCTTTTAAGAAGGTCTGAATCAGATCGGCCATAGCAGTATGCACACCGATGGAATGTAACACTTGTGCAGCAAAACCATGGTAGTTTGTTACGGTGGTATTGGCGTTCTTGATTTTAGATTGTGCATCTACTTTTAACAGCCGATTGTATGTCAAATAGAGAATCGAACAGCTATCCGGCAAGGTGTCACAAAGGCGCTGCAAGACGGTAGTTTTACCGCTTCCAATACAGGCGTCTACAAGAATATTATGTCCGGTTTTGGCTGTTTCGATGAAACGCAGCTGTTCTTCAGAAAGTTGAATCGCGGAGGTATTGTTAATTGTGAACATCTTGAATTCCTCATTGTATCATTTATAACATGGGATATATGTCTTTAGCATAGCGCATTATCTATCGTAAATCAAAAGAAAGTATGAAGCTCTTGCTGCTATTTACATATAATAATGCTGCCCTTTGAAATCCTTCGGCCGATTATGGTCAAAGGATTTTTCATTCCGGTGGTTGTTATTCCCACTGGAGGTATCATTTGGCGAACATCGGTTGAAGGACTCAATCGACAAATCATAGAGGAAGTGCCGCTCTTTCTCGACGCGGAAACTTTTTTCGGCTGGACAACGATATCGTTCATGTGGGATTGTGTCCCGGAGAGTTCGTGGTCTACGCCTATCTTCGGTGGTGCTGCAAAGGTTTCTGAGTAAAAATATACGGGAATTGCACAATATGCTATCATATACGAAAAGCATATACGTAAAATGAACGATACAAATTGCATATACAAATTAGAGACAGATTAAAACAAATAAAAATGGTAAAGTACAAGAAGAGGTGAGGATATGTTTGAATTAGCAAATTCAACGGAAATCGGAGGCTATCTGAAACACCTGATCCTTAGAAAGTATGAATCAGAGCGCCAATTTTGTCGGGCTTGCTTGAGAATGCAAGAACGGGAGGAGACAGAAATTGAAGTACAGAAGATGGCCAATAGAATATCCCAGATGATTCAAGGCAACAAAGATATCCAACTGATGGATATCCCTGTTTTCTCCAGCCTTTTGGGCGTTTCGCCGGAGGAGATTCTAAGCGGTGGCAAGAACCATGCGCCGGTAGGTTTCCGTTTAACGAATGCTTCGGTGGCACGTTCAAAAAAACCGGACGTTTGGAAGAGCTATTTGTCCATGGAGACCGAGTATGATGTGGATGAATATGGAAAGACGCTGGTCGAATATGCAGTAGAGTATAAGAACTATGAATTGATTCGCTACCTTGTTGAAAATGGCGAGATTTGGGTTCAAGGAGCATCGAGGATAGAACAGCAGGCACTTGGCCTTGGTGCAGTGTTCAGTAAAATGGCAATGCAGCCTGCCACAAGTGGCTACTATACTGTACCTAAAAAAATGGAACGAGGATATGCGCCGAGTCAGTTGACATTCAGCGCAGAACTGCGTAATCAAGCCATTGTGCTGGCAATTGAAACCGGAGACGTAGGCATGTTGAAGCAAATGCGGGCGCGAGAGATTCCGGAACAATACCTTGCTTGCAGCGGCTGGGATCTGGATTGGAACGGAGAATATGCACCGGAAATATTGGATGCGTTGATGGAGGCAGATGAAGCAGTTCTTGCCTACTTTACGGAAGAGTTCACCATTAAGGACCGCTTTGGAAACGAGGAAAGGTGGCTAACGCCTTTCTTTGATGAGCTCTTGACAAGGATGGCGCAGACAAATCATGCAATAGCAAAGCAGATGTTGCACACAGCAATCAAACATAATCAATATGCCGATGATAAGCTCCAAAACTTGTTTAGCAGCGTCCTTGATAGTTATCACGAGAGTTATTTCAAGAGTGAGCATGGGAGAAATATCGTCTGCGAAGATATTATGAGAAATCGTTATTTAAGTGAAGATGGAAGTTGGATTCTCTTTGTGGATGTGCAGGCGAAAGAGAGACTTACTACGAATCTTATTCGAGCAGATGCTGACAAATGTGGTACAGAATTGCGGCATATGGCCATGGAAGTCAACGAAATTTATCATCGAATTTGTAGACGTCAACCGTTCGTGCGATGGAAGAGAGAGGTGTGATATGTTTACAGCAGCAACCCCTGAAAAAATGGGTGCGCATTTAAGAGAACTGATTCTAAAACATAAAGATGAATATGAATCAGTACGGCAATTCAGCAAGGATTGTCTTCGTTTCCGAAATCAAGAGGAGACAGAAGAAAATATTAACCGAATGGAAAACCGGTTTTCTCAGATGATGAAGGGCAAGAAGAAAATTCAGCTGAAGGATATGGAAGCGTTTTGTGAACTTTTACATGTATCTTGCGAGGAAATCTTGCGAGGAGAGCCTTGCGAGAAGGTGGACTTGCCGCTGTGTAGTTATACGGTGGCACTTTCAAATGATGAAACCATGTGGAAGGAGTACCTGCAGCAACCGATGCGTCCCGCCTTATACACGGACGAATACGGAAAGACACTGGTGGACTATGCACTGGAGTTTAAAAACCACGCATTGATTCGATATCTAATGGACGAGGGATATGTATGGTTTGCAGATCAGGATCCGGAGCGGCGAAGTACATGCGGACTTGGCGGAGGGATGAATGTCGAGGGAGAAGGATCTCTATGTGCCCGGTATGATTTGATGTCAAATGGATGGAAAACCTATTCTCTATTGCGGGAGGACATTATTGCACTGGCTATCGAGAATGGGGACATGGAGATGCTGAAAATCATGAAGGTCAGCGAGGCAGCTGAGTCAAAAGGAGAATAACCATGGGAAGATTTGTTTTAGACCTAGACGATGGCGATATGATTAGCACATCCGGGAATATGGGAATGGATAGTGATGGCGATATGATGCTGCGAATCTCGGATAACATGGCTATGGATATGGATTCCGGAGAAATGCACATTGTGTCTGGCTGGGACGATGATGATTATGATTAAAGATATAAAAGGGGAAATGGGTATATGACACAGATACCGCTGCGGGTAAAATAATAACGGAATGGAGCTACCTATGGGAAAGAATTGGATAGCGGGGAAACAGATTGCCTGGTGAGCAAACGACCCCTGTCATGGCACCGATCAGGCCCCATCCTGTGGGCAAAATCAAGTCCCATTGGTGGGATTCCTGCGAACAGATAAAAATAGCAAAAGTAGGCAGCGATTTTGCTCTAATAAAAAGAAAAACGACTGATTTCTGATGAAATCAGTCGTTTCTTGGTGGAGACTGCTGGACTCGAACCAGTGACCTCCTGCGTGTGAAGCAGGCGCTCTAACCAGCTGAGCTAAGCCTCCATATGGACAGCCCGAATCGGACTGCCATTTGATGGTGACCCGTACGGGACTCGAACCCATGTTACAGCCGTGAAAGGGCCGTGTCTTAACCACTTGACCAACGGGCCGCAAGTGTATCCCTGTGAGGACCTGATGAGATGGGAAACCATCTCATCAGGAATGGTAGCGGCGACTGGATTCGAACCGGTGACACTGCGGGTATGAACCGCATGCTCTAGCCAACTGAGCTACGCCGCCATGAGATACCCTCGACAAGGCAAGATTTAATATAACATACTGCCCCCTGTATTGTCAACACCTTTTTCGATTTTTCCAAAAAAGTTTTTGACAGGGGGAGACGAGACTGCGGCATGCAGCGGCTCTTGCGGGAGCAACGGGAGTAACGGGGAAAGTGGGAAAAGCTCCCTGCCGGAATCCGGCAGGGAGCTTGGATCGACGGTTGATCGGATTAATACATACCGCCCATGCCGCCCATATCACCGGCGGGAGCCATGGGAGCGGGAGGTTCGGGCTTATCAGCCACCAGAGACTCGGTGGTCAGGACCATACCGGACACGGAAGCGGCGTTCTCCAGAGCGCTGCGGGTCACCTTGGCAGGATCGACGATCCCGGCGGCGATCATGTCGCAGTAGACCTCGTTATAGGCGTCAAAGCCATAACCGGTCTTTTCAGCAGTCTTGACCTTCTCCAGAACCACGCTGCCGTCGATACCGGCATTGGCGGCAATCTGACGGATGGGCTCCTCCAGAGCCTTGGCCACGATCTGGACACCGGTCTTTTCATCGCCTTCCACGCTGTCCAGCAGAGCCGTAACGGCGGGGATGGTGTTGACAAAGATGGTGCCGCCACCGGCCACGATGCCCTCTTCCACAGCGGCCTTGGTGGCATTCAGAGCATCCTCGATGCGCAGCTTCTTCTCCTTCATCTCGGTTTCCGTTGCGGCACCGACCTTGATCACGGCCACACCGCCGGCCATCTTGGCCAGACGCTCCTGCAGCTTCTCACGGTCGTACTCGCTGGTGGTGACGTTGATCTCGGAGCGGATCTGAGCCACACGGGCGTCGATGGACTCCTTGTTGCCGGCACCGTCTACGATGATGGTGTTCTCCTTGGTCACCTTGACCTGACGGGCACGGCCCAGCATATCAATGGTGGTATCCTTCAGGTTCAGACCGATCTCCTCGGAGATGACCTGACCGCCGGTCAGTACAGCGATATCCTGCAGCATCTCCTTGCGGCGGTCACCAAAGCCGGGTGCCTTGACGCACACCACGTTCAGGGTGCCACGCAGACGGTTCACAATCAGGGTGCTCAGGGCCTCGCCCTCCACATCCTCAGCGATGATGAACAGCTTCTTGCCGGCCTGCACCAGCTGCTCCAGCAGAGGCAGGATGTCGGCAATGACGGAGATCTTCTTATCGGTGATGAGGATGTAGGCGTCATCAATGACCGCCTCCATCTTCTCGGTATCCGTGACCATATAGGGGGTGATGTAGCCACGGTCGAACATCATGCCCTCAACCACCTCACTGTAGGTCTCGGCGGTCTTGGACTCCTCGATGGTGATCACACCGTCGTGGGAAACCTTCTCCATGGCCTCGGCAATCAGCTTGCCGATGGTCTCATCACCGGAAGAAACCGTACCGACACGGGCAATATCAGCCGAGCCGTTGACCTTCTGGCTCTGGGTGCGGATGGCTTCAACAGCGGCGTCCACGGCCTTGGCCATGCCCTTCTTCATGACGATGGGGTTGGCACCGGCGGCCAGATTCTTCAGACCCTCACGGATCATGGCCTGTGCCAGCAGGGTAGCGGTGGTGGTACCGTCACCGGCCACATCGTTGGTCTTGGTGGAGACCTCACGCACCAGCTGTGCGCCCATGTTCTCGAAGGGATCGTCCAGCTCGATCTCCTTGGCGATGGACACGCCGTCGTTGGTGATCAGGGGAGTGCCGAACTTCTTATCCAGCACCACGTTGCGGCCCTTGGGGCCCAGGGTGATCTTTACGGTATCGGCCAGCTGATTGACACCGGCTTCCAGAGCTTTGCGGGCCTCATCGCCGCGCTTAATCATCTTAGACATAATCAATTACCTCCTACTTGAGACGAAATGTGAATGAATTACTCTACAATGGCCAGGATGTCGCCCTGACGCACCACGATGTACTCCACATCTTCCAGAGTGACCTTGGTGCCGGCATACTTGTCGGTGATCACCTTGTCGCCGGGCTTGACGCTCATGGTCACGGTCTTGCCGTCCACCATGCCGCCGGGGCC
>JAHHSI010000033.1 GCA_020025275.1 Oscillospiraceae bacterium | reverse complement strand
CCTCCACGCCCTGAATGTCGATGAAGGTGGTGAAGCTGCCGTCATCGTCCTGAATGAGACCGCAGGAAATGCCGGCCACAGGAGCCTTGATGGGCACACCGGCGTCCATCAGAGCCAGAGTGGAGCCGCAGATAGAGCCCTGCGAGGTGGAGCCGTTGGAGGAGACGACCTCGGAGACCACACGGATGGCGTAGGGGAACTCCTCCACGGAGGGGATCACGGGCAGCAGTGCACGCTCGGCCAGCGCACCGTGACCGATCTCACGGCGTCCGGGGCTGCGGGCGGGCTTGGCCTCGCCGACGGAGTAGCCGGGGAAGTTGTAGTGGTGCATATAGCGCTTTTCGGTCTCTTCCCAGATGGTGTCCAGCTTCTGGTTGGCGGACAGGGTATCCAGGGTAGCGACGCTGAGCACCTGCGTCTGGCCACGGGTAAAGAGGCCGGAGCCGTGGGTGCGGGGCAGCAGGCCCACTTCGGCGGCCAGAGGACGGATCTCGTTCTTGGCGCGGCCGTCCACACGGTGGCCTTCCAGCAGCCAAGCCTTCACGATCTTCTTCTGGAACTTGTAGGTGATCTCGTCCAGATACTGATCCATCTCGGGATAGTCCTCCAGGAACAGCTCATGCCACTTCTCGATGAGCTGGTTCCAGCGGGCCTCACGGACGTTCTTGTCATCGGTGTCCATGGCGGCCTTGGCCTCGTCCATGGTGGCCTCCACGATCTTGTTGAACAGCTCCTCGTCGAAATCGGCGTGGGGGTAGTCAAACTTCGCTTTGCCGATCTCGCTGACCATCTGGTTGATGAGAGCGATCTGCTTCTGGTTCTCCTCGTGGGCGGTCTTGATGGCCTCGAACATCACGTCGTTGGGCACCTCGTTGGCGCCGGCCTCGATCATGACCACCTTCTTGCCGGTGGAGACCACGGTCACGTCCAGATCGCTGATCTTGCGCATCTCGGCGTCGGGATTGATGACCAGATTGCCGTCCACCAGACCCATCTTCACGGCGCCCACAGGGCCGTTCCAGGGAATGTCGGAGATGGCCAGAGCGGCGGAAGTGCCGATCAGACCGCAGATCTCGGGGGAGCAGTCGTGGTCCACGCTCATGACGGTGCACATCACGGACACGTCATTGCGGAAATCGTGGGGGAACAGGGGGCGGATGGGGCGGTCAATGACACGGCTGGTCAGGATGCCCTTCTCGCCGGGGCGGCCCTCACGGCGGTTGAAGCTGCCGGGGATGCGGCCCACGGAGTACATCTTCTCCTCAAAGTCGACACTGAGAGGGAAGAAGTCGATGCCGTCACGGGGACGGGCGGAAGCGGTGACAGCGCACAGCACGCTGGTCTCACCATAGGTGACCATGACAGCGGCATTGGCCAGCTCGGCCAGCTTGCCCACTTCCAGCGTCAGAGGACGGCCGGCCAGGTCCATGGTGTACTTGCGATAGTTGGGGAACTGTCTCTTGTTGATGATCGTAGACATGGAAAAATGCTCCTTTTCAAAAATTTTTGTCGTATGTGGAGCCAACCATTTAGCACTTGAAATCAGGTCAAAGAGGCGGGCAGATTTGGCCCAATTTCAACTGCTAAAGGTTTTGTAGGCCCCGCATACGCAGCAGGGAAAATGTGAAAGAAGGGTGGTGCGCGCAGCACACCACCCTGTTTTCGATTACTTACGCAGACCCAGCTTGGCAATCAGGGCACGATAACGCTCGATGTCCTTCTTGGCCAGGTAGTCCAGCAGACGACGGCGCTTACCGATCATCATCTGCATACCACGACGGCTGTGGAAGTCGTGGGGATGAACCTTCAGATGGGCGGTCAGCTGGCTGATCCGCTCGGTCAGGATAGCGACCTGCACCTCGGGAGAGCCGGTATCGGTTGCGTGGGTACGGTTAGACTCGATGATCGAAGTCTTCTGATCTTTCTGCATCATAGTGAAATTCCACCTTTCTTTTCTTTGCGCCCGCAGACTGAGTGGACGGAGGGTGAAGCTCCGCAGGACTAAGTAAGGGGCCATTTGCCGCATATTTGCGTGCTTTAAAAGAATATCACAGGAAGGGCAGATTGTAAAGGCTTATTTTAAAATCGTTCCTGTTTTTCGCAAAAAGATCAGAAAAAACGGCTCTGCTCGCCTGTGACCGCCGTTTTGTGTGGAAGAGAGGGGGCGGCCGCCGGAAGAGTTCAGAGACGATCAGGGGCGCAGCTGAATGGCGGCGGTGGGGCAGCTGTCCGCTGCCGCCTGTGCGTCCGCCAGACAGCTGTCCGGAATGGCGTCACCGCTGGCAATGGCGGTTTCACCCTCTGCCATGGAAAAGACATCGGGGCAGAGAGAGGCACACAGGCCGCAGCGCAGACAGGCCTGACGGTCGATGGTTGCGTACATGAGATCACTCCTTTCGATTGATATAGACCAGTATGCCCGCCTCCGGGCCAAAGCCATACCGAAGAGAGAAGGACGGCCAAAAGTTTTTCACAGCCTCTTGACAGAAGGCGGCGTCTGTGATAGTTTAGGTGTATTAATACGATTAGTACACTTGAAAAGGAGTGAGGACGTGTGATTCATCTGGATTACCGGGACACCCGCCCCCTCTACGAGCAGGTGCGGGACGGCTTGCGCAAGCTGATGGTGACAGGCGTCTTGCAGCCGGGGGACAAACTGCCCTCGGTGCGCTCACTGGCTATGGAGCTGGCCATCAATCCCAACACGATTCAGCGGGCCTACGGGCAGCTGGAGGCGGAGGGATATGTGGTATCCGTCAGTGGTAAGGGCACCTTTGTAGAGGAATTACAGCAGCAAAATGCGCTGCGACGCGCAGAGGTGGAGGAGAAACTCCGCCCGCTGCGGGAGGAATTGCGCAGCTTGGGAATGACCGCCGCAGAGTGGGCGGCTCTGTGGGAAGGAGGCAACAGCTGATGTTAGAGGCAAAAAATGTGGTCAAAACATTTGACGGGATTCGGGCTCTGGACGGAACCGACATGACGGTACCCAAAGGGGCTGTATACGGACTGGTGGGTCCCAACGGCGCAGGCAAATCCACCATCATCCGCCATTTGACGGGGGTATATCGCGCCGACAGCGGCGAGGTGCTGCTGGAGGGGGAGCCGATCTATGAAAATCCGGCGGTGAAACAGCGCCTGACGGTGATCGGCGACGATTGGTACTATTTCCCACAGGCCACCATTGCCGAGATGGCCAAGTTCTACGCGGGGATGTATCCCACGTTCAACTGGGAGCGGTACCGGAAAATGCGGGAGGTGTTTCCGCTTAATGACCACCAGATGATCCGCCGTATGTCCAAGGGAATGCAGAAGCAGGCGGCCTTCTGGCTGACCATGTGCTGTATGCCGGAATATCTCATCCTCGATGAGCCGGTGGACGGGCTGGACCCGGTGATGCGCCGGCAGGTGTGGTCGCTGCTGCTGGGCGATGTGGCCGAGCGGGGCACCACGGTTCTGGTGTCCAGTCACAACCTCCGTGAACTGGAGGATGTGTGCGACCACGTGGGCATTATGAGCAAGGGCAAGGTACTGCTGGAGCGGTCTCTGGCGGAGCTGCAGGACAACACGGTGAAGCTGCAGGTGGTCTATGCCACGGAGGAGGAGCCCCGCCTGCCGGCGGAACTCCATGTGCTGCACCGCACCCATGTGGGCCGTGTATACACCTATATTATTCGGGGCAGCGCTGCGGAGATCAAGCGCAGGATGCAGATCTGCGAGCCGGTGGTGCTGGAGACGATCCCGCTGACACTGGAAGAAATCTTTATCTATGAGATGGGAGGAGAGGACTATGCGGTCCGGGACATCATTCTTTAATAAAACACTGATCGCTACGGATTTTCGCCGCTACTGGCCGATCCTGTTTGGCTATACCGCAGTCTGGATGGCGCTGCCGCTGAACCAGTGGACGGACAGCCAGTACGGCGTGGAGCAGTATCCCGGCACCATCATCTATGAGATCATGCCGATGGCGCTGGCGGTTGCGGTGATCTTTGGCTGTGCCATGGCCATGGCGCTGTTTTCTTACCTGACCAACAGCCGTGCGGTGGGGTTGATGCACAGTCTGCCGGTGCGGCGGATCACCCACTTTGTCTCCCACCTGACGGCCGGACTGGCCATGTTTACGGCGGGCAACGTGGTGGTGGCGCTGTTGACGGTGCTTGTGCAGGCCGCCACCGGGGGACTGGCGGTGAAAGATGTGCTGGTGTGGCTGGCTGTGGTGACCATGCTGGACGTGATCTTCTTCTCTATGGCGGTGCTGTGCTGTATGTTTACCGGCTGGCTGCTGGCTGTGCCGGTGCTGTACGGTGCGATGAACGGCATCGTGGCGGTGACATATGCACTGCTGCAGACACTGGGCAGTCTCTTCTACTTCGGATTTTCGGTCATGCCGCAAAGCAGCTTTGTGCAGTGGTGCACTCCGGTGATGAATCTGATGGGTGTACTGGGCCAGTGGAGCTATAGCAGTCTGGATAACGCCGCACCTGCACTGGGGGAGCGGGCGTGGCGGATGCTGCTGATCTATACCGCAGTGGCCGTGGTGCTGCTGGTGCTGGCGTGGATCCTCTACTGCCGGCGCAGCAGTGAGACGGCCGCCGATCCGGTGGCTGTGCGCTGGGCCAAGCCGGTTTTCCGCTACAGTATTGCCCTGCTGGGCGGACTGGCAGGAGGTATCGGCCTCTATGCGATCCTCTCGATCCGCAGGAGCAGCCTTCATCTGCCGCTGCTGCTGTTGTGTGTGATGGGCACGGGTGTTCTTGCCTACTTCGCCGCCGCCATGGTCATTACCAAGTCGTTCAAAGTCTTTCGTGACGGCTGGAAGGGTGCCGTGGCTGTCAGCGTCGTTCTGGTGGCGGTGTGCCTGATCATGAAAATGGATCTCACGGGGTTTGTGCATCGGGTTCCGGCACCGGAGGAGGTGGCGGGTGTGATGATCTCCGACAGCTATGGCATCTCCAAGGCAGATGTGTGCACCGACCCGGAGACCATTGCGGACGTTCTGGCCGGACATCAGGCCATTGTGACCTACGGACAGCCAACTGACTACGCAGGCGGCTGGCGCACGGTCTATCTGGGCTATCGGCTGAAGAATGGAAATACCATCTACCGCCGCTATGATCTGGACACGAAAAAGATGGAGAGTGCACCGGAGCTGAAGGAGGCGGTGGAGAAGCTCCTCAACCAGGAGTCCGTCCGCCGTGACCGGATTGTGGGATCCTCCCGATCCTTGAAAGAGATGGGGCGTCTGCTGGGCGGTTATGTGGAATGCTATGGCAGGGATCTGCGTGTGCAGATGACGGAAGAGCAGGCCAATGCCTTCTACGATGCACTGGAGCGGGATATCCGCAACGGTGCGGGGTGGCTCTATGTGGACGGAAGCTCCGATTCCGCCGATACGACAAAAGAGGAACTGTATGTGATCCTCTACATCCAGCAGCAGGATATTGCGATCAATGACCTGCCCCGGGACGCAGAGGAGAGCTGGGAGGTGCTGCGGGAGATCCTGCGCACCGCCAACGTCACGGGAGAAGAAATGCCGGCGGCTCCGGCAGAGATGAACAAGTAATGCGGCCGGGGCCGCTGTAAGGAAAGGAGGGACCGCCATGCGACGGGCGGCAAGGGGTCTTTGTGTGGTGCTTTTGCTGGTGGGCGTCTTGGCGGCGGGCTGCCGGGCCGTGGTGGACCGGCGGGTCCCGGTGGAAGAAACGGTGTATGCCATATTCCTCCCGAGATCGGTATGGCGATGACGTCTGCCGGGAGAGCAGAAAAGGGAGCGTATCTCACGATACGCTCCCTTTTTTAGAAAAAATCTTATTTTCTCCGCCAGGTCACGGGGGAGAGCACCAGCAGCATGGGGAAGATCTCCAGACGCCCCAGCAGCATGGCAAAGGCCAGCACCAGCTTGGAAAAGGGGGAAAAGGCGGCGAAGTTGCCGGTGGGGCCCACCAGATCGAATCCGGGGCCTACGTTGTTGAAGCAGGTGGCAGCGGCAGTAAAGTTCGTCTCAAAGCCAAACGGCTCCCAGCTGATGAGCAGGAAGGTGGCGATCATGCAGGTGAAGTACAGCGCAAAGTAGACAGCCGTGTTGCGCAGGGACTCCCGGTCCAGAGCCTTGCCCTCATAGCGTACAGCGGAAACGGCACGGGGGTGGACAACGTGGCGCACCTCTTGGCGCATCAGCTGCCAGAGGATCACCACACGGGAGACCTTCAGACCGCCGGCGGTGGAGCCGGCGCAGGCACCCATCAGCATGAGTAGAAAGAGAATGGCCTTGGACAGTCCCGGCCATAGGTTGAAATCCGTGGTGGCATAGCCGGTGGTGGTGGCGATGGAGGCCACCTGAAACGAGGCCAGACGCAGGCTCTCTCCGAAGGAGGAACACAGGTGGTAGATATTGCAGGTGATGATGGCGATACTGGCGCCGATCACGGCGCCGTAGGTCCGCAGCTCCGTGCTGCGGAATACCTCCCGCCAGCGGCGCAGCAGCAACAGGAAGTAGAGATTGAAGTTCACACCGAACAACAGCATGAAAATGGTGATGACCCATTGCAGGTAGGGACTGTAGGAGGCGATGGAGTCGGCTTTGATGCCGAAGCCGCCGGTACCCGCCGTGCCGAAGGTGTGGACGACGCTGTCAAAAAGGGGCATACCGCCCACAAGCAGCAGAACGATCTCCAAAACCGTCATGCCGAAGTAGATGAGGTAGAGGATGCGGCTGGTGTCTTTGGCACGGGGGACCAGCTTGCCGATGACCGGTCCGGGCATTTCCGCCTTGAGTATGTTCATAGAGCGGTCGGGAGAGTGGGAGACGATCACCATAACCAGCACCAGAACACCCATACCGCCCACCCAGTGGGTGAAGCTGCGCCAGAAGAGGATGCCGCGGGGCAGCAGCTCCACGTTGGGAAGAATGGA
Organism: Oscillospiraceae bacterium; assembly: GCA_020025275.1. Classification (GTDB taxonomy): domain Bacteria; phylum Bacillota; class Clostridia; order Oscillospirales; family Oscillospiraceae; genus Vescimonas. The sequence goes on along the minus strand of JAHHSI010000033.1, from coordinate 15,183 downwards.
AGCACCCGTGGTGGTAAAGCCGCTGACGGTCTCAAAAAGAGCGTCCACATAGTGGGGGATGGCGCCGCTGAGGTAGAAGGGGAGTGCGCCTACAAAGGACAGGAGGAGCCAGCTCAGGGCCACGATGGCAAAGCCCTCCCGTGCAAAAACGCCCCGGTTCTTGGGACGGGAGATGGCACTCAGCACTCCGCCCAATACCAGGGCTGCGGAGATGGTCCACAGAAATGACCACACGCTGGGTTCACCATAGTAGAGACTGACCAGCAGCGGCAAAAGCAGCAGCGCACTTTCCAGAATGACTACGCGCCCAATGATATGAAAGATCATACGATAATTCATTGTGAAGTTCCCTCGTTTACACATTGCTGCGGCGGATCAAGACACAAACAAAATCTTAATGGCAGCAAAAGAATATTGATATACCCTTAATAGTATCATATTGCCGCCGCAGGGGCAACCCTTGCCGACAGAATAAAGATGGGGCGGCGGGGAAAGGCATTTTGTGGAAGAAAGCTGCGGCGAAAATGCGGAAAAAGAAGCGATTCTGCGCCGTGGTGGGTGGCTTGCCGCTCTTTCCGCTGCTGATGAGTGTGCTGCACGTTGACCTACAGGGAGATTTTGCAGAGGAAAATAGAACACTGCCCCCCATTTCAGACTGTGTCGTCTACCATGGGGGGCAGTTATTATGAGATTTTACATAGGCTGTATGGAACAGAGGAGAATGACTTATTTTCTCTTATTCTTTCTTCCGAACAAAACAGTGGCTGCACCGGCAGACACCGTAAGGGAACTAATGAAAAGTCCTACGGAGGACAGATCGCCGGTTTGAGGGGCTTTGTTCGGCTCGCCGGGCTTGGTTTCAGGAGTCGTAGGTTCGGTGGGTTTGGTAGGCTCCGAGGGTTCGGCAGGTTCGGTAGGTTCAGTAGGCTCCGAGGGTTCGGTAGGCTTGGGAGGCTTCGGCGGATCCGTGGGATCCACAGGGGCTTTGGTAGTCAGTTTGAAGAGGGCAACCGTGCCATTTCCGAGGTCATAGTTATAGGTGGCCGTGTCTGCATCACCGATAAAGCTGAAGGTATGCGTTGCTTCATCAAAGAGTCCGCCCCGTACATTCGAGACTTTTTGAACATCAAAATGACCGGGCAGAGTCGTATAATCGAAGCCGCTTCTTTCAGGCAGTTCGTAGGTATTTGAATGACAAAGATAGTTTTCCAAATGAGGGTTGTGGGAAAAATCCAGACTGGTCAAATGATTTTTGTCGCAGTACACACTTCGTAAGGCGGTGTTTTGGGACACATCCAAGTGGGTCAGCTTGTTCTTGCTGCATAAAAGATTCTTTAAAGCAGGGCAGTTGGAAACATTTAGCTCGGACAATTGGTTATTCTGGCAATATATTTCTTCCAATTTGGGGTTGTCCAAAAGATTCAGATTTGTAAGACGGCTGTCGCTGCAGTCCAAATAGGTTAAGTTCGGACTGCCGGATGCATCCAAACTGGATAATAAGGTTTCCTCACAATATAACCGTGATAGATAGGGGTTGTTGGAAATGTTCAAGCTGGTTAAAGGATTGTGACTACAGGACAGAACCCTTACGGATGGAGCAACGGACACATCCAGATGGGAGATATCATTGTGGTAACAGGTCAAGTCATCCAAGACAGGACAATGGGACACATCCAGACGGGATAAATGATTTTCGCTGCACCAAAGCCGCTCTAACTTCGTATTTTGGGATACATCCAAACTGGTCAGCTGATTCTCACGGCATAGCAGCGTAGATAAAGCAGTGTTCTTAGAAATATCTAAGTCGGATAAAGAAGTGTTGTCACACCATAGGGTCGTTAGTTTGGTGTTGTGAGAAAGATCTAAGGTTTTCAGATTGTTATTGCTGCAATCCAACGAGATCAAATGAATAAAATGTTCGATGCCTTTCAGACTTTCAATTCCCTTGTTGGGAATAAAGATCGAGTTTGTGCTGGAAATTTCTGTCTCGCTGAGCAGGTGATCCCGATCCCGATCAACGTATGTTGCTACATACTCTCTGAAAATGGCATCAGGAAAATTGGCTTCGTTGACTGCAACGGAGGTGGTTTCTGCAAGTGCAGACAAGGGCATCAGGCACAATGCAGTCCCCAGACAAAGAATGCCTTTGAGCAGATGCTTGATAGAGCGGCGTTTTTGGGGCATAATGAAATTCCTTCCTTTCTGATGATAAAATGTAACGTTCATTTCTAAGGAGATTATACTTTGCTGAAATGGGAAAATCAATATAGTTCGCTCAAATTCATGTACTATAGTGCAGGGAAAGCAAAGGCGTGTGCGAAGGGGAGCAGAGGTGGAAGGAGATCTTGCAAATACAGGGGCGTAGCGGCTTGGCAGGTACGTCCAAATTGAGGAAAGACTTGCCGGGGAAAGACTGTTTTCAGCAAAGAGGTCGATCACTCCGCCAGAAGATATGGCATCATCTGCTCCGGTCGGTGGATAAGCTGCTCACGAAGTCGCCAAAACCGGATGCACGCTGCGCTCAACACTGCTTTCCAACTGCGGTATTTATGCGGTCAAACAAAAATGCTGAAAAAGCGACTTACCGTTACACGCCAATAAATAAAGAAAAGTGCCTGTTTTCTTGCGAAAACAGGCACTTTTTTTGGTGGACTCGAAGGGGATCGAACCCTCGACCTTACGGATGCGAACCGTACGCTCTCCCAGCTGAGCTACGAGCCCATATTCAGGTAAGGAAAAACCTTACCTGAACATTATACACCTTTCGTATTGAAATGCAAGTGCTTTTATTCGATCACGGGCAGTTTTGCCACAACGGCGGCGCAGCGGGGGCACAGATCGGGGTGCTCTGCGTCCTTGCCTACCAGAACATGGTGCTTCCAGCAGCGCAGGCACTTCTCGCCCTTGGCCTCGCTGACCAGAACGCGGACACCGGCGATGGAGGTATCCGCCCCCTGGGCATAGACCTCGGCGTCATCGGTGACTTCCACATCGGACACGATGAAGAGGTCGGCCCACTTGTCCTCGAAGCCCTTGCGGGTGATCTCCAAATTGGACATCTCCACAGGCGTATCGGTGGCCAGCACCACATGGGCCTCCAGTGCCTTGCCGATCTTCTTGTCGGCACGGGCCTTTTCCAGAGCGGCATTCACACCGTCACGCAGCTGGGACAGCATGGCCCACTCCGCCATACGGCCCTCGCTCAGCTCGTAGTCCGTATAGGGCTGGACCATATTGTTGAGCAGTACGTTGCGGCCGTCGTCGCCCGCACGGTGGGGCATGACCTGCCAGATCTCATCACAGGTGAAAGCCAGAATAGGGGCAAACATACGGGTCATGGCGTCCAGAATGAGATAGATGGCGGTCTGGGCACTGCGGCGCTCCGGACTGTCGGCGCCGTCGCAGTAGAGACGATCCTTGAGGATGTCGAAGTAGAAGGAACTCAGATCCAACACGCAGAAATCGTTGATGGCGTGGGAGACGATATGGAATTCGTAGTCGTCATAGGCGGCAAAGACCTTACGGATCAGCATATTGAGGCGGGTGATGGCCCAGCGGTCCAGCTCCAGCATCTCCTCCGGCGCCACCAGCTGGTTGGGGTCGAAGTCGGTCAGGTTATCCAGGCAGAACTTGGAGGTGTTGCGGAACTTCAGGTAGTTCTGGCTCAGCTGCTTGAAGATGTCGTCGCTGCAGCGGACATCCACATGGTAGTCGGCGCTGCCGGCCCACAGACGCAGCAGGTCGGCGCCGTACTTCTGAATGATCTCGTTGGGGTCCATGCCGTTGCCCAGGGACTTGTGCATGGCACGGCCCTCGCCGTCCACGGTCCAACCGTGGGTCAGGCACTCTTTGAAGGGGGCGGTACGGCCCAGAGCGCCTACGGCGGTCAGCAGGGAGGACTGGAACCAGCCACGATACTGATCGGCACCCTCGATATACATAGTGGCCGGCCAGAACTTCTGGTCACGCTCCATGGCGCAGAAGTGGGTGGAGCCGGAGTCGAACCAGCCGTCCAACGTGTCGGTTTCCTTCTCGAAATGCTTGCCGCCGCAGTGAGGGCAGACGAAATCGGCGGGCAGCAGCTCCTTGGCGTCCAGATCGAACCACGCATTGGAGCCCTTCTCGGCAAAGATCTGGGCCACATTCTCAATGGTCTCGGGGGTGCACACGGGCTTGCCGCACTCTTCGCAGTAGAACACGGGGATGGGCAGACCCCAGCGGCGCTGGCGGCTGATGCACCAGTCGTGGCGCTCCCGGATCATGGCGTGCATCCGCTCCTGACCCCATGCCGGCAGCCAGCGGACATCGTCGCAGGCCGCACAGGCCTCGTCCTTGAAGGAATCCACCGAGCAGAACCACTGGGGCGTGGCGCGGAAGATGATGGGGTGCTTGCAGCGCCAGCAGTGGGGATAGCTGTGGACGATCTCCTCACTGGCGAAGAGAGCGCCGGAGGCCTGCATATCCTTGAGGATCACGGGGTTGGACTCCTCCGTCTTCATGCCGGCGTACTTGCCGGCATAGTCGGTATGGCGGCCCTGATCGTCCACGGGCACCACCATGTCCATGCCGTAGCGCATACAGGTCTGGTAGTCGTCGGCACCGAAACCGGGGGCCGTATGAACGCAGCCCGTACCGGAATCCATGGTGACGTAGTCGGCCAGCAGCAGGCGGCTGGTCTTATCCAGGAAGGGGTGGTTGGCCAGCATATTCTCGTAGAAAGAACCGGGGTGGGTCTCCACGATCTCATAGTGCTCGAAGCCGCCCACCTTCATGACCTTCTCGATGAGCGCCTCGGCCATGACGTACATCTCGCCGTTGTCGGCCTTGACGATGGCGTAGCTCTCGTCGGGGTGCAGGGCGATGGCCATGTTGCCCGGCAGAGTCCAGATGGTGGTGGTCCAAATGACGAAGAAGAGCTTGCTGTGGTCCAGATGGCCCAGCTTTCCCTGATCGTCGTTCATGGAGAACTTGACATACACCGTGGTGCAGGGGTCGTCCTGATACTCGATCTCCGCCTCGGCCAGAGCGGTTTCATCGTGGGGGCACCAGTACACGGGCTTCAACCCCTTGTAGATGTAGCCCTTTTCGTACATCTTGCCGAATACGCGGACTTCGTCGGCCTCAAATCCCTGATCCATGGTGCGGTAGGGGTGCTCCCAGTCGGCCATGACACCCATGCGCTTGAAGCCGGCCATCTGACGCTGGATATACTTTTCCGCGTAATCGTGGCAGGCGCTGCGGAAATCGGAGACGCTCATGGCCTTGTGGTTGAGCTTCTGTTCCTTGATGATGGCGGACTCGATGGGCATTCCGTGGTTATCCCAGCCGGGGATATAGGGCGTGTAGTAGCCACGCATGGCATAGCTGCGGGTGATGAAGTCCTTCAGTGCCTTGTTGAGGGCGTGGCCCATGTGGATGTCGCCGTTGGAGAAGGGAGGGCCGTCATGGAGCGAGAACAGGGGCTTTCCCTCGTTCTTTTTCAGCAGCTCGTGATAAAGATCCATGTCGTTCCAATGCTGCAGCATATCCGGCTCACGCTTGGGCAGGCCTGCACGCATGGGAAAGCCGCTCTTGGGCATATTCAATGTCTTTTTGTATTCCATTGTCAATTCCTCCTGATCGGATGATTTTGTCTCGTGAAAAATAAAAATGCCTTTGTCTCCCGTAAGAGACAAAGGCATTGAAACGACCTCTGCGGTACCACTCTTGTTGCCGCCATAGGCGGCCGCTCGTTCCCACAAACCGTGGGTGAGGGGAGGTAACGGCCCTCATTCCGTCCGGGCTTACTGTCGGTTCAGCCGGCTGCTCCGGGGTGATGTTCACAGCGGTTCCGATCACCGCCTTGCACCAAAATGGCGGCTCTCTGTGCATCGGAAGAAGTGCTACTTGTCCCCTTCATCGCAAGTATCAAACATATCAAAATTTATTCTACTCGCAAACTTCCGGTTTGTCAACGGGCAATTTGCACCGGAAAGGGGCGGCAGAACAGGGACATCAAGCAAGGGTGAGGTAGAGCCCGTAGGCGCCCATGGCGGCATAGATCACGCCCAGTACCAGCAGCACGATGCTGATGATCTTAAAGCCCGTGGTCTCCCGTTTATTGAGGAAGCGGCGGGAGTAGTACACCAGCAGGCAGGAAAGGCCGGTGATCAGGGCCGTGCCGTGGATGGCCAGAGCGTTGCCCTTCAAGGAGGTGTTGATGAGGATCACCAGCACCAGCAGTACGCCGAACGCTACGCCCAGTGCGATCTTGACCCACAGGGGCATCCGGGATTTGGACGGGGTCCGGATGCTGCTGGCGGGGGCCTTGTCACGGACGTGGTAGTCCGAACCGTTCTTCTTCTGGTGGACATTTTTGTTGGGGTTGCCCTTGGCCTTCTGGATATTGCGCTGGATCTGCGCATAATCCGAGGCACCGTTCATTTTCGGGGTTTTGTTTTTAGCCATGATAGTCTCCTTTACCGTGGATTGGTTTCTACATCAAGACCGGCGAGATACCGCCGGATCAGATCAAATGCGTGGTGGGCAGCCGTGGTCCGGACACGCTGGCGGCCGGTGCCCAGGGAGAGGGAGCGCACAAAGGTGCCCTCCGGGGTACTCAGACCCACAAAGACGGTGCCCACCTCGTTGCCGCGGTCATCCCGGTCGGGGCCGGCCACACCGGTGGACGATACGGCCAGATCGGCTCCGGTCACACGCCGGGCGCCGTCGGCCATGGCGGCCGCGACCGGCTGGGATACGGCGCCGTACGTGTCCAACAGCGCCTGCGGGACACCTAAAACGGCGGCTTTCACCTCGTTTGTGTAGGAAACGATGCCGCCGCGGAATACGGCGGAGGCACCGGGAACATCGGTGATGCGTTTGGCGATGAGACCGCCGGTGCAGCTTTCTGCCGCAGCACAGGTGCAGTGCTTTTCTTTCAGCAGGCGGACGGCTGCATACTCGAGTCCGTCGATGTCCTCGCCGTAGCAATAGTCGCCCAGCCGGCGGCGGACTTCGGAGAGCAGCGGCGCCATGCGGGCCGTGCAGGCCGCCTCACTCTCGGCCTTGGCCGTCAACCGCAGCAGCACTTCGCCGGTTTTGGCATAGGGGGCCAGGGACGGATTGACGGCCTCGTTCATGACCGGAGCCAGCAGCTCCTGCACCTGCGGCTCAGAAAGACCGAAAATGCGGAGATCATGGGAGAGGATCACCTGCTCCGTGTGGCGGCGCAGCCATGGCAGGGCCTGATGGTGCAGCATATGGCGGCACTCGTGGGGCACGCCGGGGAGCATCATCACCGTGACCCCGCCCTCTTCAAAACAGCAGCCGGGGGCAGTGCCCACCGGATTGTGGAAAATCTCGCAGCCGGCGGGAAGAAAGGCCTGCTGGCGGTTGCACGCCGGCATGGGCCGGTGAAAGATATCGGCAAAGCAGCGGCGGATCTCCTCGAAGATCTCCGGGTGAAAGACCAGCTCCCGCCCGAAGGCACGGGCCACCACCTCTTTGGTCATATCGTCATAAGTCGGGCCCAGCCCGCCCACGTAGAGGATCAGGTTGGCCCGTTGGCGGGCGATCTCCGTGACGGAGCGCAGACGCTGCGGGTTGTCGCCCACGGCGGTGTGGTAGAGCACATCCACCCCGACGGCGGAGAGCGCTTCGGAGATGAACTGGGCGTCGGTGTTGGCGATGCTGCCCAGCAGCAGTTCCGTCCCCACACTGATCACTTCGGCATAGAAATTCATCGTGCGCCCTTCTTACTGCAGCTTCAGCGTGACCATCTCCCGCTGCTCCATTGCACGGCGGCACAGGCCCTCAATATCCAAAACGGCCTCCAATTCCCGGACATCCTCCACCACGGGTTTGGTTTTGGGATGGCGGGGGGTGAACACCGTGCAGCAGTCCTCGTAGGGCAGGATGGAGGTATCGAACGTGCCGATATGGCGGGCGATGCGGACGATCTCCTCCTTATCCATGCCGATCAGCGGACGCAGCACAGGGAGGTCGGTGACGTCGCCGCTGACCCGCAGCGCGTCCATGGTCTGGCTGGCCACCTGACCGAGGCATTCGCCGGTGACCAAGGCCTTGCACCGCAGCTCCTTAGCCAGCTGATCGGCAAGGCGCATCATGAAGCGGCGCATGATGAGAGTGAAATACTCCTCGGGGCAGCTGCGGCGGATCTCCTCCTGAATTTCCGTGAAGGGGATAATGAAAACGTTCAGACGGCCGGTCCACTCCGTCAGCTCCTGCGCCAGCTGCAGCACTTTCTCCCGCGCCTGATCGGAGGTGTAGGGAGGGGAGGCAAAGTGGATCATGTCCAGCTTTACGCCGCGCTTGGCGATCATATAGCTGGAGACGGGGGAATCGATCCCGCCGGAGAGCAGGCTCACGGCGTTGCCGCCCATGCCGATGGGCAGTCCGCCGGCGGCGGGCTCGGCCGGACCGTGCACGTAGGCGGCGTCCTCCCGAACCTCCACATAGACGGTGAGCTCGGGGTGGTGGACATCCACCTGCAGATGGGGGAAGGCGTGGTGCAGCTGGCCGCCCACCCACTGACTCAGTTGGATGGAACCCATGGGGAAGGACTTGTCGGCCCGCTTGCTCTCCACCTTGAAGCTGTGGGCTGCCCGCAGGCTGTCGCCCAGATAGAGCTTGGCCATATCCAGAATGGCCTCCTTCGTCTTTTCACAGGGGATGGAACGGGTGATGGCAATGATGCCGAACACGTGCTTGCACGCCTCATAGGCTCCCAGAACGTCGCAGCTCGCCTCCTGCGGCTCCACATAGATGGTGCTCTGGCGGGAGTAGATCTTGAATTTGCCGAAGCGGGCCGTGCGGCGGCGGATATTGCTCATGAGTTTCATTTCAAAGCTGCGGCGGTTGAGGCCCTTTAAGACCACCTCGCCCAGCTTGCATAGGATCATTTCCTGCATGGGATGTCTCTCCTTTGGATAGTATCACGACGGGAACGTGTGGATTCCGGCCGGAAAAGATAAGAACTATGTTACCATATTATAAATGAACGAAAAAAGCAAGGGTTCTCACTTCAAAATATCATTGCTGCGGTACTGAATGGCCTCGGCCAGATGGGCCGGGGTGATGGGTTCGCTGCCCTCCAGATCGGCGATGGTGCGGGCCATACGCAAAATGCGGTCGTGACTGCGGCCGGTCAGTCCCATACGGTCAAAGGCGTGCTTCATCAGCTGTTCTCCCGCTGCGTCCAAAGCGCAGAATGTCCCGATCATGGGCGGGGTCATATAGGCGTTGCAGCTGACCTGCGTTCCGGCGAAGCGGCGTTTCTGGATCTCCCGGGCGGCATTGACGCGCTGACGGATGTCCTGAGAAGACTCCGGGGTTTCCCGGCGGCGCATGGCCTCATATTCCACCGACGGCACGGTGATGTGCATATCGATCCGGTCCAGCAGAGGTCCGGAGATGCGGCGCATATAGCGCTCCACCTGCGGTGCGCTGCAGGTGCAGCGGCCGGAGGGATGACCGTACCAGCCGCAGCGGCAGGGGTTCATGGCGCACACCAGCATAAACCGGCTGGGCAGCGTCAAAGACCCGGCGGCACGGGTGATGGTCAGGGCGCCGTCCTCCAGCGGCTGACGCAGCGTCTCCAGTGCCGACTTGTCAAATTCCGGCAGCTCATCAAGAAAGAGGATCCCGTTGTGGGCCAGAGAGATCTCACCGGGCTTGGGCACGGTGCCGCCTCCGGAGAGGGAGACGGAGGAGGCTGTATGGTGGGGCGCACGGAAGGGGCGGCGTGTGATGAGGGGGTGGCGGGGGTCGGTGAGCCCGGCCACGGAGTAAACCTCGGTGGTTTCCAGTGACTCCGTCTGCGTCATGTCCGGCAGAATGGAGGGCAGCCGGCGGGCCAGCATAGATTTCCCCGATCCGGGGGAGCCGATCAGCAGAATATTGTGTCCGCCGGCGGCGGCCACCTCCAGTGCCCGCTTGACATTCTCCTGCCCCATGACATCGGCAAAGTCCGGCATGGGCGGCAGGTCGTCCGGAGAGGGCCGCCAACACGGGGCCGGAGCGATGGGCGTCTGGCCGGTGAGATGGGCGGCCAGCTGGCCCAGTGTCTCCACAGGGTAGACGGTCAGGCCTTCGGCCAGAGTGGCTTCGGCGGCATTCTCCGCCGGGACGTACACCTCCTTGATCCCCAGACGGCGGGCGCACAGCGCCATGGGAAGGATCCCGGTGACGGGGCGCAGGGCACCGGCCAGGCTCAATTCCCCCACAAAGGCGGCAGTACGGGGCAGCGGCGGCAGCTCCCTGGCCGCACAGAGGATCCCCAGCGCCATGGGGAGATCGTAGATCGTCCCCTCCTTGCGCTGGGAGGCGGGGGCCAGATTGACGGTGATGCGGCTGACGGGGAAGGTTCCGCCGCAGTTTTTGATGGCGGCCCGGACGCGCTCCCGAGCCTCCCGCACGGCGGCGTCCGGCAGCCCTACCACGTCAAAAGCGGGCAATCCCCCGGACAAAAAACACTCCACGCTCACCTCGTACCCGTGGAGACCCTGCAGACCCAACGAGCGCACGCTGATGACCATACGCTGACCCCCTCTGTGTTGTGCATATCTAATAAAGATATCATACCATAAAACCGACAAAGGTGGAACAGATTTCTAAAAAAACAGGGGGGAAAAGTGGATGTCACCGTAAGTTTTTGCATATTTTCACAAAACAGCAGGATCATTATGGCTAAAAAAGCAATAGGGGTGTAATAAATTTTGTGCACGATGAAGAAAAAATAGCAAAAAGTCGATTTGGACAGAAATAGTCATTTACAGCGGTGGTAAACTATGATATTATCTCTAATGCTGAATATTCCGTACATATATGGTTTTATAATAAAGGTAAGTTTTGTGCGGAACGTTAATATTTAAGGAGGCTCGTTCTATGGAAAGAAAAATGAAGTCCATGGATGGCAACAACGCCGCCGCTCACGTATCTTATGCGTTTTCGGAGGTCGCTGCGATCTATCCTATCACTCCTTCCAGCCCCATGGCTGACTTCGTGGACCAGTGGTCTGCCAATGGTCTGAAGAACATCTTTGGCAATACTGTCAAGGTTGTGGAGATGGAGTCTGAGGCCGGCGCTGCCGGTGCTGTGCATGGTTCTCTGGGCACCGGTGCCCTGACCACCACCTACACCGCATCTCAGGGTCTGCTGCTGATGATCCCCAATATGTACAAGATCGCCGGTGAGCAGCTGCCCTGCGTGTTCCACGTCAGTGCCCGTACGGTGGCCACCCACGCTCTGAACATCTTCGGTGATCATTCCGACGTTATGGCATGTCGCCAGACCGGCTTTGCTATGCTGTGCGAGGGCAACGTGCAGGAGGTCATGGACCTGAGCCCTGTGGCTCACCTGTCTGCTCTGAGCGGCAAGGTCCCCTTCATCAACTTCTTCGATGGTTTCCGTACCAGCCATGAGATCCAGAAGATCGCTGTGTGGGATTACGAGGACCTGAAGGATATGTGCGACATGGATGCCGTGGCTGCATTCCGCGCTCATGCCCTGAATCCCGAGCATCCCCATATGCGCGGCAGCCATGAGAACGGAGATATCTTCTTCCAGCACCGCGAGGCCTGCAACAGCTACTATGATGCTCTGCCCGCTGTTGTGGAGAAGTATATGGAGAAGGTCAATGCCAAGCTGGGCACCGACTACAAGCTGTTCAACTACTATGGTGCTCCCGATGCCGAGCGCGTCATCGTAGCTATGGGTTCTCTGTGCGACGTAGCCGAGGAAGTTATCGACTACCTGAACGCTCACGGCGAGAAGGTGGGTCTGGTCAAGGTTCGCCTGTTCCGTCCCTTCGCTGCAGATCGTCTGGTGGCTGCCATTCCCGCTACCGCAAAGAAGATCGCGGTTATGGACCGCACCAAGGAGCCCGGCGCACAGGGCGAGCCCCTGTACCTGGATGTTGTCACCGCTCTGCATGATGCCGGCATGAACGACATCGTGGTGACCGGCGGCCGTTATGGTCTGGGTTCCAAGGACACCACCCCCGCTTCCGTGTTTGCAATCTTCGACGAGCTGAAGAAGGATGCGCCCAAGCATCAGTTCACCATCGGCATCGTGGACGATGTAACCAACCTGTCCCTCGAGGAGGACAAGAACTGCCCCAACACCGCAGCTCCCGGCACCATCGAGTGCAAGTTCTGGGGCCTGGGCGGCGATGGTACCGTTGGCGCAAACAAGAACTCCATCAAGATCATCGGCGACCACACCGACAAGTACGTGCAGGCATACTTCCAGTATGACTCCAAGAAGACCGGCGGTGTGACCATCAGCCACCTGCGCTTCGGTGATCACCCCATCCGCAGCCCCTACTATATCAACAAGGCTGACTTCGTTGCCTGCCACAACCCCTCCTACATCATGAAGGGGTACAAGATGGTCAACGACGTGAAGCCCGGCGGTGTCTTCATGATCAACTGCCAGTGGGACTTCGAGGAGCTGAACCATCACCTGAAGGCAGATGCCAAGCGCTATATCGCTAAGAACAACATCCAGCTCTATACCATCAACGCCATTGATCTGGCCATCGAGATCGGTATGGGCAAGCGCAACAACACCATTCTGCAGTCCGCATTCTTTGCTCTGGCAAAGGTCATGCCCATCGAGGAGGCCATTGAGTACATGAAGGCCGCTGCAAAGAAGTCCTACCTGAAGAAGGGCCAGGACGTGGTGGATATGAACTACAAGGCCATCGACCTGGGCGCTACCGCTTTCAAGAAGGTGGAGGTTCCCGCAGACTGGGCTAACGCTGTGGATTCCGGTGAGGAAAAGCAGCTCAAGGGTAAGCCCGAGCTGGTGAAGATGGTCAAGAACATCCTCGAGCCTGTGGGCCTGATGGATGGTGACAGCCTGCCTGTCTCCGCCTTCGTTGATCACGTGGACGGCCAGTTCGAGCAGGGCGCTTCCGCTTACGAGAAGCGTGGTGTGGCTGTTTCCGTTCCTACCTGGGACGCCAACAAGTGCATCCAGTGCAATATGTGCTCTTATGTCTGCCCCCATGCAACCATCCGTCCCTTCGCTATGACCGAGGCTGAGGCTGCTGCTGCTCCCGAGGCTTCCAAGATCGTGGACGTGAAGGCCGGCAAGGGCAAGGGCCAGTACAAGTTCACCATGGCCATTTCTCCCCTGGACTGCATGGGCTGCGGCGTGTGCGTAGGCGCCTGCCCCGTCAGCGCTCTGTCCATGGTCAATCAGGAGGGCGAGCTGCCCCAGCAGGATGTCTTCGACTACTGCGTGGCAGAGGTTGCCGAGAAGAAGGATATTCAGGACAACACCGTCAAGGGCAGCCAGTTCAAGCAGCCCATGCTGGAGTTCTCCGGCTCCTGCGCAGGCTGTGCCGAGACCAGCTATGCTCGTCTGGTGACCCAGCTGTTCGGTGATCGTATGTATATCTCCAATGCAACCGGTTGCTCCTCCATCTGGGGCGGCCCCGCTGCAACGTCTCCCTACTGCACCAACAAGGCTGGCCACGGTCCGGCATGGTGCAACTCCCTGTTCGAGGACAACGCAGAGCACGGTCTGGGTATGTATGTCGGTCAGGACAAGATCCGCGAGGATCTGGCCGCTGAGATCGCAGAGATTGCCAAGACTTGCGACGGCGAGAAGAAGGCTGCCTGCGAGGCATACCTGAACTCCATGGACGATGCAGCTGCTAACCGCGAGGCTACCGACAAGCTGGTGGCTGCTCTGACCGGTGACGAGTCCGCTATGGCAAAGGATGTCCTGAGCAAGAAGGAGTACCTGAACAAGAAGTCCATGTGGATCTTCGGCGGTGACGGTTGGGCATACGATATCGGTTACGGCGGACTGGATCATGTTCTGGCTTCCAAGAAGAACGTGAACGTGTTCGTCTTCGATACCGAGGTGTACTCCAACACCGGCGGACAGGCTTCCAAGGCTTCCAACATCGGTCAGGTTGCTCAGTTTGCAGCTGCCGGTAAGGACGTCAAGAAGAAGAGCCTGGCCGAGATCGCTATGCAGTACGGCTACGTGTACGTGGCACAGGTGGCTATGGGCGCTAACCCCGCACAGACCATCAAGGCCATCACCGAGGCTGAGGCATACGACGGTCCTTCTCTGATCATCGGTTATGCTCCCTGCGAGATGCACTCCATCAAGGGCGGCATGATGAACTGCCAGAAGGAGATGAAGAAGGCTGTGGATTGCGGTTACTGGAACCTGTTCCGCTTCAATCCCACGGCTGACAAGAAGTTCACTCTGGACTCCAAGGCTCCCACTGGCGGCTATCAGGAGTTCCTGATGAACGAGGCTCGCTACAGCCGTCTGACCCGCGAGTTCCCCGAGCGTTCCGCTGAGCTGTTCGAGCGCAACGAGGCTGAGGCCAAGAAGCGTTATGAGCATCTGCTGAAGCTGGTGGATATGTACAACGACTAATTATCGGCATCGTACAAGATAACCGAAAGTATAGAGAGCGTCCCTACGGGGGCGCTCTCTTTTTTTGTCAAAGCGTTATCGGCAACCCGTCGCGGAAGGAGGACGGGGGGTGTTTGGGGGGAGATCGGCCTATATATAATATAAGGTATGATTGCTGAAAACAATTCGGGATGGCGTCCGGCCGACGCGCGGCCTACGGTATTGAGCAGGGGCCGGCAGTGCCGTGTCCATGGCTTGCAAAGAACGCAGATAGGCGTCGAGAATAAGGGCTTATCGGAGCGCTGAGGGGGAGAAGAGATGGCGGATCCTGGATTGGATGGATAGAAGCTTTCCGGCGGACGGCGCTTGAAGGGGCTTTCAGCGATGTGCGAGGACCGCAGAAACGTGTGCAGGAGGGGCTTCTGTGCGGCGATACAAGGGGGATTGCTGCGTGGGTGATGCAGGGCTGCGATAGGGAAACTAAGGTCCGGAGCAAAGACGCACGGTGTCATAGTAGTAGCGAGTGTGATGCAAAACAAGAGCGGGGAAGAGGGTGCTACGTCGTCACGGCGGTGCAACGCAGAGAATACCCTTGCTGTATGGTTCTTGGGACCGCGATCTGCAGGGCCGGCGTTGTGAATTTGGAGAGGTGCGCCCACGGATTGGTCAAAGACCGGGCGGGTATAAGGGCGGCTTTTGGGAGAAATTACAAATACTGAAAAAGGTAGGAAAAAAGAGGGAAAAACAGTTGACAAAAGGGAGGGAGGGCGGTATACTAACAAAGCTGTCTGCGAG
>JAHHSI010000032.1 GCA_020025275.1 Oscillospiraceae bacterium | reverse complement strand
GGCACCTACCTGCACCGAACCCGGCACTGCGGAGCACTACCATTGCTCCGTCTGCGGCAAGAACTTCGCCGATGCCGATGCAGCGCAGGAACTCGCCGACGTGACGCTTCCCCCCACGGGGCACACTTTGACCTATGTTGCCGAAGTACCCGCTACGGACAAAACCGAGGGGGTCAAGGCCCATTGGACGTGTGATGTTTGCCACAAGCTCTTTGCCGACGCCGACGGATTGCAGGAAGTCACCTCCGCCGATCTGGTGATCGCCAAGCTCCCCTCTCCGGCCACCGGTGATCACCACCATGTCGCCTTCTTTGCCGCTGCGATGGGCAGCTCTCTGGCGGCACTGGCCGTGTTTGGAGTCATCACTCGCAGAAGAAAGCACACCGAGAAATAAGCATCTCTTTTCTCCCTGCGCAGAACGGGGCGGCAGCCGTAGCGGCTGCTGCCCCGCTTTTCTTTCGGACAGGGGGGTGGTAAGCGCTCCTGCGATGTGCTATAATGGGCACATCATCTTTCGTTCCCGCCATGGCGGGCGACGACTATTCAGGAGGTTTCTATGGCTTTTCAATTACTCCCCTACTTTGAGCCCGACTTCTCTCAGCCTCATCTGGCCGCCGCCCCAGAAGTACAGCTGCAGCCCTCACCCAAAGACGGCGTCGCCCCGGAACACTACCACGCCATGAGTATTTTCCCGGAGTACTTCAAAAAAGACGGCCGGTGGCATCTTGTCAAGGAGAGCCGCATGGACTGCGTAGCCGTGTGGGAAAGCGGCGACTTCCACATTCGGGAATTCCGGCATCTGAAAGCCGGCGATCTCATCGTCGTCGGCCGCACGGAAAACGGTGAGGAGGGGATTTATCTCCATGCCAACGGCTTCCGCCAGCCGGACGCCGCACAGGAGACCTTCGCTTTCCGGCAGGGCCGGACCCGTGAAACCGGCTTCTCCAAAGACTATCAGGAACTCTATGACCTTCTGCGCTATGAGAAAGAGCACGGAAAGATCGTCTGGGTTCTGGGTCCCGCCTTCACGTTCGATGCACGGGCCAGAGAAGCTTTCTCCCGGCTGATCCGCGGCGGGTATGTCCACGCTGTACTGGCCGGCAACGCTCTGGGTACCCACGATCTGGAGGGGGCCTATCTGGGCACGGCTCTGGGCCAGAACATCCGCACGCAGGAGAACCAGCCCAACGGCCACTATAACCATCTGGACACCCTGAACCGGGCGCGGCTCTACGGCTCCATTCCCGAGTTCATCAAGGGTGAGCATATCGATAACGGTATCCTCTACACCTGCGAAGAAATGGGCATCCCCTATGTGCTGGCCGGGTCCATCCGCGACGACGGACCGCTGCCTCCGGTATTTGCCAACGTCTACGAGGCGCAGGACGCTATGCGGGCACAAATCCGGGGGGCTACCACGGTCATCTGCATGGCCACCATGCTCCACACCATCGCCACGGGCAACATGACGCCGTCCTACCGGGTCCTGTCCGACGGCACTATACGCCCCACCTATTTTTACTGCGTGGACATCTCGGAATTTACCGTCAACAAGCTCAGTGACCGCGGCAGTCTCTCCGCCCGCGGCATCGTCACCAACGTACAGGATTTCGCGGTCAACCTGGCCCAGCACCTGGAGCTGATGTAACTTTTCCATCTGCCAAGAGACGACAGCCGCATCACGCACCCGTTTTTTGCTGACTTATCCAAGGTAGGTTTCATTTTTTTGGAAAATATCACAGTAGCATTCTCACGGCTGACTCTCTATAATATATGAGTAAGTTAGCATCACAGAGCAGGAGCTACCGGAAGAGAGAAAACGTATGGGCCGTTTTGCAACGCCGTTTCACATGGTCTATACCATGGTCTGTTGTTGTCGCGTCTATTTTTGTCATACGTTTTGTACCTGTCCCATGGGCTGATCCGCTTATCTTATCATGTTTCAGGCAGAGGGCGTACGATATGCTCTCTGCCTGTTTCTGTTCTTTGTTGAAAAGGCTTCGGTGAATACTTCCGTCTCTCGTGTGTGCCGGACTCGTCAGCACCTGTACGGGCAGCGCTGTCTTCCATTACGCGTCGATCAAAACGCGCCCACAATACCAAAAGAAATACAGAGGAGAAATCAAATCATGTCACAAAAACCAAAAGCAAATCCCGTTGCCCTGCTGCCAATCGCAGTGTTTTTGGTCCTCTATCTGGGCCTGGGCATCCTGTTCGAGTACGTACTGAAAATCGAGATGGGCTTTTACTCCATCCCCATCGTTGTGGCCTTTCTGGTGGCCGTTCTGGTGGCCTGCCTGCAAAACCGCCGTGTCTCGTTTGATGAAAAACTGGAGCTGATGGCCAAGGGCGTGGGCGACAAAAACATCATGACCATGATCCTGATCTTTCTGGTGGCCGGGATCTTCGTAGGCGTCACCGGCCGTTCCAGCGCCGAGGCAGTGGCCTACTTCCTGCTGCAGCTGGCTCCCGCCCGTCTGGCCGTGGTGGTCCTGTTTGTCGTCTCCTGCTTTGTGTCCATGGCCATGGGCACCAGCGTGGGCACCATCACCCTCATCACCCCCATCGCCGTGGCAACGGCACAGAACTCCGGTTTCTCCCTGCCGCTGTGTGTCGCCTCCGTGGTGGGCGGCGCCATGTTCGGCGACAACCTGTCCTTCATCTCGGATACCACCATCGCCGCCTGCTCTTCGCAGGGCTGCGAAATGAAGGATAAGTTCCGCACCAACTTCCTCATCGCCCTGCCCGCCGCCCTGGGCGCCATGGTCCTGATCCTCATCATCTCCCTGCGCGCCGAGGTCAGCGCCGTTCCCACCGGCGACATCAACCTCCTGCTGCTGGTGCCCTACATTCTGGTGCTCATCGGCGGCATTGTGGGTCTGAACGTCTTTTTGGTCCTGCTCATCGGCATCGGCGCCGGTGCTGTCATCACCTTGGCCACCGGACAGGTCACCGCACTGGAGCTGCTGCAGAACATGGGCAACGGCGTGGCCGGTATGTTTGAGACCATTCTCGTCACCATTCTGGTGTCCGCACTGTGCGGCATGATCCGCGCCTACGGCGGCTTTGAGGCACTCCTCAACGCCATTCGCCGTGTCTTTAAAGGCCAGCGCGGCGGCCAGCTGGGCATCGGTCTGCTGGTAGGGCTGATGGATATCGCCACCGCCAACAACACGGTGGCCATCGTCATGGCCGGCCCCATCGCCAAGGAAGTCAGCGAGGACTACGGCATCAGTGCCAAAAAATCCGCCTCGCTGCTGGATACCTTCTCCTGCATCTTCCAGGGCATCATCCCCTACGGTGCCCAAATGCTGGTGGCCGTCTCCACCTGCACCACGCTGGGCTATGCTGTGTCCGCCTTTGACATCATGCCGCTGCTGTTCTACCCCTTCCTGCTGGCGGTCTCCAGCCTTCTGTTCATTGCTCTGGGCAAGAAGCAGTAAGCCTCTTCACAACAAAAAGGCTCCGATCTGCAGATCGGAGCCTTTTGCACTGACCGGACACGCTGCGGCATTTCTCTGGCTTTCGGGAAGCAGTGCCTACCTACCGGAAAACGGTCATCCCTCCCGCTCCAGATCCTCTTTCTCCAGGACCATGTTCTTCCACGCCGTGGGCAGCGCCGGTCCGATCAAGGGAAAGGTGTTGTCTGTGTTCGTGGTGGGCTGAATGTTATAGGTGCCATAAAAATGATGGGCATGGCGGTGCACCTCCGGCGTCGCATCGCCGGAGATGGCCGGATCTTTCTTCCCCCGATAGAAACTATACAAAAAATCACCTCCCGGCGTTAGTATGCCCCGGAGGTGTTTTTTCTATGTTGCCCCGTCTTGCGCACGCCGTACACAGCAGCGGCATACATTATCTTGAAGGAGCGATTTTATGGCAATTAAAATTTATATCGACCAAGGACACAACCCCACCGGAGCACCCAATGCCGGTGCCTCCTACTTTGGGCAGAATGAGCAGGATGTGACCTATGAGGTAGGCCAGATGCTGGCCGCTCTCCTGCGGACCGATCCTCGCTTTGACGTCAGGGTGTCCCGTCCCACACCGGACACGGTGGTGGGAACCTCCAATGCCTCCAGCCTGCGCCAGCGCGTCGCCGACGCCAACAGCTGGGGTGCCAACTATTTCATCAGCATCCATGCCAACGCCTCCGAAAATCCCAATGCCAACGGCACCGAGGTCTACATCTACCGCCAGTATACGCAGGCCAACTGGTTGGGCGAGGCAGTCCTGCAGGGCATCGTGGAGACCGTGGGCACCAAGGATAACGGCGTGCGGGTACGGCCGGGCCTCTACGTGCTCAAGCGGACCGATATGCCTGCGATCTTGGTAGAGCTGGGCTATCTCTCCAATCCGGGGGATGCAGAAAAGCTGAAAAACGACCGCTATGCATTTGCCCTGGGCATCTATCGCGGCATCCTGCAATATTTTGGCTTCAACGCAAACGCGTAGAGCCGCCATTTCATCGGAAAGGAAGGCAACGATATGGACTATCCATCCTCCACTGTCAATCGCAGCGCCTATCCGGCGCCAACACCGCCCGAGGCCCTCTCCTATCAGGATTTTCTCCTGCAAAATCCCATGGAGGGTTTTTTGAAGATCCAGGCCAGCCGCGCCCAGCGGGCACTGCCCACATCGGATGTGGAAATCTTTATTTTGCAGCAGTTCTACGACCAGCGCGTCCTGTTCTTCCGCGGAAAAACAGATAGCGACGGTCTCATCGAAAGCATTATCCTGCCCGCACCGCCCCGGCTGGACTCGCTGCAGTCAGAAGACGCCGGGCAGGGGGCACGCTATCTGGTCTACGCCAGCCATCCGGAGTTCCTCCCTGCTTCTTACGAAGTAGAGATCTATGAAGGCATCACCTCCATATTGCCGGTCGTACTGCGTCTGCCGCAGGAGAATGAGCCATGGCAGTGACAAAAATCCCCACCTATATCACGGTCCATCTGGGCGCGCCCGATGACCGCAGCGCCCCCAACGTCACCGTGCCCTTCATCGACTATATCAAGAATGTAGCCTCCAGTGAGATCTATCCCACATGGCCGGAAAGTGCCCTGCGGGCCAACATCTACGCACAGGTGACCTTTGCCCTCAACCGCATTTATACCGAGTGGTATCCCAGCCGCGGCTACGACTTCGACATCACCTCCTCCACCCGCTATGACCAGAAGTTCATTCAGGGCCGCGAGATCTTCGAGTCGGTATCCCGCATTGTGGATAACCTCTTCAACGACTATGTGGTGCGTCAGGGCTTTGTCCAGCCCCTCTTCACCCAGTATTGCAACGGGACCACCTCCACCTGTGACGGACTGAGCCAGTGGGGCACGGTGGATCTGGCAAAACAGGGGCTCACCCCCTACGAAATTTTGCAATACTATTACGGCGATGACATCAACATCATCTTTGATGCCCCTACCGCCGCCAACATCCCCTCCTATCCGGGGATCCCTCTGCGCGTCGGCACCTCCACCGAGGAGGTACGCACGTTGAAGCGCCAGCTCAATCGCATCGGCAAAAACTATCCCGGCCTGCGACCCCAGCTGGTCCTCTCCACCTACTATGACCTGCCCATGGAGGAGGCGGTGAAGAGTTTCCAGACCATTTTCAACCTGTCTGTGGACGGCATTGTGGGAAAGTCCACCTGGTATAAGATCAAGTCGATCTACAACGGCGTCAAAGGCCTTGCCGAGCTGGACTCCGAGGGTCTGACCGAGGAGGAGACACGCCGCGAGTTTGCCGAGTCGCTGGGCCCCGGCAGCACGGGAGAGCAGGTCAAGGCCATCCAGTACTATCTCACGGTTCTGGCCTATTTCGACAACCGTCTGCCGCCGCCCGGCACCGACGGTGTCTACGATGAGGCCACCACAGCCACCGTCCGTGCGTTTCAGACGCTGCAGGGGCTCAGCGCCGACGGGATCGTGGGGCGCAATACGTGGAACGCCATCATCACCCAGTATGACCGCACACGCAGCTCCATCGACCCCGGCTCTCTGGACAACAAGGATGACCTCTATCCCGGCCGGGTGCTGACGCCGGGCCAGACCGGGCATGATGTGGAGATCCTGCAGGGGTTTCTCCGCAAGGATGCCCAGCTGCATCCCGAGATCCCCTTTGTGGAGATCACCGGCATCTATGACGCCCCCACCGAGGCCGCCGTCCGGGCCGTCCAGCAGCTATCCGGCCTGCCGCTCAGCGGTGTCACCGGCGCCCCCACCTGGGATGCCGCCGTCCGCCTGAGCCTCAGCTGAGCCGCGCCGCTCCTACCTCCGGCGTACCGCTTCTCCGGCCCCTATAAACTCCCCTTTCGCCGCGGAAAGGCGACGGGGAGTTTGCTTTTTCTCTTGACTTCCCCCCTTGTTCCGATTATAATATAAACTATACAATAGTTTTATATGCTGCATCATGTCTTGGTGTATGACTGCCCTTCGGCAGACGCCAAGATTAGGAAATCCGGTGGGAGTCCGGAGCTATGCCCGTAGCTGTATATGCAGGAGTGATCTGTTCGCGGCGCAAGTCGGCCATTGTATCGCAAGATATGAGAAGGTAGAACAGACCACGCAGGAGATTTCCCCAATGCATGAGCCAGAATGTCGATGATGCTCGAGCCTGAAGAGTATCGCTGTGCCCAGCGATACGGACAGTGGGTACACGGAAAAATTCGGTCGTGACTTGTCGTATGACATGTCACGTTTTTTGTTTTTTCCCCTTATTTTGCAGTTTGCTTTCCATGATAGTGGCAGGTGGACAGGGTCCTTGCGGCCCTGTCCCCACCTCCCACAAAGTCAATGAAAGGAGAGTTTCTATGTCTGAAGATATTTCCATGAAAAAGCCGGAGGAGTGCGCTTACTCCTTCCACCAGCATACACGCTGTGAATTTTTTCCCTGCCATGCCACCGATCATCCGGAGGATTTTAACTGCCTCTTCTGCTACTGTCCTCTCTATGCATTGGGCAGCAAGTGCGGCGGCAATTTCACCTATCTTGAAAACGGCATCAAGGATTGCACCAACTGCCTGCTCCCCCATCAGCGCAGCAGCTACTCTTATATCATCAAGCGCTATCCCGAGTTGATGGAGCTGGCCAAGCAGAATCGCTGAAAAGGAGGCGTCCCATGCACATCCACTGGTTTGAAAATGAAGATAATCTCGTCTATATCAACGCCGAGAAGGATCTGCAGCGGTTGGAGATCCAGCTGCAGCTGCCCGGTCTGGAGGAGGCCGCCACAGATCTACACCTCCACCCCACCAAAGAGGGCCTGACGCTGCACGGCCCACGCCGCACCACGGCGCGCTTGCTGATCCCTGATCTCCTCTTTGACCGCCACATCGAGATGGGCGAAAACGTCTTTCTCTACCGCGGTGAGATGGTGGAATGCTACGTCCTCTACTGGATCGAAAAGTAACCTGAAAAACCAGAAATCTACCGGTAGATTTCTGGTTTTATTCATTTTTTGTTTGTTTTTGTTGACAATCCGCGAAAATAAGTTTAAAATACAAGCATTATTATCTCCTATGTCTCCGCGCTGCGAAGGCATAGGAGATATTTGAGAGGTTATCAACTATGGATATACGCGAGAAACTGGAGCAGATCAGCCGGCTCTTCTGTATTGAGGGCAACTTTGTCGGCTACCGTACCATCCACGTCGGCAACGTCAACCAGACCTACGAGGTGCGTTTTCTGCGTCCTGACGGGAAACATAAATCCTATCTCATTCAAAATGTCAATACCTACGCCTTTCGGCGGCCGGTGCAGCTGATGGAAAACATCGATCAGGTCACCGAGCACATCCGCCGCAAGAAGCCGGGGCAGATCGCCCTGCACTTCCACCACACCGCCGACCGGAAGATCTATGTGGCCGACGGTGAGAATTTCTGGCGCATGACGAACTATATTCCCTCCATCACCTACAGCTCCGTCATTGATGAACAGGTGGTCCGCAACGCCGGCCGTGCCTTTGGTGAATTCCAGATGCAGCTCTCCGACTTTGACATCACCAAGCTCCACGAGACCATCCCCGGTTTCCACAACACCCGCCTGCGCTACAAGCAGCTCATGGACGCCGTGAAGGCCAACCCAGTGGGACGGCTCTACGAGGTGCAGGGGGACCTGGAGTATCTGATGCGCGTCAAGGAGGACGCCTGCCGCCTGACCGATCTTCAAAAGGCAGGGCTCCTGCCGCTGCGTGTCACCCACAACGACACCAAGATCAACAACGTGCTCTTCCATCCTGACGACCAGTCCGCACTGGTGGTCATCGATCTGGATACGGTCATGCCCGGTCTGGTGGGCCACGATTTCGGCGACGCCATTCGCTTTGCCGCCAATACCGAGCCGGAAGATTCCCCGAACTATCGGGACGCCAGTCTGGATCTGGACGTTTTCTCCGCCTTTACCGACGGTTTTCTGGAG
This sequence comes from Oscillospiraceae bacterium, assembly GCA_020025275.1. Taxonomy (GTDB): domain Bacteria; phylum Bacillota; class Clostridia; order Oscillospirales; family Oscillospiraceae; genus Vescimonas. Next base: position 14,865 of record JAHHSI010000032.1, on the reverse strand, counting down.
ATGACCGCCAACACCCTGACCCACACGGAAATCGAGACGCTGGCCCTGAGCTGCTTCTCTTTGACGGTGGAGCTGGCCACGCGGTTCCTCACCGACTACCTGTTGGACGATCCCTATTTCAAGACCTGTTATCCCGAGCACAATCTGATGCGCACCCGCTGTCAAATTGCCCTCTCGCAGGATATGCACGCCCAGCGAGATGTTATGATGGAGATTATTCACGAATCCATTGCCAAGTGGAAAAAGGACGCCTGTCCTTCCGCCCTTTCGTAAAAGCAAGAGCCCGGATCATGGATCCGAGCTCTTTTTTATTTACCACAAACTCAGCACGATCAGTCCGATGCAGACAAGGACCGCCAGCACCATCCCTGCATTGCCGCAGACCGTCCGCAGCCGTTCCCCGCGGGGAAGCTCCTGCTCTGCCGGCGCAAAGGTAAACTCGCTGCTCTTGACACACAGCAGCACCAGCCCCACGCCGCTCAGCAGCAGCATCAGCAGGATATGACCGAGGAAGGCAATGAGCCACGGCAGCGACCGCATCACCATATCCCAGCTGAACTGTCCCATCACATCCAGTTCTCTGAGAACCTCTTGTCCGATCTGCTCCACATAAAAGCTACCCACAACGCCTCCCAAGAAATTGATCAGCATATGGAGCGCCGCACTATAGCGCAGCTTTCCGGTCCGCAGGTAGATATACCCCAGCAGCAGCCCGATGAGGAAGGCGTAGAACAGCTGGGAGAGATTGCCGTGGAAAAGGCCGAAAAGCCCCGCAGAAACCAGCAGTGCCGTCTTTTCCCCATATACCCGCAGCCGATCGATCATCTGCTTGCGAAACACCCACTCCTCAATGAGGGGGCCGAGCACCACGACCACCAGAAGCTGCGGCAGCAGCGGCTGGTTGGCCAGCAGATCCTCCACCGGATTTTCAACCACGGTGCCAAACAGCTGTTGCAGCAGGGCCATCACTCCATCGCCCACCAGACTGCCCGCATACATCAGGCACAGGCACATGGGGACCGCCTGCAGCCACTGGCGCAGCCGCATCTTCTTGCCTTCCGGCTTTTTCGCCGGGACTGTGCGCAGCAGCAGCACGGCCAGCGGCACCGCCGCCAGATACAGCGGCGCAAAGATACACACCCACCGGCCCCACGGGTCGGCCATCCACTGGGGGAACAGCCGCACCAGTCCCAGCTGCATCAGCGAGCCTACCACCAGTAAAATCACCACACTCCAACCTACACGGGAAAAGCTGCGCCGTGCCATCTTGCGGTCCACGGCTTCCTTTTCCATCTGCACGAGCTTCCCTCCTTTCGGTTCTAAAAAGCGGGACGCCAGCACAAAAAAGAGCGTTCCCAACAGCACGTTACACACCACGGCCCCCAGAACCGCCACCACCGGCTGGCCCAGCGTCAGAAAAGCAGCAACAATGCCAATATCCGGCAGGAGCCCGAAATAAAGGAACAGGATCTGCACCACCTGCTTGACGATCTTTCCTGCCGCCATAGGCGTGGAGAGCTGAATAAAGGTATTCACTGTCGTGGCAAAAAAGTCCACCGATACGATCACCGGCAGCCATAAAAGCCCCGGCAGCGGATCTCCGCCCGCCAATAGAAGGCCCACTGCCGCAGCCGGCAGCAGATCCAGAAAACAATTCACGGAGCCGCCTAACAGCGACCACAGCAATTTTTTCCACGCCGCACCCGGAATCAGCACAAAAAATTCCTTCTCTGTGTCCTCTGTCATCGGGTTGCCCAATGACCGGAAGAACGTCAGGACCCCCAGGATCAGCATGACCGGCAGAACTCCGTCCACAGTCAGAATGAATCGGCACAGCACTGCAACACCTGCCGCCGCCACCAAATATGTTTCCGCCGTTTTTGTAAAAATCCCTCCGTGGGCAAAGCGAAAACGGTTATACAGTGCCTTGTGGAAAAATACGTTGGCCCCCCAGCCATGTCGCAGTCCATTGCGGCGGATCTTGTCACTGCGCTCTTTTTTACGCCGCACCAATACTGTTCCACGGGAAGATTGCAGCTGCTCCTGCAGTTCAGCAGTTTCCTGCGATTTAGCCAGAGCATCCTCATAGAAGTCTGCCTTCAGATGCCATATGACATAGGCCAACACACTGCACCCCAGAAGTATTGCTCCCAGCTCCGCCAGCATTGCCGGCCAGTTCTCCGCCACGCCGAAGATGGCAAAGCCCTTCAGCCAGCCCCACAGGGGGATATAACGGGTCACCGGGTGGTTGGCGTACCCCACCAGTGCCTCATACGGACCATCGCCGCTTCCCTGCCAATAGAGCACGTAGCCCGCAGCCGCCAGTGCCAAAATCAGGTAGATGCCGGAGCGCAACCGGCGTTTCCATCCCGGGCGGGTAGAGCAGAGGGTATAGAGCAGCATCTGCAGCAGCTTTCCTGTTGCCAGTGCCAGTGCCCATGTAGCAACCAGTGCTATTGCACTGTATAGGCTCAATCCCATATTCATCAAATTGGGGATCTGGAAAAAAATATAAACACTGCCCAAAAGCGCCGCTCCGATCTGGGTCATCAGCCGAAACAGCAGAACCGACTGGGGCTGCATGGGTGAAGGAAACAGCAAATTCACATCTGCCGGCAAAAAAATCTTGCTTCCATTCTTATCCGCCCCCACCGCCTCAAAGACAAGAATCAGCAGCAGAAATCCGCCTATCGCAAGTTCCACCGTATTGGCAATCAACGAAAGGCGTTCTTCTGAGACCACCTCTTCAGGAAATTCCTCCGTTTCATCTTCAGGCAGCTCCTCCGGCATCACAGTCTCTACGGGATCGTCCCCGGCCAATTTTTCAATTTGGGAGGCGCCAAATCCGATGATGCAGCCGATGCCAATACAGATCAGCAAAAAGATGATGACCCATGACTTGAGCAGTTTTCGCACTTGGTTTTTGCAACTATGCCACACATAATAACCAAATAAACGCATGCACTCACTCCTTCTCCGGGGTGGTCGGGGCCCCCTTTTCCTGCTCTGCGCCCTCCGTCACGGTGAAAAACAGTTCTTCCAATGACCGTCCGTCTGCCTCCAATTCCTGCCGGGTGACATTGGCACGAACTACTCCGTTTTGCATGATGATGGTGCGGTCCCACAGCATATCCACACTGTCAATGATATGCGTGCTGACCAGCAGCGTTTTCCCCTCCCGGCGCATCTCTTCCATCGTGGTTTTCAGCTGCTTGATGGCGTGGGGATCCAGACCGATCATCGGCTCATCCAGCAGCAGTATCTTCGGCTCCGGCAGCAGTCCCAGACAGAGGTTCAGCTTCTGCTGCATCCCTTTAGACAGTTCATCGCCAAACTTCTTCCGTTTATCCTCCAGCTCAAAGTCGCAGAACAGCCGGTCGATGCGCCCCCGGTAGTCCTTCAGCTGATAGGCACGGGCCAAAAACTCCATGTGCTCCTCCACCGTAAGATTCGGGTAGAGCGACGGCAACTCCGGAATATACCCCAGCAGCCGCCGTGCCTGCGATGTCTTGGTAGGAATTCCGCCCACCGTAATCTCTCCATTATAGCGCAGAAAACCGATAATGGCCTTCATCAGGGTGCTCTTTCCGGCACCGTTGGGTCCCAGCAGCACGGTGACGCTGCCCGGGTCGAGATGAAAACTAACGTCATCGCAGGCCTTTACTTTTCCATATTTTTTGGTGACGCGGGATACTTGCAGCATAGAAAGTCCCTCCTGTTGAAATGATCTCTTTCTTGGTTGTCATCATTATAGGGAGGGTTCCTCTCCATGTCAATCTATTTCTTGTCAAATCCACAAAAAAAGAGACGAATCCTTGCGTATTCGTCTCTTTTTATTTAGTTTTTCAAGCTCTGCAGCGGTGCAGGGATCCGCCCGCCACGGGCAATAAAGTCGGCCGGCGACTCCCGATGGACCGGCATCACCGGCGCACTGCCCAGCAGACCGCCCATCTCCACCACGTCGCCCACGCCCTTTCCCTCCACAGGGATGATGCGCACGGCCGTGGTTTTGCTGTTGACCATGCCGATGGCCGCCTCATCGGCGATGATGGCCGAAATGGTCTCCGCCGTCGTGTCCCCGGGCACTGCGATCATATCCAGTCCTACCGAGCAGACACAGGTCATGGCCTCCAGTTTATCCACGCAAAGCGTTCCTCGCTGTGCCGCAGCGATCATTCCCTCATCCTCCGAAACAGGGATAAAGGCGCCGGACAAGCCGCCCACATGGCCCGATGCCATCACGCCGCCCTTCTTCACCGCATCGTTGAGCATGGCCAGCGCCGCGGTGGTCCCGTGGGTGCCGCAGGTCTCCAACCCCATCTCCTCCAGAATGCGGGCCACACTGTCGCCCACGGCCGGTGTTGGTGCCAGCGACAGATCCACAATGCCAAAGGGCGTATCCAGTCGGCGAGATGCCTCGGCGGCCACCATCTGCCCCATGCGTGTGATGTGAAAGGCCGTCTTTTTGATGGTCTCCGCCACCACGTCAAAGGGCTGCCCCTTGCACTCCTGCAAGGCATGGTATACCACGCCGGGGCCGGACACGCCCACATTGATGACGCTGTCCGCCTCGCCCACCCCGTGGAAGGCGCCCGCCATGAAGGGGTTGTCCTCTACGGCATTGCAGAACACCACCAGCTTGGCGCAGCCCAGACCGTCGTCCTCCCGTGTCAGATGCGCCGTCTCCTTGATGATCCGACCCATGCGTGCCACGGCGTCCATGTTGATCCCGGCTCTGGTGGAGCCCACATTCACACTGGAGCAGACAAGATCTGTGGCGGCCAGTGCCTCCGGGATCGCATTCAGCAAATACTCGTCGCCCGTGGCAAAGCCCTTTTGCACCAGAGCGGAAAAGCCGCCGATAAAGTTCACGCCGCACTCCTTGGCCGCCCGGTCCATGGCCCGTGCAAAGGGCACATAGTCCTTTGTGTCACAGCCGGCCGCCACCAGAGCCATGGGTGTCACGGAGATCCGCTTGTTGACGATGGGAATACCGAACTCCTGCTGGATCTGCTCGCCCGTGCGCACCAGACGGGCAGCACGGCGGGTGATCTTATCATAGATCTTATCACAGCAGCGGTGCGGGTCCTCGCTGACACAGTCCAGCAGCGAAATGCCCATGGTGATGGTGCGGATGTCCAGATGCTGCTGATCGATCATGCGGATGGTGTCCATAATTTTGGAGAGATTTCCCATGACTGCTCACCTCAAATCTGATGCATGGATTCAAAGATGTCCTCCCGCTGGATGCGGATGGAGAGACTGCGCTCCCTGCCAAAGCCATCCAGCGCCGCGGACAGATCCTCAAACGGCTTTTGGCACAACGCAAGATCCACCACCATCATCATGGTGAAATAGCCCTGCAGGATGGTCTGGCTGATGTCCAGCACGTTCACATTCAGCGCCGCCAGTGTGTTGCACACACCGGCAATGATGCCCACCTGATCTTTCCCTACCACTGTGACAATCGCTTTCATCGTTATTGCTCCTTTTCCCGATTATTCCATTTCGTCCAGTGTCAGACGAAAACTCTCCATGAACTGCTCTTTGAAAAAGGTCACCTCCGGCAGCCGGTAGTGATCCAGCGCCTTCTCCGTCTCCTTGGCTGCGGAGCGGAACTCTCGGTTGCCGGCTTTCAGCTCCTCGATGCATTTGATCCACGCTGACAGTTTGTCGGCCGCCTTTACCAGCTGCTCCACTTCCGGGTCCTTAGGCCGGAGGATGCCCTCGTAGGTAGGCCGCAGCTGCTCCGGCAGCATATCCAGCAGCTTGTCCGTGGCCACCTGCTCTACCTGCCGATAGGCATCGCGAATGGCGGGATTATAGTATTTGATGGGCGTAGGCAGGTCACCGGTCATGATCTCCGGCGCATCGTGATAGAGGGCCGCCACCGCCACCTCTCCGGGGTCTACATGGCCGCCGAAATACTCGTTGCGGATCACGGCCAGTGCATGGGCCAGGACGGCCACCTGATGGCTGTGCTCCTGAATGTTCTCCTGATCGCTGTTGCGCATCAGAGCCCAGCGTTCAATAAACCGCATCCGGGATAGATAGGCAAAAAAATGGTGCATCAGTTTTCCTCCTTGCTCCTGCCGTACAGGCGCTGCCCGTCGGTACGAACGATCTCCACCGACACCACACGGTTGTGAAGGTCCTCCCCTTCCACCGCCACCTCCATATAGTTGGGGGCATGGCCGGTATAGTAGCCGCCGTGGGCCTGTTCAAAGAGAACGGGATAGGTCTTACCCACGCAGCCCTCCAGATATGCCCGGTGCATCTGCGCCGCCGCCTCCGCCGCCTCGTGGGCCCGTGCCTCCCGCACGGCCATATCCACCTGCTCTCGCTTCGCCGCCGGCGTGCCGGGGCGGATGGAGTAGGGGAAAACGTGCATAGCCGCAAATTCGCATTTCCGGATAAAGGCCAACGTCTGGGCAAAATCCTCTTCCGTCTCCCCGGGAAAGCCGGTAATGAGATCGGTGGTGATAGCGGGGCGGTCAAAGTGCTCGCGCAGCAGCAGCACCGATTCATAGAACCTCTCCGTGTCATAACGGCGGTTCATGTCCCGCAAGGTCTTGTCGCAGCCACTCTGCATAGAGAGGTGGAAATGGGGGCAGAGATTGGGCAGAGCCGCCGCGCGGCGGCAAAAGTCCTCGGTGATGGTGCGCGGCTCCAGACTCCCCATCCGCACCCGAAGATCCCCGGCCGCAGCGCAGACCTGCTCCAAAAGATCGATCAGCGTGGCGCCGTCCTTCCGGTCTTTGCCATAGGAGGAAATCTCAATGCCGGTGACGACCAGTTCCTGATAGCCGCTCCGGCGCAGCTCCTTTGTCTGACGCACCGCCTCCTCCACCGGCTCGGAGCGCACCGGCCCACGGGCATAGGGGATGATGCAGTACGTGCAGAAATTGGTACAGCCATCCTCCACCTTCAGCATGGCGCGGGTCCGGCTGGCCATGCCGCCGGCAGGCAGGACCTCGAATTCCCGGCGGCGCAGCGCCTCATCCACATGGACGATACAGCGATGGGCGGACACCGCCTTCTCCAGAAGATCCAAAAACTCCATCCGCTGTCCGGTTCCGGAGATGAGGTCGATCCCCAGCCCCTCCGCCTCCTGCGTATGGGTCTGGACATAGCAGCCACAGGCCGCCACGACCGCCTGCGGGTTTCGCTTCTTGGCGCGGCGGATCATCTGGCGTGACTTCTTGTCGCTGACGGCCGTCACCGAACATGTGTTGATGATATAGGCATCGGCGGTACTTTCAAAATCCGTCAGCGTATGGCCACGGCGCACCAGCTCCTGCTCCATGGCCGCAGTCTCGTATTGGTTGACCTTGCAGCCAAGGGTGTAAATTGCAACTTGCATCGGTTTCTCCCTTGCACTTCCATCGGAAATTGCTTATAATAAATAATTACGAAATTCTTTCGTTTTCCCCCAAAAAAGACCGGGGATATTTATTCATTATACGCAATTTATGTGCCGGTGGCAAGACCTCCGGCGCAGGAAAATATGCCATAAACGAGGTGCTCTATGCTGCATTATCTGGATCATGCCGCCACTACGCCCGTCCCCCCTGCCGTAGCGCAGGCCATGGTGGACGTTTTAACCCATCAATTCGGCAACCCCTCCGCCCAGTATCCGCTGGGGCAGGAGGCCAAGGCCCTGACCGACCGCTGCCGCGCCGAAATCGCCAAAGCGCTGGGCTGCCGCCCCAAGGAGCTCTATTTCACCTCCTGCGGCACGGAGAGTGACAACTGGGCCATTCAGGCCGCCCTGTGGCAAGGGCGCCATGTGGGCCGCCACATCATTACCACGGCCGTGGAACACAGTGCTATTTTGGAGCCGCTGCGCTTTCTGGCGCAAAATGGCTACGAGGTCACCTACCTCAAGCCTGATGCCACGGGTCACATCCATGTCTCGCAGGTTGCCGAGGCTCTCCGGGAGGACACCGTTCTGGTGAGCATGATGTTGGTCAACAACGAGACCGGCTGCATTTTCCCCGTGCAGGAGACGGCGCAGCTGCTGCGGGAGAAAAAGAGCCGTGCCCTGCTCCACTGTGATGCCGTACAGGGCTTTTTAAAAGTCCCCTGCGATCCTGTGGGCTGGGGTGTGGATATGATGAGTCTCTCCGGCCACAAGGTGGGCGGTCCCAAAGGGATCGGGGCGCTCTATATCAGCGAGACATTCCGCAATCCCCGTCCCCTGCTGCCCGGCGGCGGCCAGGAGAACGGCCTGCGCTCTGGCACCGAAGCCACGGCGCAGATCGCCGGATTTGCCAAGGCCGTGGAGCTGCGCTATGCCCATTTGCAGGAAACCATTGACCATATGCAGGCCATGAAGGACTACTGCCGGGAAAAACTCCTCTCCATCGACACCATGGTGGCGGTGGGCCAGGGAACGGCCCCCCACATCCTCTCTCTTGCGCTGCCCGGCTATCCCAGCGCCAATATCGTCAGCGATCTGGGCGCACAGGGGATCTGCCTGTCCGCCGGCTCTGCCTGCCACCGCGGAAAGCAGAGCCACGTGGTCAGCGCGCTGGGGCTGTCCAAGCGCACCGCCGCCGGCGTGATCCGCATTTCCTTTGGTCCGGAGACCACCCGGGAGGACATTGATGCCCTCTACGAAGCACTCCGTCTCCATAAGGAAAAGCGCTTCCCGATGCTTTAAGTCCACTTTCTTCAGGAGATGGTCCCATGACATCATCATCATTGAAACGCTCTCCCGCCTTTTATCGGCGGCTGTGGAGCCTGAGTCTGCCGATTGCGCTGCAAAACCTAATCACCTTTTCTCTGGGACTGATCGACACCTTTATGGTCAGCCAGCTGGGCAACGAGGAGATCGCCGCCGTCACGGCCGCCAATGCTCCGGTCTTTCTGATGACCAGTATCGTTTTTGGCGTGCAGAGCGGTCTGGGGATTCTGGTCAGCCAATACTGGGGCAAGAAGGATCTTTCCAGTATCAGCCGTGCCATCGGCGTGGCCTGTGCCATTGGAGCCGGGCTGTCACTGGTGCTGGCACTGATCTGCTTCTTTTTTCCGGTGTCGGTGATGGACCTGCTCAGCAACCGCCACGACCTCAGCCTGCTGGGTGCCCCTTATCTTAAGTGGATCGGGTTTTCGTTTGTATGCAATATGCTCTCCTCTATTTATGTCAGTGCCCAGCGCAGTGTGGAAAATCCCCACTTCGGCATGAAGCTGTTCGGTTTTTCCACACTATTGAACACCTTCCTCAATTATCTTTTGATTTTCGGCAAGTTCGGTGCTCCTGCTCTGGGCGTGGAGGGCGCTGCCATCGCAACGCTGCTCTCCCGCGTGGCCGAGCTGACCATCTGCATCGTCTATGCGCTGCGCTGCAAGAGCCTGCCGCTGGATCTAAACTGCTTTTTCCACCCCGGAGCCGCCATGGCGCGGCGCTTTGTGCGCTATGCCTCTCCAGTCGTTCTCAACGAGACGGTCTGGGGACTGGGCACATCCATGATGACCGTGATTCTGGGCTATACACATAACTCTGTGGAAATGTTGGCAGCCAATGCGGTCATGGGCAACCTGAGCCGCCTGTTTCTGGTGATCTGCTTTGGCTTCGGTGCCGCCTCCGGTGTCATCATCGGCAAGGCCATCGGCGAGGGCCAGTCCCACGACGCCGTGCAATCTCTGGGCCAGTGCCTGCTTCGTTTCACCACGGTGGTGGGGGCCGGACTGGGCGCCGTCTCGCTGCTGCTGGTGCCCACGGTGCTGATGCCCTATGTTTTTCCCCTCTTTCAGCTCTATGGGGAATCCGCGGGGATCGCCACTGCCATGGCGGTGGTCAGCTTTGTCCTCACGCCGTTCCACGCCTATACCATCTCCGCCATCACCGGCGTGCTGCGCTGCGGCGGTGATGTGGCGTGGTCCACGTTTCTGGACATCGGCCCCCAGTGGCTGCTGGCCATCCCGCTGACGGCACTGGTGGCCTTGGTCCTCCGGTCCAATCACTGGGTCATCGCCGTCGCCATCCAATCCGAAGCCATTCTCAAATGCCCCTTATGTATTTGGCGGATCCATACCAAACAATGGATCCACGATGTCACCACGTTTCAAGAGGAGGATCTATGAGTCTTTTTTGCTGTCCCCTATGCCGTACCCCGCTGCAGCGAAGCGAGCACGTCTACCGCTGCCCCGGCGGCCACTGTTTCGATATTGCGGCGCAGGGCTATACCCATCTGCTGCCGGTGAATCAAAAAAATTCCAAAATGCCCGGAGATGACAAAGGCATGGCGGCGGCCCGCAGCGACTTTCTCAACAGCGGTTACTATGCCCCCCTGCGTCAGGCGCTGTGCGAGCTGGCCGTGTCCTTCACCGGCCCTACTGCCGACGTATTGGATACCGGCTGCGGCGAGGGCTACTATACCAGCGGCATTTATCAGGCCCTGTGCCGCTCAGGAAAAGAGGTTCGCATGGCAGGAACCGACATCTCCAAATGGATCCTCCGCCGTGCGGCCAAGCGCGAGAAGGATGTGGAATTTGCCGTGGCCTCCTCCTATCACCTGCCCCTGTCTGATGAGAGTATCGATCTGTTAATCAACTGCTTCTCTCCCCTGGCCTTGGACGAATTCCGGCGCATCCTCCGCCCCGGCGGTCACTTTCTCTACGTGGTCCCCTCGGCCCGCCACCTGTGGCAGCTGAAAGAGGTGCTCTATGACCACCCCTATCCCAATGAAGAGAAACTCACCCCCTACGAGGGCTTTCGCTATGTGAATGTGTCCTCCGTGCGGGACACCATCCGTGTTGTGGGCCAGCCCCACATCCACGCCCTCTTCCAGATGACGCCCTACTACTGGAAAACGCCGAAATCCGGCTGCGAGCGGCTGGCCGCTCTGGAGGAGCTGACTACGGAGATTGCCTTTGACATCCACATTTTTGAAAAAGAGTAAAAAAAGAGTCTCTTCCTATGGGAAGAGACTCTTTTTTCGGTTGCTTATTTCTTTCTGTGGGAGGCCTTCATGCGTTTTTCATGGTTGAGGATCGTCTTGCGGATCCGCAGGCTCTCCGGTGTGACCTCCAGCAGCTCATCGTCCGCCAAAAACTCCAGACACTGCTCCAGACTCAGGCGGCGGGGCGTCACAAGGCGCAGTGCTTCATCACTGCCGGAAGCACGCATATTGGTCATCTGCTTTTTCTTGCAGACGTTGACGGTGATGTCCTCCTGCTTGGGGGAGACGCCCACCACCATGCCCTCGTAGACCTTGACGCCGGGCCCGATAAACAGCGTGCCACGGTCTTGGGCATTGAAGAGGCCGTAGGTCACGGACTCGCCGGTTTCAAAGGAGACCAGAGAACCGGTGTTGCGGCGGCTCAGTTCTCCCTTGTAGGGGGCGTAGCTATCAAACACGGAGGCCATGATGCCCTCGCCCTTGGTGTCGGTCATAAACTCGTTGCGGTAGCCGAAAAGACCACGGGCCGGCACCAGAAACTCGATCTTCATGCGGTTGCCCACAGGGTTCATCTCCAGAAGGTCAGCCTTGCGGGAGCCCAGCTTCTCAATGACGGCACCAACGGCGTCGGAGGGCACATCCACCACCAGACGCTCCATAGGCTCGCAGTGCTTGCCGTCGATCTCCTGATAGAGCACACGGGGAGGAGATACCTGGAACTCATAGCCCTCCCGGCGCATGGTCTCAATGAGGATCGACAGGGACATCTCGCCACGGCCCGCCACGTTGAAGGCATCGGACGCACCCTCGATCTCCGTCACACGCAACGAGACGTCCTTCAGCGTCTCACGCTGCAGCCGCTCACGCAGCTGGCGGGAGGTGACGAACTTGCCCTCACGGCCGGCATAGGGCGAGTCGTTGATGGAGAAGGTCATCTCCACGGTAGGGGCAGAAATCTTCACAAAGGGCAGCGGCTCAACAACGGCGGGGTCGCAGATGGTATCACCGATGGTAATATCACCGATGCCGCTCAGGGCTATGATATTGCCGGCCGTGGACTCGGTCACCGGCTTCTTGCCGAGGCCATCAAACTCATACAGGCTCACCGCCTTGGATTTCTTGGCAGGAGCGTCCGGCGCATGGTAGTTGCACACCGCAATCTCCTGATTCTGCTTGAGCGTACCACGCTCAATGCGGCCGATGGCGATGCGCCCCACGAACTCGTTATAATCGATGGCGGAAACCAGCATCTGGAACGGCTCGTCCACATTGGCCTCCGGAGCAGGGATATAGTCGATAATGGTATCAAACAGCGGCTTGAGATCGGTGCCCACCTCGTCGGGAGAGTAGGAAGCAATACCCTGCCGTGCCGAGCAGAACAGCATGGGGGAGTCCAGCTGCTCCGGTGTCGCATCCAGATCCAGCAGCAGCTCCAGCACCTCGTCAATGACCTCATGGATCCGCTGATCGGGGCGGTCGATCTTGTTCACCACCACGATCACACGGTGCCCCAGTTCCAGTGCACGGGAGAGCACGAAACGGGTCTGGGGCATGGGACCCTCGGCGGCGTCCACCAGCAGGATAACACCGTTGACCATCTTCAAAATGCGCTCCACCTCGCCGCCGAAGTCGGCGTGGCCGGGGGTATCGACAATGTTGATTTTCGTATCTCCGTACTGGATCGCCGTGTTCTTGGCCAGAATGGTGATGCCACGCTCACGCTCCAGATCATTGGAGTCCATGACGCGATCCACCGTCTCCTGATTCTCACGATAAGCACCACCCTGCTTGAGCATCTCGTCGACCATGGTCGTCTTACCGTGGTCAACGTGGGCAATAATCGCTACATTGCGTAATTTTTCGTTTTTCATCTTCTATCGTCTCCTCTGCGCCGCAGTCGTGTTTTCTTTTTCAGACGCAAATATTTTATAAAATTCTCTAACTTTGATATTATATTCGCTTTTTCCGTAGATTGCAAGAACTTTTCGCCCTTTTTTGTATTTTTCCGCATTGACAAAGGGCTGCCAGACAGGTAAAATAACAAATAGCGCACACTGTGGCGGTGCGGCCATGGAAAACTCTGCGCTTGGCCTGTCCGCTCCTAAGTGGCGGGACACCACCGGCACCGCAGTCCGCTTGACGGCAGAATCCCCGGTGTGAGATGCTGCCGCCATTGTTGGAAACGGGAAGGCGTTGGATGATCAAGGTTCGTCATTGCCTTAGAAACCTTCCCCTCATATTGATTATGCCCCTGTAGCTCAGTTGTATAGAGCGACCGCCTCCTAAGCGGCAGTCTGTTCGAGTCCTTGAGTTCATTAAATTTGAATATTTCCTGTATACGCCCCCGTAGCTCAGTTGGATAGAGCGGTCGCCTCCTAAGCGACAGGCCACTGGTTCGAACCCAGCCGGGGGTGCCAAAATAACCGCTGTAAGCCGTTTTTCGATGGTTTACAGCGGTTTTTGTTATCATTTTCTTCAAGTGCCATGTTGTGGCGCCGAAAAAATTTTATGCATTTTCCGCTGTATGCTTGCTAATTGGATTTGAACGATTTTCAGACTTTTGCTAAGAAAAATTGCACTCTTGCTAATCGGAATTTTCAGGTCTATCTGCCACTCGGTGCCGCTCCAAGCAGAGCGGCCAGAGTATTTGCCAGCTCCGGCGACTTCCGAAGCTGCTCTACAAGGCTTTCCAGATCCAAAGTAGAAGGTGCTGCTACCTTCGGTTCTTCCGGTGGACGCACATTGCGCAGGTCGGGATTGGAATAGAAGGAGCTTTCAAACTTCTGCGCGTTGATCTTACGGTCCTCGTCCAGAATGTGGGCATACACATTGGTGATCATGTCGATCTCCGCATGACCTGTATCGCCCTGAGTGGCCTTCAGATCGCCGTGGTTCAGTTTCAGCTTGTAGGTAGTACTGGAATGCCGGAGAGAATGAAAGACGACTCTGGGCAGCCCTGCCTTCTCACGCAGCTTCTCAAACTCCTTCAGGATGATACGATCCTCACAGGGGCGGCCATTGGGCAGCGCCACCACCAAGTCATAATCCTGATATTCGTCACCGAGAAAGCCTTTCAGCTCCTCCTGAGACTTTTTCCACTCCCGCAGAATGTATGCCAGTGTTTTGGGCAGCCACACCTTGCGGATACTGGAATCGGTCTTCGGCTTTTTCAGAATGACTCTGGTACTGGTATTGGGAAACAAGGGTGAGAATATATGGTAAATATCCTTCTCTCCTAACATATCAATGGCTCGTTTGGACGCCCGTGTCAATTCCTTGTCGATGTAGACAAAGGCATTGTCACTGGCAATATCCTCGTCTGAGATATGGACATTGTTCCAAGTCAGCCCCAAAATTTCGCCCATCCGCAAGGAGCAGGCAAAGGACAGGTTCATGGCTACATAGAGCTTGCTGTCCGTACACTGATCCAGTGCCGTTCGGATGGTGTTGGCATCCCAGATATCCCGTTTCTTGTATTCGGTCTTAGGCAGCACCACATTATCAAACGGATTCTTTGCAATCAGTTCCCATCGAACTGCCTGCTTGAATGCACAGCGAAGCAGCTTGATGATCTTCTCGATGGTCGGGTTTGTTACATACTCCGTTTTGGGTTTACGGGTTCTGGTCGCCACCGAAGGGGTTTTCTGCAAAGTCTGAATGTACTTGTCCACGACTCGTGGTGTGACCTCCTGCACCTTCATCTCCCCGATAATTGGATTGATATAGTTGGCAATCAGAGAATTCTGATTGTCATAGGAGGATACACCCCAACGCTTTTCCCCATAAAGGGAAACAAAGTCCGATAAAAATTCCGCAATGGTTTGGTTTGTCGGTGGGAGAAAGGTTCCTGTGAACTGCTGATTCTCCACTTCCGCCTTGCGCTTCAAAGCCTCCTGATAAGAAGTGCGGGTCTCCCACTTCTGTCTGGTTTCACCGTTCTCGTCCGTATAATTGTAGA
>JAHHSI010000031.1 GCA_020025275.1 Oscillospiraceae bacterium | reverse complement strand
TGCTCCGCAGTGCCGGGTTCGGTGCAGGTAGGTGCCTTGGCGGGAACGTGGGTCAGAGTGTGCGGCACGACAGGCAGAACCTCGGTCTTTGTCTGACCGCAGGAAACGCAGGTGTACAGGATCTCGCCCGGCTCGGTGCAGGTGGGCGCCTTTGTGACCTTGCCCTCGTCCCAAGTGTGCTGTTCACTCACCGTGATGTTGACCGTGGCAGTGGGCAGATCATAGGGGGTGCCGGCAACGCCGTCCTTGTCCTGATAGAGTTTCCAATGGGGCTCGCCGCCGTGGAGACGCTTGTTCAGATCATAGGTGATGGTGATCTCGGTATCATTGGCGGTCAGAGGTTCGGCGGTAAAGGAGATAAAGGGGGTGATGTCCCGGCTGAGGCCGTTGGCGTAGTGCGCCGTTACCTTGAGCCCCGCACCGTCAAATTTCTGGCCCACTTCGTAGGTCAGGCGATCGGGCTGCTGGGTGATTTCCAGACGGGTGATGGTGCTACTCAGGCGCATCATTTGTGCCGAGTCGTTCTTGAAGTAGATATTGCCGTCGCTGTCCACGATGGGGCTGCAAATGGCGTACTGGGCCTGATCGCCGGAGGGGGTGAAAAGGACGTATCCGGCATCTACCGTGTGGGTCTGACCGTTCACCTGGTAGGACTCCTGGGTCAGGTACTCGGGGTCGGGCGTGGTGCGACCGGCTTGGTCACGGATGACCCGCAGCTTGCCGGGGGTGTAGTTATCCATAAAGTAGACATAGATATAGCCCGTGTTCTCATAGGCGGTGGTCAGCAGACCACTGACCTGCGGGTAGCCCTGGGTAGGGATACTGTAGGCAATGGAGAAGCTGTCCAGATCAATGACAGTCATGTTGTGTCCGGAGTAGGCGCCGAACTGGGCGGTGCCGGACACGCCTACATAGGCACGCCCCTTGTAAATGACGGGGGTGGAGGTGGACATGGGCGGCAGGGAGGGGTCATCCGATCCGTTGTTCAGATGCAGGCGGCGCAGCGAGTCCTTCAGGAAGGTGCCGTCCTCGTTGACACGGACCTGATAGAAGTCTCCGCCCTTGGAGGTAAAATAGTAAGCATCGGTGAGATCGTCGTAGCAGATGCTGCTGCGCAGGTCGCCCACGTTAGGCATAGTGAGGGTGTCGATGACGGTCCCGTCAACGGGGTTCAGGGACAGAAGATCTCCGTGCCCGGTGATGTACCCGGTCTGGCCGTCATCAGTGGGGACCAGCAAAAAGCCCTTGCCGGCGAAGGCACCGGCCCAGTAGAACCCCTTATCGGTGTGCGTCCAGGTGGGCAGCTTGGCTTCGTCGGGCTTGTCAGGATCCTCGTCGGTCACAGACAGGCAGATGAAGTTGGCGGCCTTTTTCTCCGAATTCCAGAAGCCGGTATAGATATAGCCGTTGCGGTACGTGATGGGGCAGTTGGGCTGACCTTTCAATGCGTCCTGATAGAGCCAGAGCGGCTCCAGCGAGTCAGCATTAAAGGCCTGCACACGGCCGTTGCTCAGTCCCACGAAGATCATGCCGTCGGCATAGGTGGGAGAGTTGATGGCAAAGCTGGAGCTGGCAGCCATGGGTGCGGACTTGAGGACTTCACCGGTTTCCTTATCGATCTTGACAATGGACTTGCCGGCGTAGGTATAGATGCAGCCGCCCACAATGATGGGGCAGCCGGTGGCACCGCCGCTGTAGCCCTCGCCGATTTTGTTGGCCCAGACAAGGACACTGTCCTCGGCCTTGATGGGCGTCTTGACGTCCACAACGCCGTTATTGTTATCATCGGCACGGAACTGATGCCAGTCACCGGGCTGTGTGAGATCGGGCAGTGCATTGTCCGGAGCCTTATCCAGTTTGATGGTCTGGTGTTTGGTCTCTTCCCCGGCCACAAAGCTCTGGCTCTGGCCCACAAAGCCGTCTTTGGTAATCACATAGGTGTAGGAAATACCGCTGCTGAGGACGAAGGTGCCGTCCTGCTCAGGCAGGATACGTGCTTTATTGGTGTTGTCGGTCAGGAAGATCACAGCGTTGGCCGGATCGACGGTAAAGGTGGTGACGACCGGAGGCAGCTTGGTGATTTCAATGGTGTATGTCTGGGGGACAGAACCTACCGTGCTGTGGGAGACGGTCAGGGTAACGGTCTCCTTCGGCTGTGTGGGGTCCATGGGGACGGTGATGGTCTGCTCCTCCTTGGGCGACACATCCGGGCCGTACTGGATCTCCTGTGACCATGCGCCGCAGGCTGCCTTTACGGTAAACGCATCGTCCTTTTTGAATGTGCTCAAAGGACGGAAGGTGAGCCGGATCTCCGGAACCCGCTGCCCCATCGTGGTGGTATAGTCCGGCACGAATTTGTCAAAATGGGTGTTTTCCGGGGCGTTTTTCTGGGCCAGGATCAGCGGGGCACCCGTCTTGTCAGTGGCTGACAGAGAGTTCAGGGTCATGGAGCGGTTGACCTGCAGGAAGTACTCCTGATAGTAGGTGACCTCGCCGGGGGTGGTGTCCGTTACCTGCAGGCGCATCTGGTTGCCCCAGCCACCTACTGCCAGGAAGTTGGACATATTCGTGTAGCTGGTGGTGCCGAGCTTTTTCTCCTGAACAGAGTCTGGAGAATTGCTGTTGGCATGGCAGGTATAGCGGGCGGTGGTTTCGTAGGTTTTCTCATTGGTAGTGAGTGCCTTTAAGAAGAATTGCGAAGCGTTGGACTCCGCCAGAAGCGTGTACTCATGCGTTTGCGGGGAAAAGGCCGGGGAGCTGTCCAGCTCCGGAGCGTTTTGGTTGGAACTGAGTTTAGCGGAGATCTGGGTGAGCCAATCTTCGGTTCTGGGGGCCGCCACGGAAACGGTCTGGTTCTCCGCAGATGTGAAGGTGGCAACCGCGTGATAGTAGGTCCCTTTGACTGCGTCATAGGTATACTTGGTGTCGGGTACCAACTGGTAGATGTCCTCGGTCTGTCCCGCAGACTGCGGCGTGACCGGAGTGCCGCTCTCCGTGGTCACGGTCACAGTCACATCCGCATCGTGGGTCAGACGGACTTGCGCCGGGGCTTTTTGCGTGACGGCCAGTGTATAAGTGGTGGACTGCCCGTTGGGGGCAGAGATGACAACGGGGATCTGATAGATTCCGGCGTGGTCCTGCGTGCAGTCGGCGAGCGTCACGGTGGTGGACTGGCCGCTGGCGGCAGGCCGACCGTTGACGGTGAGGGTGGTTCCCTCGCATAGGGCGGTGGGGGTGATGTCCAGTGCCTGCGCCGTAGTGGTCAGGGCATAGTCTTTGATGGTGTTGCGGTATCCGATGGCCAGTGCGTCACCATTCCCGGTCACGGTGAGATCACGCAGAGAGGGTGTGCGGACCAAGGTCATCGTATAGGATTGGTATCCATAGCCGTTGGGGTCCACGCTGCGGGCGTGGGCCTCACAGGTCAGGGTCGTGCCCTCCAGACTGTTGGGCTCGTAAGCACGGGGGAGAGCAGAGGATTTGGTCTTCCACGAGATTTTCTCATTGAGATTGTAGGTCCCTTCCCGCCACAGGCCGGTGTCGCTGACAGAGACATCCTCACCGGGGACAATGCAGGGGAAGAGCTTGCCGGAGGCGAAGTCGGGGATGTAGTAGGTGGCCCCTTCGGGCGTAACATGATCACGGGGCATTTCGCCGTACTCTTTCCAAGAGCTGTCGATGCCCACCGTCACATCGCCGATCCAACGGCCGGAGGGGAGCTGTACCTGCAGCGTAGTCCCCTCGGTCACCTCGACGGTGCCACGAGCCTGATGGAAGGCGTCCTTGGTGATCACATAGGTGTAGCTGCCGGGCACCAGAGCGGCCGATGTCGTGTTCTTCACCGTGACCACATTACCGAATTCGCCGGTGAAAACCATCTCGTCCGGTGTTAAGGCAGCGCCGTCCATGGTGGCGTTTACAGTGATCGGTACCGTTTCGCCGGCAAGGAATTTGTCGTACTTGCTCATGGCGGCGCTTAAGCTCTGGGACAGAGGTTCAGCACCTGTGTTGTCGGCATCATAGAAGTTCTGGCAGGCCGCCTGATACGCCGTCTTGGCGGCTTCGTAGTCCTTCACACCGTTGGTGGCGGTATTGAACTTGGCCATGGCCTTCACCAGAGACAGCAGGTGTGGCCCGTAGGCCTGTTCCGTGTTGGTGGTGAACCACAGCGCCGTCACCTCGGAGGCGGCTTGATCGAGGGCGTAGCCGTCGCCGTCATAGTGCAGGCTGTAGCTGCCCTCCTGCCCGTCGATGGCCGTGATGAACCCGTCGTCAATGCCGGCGAATGTGTGGCCGCTGGCTTTTAGGGCGTCCTTCACCGTGTCATTGGTGCGATAGGCGATGTAGCCGGGCTCGATGATCTGTCCCTGGGCGTTGACGGCCAACAGGGCAATGGTACCGGCATCCGCTGCAAAAACGGATGCTGGCAGCATGGACAGCAGCATCATCAGTGTCAAAAGCACCGACAGAAGCTTCTGCCCCCAGCGCTTGGGTTGTTTCATGGGGATACCTCCTTTAAAAAATACATTATATGACCTGACAGCGCAGCCAGCGCTGCTGCCAACGACGCAGCGGCGGTGTGTCCTGCTGCCAGATGTGAACAACGGTGGATAACCAGTCCAGTGCCTGTTGGCGCTGTGCCTCGGTGATGGGGTGATCGCTGAACCAGACCTCTCCGGTAAGGGTTGTTATACTGCCCAGATCTTCCGCCCCGTGGAGCAGCCGGGCAATCTCCTCCTGCCGCTGGGAGAGAGGGAGATTTTTTTCGGGAAGACCTAATAGGGTCAGGAGCCGTGCGGCATAGGAGAGGATTGCACCGACAGCCAGTCGTGGATCGGCCGTGGAAAAGCGGTGGGCCAGCTGCCGCAGCCTGCGCCGTCGCAGCAGCGTACGTGCCACCAGAAGCAGTATGGATAAAACCAAGAGAACGCCCAACACACTCAATGCCTGCCGGACATAGATCCAGTGGCTGCGCCCCTCCCGGTCCGGTTCCTGATCTACCGGCAGGGGATGGTGTTCCGGCTGCTCTTGGATCTGTGATGCCTGCAGATGAGACGTGCCGTTCTCCTCGCCGGCGGGTACGCCGTCCGGCGGAAGCGGATAAGGCAGGTTGTCGGTATAGCCGGGGGTGGCGTCAAAGGGCAGCCACCCCACGCCGTCGAGATAGAATTCACACCAGGCGTGGCTGTTGGTCTGCTGCAAGGTCAGGGTGGCGCCGTCGGGCATGGCCTCGGCCTGTGCCGGGGAGACCACATAGCCCTCCACATAGCGGGCCGGGATGCCGCACAGGCGCATCAGCAGTGTGGCCATCGTGGCATAGTGAACACTGTAGCCCCGTGGATTGGAACGCAGGACATAGGAGACGAAATCGCCGTCCCCGGCGTTAGTCAGCGTCCCCTCACTGTAGCTCAGGAGCTGGGACAAGAGCTGCGTGATCTCCAGCCGGGCCTGCGTGGTGCCAAGAGGTTCGGCAGGGGGATCGATGTAGTGGCACAGGGCGCTGCGGGCGTCCTCCGGAAGGTCCAGATAGGTGTCGTAGACCCATTGACGATAGACGGACTCGGCCTGCCGATAGGCGGGGGCGTCCGCTGCGGCCAGCGTGCTCTGCAGCAGATAGCTGTCCGTGATGGGAAAGAGCGGGCAGTGCAGCGTTTCAGCCGCAGGACAGCGGGAGCCCTCTCCGGTGATCTGTGTGCTGCGCAGGGGGGCATCGTCCGCCGGTGCCGCTCCGTAGGGGAGATAGGTGTAGGCACGGCAGGCGCCCACATTTTTTATCGTGACCGCATTGTCACACGCTTCCCCTGCGGCGGCAAAGGCGGCGGCCGGCTGTGTGGAGGGGAAGAAATGGTCATTTTGCAGTACGTACAGCGTTTCTGCCATGTGGGCGGCTGTCTGTGAATCTGTGGGTGTCCAGCCCTCGGCGGTGTAGTCCGAGCCGGTAAAAGCACGGATATAGAGCGGCGTCCAGTGCTCCATGGTCACCTCCAGGGTCGCCTTGTGGGTGGGGGTGTAGGGCGGTACATAGCGCAGCCGTCCTTCCGGCAGCGGGTTTTTCGAGGACTCAAAGACCTGCTGATGGAGTGCGTGCAGGACCTGCGATCCGGCCTCGGTTCGGTGGGTGGATGGTCGCAGAGGGAGTACCACGGAGGCCGCCAGAGCAGCGGATACGAGGAGGAAGCACGATGCACGCCAGAGCGGCGCTCCCGTGCCGGAGGCGTCTTTGGCCAATAGAAGCAGCATCCCCAGCACATAGAGGGCCGGTGCCCAGAGAGTGGGGAGCATACCGGCGGCCGGCAGGAGCAGCGGGAAAAAGAGCAGCAGCCACAGGGGACGGGGGCCTTGTACAAGAGCGCCGACGAGGAATCCTGACAGCAGGGCGAGCCAGATGACGGCGGGCCAAGGGCTGCCGTCGGTGGTAAAGGGGAGAAAATAGACACCGGTGGTCTGGGTGAACCACGGGGCGCAGGTGTTGCATAAAGCCCCCAAAGAGGCCTGCAAGGGCCGGAAGAGGGCCAGCGTCAGAAGGAGCGCCGATGCGAGAAGAAGGACGCTCCAGAGCGCCTTTCGGCGGCTTTGTCCCACCCAAAGCGTCGTCAGAAGGGCCAGCAGGGAGACGAGAAAGGGAACGGCGGGGGAACGCCCGCAGACAGCCCCCAGACTTCCCCAGATACCGCCCAGCAGCAAAGCGGCGGGCAGCAGCAGAGACAGGGTGGACTGCCAAGGGACAGGGGTGTCCTTCCCTGTGGGGACCAAAGTCAGAGCACACGGTTCCTTTTTCATGGGCGCATGACACCTCCTTCGATGCGCCGGAGAACATCGCTCATGGTCTCCGGCGTAAAGCGGATGACCTCATCGGAGGACGGCCCCGGAGCGCAGAGGAAGATCTGTGTGTTCTCGGACGGAAGCTCCTCCTCCGGCGGGAGCTGATGACAGAAATAGAGCGTGCGGCCGGCGGCCGGACCTGCCCGGCGGTACATCTGGGCCGCAGAAAAGCCTTTGGCGGTGACGGGGGACTGCAGCAGAGCAGCGGCCGCCTCCGGAAGCTGCGCCTCGCCGGCAACGGCGAACTGGCGCAGCTGTGTCTCGTTCCATGAAAGATAGAACGGCGTGCCGGCATCGGTCAGCGCCTGACAGGTGGAGATCACGGCCTCCATCAGGGCATCGGCAAAGGCCGGATCCACCGACGTCTGCCGCCGCTCCACCAAAAGGCACAGGGAGTGATCTACCGGACAGGACGCCTCCCGCACCAGCAGATGTCCGGTTTTCCCAGAGAGTTTCCAGTGGATCTGATGGAGATTGTCGCCGGGGACATAGTCCCGGATCTGGAACGTCTCCGTCATGTCCTGACCCCGGCGGTCGGGGGCGTACTCCAGACAATCGTCACAGCGGGAAAGGCACAGCGTGCGATCCACTTCAACGGGGAATGTGCCGGGCATGACGGTGATCCGTTTTTCGCACCGGCACGGCAGAGGGAGAGGGAGCAGGCCGAAGAGGTCCAGCGCCCACACCCGCACCACACGGCAGCGCAAGCCGCCGCAAAAGCGGCTTTCCAGTGTCCAGACGGCTTCCTGCGACAGATGCACTCTGCGCCGCAGGTGCTGTCCGGTCACGGTGTTTTCCACGTCCACCCACACCAGAGCGCTGCCGAGAGGGAAGCGCCGGCGGGGAAGACGAAAGACCAGCGGGATCGGTTGTCCTTGGCCAATGACGGAAGGGGCCTCCATGCAAATGGTTTGCGTCCGCCGCAGGGGGAAGAGCAGCAGCCACGAGAGCAGCGGCGCTGCCGGCAGGACGCAAAGTGCGATCCACTGTCCGGCGGAGGGCGAGAGCAGACACGTCATCAGCGCCGCAACGAAAAGGAGCAGCCAGAGGACGGCGGTCATAGGGTCTTCTCCGTGGTGGCGGGAAGGGGAACCTCCCGCAGCAGTTCTTCCACGATCATGGCGGCGGTATAGTCATTCAGCCGTGCCTTGGACGAGAGCATCAGCCGGTGGGGAAAGACGTCGGGGGCCACGGACTGTATGTCCTCCGGCAGCACATAGTCCCGCCGCTGCACGAACGCCTTGGCTCGAGCGGCACGGCACAGGGCCAAAGCGCCGCGGGGACTGATCCCCAGCTGCACCATGGGGTGCTCCCGGGAGGCTTGACAGAGGCGGGCGGCGTAGTCGTAGACGCTGTCGGCCATGTGGGTATGGGCGGTGGTGTCGATAAGACGGAGCAGTTCTTCCCGGGACATGACTTGCTGCACGTGCTCCAACGGGTTGCTGTGGCCACGATCTTTCAGGATATCGATCTGGCTTTGCAAATCGGGATACCCCATGTGGAGCATCATCAAAAAGCGGTCCAACTGGGAATTGGGCAGATTCTGGGTGCCGGCGGAACCCACGGGGTTCTGGGTGGCCAGTACCACAAAGGGCTGCGGCAGGGGGTGGGTGACACCGTCCACGGTGACCCGTCCTTCCTCCATGGCCTCCAATAGGGCGGCCTGTGTTTTGCTGGAGGTGCGGTTGATCTCGTCGGCCAGCAGGAGATTGGTCATCACGGCGCCGCTTTGATAGTGCAGGGAGCCGTGGTCAAAAACGGAAAAGCCGGTAATGTCCGAGGGCATGGTGTCCGGCGTAAACTGTATACGTTTCTCCTCTAAGCCAAGAGCACGGGAAAACGCCAGTGCCATGGTGGTTTTGCCCACGCCGGGCACATCTTCCAGCAGCACATGGCCTTGGGCCAGAATGGCCATCCAGATCTTCTCAATCACATCGTCTTTGCCGACGATGACTTTCCGTACTTCGGCGGTGATGGTATCGGTCATTTCATACATGGTGCTTGGTTCCTTTCTTTGACAGGATGACGGCGCCGAGCACAAGGACCACCACGGCTCCGGCGGCCATGAGCCACGGGATCGGTGCGGAAGGTCCGGGGGTGTCGGTCGTGGTGGGAGGTGTCAGGTCATAGGCCGTGACAGGGTCCTCCTCGGCAAGAGGAAGCCCTGCCTGCGTCATGGCCTGAGCCAGCAGGGGATAGGCAGAGACGTAGCTGCGTTCCTCGGCGGGGATGGCCCGATAGCGGGTATCGAGCGCTTCCAGCTCTGCCGGAGGGGAGCTCTTTGTGAGGGCGGCGATGTCCTCGTTGACAGAGCGGATCTCCTGAGACAGGGCGGGCTCCCTTTCCCCACGGAAATCGAAAATGCGCCGCTGCCCCTGCGACAGGCGTTCCATGGCCGTTAGGGCCAGGAATGCCTGCTCGGTGGACATGAGATCATATTCGGTGTCGGTGGGGAGATAGCGGAACAGGCCGTCGGAGGTCATAAAGGACAACAGGGCCTCTTCTGCGCTGTGGCCGTTCTTGGCAAACTGCGAAGGGGCGATACCCAGACAGCATAGGGCCAAAACCACCTGCGCCGTGGAGCAGCTGTTGCCGAAACTTCCGTCTGATGCCTGCTGTTCGTGCAGCCACGTCAGGGCCCGATCCACGGCCTCGCCCACGGTGCTCTCCTTACCGCAGGAGGAGGGATAGCGGGTGGTGCCGTTGGCGTAGGGCGATAGCGCCTGCAGTGCCATGGCGGTGATGTCCACATTGCCGTGACCACGGGTAAGCCCGAAGCTGCCGTCCGGTTCCTGAGCGGACAGGATCGTCTGGAGGATCGTGCTGCGGGGGTAGGCGGCTCCGGCCGGGACGGCGTACGCCTTGGCGTCCAGTGTCAGCAGGGCGTAGATCCATGCGTTGAGCCCTTGGATGCCGGGGGAGTCGGTGGTGTGCCAGTCGTAGGTCCCGTCGGCGATCAGGTTGATGGGGTGTTCGTTGGTATCTTTTCCGAAGGCGGTGGGGTCACCGCCCAGTGCCAAAACGGTGAGAGAGATGCGATGCCACTCCGTGGGCTTTACCCGATCCAGAGCGCCCTGTTGGGCATACTGGTCTGTGACGTAGGCCTCCAGCCGC
Source organism: Oscillospiraceae bacterium (assembly GCA_020025275.1). Classification (GTDB taxonomy): domain Bacteria; phylum Bacillota; class Clostridia; order Oscillospirales; family Oscillospiraceae; genus Vescimonas. The sequence goes on along the minus strand of JAHHSI010000031.1, from coordinate 14,269 downwards.
TGCAGATACGTGCCGCCCTGCTGACCGGATAGACCCGTCACAAGGGCGATCCAGTCGGAGACGGCGTCCCCCGGAACGATTTTCTCCGAGGTGAGCAGAGAGTCGGGCCGACACTCCAGTGCCCGGGCCAGAGCCTCTATAGACGGAGCAGGAGCGGCCTGCGCTGTCTGGGTCAGCAGCACGGCGCACAATAGGGCGGCGGAGACAGTGCGTTTCAGGCGGCAGGCGATGCCCTGAAGCGCCTTTTTTCGCCGTTTCCGGACGTTTGTGTCCATGGGATGACCTCCTCTTTTTGCTCGCCGCAGCGGCGGCAGCGATAGATGATTTTTCCGTCGGCACCGTCGGCGGGCTCGATGTGCTGGATTTCTTCCCAGTCGTGGCCCGGTGCGGCGAGGATCTCCTGTACGTTCTTTTCGCCGCATACGGTGCATAGCTGATAGACCTGCCCGTCCTTGGTGCAGGAGGCAGGGTCGGTGTGCAGCTCCTCTCCCCACAGATGGGCGGGGATGTACTGGCCGTTGAGCCACTTGCCGCAGTAGCTCTTGAGGGTGCCGTAGGAGCCGCTGTCCTCGTCCACGTAGCCGCCCACATCCTTGCCGTAGGCCAGTGTATAGCGCAGGTACAGCGTATCGCCGCCGCTGAGATAGTAGTTGGACAGTCCCTTGCCGGCGTAGGTTTCGCCGCCCACGGAATAGACCCAGCCGGAGCCCTGCGTAAAGTCGAATTCGCCCAGACTGTCGTTGTCGTGCTGACCGGTCAGGTTGAGCCCGTCCAAGCGGATCTTCTGCCAGAGATTGTCGGGGATGGAATAGTAGTCCATCATGCCGCCACGGCTGATGCGGCGGATATAGAAGCCCACATCGGGTGTGCCGGCGTAGGTCACTTCGTAGCCGTATTCCTCCAGCATGGCCAGTATGGCGTAGGAGGCGGGCTCACCCTGCTTGATCTTATAGGTAAAAGGTTCCTCCATTACGTCCAGACCCACGGTGGTGGCGTCAAGGATGATGGTGGCCGTGCCGATGACCTCGCCGCTGTCAATAAAGCGGTAGGTAATGTCATAGGCCACATAGGTGCTGTTGCCCTCGTTGTCCCACGCCGTAATGGTGATGTGGTGCTGTGTGGTGTCCCCAATGTCAGGGTTGGGGAAGTAGAGCTCGTACTCATAGACCGGCCCACCGGTGGGCTGGTCGATGCGCCGACCGTCCATGCGCACCTCCATATTGCTGGCCACAATGGCTTTCCCATGGTAGTCGCGGGCCTGCACAGTCAGGGTGAAATTGCGGTTGCTCAGCTCGGTGACGCCCTCGAGATTGGTCTGGATCACCGGCGGATGCTCGCCCACCGTGGGATGGTCTGCATCCGCCTTTTGCGCCATATAGCGCACCAGATAGGTCACCTCGTGAACGGTTTGGCTGCCGTTTTTGATGTATAGGGTAAAGCGATTGACCTCGCCACGCTGCAGCTTGGCGGTGTAGTTTTGACCGCTGCCGGTGAGATACTGCCCATTTTGAGAGGTAGCGCTGTTGTGGAGCTTCACCTTCAGCGTCATCTTGTTGCCGTTGATGATATAGGCGTAAAAGGGCAGGGTGTCATTTTGCAGTTGGTCATAGGTGATGGTACAGTTGCAAAGATCGGTGACGATCCGCAGCTTTGTGTCGTCCTGCGGCCCGTCGGTGGGGACATCGGTGCCGCCGTTTTCGCCGGTGCTTCCGTTGCCGCCGTTTTCTCCGCCCTCCTCACCGCCGCCGGTGTGGCCTCCGCTGCCGGGGACGTCCGTGGAGGGCTCATCCGCCGGAGGCGGTTCCTGCTCCGGGGACTGCGTGTCCCCCAGCGGTGTCTCCTCCGGCGGGACCTCCGGTTCCTCCGGGGGCTGTTCATCCTCTGTGGGCGGCTGCTGGCCCTCGGTGTCGGCGGGCGGACTTTCGGGGGAGGCTGCCGGAGATTCCGGTACGATGGTCTGGGTGGAGATGTCAGGGAGAGCGTTGGGGGAGCGCCGCTCCAGACCGAGTCCCATCTGGAAAAGACTGCACAGCAGCAGGAGAGCCATGGCAAGCGCTGCAAGGCGCAGCCGTTGTGTTCGGCGTTTCATAGGACTATCTCCGTAAAAGCTGTTGGTGTGAACGTGTTCATGGTGTACTCCTTTGTCACATGGGGGGAAGCTTCCAAGGCGGTGGATTTTGCGCAGCAAAAAAACGGACGCGGTGATCCGCGCCCGTTTATTTCACGTTCCTTCGGCCGCCCTGCTGTATGGCCGGGGCGGCTCAGTGATCAGCATCATCGACATTCTGACTCGTACATTGGGAAGAGCGAGCTCTTCTGCGCCGACGGTTCTACCTTCTCATGCCAAGGGGGGCACAATGGCCGGCTCTCGCCGCGAACGATCGACTCCTGTACATACAGCTACGGGTATAGCTCCGGATTCACACCGGATTTCCTAATCCGACCGTCTGTCCGCTCCGAGGGGTAACAGTCACAATCGGACATGATGCAAATATGTATTTTTCGACTATATTTTATATTATAATCGTTCAAATATACCAAAGTCAAGAGAGAAAAGGGAAAATATTCCGACGAATTCATGAGATTTGAAACTCCGGTTGCCTATTGGACAAGAACATTGTAAAATAGAAAAAAGAGTTTGAAGAGCGCACCGCTGCGGTGGTGCGTTTACTTTTCGAGAGGGGGCACGGATATGATCAATCCGGAAATGCTGAAACTGGGAACGGAGCGCTGCTATATTCGGGAACTGGCGGAATATGGTGCCCAACAGGCAAAGATCGTGGGGCGGGAGCACGTCTATGATTTTTCCATTGGGAATCCCTCCGTGCCGGCGCCGCAGGCAGTGAAGGAGGCCTTTTTGCATCTGATCGACGAGGTGGATGCCTTGGCGGTGCACAGCTATACGGCTGCACCGGGCATGGTGGAGGCCAGAGCGGCGGTGGCGGAGGATCTGAACCGGCGCTACGGTACGGATCTACGGGCGGAGAACTTCTTTTTTACCTATGGCGCTTCGGCGGCCCTGACGGCTGTCATTCGTGCCTTGGCCGTTCCGGGGGCGGAGCTGCTGGCTATGGCGCCCTACTTCCCTGAATACCGGCCGTTTGCAGAAAACAACGGCATGAAATTCGTGGTGGTTCCGGCGGAGGAAACCTTCCAGATCCCGCTGCAGGCACTGGAGGAGCGGATCACTCCACACACGCAGGCGGTTCTTGTCAATTCGCCCAACAATCCCTCCGGCGTCGTCTACAGCCGATCGTCACTGGAATCGCTGGCAGGTCTTCTGGAGAAGAAGAGCCGGGAGATCGGCCATCCCATCTATATCATCGCCGATGAGCCCTACCGTGAGCTGGTCTATGACGGGACGGAGGTGCCGTTCATTCCCACGATCTACCCCAACACGGTGGTGTGCTACTCCTATTCCAAGTCCCTCTCCCTTCCCGGCGAGCGTATCGGCTATTTCTGTGTACCCGATCAGGCCCAGGACAGCCGGGAGCTGTGGGATGCGGCGGCGGGAGCGGCCCGGGCCATGGGCCACATCTGTGCCCCGTCGCTGCAGCAGCGGGTGGTGGCGCTGTGCGCCGGATGCCGTCCGGACCTGGAGAGTTATGACCGCAGCCGCATGGCGCTCTATACGGCGCTCACCGCCTATGGCTATGAGTGCATCAAGCCCACCGGGGCTTTCTATATGTTTGTCAAGGCACCGGAGGGCGACGGACGGGCCTTTTCCGACCGGGCCAAGGCGAAGAATCTGCTGGTGGCTCCGGGTGAGGATTTCGGCTGTCCGGCCTATTTCCGTGTGAGCACCTGCGTGGACACGGATATGATCCGGAGAAGTCTGCCTGTATTCCGTGCTCTTATGGATGAGGCGTAAACGGCGGGCAAACGTATCATAGAGGAGGCGGCTATATGCGTAATACAACGCTGTGTTATCTGGAAAATGATCGGGCTGAATATTTGATGCTCCACCGGATCAAGAAGAAAAACGATGTCAATCAGGACAAGTGGGTGGGCATCGGCGGCAAATTTGAGGACGGAGAGAGCCCGGAGGAGTGCGTGCTGCGGGAGGCCGAGGAGGAGACGGGCCTGACGCTGACGGACTACCGCTACTGCGGCCTTGTCACCTTTGTATCTGACCGATGGGAGACGGAGTATATGCACCTCTTCCACGCCACGGGCTGGACGGGAACCATACGGGAAGACTGCGATGAGGGCGTGTTGGAATGGATCGGGAAAGAAGAATTGGCGGCGCTGCCCCAATGGGCCGGCGACCGGATCTTTCTGCGGCTGATGGCCGAGGGCGGTCCCTTCTTTTCCCTGAAGCTGCGCTATGAGGGGGAGCGTCTGGCCTATGCTGCGCTGAATGGAGTCCCCTTGGAGGTGGAGGCATGAAGGTGCTCGTCAGTGCCTGCCTGTTAGGGACAGCCTGCCGCTATGACGGAGATAGCAAGCCCCATCCGCTGCTGGAGGAACTGTGCCGCCGCCACGATGTGGTGCCGGTGTGCGGCGAGATCTTTGGCGGTCTGCCCACGCCCCGGATCCCGGCAGAGCGACAGGCGGAGCGGGTGGTCACACGGGATGGCGCCGATGTCACCGAGGCGTACCGGCGTGGGGCGCAGGAGGTGCTGCGTCTGGGGCGGCTGCTGGGCTGCGAAGCGGCGATTTTAAAAGAGAGAAGCCCCTCCTGCGGCTCCGGACAGATCTATGACGGCAGCTTTACCGGAACCTTACGGGACGGCTGGGGCGTCACGGCACAGCTGCTGCGTGACAATAGCTTCCGTGTTCTGGGGGAGTCGGAACTGGCGGCTTTTTTGCAAGAGACGGACGATACATAAGGTGCGCTTGTGCGGCGCTGTGGATACAGTGACGGCACAGAGTAGCACCGAGCACATACCGTTCCTTCACAAGAACGCCTCGGCTTCATAGGAAGCCGGGGCGTTCTTTGCGCTTGTCTGCGGTGTGCGGAGGAGAGAAGGGGGGGCGGCCCTTTGCGGGAAGGGGCGCCGGAAAAGAGCGCATCCGTCGTCCGTGACCGGCAGAGCACCACCGAAAGAAAAAATTGTTGCACGTGTGCAACAGGAAAAACGTTTGGAAATTTCGAAAATTCATCGAAAAAAGGAAACCGTATGGGGAAATTCATCGGAGTAGGACACAATTTTGTTGCAGAGCTGCTACAAAAAGACGGTTGCGCTTTGAAAAAGAATATGGTAGTTTAAGGAAGCTATCGACGAAGATGCCATACCGGCAGACAGGACCGAGGAATCGGTCTTTTTCAAACCCTGTAAGTTAGCGTGAACTAACTGAAAAGGGGATGCGCCGTGCCGCAGAGAACCGCGGCGGCAGGCGGGGAAGGCGGCCGTGTGGGCCGGACGGAAGTTTGACGGATGGCAGAGCGCTTGTCAGCTCCTGCCGGAGGGTGTCCTCAGGACAGGAACCGGCAGATCCGGTGGATGGAAACAGTGTTTCCGAGGGGCACCCCGTCGGATGGGTGTGCTATTGGGGGCCGAATGGCGGAGGTGTGCCTTTGTCACGGCCGTTTTTTCTCTCTGGTGGTTAGCTAAGACTAACTTTCGCAGGGAGAGCGGTGGCTGTCGGAGCGATCCGGGAAAGGACGCCGGTCGTTCCACGGCACCGATTTACGGGAGAGGGGGGAGTGCCCACAGCAGGTGCGTCCATCGTGGGAAGAATAAACAGCCCTCACAGGAGGGAGAAAGGAATGCAAATGAAAAAGATCGTATCGTTTGTACTGGCTGCGGTGATGCTGTTGTCGCTGCTGCCCACCTCGGCACTGGCGGCTGAGACGGCGGTGCCGGAGAAGAACTATGCCATCAGTACAAATCCGTACATGACACGGCTGCGTGTCGATTTGAACGATGAACCCGAGTTTCAGGTGAGCTTTCAGGTGCACTGGGACGGTGAGGAGGAGAATCGTTTCACACCTCAGATGGGGGCTCGGCTCATGGAGCGCGGAAAGATCCAGGTGGATGACGGCAAGGTGTGGTCTTGGAAGGACGCAGAGCTGACCTTTGCCACGGAAGACACCAAGTCCTCGTTCCACACGTTCCATAAGGACTTCATCAAGGAGTTCTACGAGAAAGATACCTTTACCATCACCGTGACTACGCCGGAGGGATATACCGTCCGGGCCGAGGGAGTGGAAAACCAGATGTCCCAGGAGGCGAGGGAGAAATTCAAGGCCTCTCTGGAAACCGACTCCAAGCCGACCACTCAGTATACGGTGGACCCCACCTACACCTATGTGCGGGACAACTGGGGGACCAAGGTCATGCGCATCGACTTCAAGGAGTTCGGCAGCGGCCTGAGCGAAAAGACGGCGTTTTGCGAACAGGCGGTCGTAGAGATCAACGGCCATTCCTTCGGCACCATGAAGTCCATGGGCTTTACGGTCAACACCTACTATGACTTTGAGCTGTCCGAGCTGCGGGTGATCAAGGACGTGATCGGCGCAGATACATTGGAGGTGGCCCTGACCGCAGCGGGCCAGACCACCAGATTTACCATCAAAAATGAGCTGACGGCGGAGCAGCGCCAGGAGATCATCGGAGAAGATCCGATGCCGGAGCCGGAACCCCAGCCCGATGCGGCGGGGACCATTGGCCGGTGCCAAGCGGTGCTGCTCAAGAGCAACGACCATACGCAGGAATCCATGTCCGGCCCCACCATGAAGAAGGAGGCCCGGCTGCTGACCAATGCCAAGGGCGAAACCATGCTGGTGCTGCAGTTTGAGCCGGCGACCATTATGGGCATCCTGGCCTATGCCACGGATCTGAAGGTGGACGGCTGCACCACGGAGTTTGTACTGCGTGAGGACAACTCCGGTGTGTGCTTGGTAAAGATGCCTGCCTTTGAGGGCAGTGAGAAGATTTTCGATGCCCAGATCCACTCCTCGGTCATGAACTCCGCCGTGGCGCTTCAGGTGACCAAGCCGGCGGAAACCACGGATCTCCGCAAGGCACTGCAGGAACTGGTCAACGAAACCGAGGCCCTGCTGCAAAAGGGCACGTACTATGAGGAAACCAAGAAGCCGGTGCAGGAGGCGCTGGAGAGCGCCAAGCAGCCGGAGGATGTGATGGCCGCCTATGCCGGTCTGGTCAAGGCTGCGGCAGGGCTGCGTGCGATCGTACAAGATCCCTTTGTGGGAGATACGGTGTTCCATGTAGAGGCGGTGGATACCTCCGTGATCGGCCAGAAGTCTCTGGCCAAATACGTCAAGGTAGAGATCGTGGACGGGAAGAAGATCCTGACCGCCCACTATAACAGCTATCTCGACTGGGACGGCCTCATCTACATGGACGGGGCAAAGGTCCTCGATCAGGACGGCAGGGAGATCCCCTGCAAGTACACATTGGATGAGGATAAGAACGGCACACTGACCTTTGAAATGCCCTATGTGCCCGCCTCCGGCATCTTTGATGTTGTGCTGAATAATGGCAATGAGAACGGCAGTGAGATCCGAACCAAACTCCAGATGAACTATGCCACCATGGTCAAGGGACCCTTCAAGACACTGTTGGAGGATGCGGTAGCACAGTATGGGTACTATACCGACGCTGACTGGAGCACCAGAGTTCCCATGGAAAAGCGGAAGGACGCCTATACAGAAAGCAGCTGGGCCCACTTTGAAAAGACGCTGGCGCAGTGCAAGGCCGATCTGGAGCTGGGAGTGCTCACACAGGAGAAGATCGATTCGTCCGTACAGGCTCTCAAGGCGGCAAGAAAGGCACTGGTCTACCAGATCCAGGCCGGCAGCGGTCATACGGCCAATACGGGCAGTTCCGCCTTCAATGCGCCCTATGAGCCGTTCTACCCCAGTGATGCCTATGCCGAATATCCGGAGATCGTGGGCTGGGGCGGCAGTAAGGTAGTTTTCGGCAAGGACGGTGCCGTATACCGTGTGTTGGATAACGGCAGCGGCAAGGACGGCAGCGGCAAGCTGCTGCTGATGTCCGAGAACCTGCGTGTCAAGGCCCCCTTCACCGCTGATGAAGAGAATGTGGATGTGCGGTGGCAGGACAGCCAGCTGCGCAAGGAAATGAATGGCCGGTTCTATGAAGAGCAGTTTTCGGAGGCGGAGCGGGCAGCCATCGTCAAATCCGTCATCGAAACTTATGATTACATGGACCCCGGCTTTGGCCATCCTGCCAAGGATGTGACCACGCTGGTCAAGACGGAGGACTATATCTTCGCCCCCAGTATGGCTATGATGACGGATGAGCAGTACGGCTTCGGTTCCAATGACTCCCGTATCACACCGAAGAACTACTCCCTGCGTGATGTCATGGAGGATGCACTGGGCGACTATGTCACCATCGGCGTCAGCCCCAAGGGCCGCCTGAACGGGATGTACGAGCTGGCTTCTCAGAATCTGGAAGCCCCTGCCTGCCTGTATCTGGATGCCGGGAAGATCCTGATGACCGTGGATGCGGCCACCGGGATTCCTCAGAAGGTCACCGCCGTGCAGCCGCTGGAGACCAATCTGTGGAAACTGGTGATGCAGGACGATACGCTGCAGTTGGCAGAGTCCTATGAGGCGCAGGTGGACGGAAGAACGGTCCGTGTGGACGTGGGTGATGCTGCCGGGACACTGATGGCTGTGGTGGTGGAGGGCGAGGATTTCGCCACCGGCACCATCAAGGCCTATGGCAAAGTAGAGGCAGCCGGCTTTACGCTGCCCGCATTCGATACCGCCAAAGATAAGCTGTATATGCTGGCCATCCGTGATGAGGAAGGCAAGACCGCCTATGCCTCTCAGCCTGCACTGGTGAAGATGGATAAGGATATTGCTCCTGAAACACCCAACAAGCCCGATACGGAGCAGATTGACGGCACCTATAAGGTGGAGATTGCCCTGTGGCATGAGACGGATAACCGCCCCTCCATGGGCGATGCGGCCTTGACCGACAATCGCCAGGCGCTGGTCACGGTGAAGGACGGCCGGGTGACGCGCGTGGAGGTGACCACCAGCCCGGTGGCCATGGGCCCCATCATCAGTGCCATCACCCAGATCGAGATGGACGGACAGTCGGTGGAGATCCTGAGAACGGAGAAGATGACCACCAAGCCTGCCGGCCACGAGATCGAGTACATCAAGCACTTTGCCTTCCACCTGCCCGATGGTGCACAGCCTGACGGCCTCAAAGGGATCACCTATCTTCCCGTGCGCTTTAAGGCTCCGGACACGCCCATGGGGGATCAGCTGATGAACGCCCGGATCAAGCTGGATTGGAGCACGGCGGTCAAGACCGATGGCGGTGAAACCGAAAAACCCGTGGAGCCTCCGAAGCCGGAACTGCCGGCGGTACAGCTGGAGGACCCGGCCACCGGCATCAAGGTGTATGCCGAGCCGGGAGTCTTTACCGAGGAAGTCCTGTTGGTGGTTACACCCATTACCTCCGGTCAGGCGTATGCCAATGCGGCCCAGAGTGTGGAGAGTGTGGGCAAAAAGTTCAAACTCTATGACATCCACTTTGAAAATCGGCAGGGCGAGGAGGTTCAGCCCAACGGCAAGGTGACCGTCTCCTACAAGATCCCCGAGGGCTATGACGCATCCAAGCTGGTGCTGTACAGAATCAATTCCGACGGCACAAAAACCCGGATCAACGGCACGGTGGAAAACGGCTACTATCAGGTCATTCAAAAGCAGATGAGCACCTATGCACTGGTGGAGGCCGGCAGTACCAGTGCCGATCCGGCCCACGGCGGCACCAGCCCCCAGACCGGTGACACTACGCCGATGGCGGCGCTGTTGGGTCTTGCACTGGGATCGGCTGCCGGTGCGGCGGCGCTGGTGATCGGTAAAAAGCGTCGGATCATCCGCTAAAAAAACGATGCGCACACAGGTCTTCCTGAGCGAAGGCTGCGTGACGCCCTGGGCAGGGATGCTCGCCATTGCGGCGGGCATCCCTGCTTTTTCGCCGCAGGGCCGCCGGCGGCAGTTTGTCCGGCGGCGCAGGCGGGGGCGTCCGCAGGGATAAAACACCCCTCAAGGAGACGGGACGGAAGGGCAGATTAAACGATCATATTCCGAATGTATGGAATAAGTTACGTGAATTTATCGTCACTTTTACTATATAGAACAAATAGTCTCTGTGGGATTTGGAAAAAATGACGGACGTGCATTGACAGTCTATGGCAAACTTGATACTATAATACCCGACAGAAACTGAAAACGTTACCGGTAAGGTTTTCAGACGAAAAACAGGAAGATTTGACGAAGTTCCGCAGGGAGTGGGGAGACATATGACGATCAAGGACATTGCACGGCTCTGCGGTGTGAGCATCAGCACCGTATCACGGGTGCTGAACGACCGGCCGGATGTCAGTGAGGAGAATCGGCGCAAGGTGCTGGCGGTGATCGAGAGCAGCAATTATGTCCCAAATAACAGTGCCAGAGATCTGGTCAAGACTAAGTCCGACTCCATCGGCGTGGTGGTGCGCGGTGTCTCGAATCCCTTTTATACCGATATTATCCGTGCTGTGGGGGAGACCATCAATGCCCGGGGCTGCACCATGGTGATGCAGCAGATCGGCGGGCAGGACGACGAGATCAAGTACGGGGCCATGCTGGAACGGGAAAAGCGGCTGCAAGGCCTGATTTTTCTGGGCGGACGGTCTGACTATACGCCGCAGGAAGTGGCCCCGCTGACGGTGCCGTTCGTGTGCTGTTCCTATAGCAATCAATACGGTACCTTGCAGCGTGATGCCTTTTCTTCCGTGTCTATTGCCGATGAGGAGGAGGCCTATCGGGCGGTCAAGACCCTCTATCAGCAGGGACACCGCCGCATTGCGGCCCTGATCTCCCAAAAGGATGACCGCTCCATCAGCCAGCTGCGCTATGAGGGCTATCAGCGTGCTATGGCAGAGCTGAGCCTGCCGCGGGAGGATGACCTTGTCATCAGTGTGGGGAGCTTTGATATTCGCTGTGCCTATGAGGCCATGGCGGAAAAATTGAAGGGAAAGGCCGACTTTACAGCGCTGTTTGCGATTTCGGACAACATGGCCATCGGCGCCATGCGGGCGCTGCGGGAGGCGGGACGGCGTGTGCCGGAGGATTGTTCGGTGCTGGCCATTGACGGTCTGGAGGTGTCCGACTATATCCATCCGCAGCTGAGCACCTTCTGCCAGCCCAAGGCGGAGATGGGACGGCGCAGCGTGGAGATCCTGCTGGATGTGCTGCAGGGGAAGGGCGAGCACCGCCACGAGCTGCTGCCCACCACGTTCCGTGCCGGCCGATCCGTGCAGCCTCTGCGTTGATTTTCCGCTCCGGGGAGGAGCTGAAAATACATTTTATTTGAGAAGGAGAAGTAACGATGAAAAAGTTTCTTGCGATGATGCTTGCCCTTGTCATGGCCTTGTCTCTGGTGGCCTGCGGCGGTGGCGGCAAAGACGACAAAGGCTCTGTATACTGGCTGAATTTCAAGCCCGAGGCGAAGGATGCACTGGAGCAGGTCGCCGCAGAGTATACCAAGGAGACCGGCGTTCCGGTCAGTATTGTGACGGCCGCGTCCGGTGAGTATGAGAGCACCCTCACGGCCGAAATGGACAAGGAGAAGGCCCCGACCCTGTTCGTGGTGGGCAATCAGGCCGCTGTCAATACCTGGGGTGACACCTGCTATGACCTGAAGGACACAGCCGTTGCCAAGGAACTGAGCACGCAGGACTACAACCTCTATGATCCCAGCGGCAAGCTGTGCTCCATCGGTTACTGCTATGAGTGCTTCGGCATCATTGTCAACACCAAGCTTTTGAAGGATGCCGGCCACGACCTCTCTGAGATCACCAACTTTGAGAGTTTGAAGAAGGTGGCCGAGGACATCCATAGCCGTGCCGGTGAGCTGGGCTTTGACGCCTTCACCTCCTCCGGCATGGACGACAGCTCCTCCTGGCGCTTCACCGGCCATCTGGCCAACGCCGCACTGTACTATGAGTCCGTGGATGAGAAGTGGGACGCCTGCCCCGCCGCCATCAAGGGCACCTATGTGGATAACTTCAGAAACCTGTGGGATCTGTATATCAACAATTCGGCCGTGACGCCCGATAAGCTGGCCACCGGTGGGTTTGATGCCGCCGGTGAGTTCAAGGCCGGAAAGGCCGTGTTCTATCAGAACGGCTCTTGGGAGTATGCCGGTCTGGTGGATGCCGGAATGAACAGCGAGGATCTGGCCATGATCCCCTTCTACTGCGGAGTGGAGGGCGAAGAGAAGGCCGGTCTGAACTGCGGCACCGAGAACTGCTGGGCCGTCAATGCCAACGCCTCTGAGGCGGACATCAAGGCCACGCTGGACTTCATGTACTGGATGGTGACCTCCGAGAAGGGCACCACCGTGATGGCCGAGCAGTTCGGCCCCATCCCCTACAAGCAGGCCAAGACGCCGGAGAACGTGTTCTTTGCCAATGCACTGGACTACACCGCCAAGGGCAACTACACCATGACTTGGGCGTTCAACTACACCCCCAACGTCAACGAGTGGCGTGCCGGTCTGGTCAGCGCTATGAACCAGTATGACGCCAACCCGACAGATGCCAACTGGGCGGCAGTCAAGACCGCCTTTGTGGACGGCTGGGCAACCCAGTATGCCGCAGCCAACAGCTGAATGAAAGACATCCTTGTGTGAGGTGACCCTTTGCCGGGGCGGGTGGACTCGCCCGCCCCGGCTCCTATTTTATATGGCATGGCAGCCGCCGCATGAGGCGGATGACGTGGAGAGATTTGTGTAAAAAGAGAGGATGAAGACGCATGAGCAAACGCAGGGATCCGGCCGCTGTCAACAGCCGGCTGGTGCGCCGCCCGATCCGCCGCTGGGCGCCGGTGTTTATCGGCCCCATGGTGGCCGCGTTTTTGATCGGATTTGTGTATCCGTTCTTGAAGGGCCTGTACCTGTCCTTCTGCAAATTCCGCACCACCAGTGATGCGGAGTTTATTGGTTTGGAGAACTACGGCAAGGCGCTGCAGGACGCCAGCTTTATGCATGCCTTCTGGTATACGGCCCTCTATGCGGTGGTGTCGCTGGTCCTCATCAACGTGCTGGCCTTTGCGGTGGCCTATGCCCTGACCCAGAAGATCAAGGGCGCCAATTTGTTCCGCACCGTCTTTTTCATGCCGAATCTCATCGGCGGGATCGTGCTGGGCTATATCTGGTCCATGATCTTTGACGGGATCCTCAGCCGTTTCAATACGTCCATTCTTCTGGAGAGCCGCTTTGGCTTTTGGGGGCTTGTGATCCTGATGTGCTGGCAGCAGATCGGCTATATGATGATTATCTACATAGCAGGGCTGCAGGCCGTACCGGAAGATATGCTGGAGGCGGCCCGCATCGACGGGGCCAGCCGCTGGCAGACACTGTGGCGTGTCACCATCCCCAATGTGATGCCCTCCATCACCATCTGTACGTTCCTGTCGCTGACCAATGGCTTCAAGCTCTTTGACCAGAATCTGGCATTGACGGCCGGACAGCCCTTTGTGATCCAGCCCGACGGCAGTTCCGTCAAGACCACGGAAATGCTGGCGCTGAACATCTATAACACCTTCTATGGCCAGAGCGTGAACTCCCGCGGTACGGCGCAGGCCAAGGCCGTGCTGTTCTTTGTACTGGTGACGGCACTGGGGCTTATCCAGCTGACGGCGACCCGGAAAAAGGAGGTGCAGCAGTGATGAAAACGAAAAAACACGCAGGGCGCACGGTGTTGAGCATCGTGCTGGCCATTGTCTCCGTGATCTATCTGATGCCGGTGGTCATGGTGGTGCTGAACGCTTTTAAGATTAACACCTTTGTAAAGACGGAGACCTTTGCCCTGCCCACAAAAGAGAGCTTTGCCGGGTGGCAGAACTTCATCACCGGCATCACGCTGGGTGGTTCATTTTGGAAGTCTGCCTTTTACAGCCTGCTGATCACGGTGCTCTCCACGGCGCTGATCCTGCTTTTCACATCGATGGCGGCGTGGTATATCTCCCGGGTGGACAGCCGGTTCTGCCGTCTGACCTATCTTCTGTGCGTGTTCTCCATGGTGGTGCCGTTCCAGATGGTGATGTTTACCCTCTCCAAGACGGCCGACACACTGGGACTTGATACGCCGTGGACTATTCCGGTCATCTATCTGGGCTTTGGTGCGGGACTGGCGGTCTTTATGTTCGTCGGGTTTGTGAAAAGCATCCCGCTGGAGATCGAGGAGGCGGCCGTGATCGACGGCTGCGGCCCCTTCCGCACCTTCTTCTCCGTGGTGGTGCCCATGCTCAAGCCGACCCTCATCAGCG
>JAHHSI010000030.1 GCA_020025275.1 Oscillospiraceae bacterium | reverse complement strand
GCCCATATCTATATCCACGATCTGGAGGGCAGCCCCATCAACGAGATGCTGCACCTGTGGTTGGATCACTTCCTCTACGGCATTGATAACGGCGTCGTTGAAACGCTGCCGAATGTCCTGGTCCAGAGCAATCTGGACCCCGCCCTCTGGCAGCCCTCTTCCACGTTTCCGGCCGCACCGGCGCAGGAAGTGTTGGCCCTGACGCCCCTGCAGTCCAGTGGTCGCTTGGTGGATGATCTGGCGGCAACGGTGTATGACCGCACCCGTGACAACGCCGCCGAATGGCTGTCCCAGTTGGTGCTGCAGGAGGAGCACGGCCACTGCCTGCGCTATCTCACCTCCCCCCTGACGGAGGACCGTCGCATCAGCGGAACCATTCAGGTTTCTTTCCGTGCCGCCTGCCAAGGTCCGACGGCTATTCTCAGTGCCATGTTGGTGGAGCTGGGCTCTCAGAAGCGGCTGACCTGCCAGCAGCAGGTGGTCCAGCCCGGCGGTATCCTCTGGGGGCTGAACACCCCCGTCTCCGACCTGAAAGCCTTCAAGATGGAGGAAGAGCCGTCCCCCTTCAAGGTCATCAGCCGTGGCTGGATGAATGCGCAAAACCGCCGGAACAACTACTGCAAGGACGCCATCGAGCCCGGAACGTTCTATGACTACCACTTCTCCATGGTACCCATGGACCACACCGTCCACGCTGGAAATCGATTGTGCCTGATCCTGTACGGTACGGACGTGGAGGCCACCCAGCGACCCTTCACCCCCGTGGTTCTGGAGGTAGACCAGAGCTCGGTTCGGGTCGATGTGCCCTCTCTTCATACCTCCGACGGCAACGCCTGACGCATAGGCCGCCCGGAGGCTGTCCCGTTTGATGACCGGCGCCTTCGGCCATGGCGGCTGCGTCGGATGGTCCTTGCCCGTCGATCACCGTAAATGTAGAGATCAGCACACCGCCCTGATTTTCTGAAAAAAACCACAGGCCCGTCAGCCATTTGGCTGACGGGCCTGTGCCGTCCGATCCAACTGTTCCGCAGTTCATGCTGCCTCCCTGCGGGTCGCCGGCTTCCGTTCCGTTGTGCCAGCTGAATTTATAAGCTTGACAGTTTCTGAACTTGACAGCCGTCCCACCGGGATACTATGCTAAGAAGTAGTCCTCTTTTCTTTACTGGTCCTTTGCCGGACGATCCGGCCATACGGCCAGTGCATGGAAAAAACGGCCCAGCCATTTTCTGAAACCCATATCCATCCCTCCTCGTTTTGATGGATACAGCATAGCACACATTCGGTTCCGTGCGAATTCCCCACATCCTGTGTTTCCCTGCCCAGATTTCTTTCCCCTCCCGGCCAAATCCAAACAAGGAGTATGTTCGATTATGGTATCCGATGATCTCAAAGCCTTGAAACAACGCAGCGGCCTCTCGTGGCAGACCCTGTCAGATTTGACAGGAATCCCTGTCTCCACCGTGAGAAACACCATTTCCGGCACCACCGTCAGCCCCAGTCATGAGGTGGTTTGCCGACTGCAGGAGGTCATGGAGGCAGCCCTCCCCCGGGAGGAGTCACCGCCGACCGCCGCCCCTGCCGAGGACACGATCCAATCTCTCTACGAGCTGCGCATTGCCGACCTCAAAGATACGATCTGTGATTTAAAGCGGATGCTCCACAAAGAGCGCAGAGAAAAGCTGGCCTTCATTGCTCTTTTCGTGGCCCTGTCTGCCTTTGTGCTGATCGTCCTCTTCATCGACCTGTCAGTGGGCCACGCCGGCTGGTTCCGCCGCTGAGTGCCGGCGGCAAAGCCTTTTCTCCGGTGTCCACCGCCATCGGCTCTCGCTCATCTGCTCACCAAAAAAGGTGGGAACCCTCCAAGGGGTTCCCACCTTTTTCTCATAGCGCCCTTACTTGACCAGCAGTTCTGCAATCTGTACTGCGTTGGTGGCAGCACCCTTGCGCACCTGATCGCCGCAGCACCAGAGGTTCAGCCCGTTGTCCGCCGTCAGATCCTCCCGGATGCGGCCCACAAAGACAAGGTCCTGATCGCTGGTATCCAGCGGCATGGGATAGGCTTTGTTGTCCAGATCGTCCACCAGACGGCAGCCGGGTGCCTGTGCGATCAGCTCCCGGGCCCGTTCCACGCTGATCTTCTCCTCGGTCCGCACCAAAATGGACACGCTGTGGCTGCGGACCACCGGTACCCGGACGCAGGTGCAGCTGACCCGCAGCTGCGGCAGATGCATGATGCGGCGGCCCTCATTTTGCAGTTTCATCTCCTCGGAGGTGTAGCCGGCAAAGGCCTCTCCACCGATCTGAGGAATGACATTGAAGGCGATCTGGTGCTGAAACACCTTGGGCTCTGCGCACTTCCCCTGCCGGATGGCGTCCACCTGCTCCATCAACTCCACCGGTCCGGCCGCACCGGCGCCGGACGTGGCCTGATAACTGGAGGCCACCATGGTTTCAATGGGGCTATCCGCATTCAGTGCATTGACCGCCACCAGCGAGATGATGGTAGTGCAGTTGGGATTGGCGATGACGCCCTTGTGGTTTCTGACATCCTCCGGATTGATCTCCGGCACCACCAGCGGCACGTCGGGATGCATCCGGAACGCACTGGAGTTGTCCACAAAGACGGCCCCGGCCTTAACAATAGCGGGCGCAAAGCGCTCTGCAATATCGTTTTCCGCAGCGCCCAACACGATGTCGAGCCCCTGAAAGGCCTCCTCACAGGCCAGCTGCACCTCCAAGGTCTCGCCCCGCCACACCATTTTCTGCCCTACGGAACGAGGGCTTGCCAGCAGACGCAGCTCATCAGCCGGAAACTTGCGCTCTTCCAGAATCTTCATCATTTCACGGCCCACCGCACCGGTGGCCCCCAGAATACCGATTTTCATTGCACTTTCTCCTTTACTTTACAAAACTGTCATACAACACACGGATGGTGTTGGCAAAGTCCTTGTTGTCCACGCCGACGATCACGTTCAGTTCCTCCGGCCCCTGGGTGATCATGCGAATATTGATCCCGCTCTCACCGAGACGGGCAAAAATCTTACCGGAGCTGCCGGGCTTGAAGGCCATCTTTCGGCCCACTGCGGCCACAATGGCCATATTCTCCAGAACGTGCAGCTTGTCCGGCTTGATCTCCTTCTCCAGATCCCCCATCATCTGATAGATGCAGGCGGCCACCTTGTCCGATGCCACCACCAGCGATACACAGTCGATGCCGGACGGCAGATACTCCACCGGAACGTTGTATTTCTCCAGAACGCCCAGCATTTTCCGCAGCGTCCCCACCTCCGAGGACATACCGCTCTTTGTCAGGGAGATGACCGTGAAATTTTTCCGCCCTGCAATCCCGGTAATGAAGCGGTTGTCCGGCGCCTCCTGCTCATCAAAAGACTCCCGGATCAGGGTGCCGGGGTGGTCGGGCTGATTGGTGTTGCGGATATTCATGGCGATGTTTTTCTCCCGCACGGGGAAGATGGTCCCCTCGTGGAGCACCTGCGCACCGATATAGCTCAGCTGGCGCAGCTCGGCATAGGTGATGCGCTCGATGGGCTGCGGATCCGGAACGATCTTGGGATCTGCCATCAAAAAGCCGGACACGTCCGTCCAGTTTTCATAGATGTCGGCCTCCAGGGCCGCCGCGGCCAGAGCGCCGGTGATGTCGCTGCCGCCGCGGGTGAAGGTCTTGATGCTCCCGTCAGGCATGGCGCCGTAAAAACCGGGGATCACCACACACCGGTCGGCAGCCACCCGCCGCAGCGCCTCATACGTAGCCTCCTGATCCACGGTGCCGTCCAGTCTGAATTTCAGCCACAACTCGGCATCGAGAAAATCGTACCCCAGATAGTCGGCCATCAGCCGTGCGGAAAAATATTCCCCCCGGGACACCAGTTCCTCCTTGGAGATGCCAGCATCCATGCTTTTCCGCAGTGCAGCAAAGTCTTGCTTCAGATCGGTGGCCAGCCCCAAATCGTCCCGAATGTCCAAATAACGCTGCCGGATCATGTCAAAAATCCCGTCACACGCCACACCATACTGAAGGTGTGCGTGACACAAATACAATAGATCGGTGATCTTATGATCCTCCTTGTACCGTTTTCCTGCCGCAGACACAACCACGACCCGCCGTGCAGGATCTTCCTCCACAATGGCCTTTACTTTTGCAAACTGCACAGCATCTGCCATGGAGGAACCGCCGAATTTCACCACTTTCAACATATTTTTACCCCTTTCGTCTGGGGAGAACGCATCGCAGACGGGCCATGTTTCCCACTGCTGTTCCGCCAGTTCGGCAGCGTTTCAGCCCCCCTCCGTGCGTCCCCGCCAGAAAAACACTTGCTTTTTCTTTGGAGACATAGTATCATATGTTTATGCAAAATGCAAGAACAAGATGGGAGCAAAGTTGTATGATGTATCAAAGTACCCGTGACCACCGTCTGCAGGCCTCTTCGACTGGTGCCGTTCTCAACGGGATCGCTCCGGACGGCGGTCTTTATATTCTCGATGACCTCAGTGAATTGAATTTCGATTGGCGCTCCGTGTTGGAGCTGGAGCCCATGGATCTATCTGCCGCCATTCTGGCCGCTCTGCTGCCAGAAGTACCCGATATGAGCACTCTGGTGCACAAGGGGTATGCGGGCAAGTTCTCCGCACCCGACCTGACCCCGGTGGTCCCGGTGGCCGACCGCTATGTGCTGGAGCTCTTCCACGGCCCCACCAGCGCCTTCAAAGATGTGGCCCTCAGTCTGCTGCCCCGTCTGATGACCGCCTCCCGGGATGCCGAGGGATCGGAGGACGAGATCGTGATCCTCACCGCTACCTCCGGTGACACGGGAAAGGCGGCACTGGAGGGCTTTCGTGATGTTCCCGGTACCCGCATCATCGTCTTTTATCCCTATAATGGTGTCTCACCCATCCAACAGGCGCAGATGACTACACAGCAGGGCAGCAACGTGTGTGTCTGTGCCGTCCGTGGCAATTTCGACGATGCACAAACCGGCGTGAAGGAGATCTTTGCCGCCTGTGCCCATCGGGATCTGGGCCATGTGCGCCTGTCCTCCGCCAACTCCATCAATATTGGCCGTCTGGCACCGCAAATTGCTTACTATTTCAAAGCCTACGCCGATCTGGTCCACTCCGGACGCATCCGGCCGGGCCAGCCGGTTCACTTCGTTGTCCCCACCGGCAACTTCGGGGATATACTGGCCGGCTATTTTGCCAAGCTGCTGGGACTGCCTGTGGGGCGGCTCATCTGCGCCTCTAATGCCAACGATGTGCTCACCGATTTTCTGACCACCGGATGCTACGATAAGCGCCGGCCCTTCCACAAAACCACGTCCCCCTCCATGGACATTCTGGTTTCCAGTAATCTCGAGCGTCTTTTGTATCTGCTCTCCGGCTGTGACAACGCCTATGTCAGCTCCCTGATGAAGCAGCTCAACCGGGACGGGCATTATCAGGTAAGCGATACGATCCTGCAAAAACTGAAGGCGGAGTTCGGCTGCGGCAGCTGCACCGATGCCGAAGCGGCCGCCGTAATTGGCCGTGTGTGGAACGAGTCCGGCTATCTGCTGGACCCCCATACCGCCGTGGCTTGGGCTGTGGCGGATCGCTTCATGGCGCAGCGCACCGATGACGCTCCGGTGGTGGTTCTCTCCACCGCATCGCCCTATAAATTCCCCGCTGCGGTCCTCTCCGCACTGGGGGAAGCACCCTGTAACGATGCCTTTGCCCTGATGGAGCAGCTGCACCGGTGCACCGGCGTCAAGATCCCGGAAAATCTGGCCGCACTGGCAGATCGTCCGGTCCTGCACCGGGATGTGATCGCCCGGGAAGAGATGCTGGACTATGTCCTGAAGAAAGTAGGTGAGGTGCAGTGGTAACGGTCCGTGTCCCTGCCACCACCGCCAATCTCGGTCCCGGCTTTGATACCTTTGGATGCGCTCTGTCGCTGTATAACACCTTGACTTTTTCGGAAACCGACGGCGATCTGCGCTTTTCCGGCTGCGAGGCGGCCTACTGCAATGCAGACAATCTCAGCGTGGTCGCCTACCGCCGTGTCATGGAGGCCCTGGGTCTCCCCATGCCGGGACTCGACATCACCATGGACACCCAGATCCCCATCTGCCGTGGTCTGGGCTCCTCCGCCTCCCTCATCGCCGCCGGTGCTGCGGCCGCCAATGCGCTCCACGGCAGCCCCTATTCCCCGCTGGAGCTGCTGGGGATCTGCAACGCCATTGAGGGGCACCCGGACAATCTGGCTCCGGCTCTGCTGGGCGGCTTGGTCGCCTCCTTTGTGGAGGATGGACGGCCCTTTGCCGCCCGCTACGACGTCCACCCCGGACTGCATTTTACGGCCTTGATCCCGGATTTTGAGCTGAGCACCCATGCGGCCCGCCGTGTTCTGCCCAAAGAAGTCCCCTACGGGGATGCCGTTTTCAACGTCTCACGGGCCGCAGTGCTGCTGAAGGCACTGGAGCAGGGGGACAAAGAGCTCCTGCGGGTCTCTCTCGACGACCGCCTCCACCAGCCCTACCGCCGCTCGCTGATCCCCGGCTACGAGCAGGTGCGGGCACTGGCTCTGGACTGCGGAGCGCTGGCCTTTTGCATCTCCGGCGCCGGCCCCACGCTGCTGTGTCTATCCATGGAGGACGGATTTGACGCCGCTCTCGCCCGGCATCTCCATGAGCTGCCGCAGCGTTGGACACAGCTGCCGCTGCCGGTGGACCACACGGGCGTACAGGTCACCCTCTCGTAACCACATAAAAAAATCCCGCCGCAGAACCAACGTCTGCGGTGGGATTTTTCTTTTCTGATTGGTTCATTCTACTTCTTGTCCATCCGATGCAGGATCAAGCCTGTGCAGGGCACCAGCAGAAGGCAAAGATACAGGATTCCGCCCAGTACCGCCGCCACGCCCCAGGATAATCCGCTGAAAATGGCGCCGGCCATTTCGGCGAACAGCATGGCACCAAGAGATGCCAGAAGGCCAAAACCCAGCGATTTCAAAATGGTTTTCCCCATAGAAGACTCCCCACGTTTACTTCAGCTTTTGCTGGCGCATCCACACGTCCATCACCCGTGCGTGCGGCAGCGCCTTCACAAGCCCCGCCTGCGCCCGGGCCACGAACCCGAACGTACTCACATCCCGTCCACGTTTGGCATCCCGCCACGCTCGGGAGACGATCTGATCCGGCTCATACATGGCCAGATACGTTTTGACCACAGGCTCCTCTCCCGGGGCTACTGCACGGTCAAAGAACTCCGTCTTGGTCCAGAAGGGGCACACGGCGGTCACGCCGATACCGCGCTCCTGCAGCTCCCGGTTCAGTGCCCGGCTATAGCTGAGGACAAAGGCCTTGCTGGCGGCATAGACATTGATATAGGGGATGGGCTGGAAGGCCGCCACCGAGGCGATATTGATGATGTGTCCGCCATTGGGCATATACGGCACGGTCATCTGACACATGGCCATCACGGCCTGACAGTTGAGGTCGACCATATTGAGATTCACATGGAGGGGGGTGTCCACCGAAGCGCTGAACTTCCCGTACCCGCTGGCATTGATCAGCAGTTCCACGCAGGGCGTCTCCTCTTTCAGCAAGTCCTCATAAACAGCAAAGCTGGCTCGGTTGGTAAGATCCAACGCCAACGTCCGGACAGGAAAGGGCAGGATCTCCTTCAATTCCTCCAGTCGATCGGCACGCCGGGCAATGACCCACACCTCGTCAAAGCTGCTGCCCCACTTGGTCAGCGTCTCAGCAAAGCGCTTGCCCATGCCGCTGGACGCACCGGTAACTACTGCAATTTTTTTCATCCTTTTGCCGCCTTTCGCTTATTTTTCATTATTTTATCACGCCGCCCTCCAAAGGGCAAGAAAAAGCCGCAGACCATGGCCTGCGGCTTTTCACCGATCAATACAGCGGATACTTCTCCACCAGCGCCTCTACCTGTTCCAGGATCTTGCCGCGGTTTTTGTCACAGTCCTCCACGGCCCAGTCGATGCACTGCACGATCTGCTCCATGTCCTCCGGTCCCATGCCGCGTGTGGTGACCACCGGGGTGCCGATCCGCACACCGCTGGTGACGCCGGGCTTCTCCGGATCATTGGGGATCGCATTCTTATTGAGGGTGATGTGGACGCTGTCCAGCTTCTCCTGCAGTTCCTTTCCGGTGATGTGCTTCCTGCGCAGATCCACCAGCATCAGATGGTTGTCCGTACCGCCGGAGACCATGTCAAAGCCGTGGCTGCGTAGACTCTCGGCCAAGGCGGCCGCATTGGCCACCACATCGGCGGCATACTGTGCAAAGGCGGGCGAAGCCGCCTCCTTCAGGCACACGGCCTTTCCGGCGATGACGTGCATCAACGGGCCTCCCTGTGCGCCGGGGAACACGGCACTGTTGAGTTTCTTGGCAAACTCCTCCTTGGCCAGGATCATGCCGCCCCGGGGCCCGCGCAGCGTCTTGTGGGTGGTGGTGGTCACCACGTCGGCATAGGGCACCGGATTCATATGCTGTCCGCCGGCCACAAGGCCCGCAATATGGGCCATGTCCACCATCAGCAGCGCCCCGTAACGATGGGCAATCTCGGCAAAGGCCGCAAAATCGATTTTCCGTGGATAGGCGGAGGCGCCGGCCACCACCAGCTTGGGCTGGTGCTGCTTCACCAGATCCTCCACCATGTCATAGTCAAGGCAGCCGGTGGCCGGATCGACTCCGTAGCTGACGCAGTTGTAGAGCTTGCCGGACAGATTCACCTTGGCCCCGTGCGTCAGGTGGCCGCCGTTGGCAAGGTCCATGCCCAGCATCGTATCGCCGGGCTGCAGCAGGGCCGCATAAACCTCCAGATTGGCCTGTGCCCCGGAGTGGGGCTGCACATTGACATACTCTGCGCCGAACAGCGCCTTGGCCCGCTGGATGGCCAGCTGCTCCACCTCGTCCACAAACTGGCAGCCGCCGTAGTAACGCCGGCCGGGATACCCCTCGGCGTACTTATTCGTCAGCACGGAGCCCATGGCCGTAATGACGGCCTCCGACGCCACATTCTCGGAGGCGATCAGCTCGATCGTCTCTCTCTGTCTGGCATATTCACACTGCAGCAATCCGGCAATTTCCCGGTCACAGGTCTCCAAATACTGCATGGATTGTTCTAAGATATTTGCCATAATGGTTTTGTCCTTTCCTCACCGCAGAAGCGTTCTCGTCTCATCTATCTCCCTTTTGCGGCATTTTTATACTTGTTCTCCATTATAACATGCCGCAATTCAAAGTCAACTGTATCCCAGCAGCAAACACTCCCCCCAGATCTTGCCGGTTTTTTTGCAGAAACCGTTGACATTTGTGCTCATATGCGCTATATTCGCTTTAGGTAAAAATTTCAATAACAGGCAACAGGAGATTCCAGATGACTCATTTCGTTTTTGCAAACTACGATTATTCTTACTTTACTATGCAGCATAGTAAGGGTAATTTGTGATGCAAAAAATGGGATCTTATCACTGTTTTTGATGCGGCACAGGTTATCCTGGGCCGCTTTTTTTATTGTATACTTTTGTTTTGTACACATAGGAGGAGAAAAAATGATCGTCATTTTGAAGCATGGAGTCAATCAGGATATGCGCCAGCCGCTGGTGGACTGGCTGGAGGCACAGAAGGTAAAGGTCCACATCTCCGAGGGCCAGTTCCAGACTGTGTTGGGCCTGATCGGCGATACGACGCAGCTGGACATGGATCTGGTGGGCAGTCTGGATATTGTGGACTCGGTCAAGCAGGTTACGGATCCCTTCAAGTGCTGCAACCGCAAGTTCCACCCTGCTGATACCGTGGTGGAGGTGGGCGAGGCTAAAATCGGCGGCGGGCACTTCGCCATGATCGCCGGTCCCTGCTCCGTGGAATCCGAGGCGCAGATCGTGGCCGTTGCCAAGGCCGTCAAGGCCTCCGGCGCCCAGCTGCTGCGTGGCGGTGCGTTCAAGCCCCGCACCTCCCCCTATGACTTTCAGGGACTGCAGGCCACCGGTCTTGAGCTTTTGAAGATTGCACGTCAGGAAACGGGCCTGCCCATCGTGACGGAGATCATGAGCATCGAGCACCTCGACCTCTTTGCGGATGTAGATGTGATTCAGGTCGGTGCACGGAATATGCAGAATTTCGATCTGCTGCGCCATCTGGGCGAGCTCCGCAAGCCGATCCTCCTCAAACGCGGCCTTGCCAATACGCTCAAAGAACTTCTGATGAGTGCCGAGTACATTATGGCTGGGGGGAATGAGCAGGTCATTCTCTGCGAGCGCGGGATCCGCACCTTCGGCGACTACACCCGCAATACGCTGGATCTGGCCGCCGTACCCATGCTCCATCAGCTGACCCACCTGCCGGTGATCGTCGACCCCAGTCACGCCACCGGCCGGGCCCATCTGGTCGAGCCAATGGCTATGGCTGCGGCCGCCTGCGGCGCCGACGGTCTAATCATCGAGGTGCACAACGACCCCCTGCACGCTTTGTGCGACGGTGCCCAGTCGCTGCGTCCCGATCAGTACGATGTCCTCGCCGAAAAGGTGCGCCGCATCCGTGAGGTGAGTGCCTTATGACCATCGGAATCGTAGGATTGGGCCTGATCGGCGGCTCCTTTGCCAAGGCCTATACCGCCGCCGGCTGGGAGGTTCTTGGCTTTGATCGGTCGAGTGCGACACTGGACTTTGCCATCCTCAGCGGCGCTGTCAGCGGCTATTTGACCATGGATACCATTCCCCGGTGCGATCTGGTACTCATCGCCCTGTGCCCGGAGGACGCTGTAGCCTATCTGCGTACGGCGGCTCCTCATATCGGCGCCAAGCCCGTGGTCATCGACTGCTGCGGCACTAAGCGTTTCGTCTGCGAGGCCTGCTTCCCTCTGGCGCAGCAGCATGGCTTTACGTATCTCGGCGGTCATCCCATGGCCGGAAACCATAACTCCGGCTTCAAGTACGCCCGTGCCAATCTCTATCACGGTGCCCCCATGGTCCTTGTACCGCCCAGCTTTGATGACATTGCCCTGTTGGATCAGGTGAAGCAGCTGCTCTCCCCCGCCGGCTTCGGACACATCTCCGTGACCACCGCAGAGGAGCACGACCGACTGATTGCCTTCACCTCGCAGATGGCCCATCTGGTGTCCAACGCCTACGTCAAAAGCCCCACTGCCGCACAGCACAAGGGCTTTTCTGCCGGCAGCTACAAGGACATGACCCGGGTAGCATGGCTGGACCCCTCCATGTGGGCGCAGCTGTTTTTGGAAAATCGGGACAACCTGCTCTATGAGCTGGAGGTGCTGGAAGCTCAGCTGTCTCTCTACCGCCGGGCCATCGAAGAAAATGACCGTGCCGCACTCGTCCAGCTGTTGGAGGACGGACGGCGCAGAAAGGAAGAGGTAGACGGCCGATGAAAACCATCCAGATTCCCGCCTCCACCCCCTATGAAGTCCATATTGAAGTGGGCTGCCTGCCCCGGCTCGGGCAGCAGCTGGCCGCCATCTTCCCCCCCTGCACGGCCGTTGTGGTCTCCGATGAAAATGCGTTTCCGCACTACGGGCAGACCGTGTCCGAGTCTATGCAGGCGGCCGGCTTTTCCGTGCTCACCTACGTTCTCCCCGCCGGTGAATCCTCCAAGACGCTCGACAGCTATGGCCGGCTTCTGGCCTTTCTGGCCCGGCACCATCTCCGCCGCAGCGATTTTCTGGTCGCCTTGGGCGGCGGTGTGATCGGTGATCTCACCGGGTTCGCTGCGGCCACCTATCTGCGCGGCATCCCCTATGTGCAGGTGCCCACCACGCTGTTGGCCGCCGTGGACTCCTCGGTGGGCGGCAAAACAGCGGTGGATCTGCCTGTGGGCAAAAACCTGGTGGGTGCCTTCTGGCAGCCCGCTCTGGTCTGGTGCGATCCCGACACGCTGACCACGCTGCCGGCATCCGTCTTTACCGACGGTTGTGCCGAAGTCATCAAGTACGGGCTGTTGGGCGATGCAGCGTTCTTCCACCGACTGGGCCGTGAACCCATCGCCGATTCGCCGGAAGAGGTGATTGCCCACTGCGTGGCCATGAAGCGGGATCTGGTGGCGCAGGACGAGCAGGACCGCGGTGTGCGGCAGCTTTTGAACCTTGGCCACACCTTCGGCCACGCCATTGAGGAGTGCAGCGGCTACACCTTGTCCCACGGCCATTGTGTGGCCATGGGCATGGCCATCATCACACGCTCCGCCGCAGCGCAGGGGCTCTGCCCCCCCTCAGCGGTGACGGAGGTCTTGCAGCTGCTCGAACGCTATCAGCTCCCCACCACTGCGCCCTATCCTCTGGCACAGCTAGAGCACGCAGCCCTGTCCGATAAAAAAATCTTCGGCGAGACGATCCATCTGGTGGTGCCGGAGAACGTGGGCTGCTGCCGTCTGCGGGACGTGCCTGCGTCGGAGTTGCGCCGCTGGCTCATGGCCGGAGGTGTGCAATGAACCTCACCCTTCCCGGCGGTCCGATCTCCGGCACCGTCCCCATTCCGGCTTCAAAGTCGCAGGCGCATCGGCTCTTGCTCTGCGCTGCCCTGAGTGACACCCCCTCTGCGATCCTCTGTGACGGTCTCTCCCGTGATATTCAGGCCACTATGCACTGCCTTTGTGCCATGGGCGCGGCGGTATCTTCTCAGGCGGGGACGATCCGTGTTTCGCCCCAGCGCCGCCGCAGGGCAGACCTCTGCGCTCTGCCCTGCGGTGAGAGCGGTTCAACGCTCCGCTTTCTCCTGCCCGTGGCTGCGGCACTGGGCGTTCCCGTCCGCTTTGCCATGGAAGGACGCCTCCCACAGCGCCCGCTGGCCCCACTGGATGAGCAGCTCTCTGCCCACGGTGCTGCCGTACAGCGAAACGGTGCCTCCCTCACCTGTACCGGGCAGCTGCAAGCGGGGGATTATGCTCTCCCCGGTAACATCTCCTCGCAGTATATTTCCGGCCTTCTCTTCGCTCTTCCCCTTCTTGACGGGGACAGCACGCTGACGATCACCGGCCCTGTGGAATCGGCGGCCTATATCGCCATGACGGAGGATGCTCTTCAGACGGCCGGTATCCGCTTTACAAAAGAGGGACACCGCTATCGGATCCCCGGTACACAGACCTATCATCTCCCTTCCTCTTTGCAGGTGGAGGGCGACTGGTCCAACGGGGCTTTCTTCCTCTGCGCCGGGGCTTTGGGCGGAAACGGCATCTCTGTCACCGGCCTGCATCCATCCTCGTCCCAAGGGGACCGTGCCATTGTGGCACTTTTACAGCGCTTCGGCGCCGCTGTGTCCTGCCGGCACGATGCCGTCACCGTGCAGCCCGGAACGCTCCGGGGCATCACGGTGGACGCCGGTCCCATCCCCGACCTGATCCCCACCGTCAGCGTGGTGGCCGCTCTGGCGCAGGGGGATACCTATATCAAAAATGCGGCTCGTCTGCGCCTGAAGGAATCCGACCGCCTCTATACCACGGCCCGCCTCCTGCGTGCCTTGGGCGGAAGCGTTGAGGAGCTGCCGGACGGCCTGATCATTCACGGATGCGGTGTCCTCACCGGCGGCTGCGTGGATGCCTGCGGCGATCATCGGATCGCTATGGCCGCAGCGGTGGCCGCCTGCGGCTGTGCCGAGCCCGTTACGATCCTGGGCAGCCAGTGCGTTGAAAAATCCTATCCCCGCTTTTGGGATGACTATCTTCCCCTGAAAGGAGCGTGCCTATGAGCAGCACCTACGGAGAATCCCTCCGTCTGACCATTTTCGGACAGTCCCACTCCCCCGCCATCGGCGTCACCATGGAGGGACTGCCTGCCGGACTTCCCATCGATATGGATGCCCTGCAGCGTTTTCTGGATCGCCGTGCCCCCGGACAGCATCGCTGGTCGACCCCACGGAAGGAGTCCGATGTTCCCGAGTTTCTCTCCGGCGTGCACAACGGCAGGACCTGCGGCGTTCCTCTGACGGCCATCATCCGCAACAAGAATACCCGCTCTGGTGACTATGCGGAGCTGGCCGCCTGTCCCCGTCCCGGCCACGCCGACTACACCGGCTATGTGAAATACGGGCAGCACCGTGACTATGCCGGCGGCGGCCATTTCTCCGGCCGGCTCACCGCTCCGCTGTGCATCGCCGGCGGCATCTGCCTGCAGCTATTGGAGCAGCAGGGGATCCGCATTTTCGCCCGCATCCGCTCCATCGCCCAGATCCGGGATGACGCCCCCTTCACCGCCTCCGTGGCGGAGAAACCCTTCCCCACGGTGGACGACAACGCCGGTCAGGCCATGATCCGGTGCATCGAGGATGCCCGCCGTGACGGTGACTCCGTCGGCGGAGTGGTGGAGTGTCTGGTACTGGGTGCCCCCGCCGGGTTGGGCGATCCCATGTTTGGCGGCATGGAAAACCGGATCGCCGCCGCCCTTTTTGGGATTCCCGCCGTCAAAGGCGTGGAATTTGGCGACGGCTTTGACGCCGCCGCACTGCGGGGCAGTGAGAATAATGACCCCTTTGCCGTCAAAGACGGCCATATCATCACCACCACCAACCACTGCGGAGGGATCTTGGGCGGGATCACCGACGGAATGCCCCTGCTCTTCCGGGTCGCCATCAAGCCCACCCCCTCCATCGCCCAGCCGCAGCGCAGCGTCAATCTCACCACACGGGAACCGCAGACCCTGCAGGTCCATGGCCGCCATGATCCCTGCATCGTCCCCCGTGCCGTCCCCTGTGTGGAAGCCGCCGCAGCCGTGGCACTCTATGACGCCTATCGAACCGCCCAACGTGAAAAGGAGTAACCCCCATGGATTTACAGGAATTGCGAACCTCCATCGACCAAATCGACCACGACCTACTGTCCCTCTTCGCACAGCGGATGGACCTGAGTGCGCAGATTGCCGCTTTTAAGCACCAACACCAGCTGCCGGTACTGGATGCCGGCCGGGAACAGGAAAAACTGGATTCCGTGGCTGCACAGCTGCCGGAAGAACTGCAGGAGTACGGGCTGTCCCTCTACTCCCTGCTGATGGAACTGAGCCGTGCCCGGCAGCACGCACTGCTGCACAGTACCGGCCCTCTGACCGAGGAAATCACCCACGCCATTACACAGACCGACCCGCTCTTCCCGCCCCATGCCTCCGTGGCCTGTCAGGGTGTGGCCGGGGCCTACTCCCAGCTGGCCTGCGAAAAACTGTTCCGCCGCCCTGGCATCCTCTATTTCTCCAGCTTTGAATCCGTCTTCTCCGCCGTTGAAAAAGGGCTGTGCCAATACGGCGTCATCCCTCTTGAAAACAGCACCGCAGGCTCCGTCAACATCGTCTACGACCTGATGATGCGCCACCGCTTCCGCATCGTGCGCAGCGTCCGGCTGAAGGTGGACCATCATCTGCTGGCAAAACCCGGCGTCCGTCTGGAGGACATCCGCACCATCTGCTCCCACGAGCAGGCCATCGCCCAGTGCAGCGACTTCTTGCAGCAGCACCCGGAGATCACGGTGGTCCGCTGTGCCAATACCGCCGAGGCCGCCAAAATGGTGGCTGACTCCCAGCGCAGCGATATGGCGGCCCTGTCCTCCCGCAGCTGTGCCCAGCTCTACGGCCTGCAATGCCTGCTGCCCTCGTGCCAGAATCAGGGCAATAACTACACCCGCTTCATCTGCATCTCCCGTAATCTGGAGATCTATCCCGGTGCTGATCGTACCAGCCTGATGGTGGTCCTGCCCCACCGTCCCGGTGCCCTTTATAAACTGCTCTCCCGCTTCTATGCGCTGGGGATCAACCTCAACAAACTGGAGAGCCGCCCGCTGCCGGAGCGGGATTTCGAGTTCATGTTCTACTTCGATCTGGACACCTC
The DNA here is from genome assembly GCA_020025275.1 of Oscillospiraceae bacterium. Lineage (GTDB taxonomy): Bacteria > Bacillota > Clostridia > Oscillospirales > Oscillospiraceae > Vescimonas. Next base: position 9,595 of record JAHHSI010000030.1, on the reverse strand, counting down.
TGTGTATTCGCCCCAGTTCATTCAGCTCATGGGGGAACTGGACGATGTCTGCGAGTCCTTCACCTATCTGGGCAGCTATCGTGAGGTGACATGATGGTCCAATGCGGTCTTTTGGGGCGCAAGCTGGGCCACAGCTACTCCCCGGCCATCCATGCCCGCTTGGGGGACTATGCCTATGCGCTCTATGAAAAGGAACCGGAGGAGTTAGATGATTTCCTCCGCCACGCCCCATTCCACGGGTTGAATGTGACCATTCCCTACAAAAAAGCCGTGGTCCCTTACTGTGCGGCCCTCTCCGACACGGCCCGCCTGCTGCAAAGCGTCAACACACTGGTGCGCCGCCCCGACGGCACGCTGTACGGGGCCAACACCGATTATGACGGTTTTGCCTATCTCCTGCGCTGCAGCGGCGTGGACCCATCCGGCAAGAAGGCTCTGGTGCTGGGCAGTGGTGGGGCTTCCGTCACGGTGTGTGCGGTTTTGGCGGCCTTGGGGGCACAGCCGGTGGTGATCTCCCGCAGCGGCGAAAATCACTACGGAAACCTCACCCGCCATAAGGACGCCCAGCTGCTGGTCAATACGACCCCTGTGGGAATGTATCCCCATACCGGCGCTGCAGCGGTGGATCTATCGTTGTTTCCCCAGCTTTCCGCCGTCTACGATCTCATCTACAATCCGGCCCGCACCGCCCTTTTGCTGCAGGCGGAAGAACTGGGCATCCCCGCCTTTGGCGGTCTTGCTATGCTGGTGGCACAGGCCCGGCGCAGCAGCGAACTGTTTCAGGATACCTCCATCGACGACGAGCTCCTGCGATCCATTCAGCACTCGCTTCGCAGCCAAATGGAAAACATCGTCCTCATCGGGATGCCCGGCTGTGGAAAATCCTCCGTGGCCGCCCGGCTGGGCGCACTGTTGGATCGGGAGGTCTGGGACAGCGACGCCCTCATCGAGGAGACGGCACAGCGCTCCATCCCGGAGATTTTTGCCGCAGAAGGCGAGGCGGGTTTCCGCCGCCGTGAAACGGAGGCCCTCGCCCAGTTGGGGCGGCGCTCCGGCATCATTCTGGCCACAGGGGGCGGCTGTGTGACACGACCGGAAAACCGGGCGCTCCTGCGGCAAAACGGCGTTCTTTTCTGGCTGCAGCGTCCTCTGGAGGACCTGCCTACACAGGGGCGCCCCCTCTCCCTGCAGCAGGGTCTTTCGTCCTTGTATCAACAGCGTGAACCACTCTATCGACACTTTGCCCACTGCATCATCGAAAACCACCACACACCGATGGATACCGCCCGGGCGGTCAAGGAGGCTTTTTATGAAATTTGTCGTCATTAACGGACCGAACCTGAATCTGCTGGGCCTGCGGGAACCTGCGATCTACGGCACCGGCACCTTTGCCGCACTGGAGGACTTCATCCGCCGTGTCTGTGAAAAAGAAGGCGTGGAGGTAGAGCTCTTTCAGTCCAACCACGAGGGCGCCATCGTGGATCGGATCCAGCAGGCATATGGCACTGCGGACGGGATCATCATCAATCCTGCGGCCTACACCCATACCAGTGTCGCTATTTTGGATGCCCTTAAGGCGGTGGCCCTGCCGGCGGTGGAGGTCCACCTGTCGGACATCAACGCACGGGAGGACTTTCGCCGTGTCTCCTATGCCGGCATGGCCTGCATCAAAACCTTTGCCGGCCTTGGCTTTGAGGGATATCGGCAGGCCATCTGCTTTCTGAAAGACGAGCTGCAGCAGCGTTCCTGAAAAAAAGCCTCCTCCGGGAGGCTTTTTTCATCTTTACACCGCCTATGGCAGCAGGTATAATCATGGTGATCATGCTGTGGGCATGGTCACCATTCCCATTTTTTGAAAGGAGACTTTCGCATGCTCGGAACACTGAATCGGCGGCTGCTAGAGTTTATCGCCGCCTCTCCCAGTCCTTTCCACACCGTGGATACCGTCTCCGCCTTATTGGAACAGGACGGATTCATGCGGCTGTGCGCCGCCGCCCCGTGGCAGCTGCAGCCGGGTGGGCGCTACTATTTCACCGTCAACGATTCCTCCCTGATTGCCCTGCATCTTCCAGAGGGAACGCCCACCGGCTTCACGATGTCCGCTGCACACAGTGACTCCCCCACCTTCAAACTGAAAGAACACCCCCAGTCCTCCGCCGCAGCCGGCGCCTATGTACAGCTCCAGACCGAGCGGTACGGCGGGATGCTGATGGGCTCGTGGCTGGATCGCCCTCTGGGTGTGGCCGGCCGGGTCCTTGTGGAAAAAGGGGGCCGTGTGATCTCCCGGCTCGTCCATCTCGATCAAGATCTGGCGGTGATCCCCAGCGTGGCGATCCACATGAACCGCAGCGTCAACGATGGCTATGCGTACAATGCCGCTGTGGACACCTTGCCGCTGTACGGCATGGGCGCCGATGCGCCCTCTTTACTGGCTCTGGCTGCAGAGCACGCAGGGGTTGACGAAAAGGAGATCCTCGGTCACGATCTCTTCCTCACCTGCCGCAGCCACGGCACTGTGGCCGGCAGCGACGCATCGCTGCTGCTCTCCCCTCGGCTGGACGATCTCAGCTGTGCCTTCGGCTGTCTGGAGGGATTTCTGAATGCTGACAGCAGTACGGCCATCACCGTCTATGGTCTCTTTGACAATGAGGAGACCGGCAGCGAGAGCAAACAGGGCGCCGCCTCCACGCTGCTGCGGGATACGTTGCGGCGGGCCGCCTTCTCCCTGGGCATGGACGAGGAGGGGTATCAGCGGCTTCTGGCCAACAGCTTCCTCGTCTCGGCCGACAATGCCCATGCCAAGCATCCCAACCATCCGGAACTGGCCGATCCGCACAACGCTCCCGTACTCAACGGCGGCATCGTGCTCAAATATAACGCCAATCAGCGCTACACAACCGACGGCGTTTCTGCGGCCCTGATGCGCACCATCTGCCGCATGGCCGAGGTTCCGGTGCAGGTCTATGCCAACCGATCCGACATGGTCGGCGGCTCCACCTTGGGCAGCATCGCCAACACCCATGTGCCGGTGCGCACCGTGGACATCGGCCTTGCCCAACTGGCCATGCACTCGGCCTATGAAACCATGGGCAGTGCCGACCTCCCCTATCTGGTGGACGCGATGACCACCCTCTACAGCAAGGCCCTCTGCATGGATCAGGAGGGCGGACTCTCTTGGGTCTGATTTTCCCCCAAAAAAATAGGCGGTGAAGGAGTGCGCTCCCTCACCGCCTGTTCTTTTTGTGTATCTCTCTTGCACGGAATTTGACCGCCAACGCTCATTCCTCCGGTACGGGACATACCGCCACCGGCTGCCCTTCTTCCACGGTCACCTGATAGCCTGATCCGGGCTGCGGGACATAGTGTCCAAAGGGTTTCCCGGGGAACCAGTAATCCAGAAGTACCCCCATGATCCCTCCGTGCATCACGCAAACCGCATCCTCATTCCGCTCCAGTAGGGGCACCAGCGCCGCCAGTCCCCGCTGCAGAACCTGCCGAAAGCTCTCGCCGCCGGGCACAGGCGTGTCCGCGGTGGCATCGCGCATCCACTTTCCAAATTCAGGAAGTGCCTCCAACTGGGCAAAGGGCAGCATCTCCAGCTGTCCGCAGTCGATTTCCCGCAGTCCCGGCAGGACCTCGTGGGGCACCTCCCCATACAGCATTTCCAGCGTTTGCTCCGTGCGCCGCATCCCACTGGTATAGTAGTGCTCCGCCTTGGGATAGCGCTTTGTCCGGGCCGCCTCTTGCAGCGCCGCAATGCCCTCCGGCAGCAGGGGAAGATCCGTACTTCCGTAGCACAGATGATTCTGATTTCCCTCCGTGATCCCATGGCGCAGCAGTGTCAATTTCATTCTTTTTTCCTCCTTGCCCGTCCTCTGGTTCCCTGCGTGAATACGGTCGGACGCAGGCGATTTTTTCTATTATATCACATTCTCTCTGCGCAGGATAGTTTTGCAGCCAAAGAATTGGAAAAATCACGCCAATCCCCCGTCTGCCGTCTTTCCTCTCCCCGCAGCCGACGGTTCATTGTGGGACTGCGCCCCCTTTCGGTTGTCATGGATACGAAAAAGCGGTACGATGTACCCACAATCAGGGCACATCGTACCGTTTGTGATCCGTTTTGTATCGACCGGTTCTACCGCCGTTTCATTCCTGTCCGGCCCTCTTAGAAACAGCCTTGGGCCATCATGGCATCGGCCACCTTCTCAAATCCGGCAATATTGGCACCGGCCACCAGATCATACCCCAAGCCATAGGCCTCCGCCGCAGCCGTGGAGTTGCGGTGGATGTCGGCCATCATCTTCTTGAGCTGGGCATCCACTTCCTCGGCTGTCCAGACCAGCCGCTCCGAGTTCTGGCTCATCTCCAAGGCAGACACGCCGACGCCGCCGGCGTTGACCGCCTTGCACGGCGCCACGATCATGTGCTTCTGCGCCCGCAGCAGTGCCAAGGCGTCATTGGTAGTGGGCATATTGGCCACCTCGATGTAGTACTTGACACCGGAGGCCGCAATTTTCTCCGCCCATTCCAGCGTCACATCGTTCTGCATGGCCGAGGGCATGAAAATATCCACGTCCGTGGCCCCCCAGTGCTTGGTGCCGGGCACAAAAGTGCAGCCGAACCGATCGGCATACGGCTTGCAGTGCATGGGGTCCGTGGCCCGCATATGGAGAATGAAGTTCAATTTCTCCTCACCGTAGATCCCGTCGGGGTCGTGGACATAGCCGTCGGGGCCCGCCATATAGGTCACCTTGGCCCCCAGCTCGGCCGCCTTCTTCATAATCCCCCAGGCCACATTGCCATAGCCCGACAGGGCGATGCGCTTGCCCTCAATGGTGTCATGCTCGTGCTTGAGCACCTCGCACAAATAGTAGACCGCCCCATATCCGGTGGCCTCCGGCCGGATCCGGGAACCGCCGTAGGAGAAACCCTTTCCGGTGATGACCCCGTTCTCCCACACGCCCTTCAAGCGGCGGTACTGGCCGTAAAGATAGCCGATCTCACGGGCGCCAACGCCCATGTCACCGGCCGGTACATCCACATCGGGTCCAATATATCGATAGAGTGCCGACATATAGCTCTGGCAAAAACGCATGATCTCCGCATCCGACTTTCCGGCGGGATCAAAATCGCTGCCGCCCTTTCCGCCGCCGATGGGCAGGCCGGTCAGCGCGTTTTTGAACGTCTGTTCAAAGCCCAAGAACTTAATGATGCCCTCGTACACATTCTTCTGGAAGCGCAGACCGCCTTTGTACGGGCCGATGGCCCCGTTGAACTGACAGCGCCAGCCCCGGTTGGTGTGCCACTGTCCGCTGTCATCACACCACACCACACGGAAGGTAAACATCCGCTCCGGCTCCACCATGCGCCCCAACAGATCTGCCTTTTCATACTCAGGGTGCTTTTCAATAACAGGTTCCAACGAGGAGAAAACCTCCTCGACCGCTTGGACAAATTCGGGTTCATTGCTATGCTTTTCCCTCACATCTGCAAGAACTCTCTCCAGATAGGTATTCATCGCCTTTCCCTCCATTTTGTTCACTTGTTCCTGTGTGCTTTTGTACGGCACGCCTTGTCTATCTGCATCATAACACCCCTGTCTCAGTTTCTCAAGCGGAAACAGTCAACATTTCGGAGCAACGGCATAGAATAAATTCCTAACTTTTTGTGCGTTATGCTCAAAATCTGTTAGTTTTGTTACTGACTTGTTTTTTCTCCTTCTCCCGATATTTCGCTATGGCGATCCCGGGATCGATCTTTCCCTTCTCTTGACTTTTTTCCTGTATCCGATATAATAAATGTGTCGAAATTTTCCGTAAGTAACACGGTCCGCCGGCCGAATAACGGCGGTACGATATGCGCCAACGCCTCCGCCTGCCGCTAAGCGGATTGTGCTCCTTGTGTATCGTTCTATAGCGGCAGAAGGAGTTTATATGCTTACCTATCCCATGAACGTGGCCGGTCTCCAACGGGAGCTTCCCATCTGCAAGGTCAACGAAAATCTGTATATCGGCGCTTTTATCTGCTTTGGCGATGCGGAGCTGACCGTGGCTTGTGCCCGTGAACTTTTGAAGCTGGTCCCGGCGGACAGCTACGACTATCTGTTCACCGCAGAGGCCAAGAGCATTCCTCTGATCCACGAGATGGCCCGCCAGTCCGGCGCCAAGAAGTATTTCATCGCCCGCAAGGGGGCCAAGGCCTATATGCCCGATCCGCTGCACGTGGAGGACCAGTCCATCACCACCGCCGGTGTACAGCAGCTGTATCTGGGCCGTGACGATGCCGATCTTATCCGCGGCAAGCGCATCCTGTTGGTGGACGATGTGATTTCCACCGGCGGTTCTCTGCGGGCCATGGAGTCTCTGGTGTCCGCCGCCGGCGGCACGGTTGTCGACCGCATTGCCGTTCTGGCTGAAGGTGACGCACAGAATCGCCCCGACATCAAGTTCCTGGCACCGCTGCCGCTCTTCAATGCAGACGGTTCCGTGAAAGAATAATCCGGCCAAGCGGCTGCCCTGCGGGGCGGCCGCTTTTTTTCATTTCTTCTATGGACATCATCCATACGTTGTGTTAATATGAGGAATTAATAAAAGCAATGGCCATTATTTTCGACAGGAGAAAGGAGTCTGCTATGTCCGTAAAAGAAAGCTACGCCGGTAAAATCAACCGCAAGATGAACAAGAAACTCCATGTGATCCACGTGGCGGCCGGGAAAATGCCCGCCGATCTGGTATTGAAAAATGCCGCCTATGTGAATGTTTTTTCCAACGAGATCTGCCATGCCGATATTGCCGTGGCCGAGGGCCTCATCGTGGGTATGGGGGAGTATCACGGCCTGCAGGAGGTGGACGTCTCCGGCAAGATCGTACTGCCCGGCTTTATTGACGCCCATATCCATCTGGAGAGCTCGCTGGTGTCCCCCAGTGAGTTTGCCAAGGCGGTGCTGCCCCACGGCACCACCACGGTCATCACCGATCCCCACGAGATTGCCAATGTCATGGGAACGGACGGCATCGAGTATATGCTGCAGGCGACCGAAGGGCTTCCGGTCGATGTGCGCTTCATGCTGCCATCCTGCGTCCCGGCCACTCCGTTGGATGAGTCGGGGGCCAATCTGGACTATCGAGCCATTGACTCTTTTTACGATCATCCCCGTGTCCAAGGTCTTGCGGAGATGATGAACTTTGTCGGCGCCGTCAATGCCGATCCGCAGGTGGTGGAAAAAATCGTGGCGGCGCAGGCACACCACAAGAAGATCGACGGGCACGCCCCCGGTCTCAGCGGTGCAGCTCTGAACGCCTACATCGCCGCCGGCGTTTACTCGGACCACGAGTGCTCGGACGTGGAGGACGCACTGGCCAAGCTGCGCCGGGGACAATTCATCATGATTCGTGAGGGGACGGCCGCACGGAATCTGGAAGCGCTGGTGCCGCTCCTGTGCGACAAATATGTGGAGCGTTGTATGTTCTGCACTGACGATAAGCACCCCAACGATCTTTTGGAGAAGGGGCATATCGATTATATCGTCAAGAAAGCCATCTCTCTGGGGGTTGAGCCCATCACCGCCATCAAAGCCGCCTGCCACAATGCGGCCCGCTACTTCCTGCTCAATAACCGTGGTGCCATTGCTCCCGGCTATCTGGGGGACTTCGTGGTCATCGATAACTTTGAAAATTTCCATATCGAAATGGTCTTTAAGAAGGGACAGCTGATGTACGACGGGGAGCTTCGTGATTTCCCTGTCCCCGAGGTCGATCCCTATTTGGCCAAACGAGCGCACAATACCTTCCACGTTTCCCCCCTGCGTGCAGAGGACTTTGCGGATCCCCGCCCCCGTGGCGTGATCGGTATGATCCCAGGGGAGATCGTCACGCAGGATGAGGGCTATGCCGACCACATTGATGTAGAGAAGGATATCCTGAAGATCGCCGTCATTGAACGTCATAAGAACACCCACCACATCGGCATTGGCTACATCAAGGGTTACGGCCTGCGGGAGGGCGCTGTGGCCACCAGCATCTCCCACGACTCCCACAACATCATTGTGGTGGGTGCCAATGAGGAGGATATGGCTGCGGCCGTCAATCGCATTGTCGAAAACAAGGGGGGCATCACCGTTCTGCGCAGCGGCACCGTGCTGGGGGAGGTGGCTCTGCCCATTGCCGGCATTATGAGCGATGACAGCCTTGTCCATGTCAATTGTGATCTGGAGAATGCTAAGGCCAAAGCCTACGAGCTGGGGGTAACCCCCGGCGTCGATCCCTTTATGACACTCAGCTTCATGGCCCTGCCGGTGATCCCTTCCCTGCGGATCACCACCCGTGGCGTCTTGGATGTGAATACACAGCAGTATGTGTAACGATCTCTCCTGCAGCCCTACTCCTCCCTCGGGAACGCCATCGTACTACGTTTCGATTTCAGAGAGAACCGGAGTCCCCATGCGTCCCGTGAAGCAGCCCTTATACGCAAAAAAGGATGGAACAGATCCCTGTTCCATCCTTTTTATTTCTTCTTTAAAGCGGAAAAATAACGAAACGTCATGGGCCACAGTGCCCCTGCAAACAATACCACAAAGAAGTAGCGGATCGCTCCGGCTATGCCTTCATGCCCGCACAGCACGAGGAGCGGCCCTTTCAGTCCTTCTTTAATTGCCAGCAGCAGGGTAAGGCCCAAAAGAACTTTGAACACCTGTGCCCACCAAACTGCCTTTGTGTCGAAGTGAATATATGTTTGGTCCAGCCAGCAGGCCAGCAGCATTCCCAGTGTTGCCCCCAAAAGCTTCCACCCATTGGCCATGCCGCTTTTTAAGTTAACCATGTCGATCTCAGGGGGAAAAGGAAAAGCATATGTGAAGGTGAGATAGAGACCGCTGCAAAGAACCATAGCAAGCAGCAGCCACAGCATTCGGCGTGGATGCTGTTCTATCTTCTGCAGCAAAGGATACAGGAGAAAAACAAGCACTGTTCCAATGACGAATGAAACACCGACATCCCACGGTGTATGAACCCCCAGATACATCCGGGAAAAGGCGACCAGCAAAAGGACGATAATGCAGCTTACTTGCACCCAGCGTCTCTTTGAGAGCCGAGCAATACCTCCAAACGTCCCCACTGCATTTTGTGTATGTCCGCTTGGAAAGGAGTATCCGGTTGCCGCTTCTCTGGCACTCTCAACGATTTGAAATTGTGGATCCAATACCCAGGGCCGCGGAATACGAAACAGTAACTTTAAAAATTGATTCACAATGGTCCCCATAAAGCCCACCGTCAGAAGATAGTAACCTGCATACTTACTGATGCACCAAAAGACGGTAATGGCGATCAGCATAAAGATTGATTCCTCACCCATGCGGGTGATCAGTGAAAACACGGAATCAAGAAAAGGGGTGCGTATCTCCGCCAGCTGGTATAACAATTCCATGTAATCCCTCCTCCATTGTGCACCATTGTACTATATTGATGGCCTACATGCAAGGAATTTTCTGTGATTCAACAGTAGCAGAGCGACCATATCGCGCCGGCAAACAACAATGACTCATTCCTTCCCATGTCGAACAGAACGAAGATGCACAGCATTTCTACGAAAAGGCAGCTGT
>JAHHSI010000003.1 GCA_020025275.1 Oscillospiraceae bacterium | reverse complement strand
CGTGGTTTCATCCACCGCCAAACGGTAACCGGTCAGGTACTTCGTTCCGCCGATTTCCACGTACGTCGGGAGCCCCGTAAACGTGTAGACACCATTGACGCCGGTCTTTGCCGTAGAGGAGAAGCCCTCCACCGCCGTCCATTGTCCATCTGCATAGTAGAACTGCTGGAGCTGCACCGAAACATCGGAAATGCCCGACTCGCCTTCATTCTGCAAGCCGTCGTAGTTGGCATCATTCCAGATCCGGCCGGTGATATCCGCCGTAGAGAAGCCCACCAGACCGCCGTCTTGGCCATCGACCATGGTCTTTATGGACGTCACATCATATGTGATGTCCTGTCCATCGGCATTCTGAATCGTCACATTGCCGGGATATGTACTGTCGGCTGCCTCATTGACAAAGATCAGATATTCCTTCTCTCTGACAAGAGAAAGCGTCTGCTCCTGCAAATCGCTGTCGACCTTGCGGTCATCGCCCACACGGTAGTGGGTGATCCCGTATTCCTGCGGCACAGCATCCACCTTGACGCGATAGCCCAAGATACGATTTTCACCGTCCACTGGCGCATAGCTGCGCAGATCGGTAAAGGTATAAACGCCGTATTCATCGGTCATGACCGTCTGCGTGGTGAATCCGGAGTATGCTTTCCACTCCTTTGCCGCAGCATCGAAATACCAGCACTCCAGCGTCACGGGAATATGAGAGATCCCGCTCTCGTTGTTCTCACGGATACCATCATAATCCGCATCATTCCAGATGATGCCCTTCAGCGTTCCCTTGTTGGCTGCGACCAGACCGCCGTCATTGTGCTCGATGGTCTTGGACACCAGCAGATCGTAGGTGGTACCACCCACCTCCACTGCCGTAAAGGGATAGCTGGTACCGTCCCCATTGGGTGCGGCCGGCCCTGCCAGAATGAGATATTCCTCACTCCGCTGCAAACTCAGGTCATGTCCGTCCAAATCGCTGTCGATGGTCGGATCACTGCCCACACGGCACAAGGTCGCACCGTAGATTTCCGGCATATGCGCCATGTGCAGCTTGTAGCCGGCCAGATACATCTTGCCATTGATCACGGCGCAGGTAGTCAGATCGCTGAAGGTGTAGACGCCGCTGCCGTCCGTCTGTACCGACTTGGCAAAATCTGCGTCCTTGTGCCACTGACCACCGTCGTAGTAGTAGCGCTCCAGCAGGATCTCCTGCCCGGCAATCCCCGGCTCGCCGGCATCCTGCAGACCGTTGTAGTCTGCATCCTCCCAGATCCGACCGGTGATCGTATCTCTGGGAAGCTCCACGACACCGCCGTCCTGTCCGGAGACGTCTAGCGGCGTCAGCAGGTCGTACGTCTTGCGGCTGTGATAGGTGTCGTCCACCTCACGGGCCGTATCGTTGTACTGGCCGCCCACGGCATTGGCCACGGCCTCCTTGGCGAGGATCAGATATTCCTCCGGACGGACCAGAGAAAGGCCCTCTGCCAGCAGGTCGCTGTCCACCGTCCGGTCATCGCCCTGCATATAGCGGGTCACCGCCAGATGCTCCGGCAGCGCCGTCAAATGCAGCCGATAGCCGGCCAGTTCGTACTTGCCGTCCACTTCCACATAGGTAGACAGGCCTCCGAAGCGATAGGTGCCGGTGCTGTCTGTCTGTGTGGAGGCCGTGAACTGCTCGTCCTTGACCCAGCCGCCGTTGCGGTAATAGTAGCGTTCCAGCTGGACCGTCTGGCCGCTGTATGCAGCCTCGCCCTTGTCCCGGATGCCGTCGTAGTCGGTATCCATCCAGAGGATGCCCTCCAACTGAGCGGGGACAAAGCGCAGCACACCGCCATCGTAGCCGGACACATCGCCCTTTTTATGGACAATGTCATAGGCCGTCTTGTCATGGGTCAGTGTATACGGTCCATTTTGCAGCGTTCCGGCCGGTTTTGCCAGCAGGAAGTAGTCCTCCTGCGGTGCCGTCAGGTAGTTTCTGGATGTCTCGTCGTACTGATTAGTGATCCAGTGGCTGTCGATCTGCTTGTCATTCGTTGCCTGCAGATAGCGGGTCGCCGCATAGCTCTGATCCGGCAGTTCCGTCCGGATGCGGTAGTAGCTGAGCATCTTCTGGCCGTCGATCTCCACAAAGAGGGGGACCGTTCCAAAGTGATACTTGCCCTCGTGATCCGTCACGGTCTTCCTAAAGGCGCCGTGCACGGTGCCGTCGGGAGCTGTACCGCTGGCCACCGGCTGATACCGGCCGTCAGCATCACGGTAATACTGCTCCAGATAGACCGCCACATCGGCAAGTCCCTGTTCATCCGCATCCCAGATACCGTTATAGCGGTTTTCACCGGCTCCCTCGTCGCTCCAGATCATGCCGTCCACCTGGCCGTACTCGTATCTTGCAAAGCCCGCATCATAGTCCAGAATAATCTTGGCATCGCTGATGTCGTAGTCTTTGCCGCCGTAGGTTCTGCGATACTGAACGTCCGTACCTTGGGTGGCGTCCTCGGCAATGATGATGTAATCCTCATGGAGGTAGTAGCGGTTGGGATTCTGGGGATCCGAGATCAGATCACTGTCCTTAACGCCCTTCCCTGCCAGATAGTGGGTGATCGCGTAGGTCTGATAGTGCTCCCCGTTCTTCTGCGGATCGATCTTCAGCCGATACCCGGTCAGGCACTTTGTCCCGGCCACATCATGATAGCTCATCACGTTTTCAAAGACATAGGCGCCGGCCTCGTTGGTCTTCAGATCTCTCGTCTCGAAGAGGTTCCAGTTCCCCTGTTCATCCAGATAGTACCCTTCCAAGGTCAGGATGACATTGGGAATTCCGGGTTCGTTGGCATCCATGATGCCGTCGTAATTCAGGTCATCCCAGACAAACTTGCCCAGGAAGCCTCTGCCGGCATTGATGTAACCAAGATCGATCTTGGTGTTGGCGGCAAAGGACTGACCGTCTGCTCCCAGCAAAGGCGTGCCGCTGTCGTTGACAGGTGCCTGTGCTGTAAAGGCTTTTGTCTCATGCATACCGGCCACGGCAGACAGGTCGTTGTCCTGATCGGCCTGGGTCGGATCGTTGGTAAAGGTCCACGGTGTCGGCTTGAGCAGTCGATCGGCCAGGGTATCTTCCGACCGCACCAGATACTTGTGACCCGGCTTGAGGCGGAAGAGGTACTCGCCGCTGTCCCCCGTGGTGTACACGGCGGGATTTCCGTCTGCATCCAGACAAGGCGTCGTCAGATCGTCCATCTCATAGACCGATACGCGGATGCCGGAAAGGGGCTGCTCGCCGGGATCCAGCAGACCGTCACTCTTGATGCTCTCGCCGTTGCCGGTCTCATCCAGCCAGACGGTACCGCCGTAGGGATAGGCACGTCCCACACCCACGTTGTAGCCGGTCACTTTCTGATCGTAGGTCCGCAGATCGGCGGTATCCACCGCCTCCACGGTGATCACATCGGTCAAAACAGCCAGACGATCCTTGGGAATGGGGTTGCCCTCCGGGATCGTGTCGTTGCCGGAGATCGGTGCGCCGTTGCGGAACACGGTGATACCGGTAGCCTTGTCGCTGCCCAGCTGCGGCGTCGTAACGGAGAACTGGTTGTAATTCTCCGGGAACACAAAGCGCAGGCGGTAATCGCCGGGCTTCAGGTTCGAGAGGATGTAGTAGCCGTCGTTTCCGTAGTAGTCACTCTCGGTGACATACTCCACCGGGCCGCCGAACTTGGAGTTCTGATAGACCTCCACACCGTCGGGGTTGGCAATCAGAATGGGCTTGCCGGTCTGCGGATCGGCCAGAACATAGTTCTCATCCACCTTGGTGATGGTCTGGCCTTCACGGTTGACCGGATAGCCGTAGGGGTTCACCAGTTGGACCAGTACCCCGTTGATGCCGGGGTCGTCCAGCGTACCGTCAAAGTCCAGATCCGTGGTCTTTTCCTGCAGCTGGATGCGTCCGGTATTGGCCTCGGTGCCATAGGTGCCTTCGCCGCTGTCAGGTACGCCGCTGTAATCCGCATCGTGCCAGATATAGCTGCCGATGTAGCCTCGGCCCGTGGGGGCGTTGGGGTACACACCGACTCTGGCGTTCTCCAGAATGTTGGCGTTGCAGCGGGACACGAAGGTATTCCACGCTGAGAAGTCCTTTACCAGATTATTGTACTGCTCCGGTGACTCCGCCGTCACATCGCCGGGATATACCGGCAGGTTCAGCGGCTCGTGCATCTGCAGTTCCAGACGCAGGCGGGAGTTGGATGTGAGCTTGTAGCTGGGCTCCACCTCCACCCAAACGGCACGGATTCCTCTGATCGCATCGTCTTTTTCGCGTCCCTCCGCCATCTGCAGCACTTCGTCCAGACGGACAAGACCATATCTGGCCTTTTCAGAGCTGCTGCGCATCCTGTCGTACGTCTCCTGCAAGGCCAGTTCTTCCTGCTTGGGAAGATCGGTCATAGGGCACACTTCAAACTTTCCGCTACCTGTCTTGGCCAGAGGTCCGACCCAGATCTCGTATTGACTGGGATCCAGCGGAGCCTCCGTGGTCGTGCCGTCTGTGTGTGCGTAGGCCATGACCTGCAGGCTATCGGGGATGATCCAACCGTTCCACTTGGAGTTACGCGGCACCGGCTGCTGTGTATTGGAGTCCAGATTCTTGATCTCCACGTCGTCGGCATAGGGCAGTACATCGTACAGCACCAGCTTGTCATAGGCGGTCTTTGCACTCTTGTTGACCAGAGAGACGCTGTACTCATACGTCTTGCCCTCCGGTACGGGGACGGCGCGGTTGGTCACGTTGCTCTCCAGCTCGGTGGTCGCCATCTTTCTTTGAACGATGCTCTCCACCGTCTGGAACACCAGTGCATTGGTCAGGCGGGTAATGCACATATCCTTTTGCGACTGGTTGTCGTTGACGTCGTAGGCGTCGTACTCGTAGTTCAGATTGTCATACGCACCGCCCTGCTTGATGTAGGGGTCAAAGTTGCCCACCTTGAAGCCGTAGGCCTTGCACTGCAGCATATCCGTGGGGACCGCATTGCCTTCGGCCTCCTCGAAGGGGACCATCAGCTCCACCACCACACGCTGGCCCGGCGCCAGTTTCCCCTCGAAGGGGAAGTTGAGGACCGTCCGCATATCGGAGCTGCCATCAATGGACTTTCGCAGGAACTTCGGTTCACCCGCCGCACGGATCGTATGTACAACATCCTCGGCAGGCAGCTTGTTCCCTTCGTCATCTGCGATATACCAGGTCCACAGCGGCTTTTTGTTGTCCAGATTCTGCGTCACCTTGTGGGCTTCCTCCGAACTGTTGCCGTAGTTGTCACCGATATAGTAGTCCTCCGCCTTGGCATCGGCGGCGTTCAGATCCCGGTAGGGGACGTAGCCGAAGTTTTCTCCCTTCAGGACAGCCACATAGGGCAGGGCTACTGCCACCAGCGGATCGGTAACGTTGTCCTCCAGGACCTCCGGGTCGAAGGCCTGACTGATATTCTTATATTCCACCTGATACTTCAGCATCTTGCTGGTATTGGGCGAAACATTGCTGGACAGCTGCCACGTATAGCCTGTGGAGTAGTTGCCGGAGAAGTACTTGGTCTTGATCGTCAGATCCACCGTGGGAAGCTCCGGGTCCACATAGAAGCCGGCGCGCGCCGTCTTGGAGGCAGCGGCGTACTTCTGATCGTCGTACTTGGGATACATGGCGGCAAAGTGGTTTGTGTGCTTGTAGACACCGGTGGTATCCAGCTTGGACGTCTGCAGGAGGATATAAGCGGAGCGATCCTTGACACTCTGTGCCGGCTCGTCCTTGTTCAGACGCTCCGGATCGACCTCATCCATCTCCTGTTTGCCCTCCGTGACCGGGTCGGCATCCACGTCCAGTCGGAACCCGGCCGGCACCGGATAGGCGATGGCGGCCTGCTCTGCACTGTAGTCCACGCCGCCGTCAGTAAAGGCCTCGGCCTGAATGATCCAGCGGATCTGGTAGACGTGCTGCATATACTCCTTGGGAATGGGGAGCGTCACGTTTTCCGTCAATCCGTAGCCGGCCTCGTCACCGAGGCTGTGCCAGCCATTCATGCTGTCCGGATCGTTTTTGTAATCATCCGCACCGGGATAGTAATACTGTCCGTTCTCAGCCGCCGGATTTTCCAGCGTGAGGATCTGGACATGGACCTTCAAATGATCCTGCAGGATCTGTGTCGTCTTGGCATCCAGTCCCTCAGGAACTTCCCAGGCGCCGGTGCGGATCTCTTTGACCAGCTGCTCCAGTTTTCCTTCGTCGCTGGGCGGGGCCGGATGCGGCGTACCCACGTTGGTACCGTAGTAGGGAACATTGTAATTCACCACGAAGGTATTCACGTTGGCCGTCTTATTCACAGCCTGATCCAAGCGGATCGTCATCTGATAGGAGCTTCTGACATGGGGATCTTCCGTGATCACCTTTTCAGAGTCGGGATCGTTTACCTGCGGACGCAGCTTTCCGGTATCCAGACGAACCGTGCCTGCCGGCTTTTTCAGCAGACTCTTGCCGCTGGTGGCCGTCACATGGCGCGTATCATACTGTCCATCCGCCGTGTAGTCTGTGGTCAGTTGGCCGCTCTCGTCTCTCTGGTCGGAGATGGGCGGCTCGGCGTTCCAGACGCAGGCCTCCTGCCCTTGCGGGTAGAACTGATGGTCATCCACCATGATCTCGAAGCCGTTGTAGTTCCCCTGAGGCGGTTTCTCCGTCTCGTACTGATCGCGGTTGATAAAGGTGCCGTTTTCGCGCAATGCAAAGTGCCCGTCGGTATCATGGATCGTCATGTATACCTGGGCACGGTTCTTCTCGGAATCCCACACCTCGCTGCCATTGGGATCGGCCAGACCCGCCATCTGCGGTAGATTGTCCACCCGGGTGCGGATCTTGAAGTTCATCACCGCACCGCTGGGGAAGTAGCCGGCCGGCTTTTCTCCCTTCACGTAGGACGTATAGTCGGTAAAGCCGTCCGTTTTCGGCGTCGTGATCTCAAAGGTCACGATCTGGCCCGAATGTTCCAGTGTATCCGGGTCCCATTTGGCCTCGGTATCGGCGATCACTTCCACGCCCCAGCCCTGCTCACGCATTTGCTGTTCCGTCAGACGAAGCGTCTCGCCCGTGATGGGATTAGTGAACTCAACGTAGTAATCGCCGTCATTGTTGTACCAATCCTGATCGTTATTGGCCACATTCCACGCCGCCGTACCGCTGTAGCTGACAGATTCCGGCAGATGGAAGGAGACCACGATCTTAGCGTGGTGCAGCGATCCGGTCTCTCGGAAAGCCAATTCCTCGCTGGGGCTGTTGGACACCTTGGCGCTGTACCAGACATCGTCGCCGTACTGGAAGATCTGATCCTGTGCTCCCTGCCCTGCATCTTCCTTTTCAGGGCCGACAAGGGCATCGACGGAGAACCGGGGCTTGGCCGTGCGGATCTTCAGCGTATTCATCACACCGATGTCTGCGAACTCCTGTCCTGTGGCCGTCTCCCGATGCACGATGCTGCCATTGCGGTCAAAGTCTTTCAGGCCGTCCGGCAGGCGGGCCTCATAGTTCAGATCCTCCTTGCCGTTGGCGGCACTGTAGTCCTCCACGTTCTGCGGATCTGTCTCCTGATACTTTCGCAGACTGCCGATCAGCGGCGTATCCTTTTCATATGCGTGGTTCAGCTTGTCATCCGGAAGGTTGCCCACCACGCCGTAGCTGCCGTACTCTTTTTTCACGGCATCCAAACGGTCGTCGAGGGCATAGAACACGGAATCATACTTGTACAGCTCTGCATGTCCGTAGGAACCGACACGGTAGGGGTTACCGCCCTGAATGTCCTCGTCCACGATATACTTGAAGCCCGGCAGCTTGCTGCCCAGATAGGTGCGGTTATCCTGGTAGTTATTTCCAAGATCCCCCTGCAGGCCTCTGCGGTCGGTCTCCATTCTGGGAACCCGCTCCGTCAGCGTTTTGAAGGAGAAGATGGCTGCCTTTTCAGAGGCCAGACGAGCCTCCTGTGACAGATCACCGCCGGCATCCATCGTAGGGGTAAAGCGGATCACGTATCTGCCTTCCGTCCGCTCCATCAGGCGCTCTCCGTCGTAACAGGGGATCTGCTCATAGGTGACCTGCGCTGCATACTTACTCTTTTCAGTCGGAGCCTCCACAATATCCTTTCCATTGGAACCGGTGTGCAGGTCTCGTTCATAGAGCGTCCAATCCAGCGTTTTCTGGGCATTTGCCGCATTGTCCTTTGAGTAGAGTGTTCCGTCGGCCGCCACGGGAACGATGCCCAGAGGCAGGACGTTGGTGATCACCGGCAGGGCCAGCGTACCTCTCGAGCCGCCGTCCACCTCGTAATTGTGGCGGTGCTTTTCGTAGCTGCGGTAGCCTTCCCCGTTGCCTGCGTACTGATCCCACCAGTACTTGTTCTCTACATGGATATTGATGTTGTTGCGCTGGCCCTCGGTGTCCGTATAGTACTGCCGATGGGTTCCGCCGGTCAGGTCATCTCCCACCGTGGCCCACAAGCGAACAAAGGGCTTACGCATTACGGCCCGTGTGCCGGTCTGAGCATACAGATCCCGTTTATCGGCCTGTGCGTAGTTCGTGTAGCCATTGTTGGTCACAGTGCCGGACGTATCCGCATCACTGCGCTGTACCTCGTTGTTTTGGATGTTATACCCATTGATATACGGTGTGTTGGGCGAGCCGAAGGAGTAGTGCAGTCCGGAGATATACCAGCCCTTGTTCCAAAGGTAGTCCATACCGTAGATCTGGTTATGGGGCATCCGGGTCCGGGTCTCACCCTCCCAGTGATCCATGTCGAAGATCTGGTAGTAATAGTGATTTTCACTGCCGGGCGCCACGTAGGGTCTGGCGATGACCCGGTCGTACCAGTACTCGTTCTCATTGGTGAGGAACACGTGCCCGGGCAGCTGCACCTTCAGCTTGTAGCCGGCCTCTGTACCGCGGTTGAACCACTTTTGCAGCGGGCTCTTCACGGTGATCTTGAAGACCCACGGAATCGCCTGATCGGCATCGTAATGCGCCGCATCCACCTCTTCCCGCTTTGTCCACTGCGGATCCTGCGGCTGATTGGGGGCGGTGTAGCCACGGCTGCCCGTCTCCGGGCTCTGCAGCACTTCCACCGAAACATCCGGCGCATCGGCATAGGTCTCGTCGCCGGGGCCGTTCACCGCCGTCAGGAACTGGGCGGTGATGCCGTAGTTATCCAGCTTCAGCTGCGGCTCGGTGCCGTAGGGCATGGTGTAGATGAATTCAACACCGTCCAACCCCCAGTCACCGTAGTTCACGGCGTGCAGAGTGATGTCGAAGTCTTCGCCATACTCCAGTGCCGTGACATAGTTGTCATCTGTGATCTTTCGGATGTCCTCATAGTAGCTGCCGCTGTGGTAGGCCGGATTGCTGCCGGTGTCCTCCGTATAGCCGTCACCTTTGGTCAGTTCATACTGGCGGTTTCCGGACAGGGAGGTAATCTCACTGCCGGCCAGCAGCCATGCCTTTTGCAGGTGCTGCCGTGTCTGGCTCCAGAGGATCGGCGTCCGCTCCGTCTTTGCGCCGTCCCAAGGCTGCGAGAGCTTCGTACGCAGCGCCAGCACCTTCCCCCACCAATCTCGGATATACCCGTTGAAGTAGCTCTTCAGGTTCTGCTCCGTAGGCAGCTGATCCCGGTCCGCCTTACCCGTCAGGACACGGTTGGCCTGATAGACAGCAGTCTGGTGATCTCTGGCTTCGTTGATATCCTCATTGAAGAGGACCCCATCCTCGCCATAGCCGGGGAGCAGTGTCTGGCTGCCGTTGAGGAATTCCCAGCGGTCTACCTGTGTATTCTTATCGGCCGAGAAGCCAATATCATGGAGCAGATAGTCCAGATCCATCTGCCGCTGAGCGTTCTCTACCTTATTCTGGTCGCTGCTCCAGCTGAGGGCGGGCAGCAGCGGCGTTGCATAGCTGTTATAGTGATAGTAGTACTCGCCCATTCTGGGGAAGTAAGCCGGGTGCAGGTCGTTGGTGGTACTCAGATCTCTGTCCTCGTCCACATAGACCATAGGCAGATCGTCATCCCGTGCGGTAACGGCATACCAGATCTCCACCGTATCGCCCACCTCCACACGGACGTCTTTCCCGTTCTGCTTGGCAAAGCGCAGCTCATAGACGGTGAAGTCGATCTCGTGGGAGTTTTTGGCGTCGGGTGTCAGATCGTCAAAGGGCTTGCCGGCGGAGTAGTCGTTGTAGTGATACTCCTCGGACTTGGGATACGTCATCCAGCCGCCGTAGTCGCGCTCGGTCACGGTACGGGTATCGACAACCTCCAATGTGGGTACATCCGGTTTCGGATTACCCTCTTTGTCCTTCCAGACAACCGTAAAGTTCCCCTTGGCAAGGTCGTCCGACGTCAGATATTCCGGCAGCTTGTCGTAGAACACCGGGTTGAGGACCACGCCCTGATCGGCGTTCTGGCGTCCGTAGCTGTCCAGCTTCTGCAGGTTGCGCAGCGTGATCTTCTGCCACATGGTTTCACCGGGGCGATACCCGCGCTTTTGGACAGCATCGCGCTGAACACCGGCCTCCTTCGCCTTCTCTGCCGTGTCAAAGACCTGTGTATAGAACTCCACTTCCGGGTTCTCACGGTAAATGACCTGACTATATGTGGAGGTGCCGGTCAGGATCACCATGCGATCGAGTACCGCCCCCTGCCCGCCGGCCATGGTCTTTTCCTCCAGATGGTGGTGCATATGCTCCACCTTGGTCGAGCCGGTGAAGGAGTAGGTCTCCGCCATCACCTCCGTCGAATCATCCGGACGGATGTCGGCATACAGGCCTACGCCGATCAGATCCACATCGGCAAACACCGGATCGCTGCCGTCCACGGCGTGTGCATTGACACGGTCATAGGTCCAGCGAACTTTCTGTGCCGAATGGAAGAAGTCCTCTGCGGCATCGGCGGGAGCGGTCTGCCACTGATCTGCACCGGCACACCAGTACTCGATCTTGACATCCGCCCGCTTTGCGTCCTGCGGAAGCGTATCGGGGTAGCCGATCACCGGGGCCTGCGTCAGGGCAAAGCCCTGATAGCCCTTCTCGTCCAGGAAGGAGACGGTGGCCACCAAACTCTCCAGATCATGGCCGGTATCATTCTTCATACCGGATACATGGATCTTGGCCGCCTGATGATCATAGGTATAGGCCGGATCGTCAAAGGTGTAGACAGCCGTCAGCTGATTTCTGTTTTTGAAATAGGTCAGCGTACTCTTGACCCGTGCCTCATAGATCGGGAGGTCCGAAGCGCCGCCTGTGACATTCCGGTAGTACTCGCTCCGACCGCCTCGGTCGTCGCTGTACTGATAATACCCGGTGCTGCCGTTTCTGCCGGAGATGGCATACTGGGGATAGCTATGGGTATGCTCGGCGGTGACCCAGACATCACTCTGGATGCTCCGGCCCTCGTAGCCGTCCGCGGGCTCCGGCAGCAGCTGGGTTGTCACCCGCAGGACCACGTCCTCCCCCACGCCCAGCCGGGAATCCAGCTGAACGGCAAGCTCGCGGTACAGGGCATCCTCCTGCGCATCACTCAAAGAGCAGTCCTGCCCGTTGGCGGCAGGGATCTCCCCGGCGGCATTCTTCATTGTGCCGTGCAGATTCTGTGCGCTGAGGGCTGCATCCGTCGAAGAGACAAACGCCCACTTGACGATCTGCTGTCCCTCCGGAGCCGTAAAGTGCATGGTAGGACAATGGAGCGGAATATCGGCCGTATCCGTGTTGCGGATGGTCACCGTGTAATCCACATAGTCATAGGGAAGAAGATGGTACGCATCCACCTCCACGGGGCTTGCGGACACGTCACCGTGATCGTAGGCAAAGCCAGTGCCCGTGGGAATTTCCCGGTCTCTTGTCACCGCCACATCCAGCACCGCAGACAGGTTCCGAACATTATAATAATCTGTGAGCTGCGTCCCGGACGCCGTGGGCTTATTATAGGAGTCCGCATTGATATCCACCGAGGTCACCTCGCCGGAAATGCGGTTATACATATACTGTCCCGTGGTCAGATTGGGAATTTTTCCGAAGGTGGGCGTGGACTTTTCCGTCCACACGTTGCTCTCAAATTCCTCCTTGGTCCGGTCCACATAGACACCATCATACCAATAGGTATACCCGTCGGCCTTGTCCGCCGTCAGATACTGTCCCTGATCGAGTACCGTATTGGCATCGCTGCTCTGCGGATTCACCGCCGCAAAGCTCAGGCGGAAATCGGTAACATGGGCCTTCAGATACGAGACAAAATCCGTCTGGCGGTCGCTGTACTCCTCGGCATAGCCTTTCGCCAGATGATCACGGATGATCTGCTCCACATCCACCTCATAGCAGTCGGGATGCTTCACCGACGCCGCCAGATCGGCGGCGGCCAGCGACACCTCGTGCTCTTTGCCGTTGATCGTCAGCAGCAGCTTGGTGGCGTGGAACCAATCTCCCTCCACCAAGAACTTAGGCAGATAGATCTTTTGCAGGCGGAAGTGCTCGCTCATGTTGTTGGACATGAGGGCCGAGTCGATCCGGGCCCGCATATTCCGTCCCTCGTTGCTGCCGGAATTGGGCTCATTCCAGACCTTTACGCCAAACTCGGCCACCGTGGGGTCGGTATTATTGCTCTGATAGTCGGTAATGTTCTGCTCGGGATTGATATGATCGATCCGATAGCCCGGCACCAGACGGATCATAAAGCCCATCAGCAGTGCATCATCCACATGATTGCCGTACTCCGTCTTGGGCTCATAGTCCACCTTGCTGACGGCCGTGATGGTGTTGGTGCCATCTTTGCTGTCATCCTTGCCGGAAATCACATAGGGCCGTCCGTGGACGATCAGATCGATGTCATTGCTCTCGCCGTTGAAATCCGGCTGCCCCAGCTGTCCCAGCTCCTTGGTATACTCACCATTCCCCATCATGTTCTTGAGATGGATGTCATAGCTCAGCACAAACTGGTTGGGACCGAGGTGCAGCTGGCCGTCCTGTACGGTGGGGGCGGCATTGCCGCCTGTGCCTTCCTTGGCATAGACGAACTGAAGTACTTTCCCCTCGTCCGTATCCTTGAGAGCATCCGCAGCAACGGTGAGAGTGTGGGGGTTGGTCTGCTTACCCGTCTCGTCCACGTCCGCCACCTGCAAAACCAAGGTATCCATATACTTTGTAATGGCCGGCTTCAAGGTCAGGCCGGTGGAGAGGAAGCCGTAGTAGCCATAGAGCTCATGCGGCCGGATCGTGGGCATGGTATCCCGCAGGATGACCTCGTCTCCGTAGCCGATCTTGCCGGACCAGTCCTCGCCGTCCTGATAGTAGTTCCACCAGTCCTTGCCCATATTTCCGGTGGTCTCATAGTAGCCATCTGAATAGCTGTTGCGCTGGAAGCTGACCACAAACTGGTTATCCAGTCCGAAGTAGGCATCGGTATTGCTCTGATTGCCGGGAACCGTTGTGGCACCCTTGGTCATATGAGCACTGTCGCGCAGCACATGGACATAGGTCTTCGAGAAGAGATTTCCCGCACTGAACGGCCGATAGGCCCAAGTACACCAGCAGTTATAGTAGCTGCTGCAGGTCCTGTAGTGGTAGTCGTATTCGTTATGGTAGCTCCAATCGGACTTGCTGTCGTAGCCCTGGGAGGTCTCTACCCGCTCCTTGCCCTGCGCACCGCCGATGGTCAGCTTAGTATCTGCCGTTGCATAAACCTGCCCCTTCCCCGCAGGGTTTGCCTCCATCTGATAGAAGCGGCCGGTGATCTCGAACATATACTTGCTGGCTTCATCGCTCTCTTGATACCAGGTGCCGTAATCCGGGCGGTTGGCCACTGTCTTGCCATCCTCCACATGATTCTGCTGCTGGTTGATCTTCAGATGGAACACCACCTGCTTGACCGGGTTGGCAGGGAAATCGTAATTCCCCGGTGCCTTGTAGAACTCGCTTTGCTCGGCGGTAAAGCGATCGGCGCTGTCCGCATTCACAAGATTCAGACGGCAGAACGGATTGCCCTGCGTATCGGTTTCCACCGCACCCCACTGCAGGGCCTCATACGCAAACTCCTCCTGCGAGCCATCCTTACGGATAACGGTCAGGGCATTGAGATACCCCTTGACCCGCGGGTCCAGCTTGAGATAGTAGGTTTCAAAATATTCGTAAGGAAGATTGACCGTGATCTCCACGTCAGCCGCCGTATTCAGCGACTGCTCCTTCACATAGGGAAGATTCTGGTGCTCCTGACGCTTGGAACCCTCCGGCAGATGGTCCCCCACGTTCAGATACTGGCGGAAATCCACCATGAAGGAGCCCAGTGCCTTATAACCGATCTCCAACTCGGAGTTATCGCTCCAACCGGGGTGACACTCACTGCCCTCACGCACATCCTCCAGCGGCGTGGTCACATGGTCAAATTTCACATCCGCCGTGTTATCGTTATAGCCCGCCACGACCACTGTATCAAAGTAGAGCTTGGACATATAGACCATGACATCGTCTTTCAGCTTCAATGCATAGTCGGCATTGTCCCGCACACCATCCAAATAGTGGGTGCTCTCTGCCTGATGGTAGCTGTACGAACCGATGGGAGAATCCTCGTAGCCGCAGAAGTCCACATAGTACTGCTTACCCTCAGCGGCCGGGTCGCCCGTATAGGCAAACTTCTTACCGGTCAGGCACAGCTCGGTCAGCTCGGTCAGGTCAAACCCGTCCAGTGTGTCGAGGATCCACTCCCCGTTCTCGAACCGGCCCACTTCCGCGCCCTGATAGGTGAACTTCTTTGCCCCTGCATCGTATTCCACCACGGCCTTCTGCTTGTGCAGTCCCGTCAGGGTGATGCGCTCGAGATGCTCGTAGTTGGCAATCAGATCGGTGTGGATCCGGACTTCCTTGGTGTGGAAGCCCTCTCCCTGCTTGTCCAACTCTAAAGTAAAGAGGGTGTCCACGTCATCCAACACATACTTCGATGTATTGAGCAGCTCATTGCGGAAGATGAAATCCCGGGCATAGGGCAGGGCCAAGCCCATGCTGTTGCCGTCTTCATTCTCCGTCTTGCTCTGGGATACCTCCTGTACGTCGTCATAGACGATATGGGAATGGATCATCTGCTTGGAGCGCTCCACCACAAAGTGGGCGCTGTCGCCGACGGCATCGCTGCCGGTGTACACCTCTTCCTTCGGTTGGAACGTAGCCGTAGCGGTCAGCGTATCCAGCCATGCGGTTGTGCCGCACAGCTGCAGACGCAGCGAATGATCCTCTCCGTCCGGCTCGGCAGGCACCACGGCATTGCCGTAGAAGTCCTGCATCGTAACGCGGACATATTTTAAATATTGTATCTTTTCAAAGGCCGCCCGGGGAATCACAATGTTCCCCTCGGCATCCCGATACGTTTCGGCCTCCGCCAACGTGAAGCTGACCTTGGCTGTATCCTTGGTCGGGTCCTGATTCCAGTCGTACAGGTCGATCTTTTCGATCTCACCGGCCAAGGCATAGGACTTGCCGATCCGGATCTGATCAGTATCGAAGCCCCGCAAACGGCGTGCATCGCCCTTTCCGCCCTGCTCGGCAACGCTGTCCAGTGTCAACAGGAGTTCACTTCTACCGACCTTGGTGCCGACTCGGTTCTCGATGACGAACTGATAGCAGCCCGCCTCCTTATAGATGGCCGGCACACTCTTATCCGCAGCGCTCTCGGTCTTAGCCGTGGCGGTGATCACCGGAGCGGCCGCAACGGAAGCGAGCCGGGCATCGCTGTCGGCATACTGCATTGTAATCTTATCGCCCACCGAATAATCTGTCTGCCACCGGGCCGAGGCGATATAATACTGGCGGTAGGTGTCCACACCACGCAGCTCCACATAGGCGTTTTGCGCCAGATCGACCTGACCGTCAAAGTGCTTGACGCAGACATCTACCTGCATCACGGAGCCGAACTTGGCATCTTCTGTCTTCCACAGTGTTTCCGGAATCCGGATCTCGTCACCCTTGGGCAGCTTGTCCGCAGGCAGGATCACCTTCCGGCCCTGCTGGTCCGTCAGTTCGATCCTGTCCATGGCGGCGTGCTGCATCAGGGCACCGGAGAGAACAATTTCATTGGTCCGGAACCCAAACCAGTGGTCACCGGATTGCCGCAAAAGGCTGCTGACGGTCAGACGACCGGGCATCATGTACGAAGCGCTGCCATTGCCCATAACATACCGCAGCGCTGCGGCATCTTCATTCAGAGGAACATTCTGATACTGGCCGACGGGGGCTACCTGTTCCGGCGTCGTCCGCCACACACCATGGCCTTCCAGCTGCGGGGCGGCCTCTCTCGTATAGAGGTAAGCGCTGTTGTTTACCTTGATGCTCTGGGCCACGCCATCGACATAGGTGGTTCCCCACACGGCCGGAGCAGCATAGTGTCCGGGGTAGTGATCCGTTCCCAGCAGGTCAATGGCCGCACCCTTGTCCAAATCGATCTTACTGCCGAAGCGGCTGAAGATCACTTGGATCCGGTTCACTTCTCCAAACGAAGGTTCCTTTTCTTTCCATGTTGCTTCGTCGATGATCACGCTGCCGTCGCCTGCGGCTTCCGGCATCTGCAGTGTCACCTGTTTGCCCGCTTTATCCGTCAGGATGATCTCCTTGATGGTACCACAGGCCAGCAGCTCCGGAGAAATGCGGATCTTATTGGTCTGGAAACCGAACGCAGTGTAGGCTTTCTCATGCTCCAAATACAGCGGTCCGATGTCCAATTCACCCTGCGACAGGGCAGAAATACTGGTGTTGCCCAACACGTACCGCACTCCGGCAGCATCCTGCCCCAGCGGTACTTCCTGATAGGCATTGAGCCCGCCGACGGTTTCCACACCGGACGGATCACGGTAGATACCATGAGTTCCCAACACAGGCTGCGCCTTGCGCACCATCAGCTTGGCCGCACCGGCCACCGTGGTATCCTGAATCTCCTCAGACTGATAGTCACTGCCCCAGACGCCCGGCACCTCATAGGCGCCTACACGTGTTGGCACGCCCCGCAGCTCTACATAGGCCTCTGCGTCGAAGCCCACCATGCCGTCAAAGCCTTTGACATAGACACGGACTTCTTTGACGTGATTGCTGCCCATGAACTGCTGCGTAGAGATGCGCAGGTCCATTCCGGGCTCCGTGGGCTTCAGGGCATCGCCCCTGACCTCCGTCTCCGAGTCGTATTCATTGACCAGTACGATCCGATCCAGCGTTGCGTGCTCCAACAGTCCCTTGGAGATATATACCTCCTTGGTCAGGAAATCAAAATCCTTCTGGCCGGTGAAGAGCGGTCCCATCCGCAGACAGCCGTCCTGGATCCGGAATTTATTATTGTTGCCCAGTACGTAGCGAAGACCGGACACGTCCTCATGGACAGGCACATCGATAGCGCCGTTCACGGGACTGAGCAGCGGCTCTCCGTTTTCCGGACGCAGTACGCCGTGCGTCTGCATCTGCGGCAGAGCAGGGACCGGGATCAAGCTGGCCGTATCGTCGGCTACCTTCTTATTCTCGATCTCATAGTGGCCTTCCTTTTCAGCGGTGGGAATGACCCAATACCAATGCTCATAATCGGTGTGTACGGTGTTGAGGATCGGCTTGGCACCATCCGTCTGTCCGATGACCTTGATCTGTCCGGGCAGCATCTCACCGGCCTCGACCCGCTTTTTCATCGACAGTGTCATCTGGCGTTCGAAGGTCCAGCCCGTGTGTGCCTGCTGCTGGAGATAACTCTCAATCGCACTGCCCACGTCAAAGGTATAGGTATTTCTTCCCGTTTCGGGGTCCTGCGTGTGGGTAACACCGATCCCCAGCTCGCCGGCCGTCACCGATACCGTCTCCTTCTTCTCATCACGGAAAACGAAGGCCAGCGGTGCCTCCTTGAACCAATCGTTCAGTGTCTGCTCGACACCTTCCAACGGATCAAGACGAATTTCGACTTTGCGTACATCGAATTTCTCCGGCAGCGAGTCCACAATCACCGGATTGAACGCCGGCACATTGCCGATGTTTTGGAAGCCATCGAGAAAGTAGCTGTCGATGGCACGGATGGAGATCTCCTTATCCTCCAGAGGCGGCAGGATCTCGTCATCCGGCAATACATATTTATTATTCGTGAAGCCGTACTCTTTTTTCAGGAGGTGGCCCTCGAACTTTCGCTCAATGGTCCAGCCCAGTCCCTGACCACCAAAGTGCACCGTGGGCCAGAGCACCGTGTTGCACTTATAGGTCTTGCTCTCCGGGTCCAGCTTCATACTGGTGGAGTAGGGAACCGCCACATAAAATTCCCGATATTCGCCGGGCGCCAATTTCCCGTTGGGCGCCGCAACCGGAATACTGATCTTACCGGCCAGCGGGTAGTGGTACTGCATGGGCTTCCATGTCGTGGCCGCATCATGGGGATCAAACTCCGCCCGCTCTTCCTCGGGGATGTCCGTTACATCGTAGACAAGGACACCGCCTTGGTCCGGCACGCCGATAAAGTTCTTCGCGCGCATCTCGTCGCCGTAGTTCTCGTTTTTCTGCGGCTCGCCATTCTCGCCCGCCAGCCACTGCATCATATCCATTTCCAGTACGCCACCCACATCGGCATCCGCCATGTAGCTGGGCACTTTCAGGTTGACCTCAAAGTCATCGATGACACTGGTGGTGTCGCGGGTGGTGGTGTTCTTCACCTTCACATAGTAGGTCAGGTAGTTGTAGTGATCCCAGAGGACCTCCTCCCCTATCTGGGAGATCTCGGCATCCCACTCCAGATTGGAGTTGACGATATTCAGCGTGGTGATGTCTTTCTCAGAACCGGAGCCCGGCTGCAGCTCAAAGCCCTCGCTGCTGCTCATGCCGTCCTTGTGGTAGGTCTTATATCCGCCGCCGACAAACAGCGGGGCCGTCACATTCTC
Organism: Oscillospiraceae bacterium; assembly: GCA_020025275.1. Taxonomy (GTDB): domain Bacteria; phylum Bacillota; class Clostridia; order Oscillospirales; family Oscillospiraceae; genus Vescimonas. The sequence goes on along the minus strand of JAHHSI010000003.1, from coordinate 117,169 downwards.
CGGCACCGCTCCAAAAAAGCGGAGATATACGGAAAAGGAAATCGGTTCGGGATTGATGTTCGTTCCGGGCGCCGCCTTGATGCGGATCTTACCACGGGAGTACCCGTCGGCACCGGCCTCGCCAAAGGAGTTATCCTTGACCCAGTTCAGGCCCTCAATGCCCTCGACCTTCGCCTCGACACCCATGATGTTCTCTGTGGGGATCCCGGAGGGGCGGACACCGTCGGTGGTCACCTTGATGACTCCGCCCTCCTCATATATATAAGGCAGGATGAAATCCATGTAACCGCCCTCGGCGTTCCCTTTTGTAAAATCAGGCGTCAGAGTGACGGCAATCCCCATCTCTGCGCCCAAGCCCAGCAGATAGGTGCCCTGTGCCACCTGGTTTCCCTGTGTGCCCTCAATTTTCTCCGGGGCAAAGCTGATCCCGATAGATGGAACGCCAATATCAGCCGCCGGCTGTTCGACGGCATAGACCAGCCCCTCCCAACACAGATTGAAAACTGTCAGCAAAGCGAGCAGTCCACTCAATCCTCTTTGCCATGGCCGCCATTTTTTTGTCTGCATATATTTTCCCTCCGACGCATCATAGTAACCGGGACACAACCCCAAAAAACACCATTGAATGTATATTTATATGTGTATATAGTTACATTCAACATTATACGACAAATGGGTTTTTTTGGCAATGATTTTTCGCCAAATTTTAGCAGATTATGGCAGGATTCACCAATTTTATTCTTCACAATAATTTTTCTCTTTTCCGTTATTATTTTCACAATTATTGCTGTATCGTTATTGTGCCGTTTCTCGGCTGTCGGTGACGCCATATCGGATCTCACACCCGCAGCTCCCCCTTTCCGGCGCAAAAAAGACCCGACAGGTGGGACTTTCCCTGCCGGGTCATCGGAGCATTTCTGCCTCCCGATCTTCAGCTATCCTCCGGACGGTCCAAGCGATCGAACACCGGGCGGAGAATACAGATATTCATATAGTGCAGCCCGCTCCAGCCAAAGAGCGCCCACACGGCGATCATGGCATGGAACGTTCGCGGGGAATAGATCGTCAGCGCCACGGCACCCGCCCAGAGCAGCCAAATCAGCACAAAGCGTGGAAAATAGCCGATCCCCAGACGCAGAGCGTTGGCCATATGGGCCCGCCACGTGTTCTCGTACCGGGCCAGCAAGGGGTAGAGAAAGGTATACTCCAACGCCACCACCTGCATACCTGCCACGGCGACGACCTTCCACAGAAAGCTCCCCATCCAGCGGCCAAAGAAAAAATCGAATCCAAAAACCGCCAGTAACGCCAACAGCAGGAGCCACGTGCCAATGCCGCATTTCCAGTTCTGCCGCCACGCTGCGAAGAAGCGGCGAGCCACATGGCTCTCCTCCCCCTCCCGGAACTTCATCAGCACCGAGCACAGCGCCGCCGTGGAGGCTCCCAGCGTTACCACCGGCAAGGAGCACACCAACCACAGGACATTGAGGATCACCAGACGCAGCAGCAGGTCCATGGCACGGCCGAAGCTGCTGTCCGGATCAAATAGTGAGCGAAACAACGTACCCCTCCCGGATCACAGGCCCGACATGGCTTCCATGACGGCATATTCCTCCGCATTGAGGGTCTTTTTCATGGACAGGCCCTCATCGATGTCCACATCGCGGATCACATCGTCGTCGGCACAGATCACACGATTGGTCTTGCCCTCAGCCAGTACACGAACCGCCTCATAGCCCATCCGTGTAGCCATCACGCGATCCTTGGCCGTGGGACAGCCGCCGCGCTGAATATGCCCCAGAATCGTGACGCGCGGATCGAGCCCCAGCTCCTCCTGGATCTGCCTGCCTACATCCACCGCACTGGCGGCGCCCTCGGCCACGACGATCATGAAATTGGTCTTGCCATTGAGGCGGGCGCGGCGGATCTTCTCGGCCACATCCTCCTCAAAATCAAACTTCTTCTCCGGCACCAACACCGCCGTGGCGCCCACCGACATCCCCACATAGAGAGCCAGATAGCCGGCATGGCGGCCCATGACCTCCACCACGGAGCAGCGCTCGTGGGACTGCATGGTATCCCGCAGCCGGTCGATGCACTCCACTGCCGTATTGGCCGCCGTATCAAATCCGATGGTATAATCGGTGCAGACAATATCGTTATCAATGGTCCCGGGGATACCCACCACTGCAACGCCATATTTGGACAGATCATGGGCACCGCGGAACGTACCGTCACCGCCGATGGCCACAATCCCGTCCAGACCCAGCAGCTTGCAGGTGTTCGCCGCCTTCTTCTGCCCGGACTCGGTACGGAATTCATCGCTGCGAGCGGTGTAGAGCATGGTACCGCCGCGGTTGATGATATGGCTGACGCTGTCAGAATCCAACAGCGTAATATCCCCGGAGATCAGCCCCGCCCAGCCACGGCGAATACCGACACATTCAATCCCCCGCTTTGCCGCAGTACGGGCCACGGCACGGATCGCGGCGTTCATGCCCGGTGCATCGCCGCCGCTGGTCAATACGCCGATTCTCTTCACCTTATTTTCCATAGTGCAAACCTCTCTTTTCCGGTCATGCCGGTCTTGGTCTTTCTCGTTATATATACCACAAAGGACTGCCGCAGGCAAGGATTATCCGCCGCAAAAAGGAGAATCTTTTCCTCTTCTTCGTCGATCTCCCGTCTCCTGTGGTGATTGAAGAACAGTATACCATATCTTCCCCGCTTTGCAAACCACCCGCCCTTGCAACCGCACTCCCCCTATGGTATGATGATAGCAACTGATCAAAGGAGGATTCTTATGCACCCACAGTTTTCACAGCTCACGCCCCGCTGGTTCAACCGGGCGTTTGTCTATACCGGCAGTATCGGTGATTTTCGCTACCGCTTTGCCACCGATAAGGAGAACAAGCTCCTCCACGCCGCCTACTATACCGTCTACTGCTACGAAGCGGCCACCGACGTGGTGGAAAAAGACTTCTCGTGGGACGAGGAGGGCGTCGAGGCTCTGAGAACATGGCTGGATACCGCCCATCAGGCCTTTCTCCAAAAAAAGTAACGCAGAGGAGCTGCCGCCCTCGGCTCTCGGTGCAGCGGCATGGACGGCACCCTTTTATCGTATGATCGTTTTTTTGGTCGATTCTGCGCGACAGATGCACTTTTTGTTGACGTATCTGTCAGCTGATGATATGATGAGAATCTACGGTTCGCCTTGCTAAAAGGCTCCGTGCCCACGCTTAATACAACATCTTGTCACTATTTGGAGGTCACCGTATGCGCCATCCCCTGATCGAGAAATTCTTTCAAAAGCTGCTTTCCATCATTGAAATTCTGCTGGCCACATTGACCATCGTCGTTCTTGTGGGCAATCTGGGAACAGAGGCCTACCGCGTCATCGTCGATCCCAGCTATTTCCCCTCCAGCGACCTCTTTTTACAAAACATCCTCAGCATCGTCGTGGGGCTGGAGTTCGTGCGGATGCTGATCGATCTGACCCCCGGAAATCTGATGGAGGTCGTCACGGTGGCCATCGCCCGAAACATCATCCTCGCCCACGATGACTCCATAACCATCATCGTCAGTGTCGCTGCCCTGGCCGGTATGTTTGCCATTCGCCGCTTCCTTTTCCAGAGGAAGGATCTGCACAAAGAGGTTTCCGCCTTTTTCTCGGAAGGCTCCGACAACAAGGAACATCCATAAGTTACTCTTTGCCAAAAAAGGAGACGTTCAACCGAACGTCTCCTTTTCTTTGTTGATCGATCTTATTTCTGCAGGGCCTTGCGGATCACGGGAGCAATGGTGACCGCGATCACGCCGCCGATAAGTGCCGTTACCAACTGCGGCCATGTGAACATCGCCGACATCACGGCCAGCTTCTGTTCCGGAAGTCCCAACATCGGCAGCACCAGCTTCACGATCAGCAGCCACAGCGTTACAAATTTTGCCGCCGCTGCGGCCACCGCCGAAACATAGCTCATGACACCCAGCGGCTTCTTTCCCACCACGAAGTAGAGTACCACTACCAAAACGGCGTTGCCAACGGCGATCATAGGCACGATGGGAAACAGCGCCGGGCCAATCTGCAGCAAAAAGGCAAAGAAGGGGCTCAGCACCGCCACCGTCACGCCGCACCACAGTCCGCCGGCAATGGCTGCCACGCCCAGCACCAGATTGACGCACGAGCCGGTTACCAGCTGCCCCATGGGTTTGGTGAGCACCTGCAGCGCAATCAGTACGGCGATCATGACCGCCGTTTCCGTGATCCATAACACTTTCTTATTCATCTTTCTCTCATCCTTTGTGTTGTTTTTTTATAGAGTTCATAGTATCATATTTTCCGAAAAACATCGTTGCATCTGCAACCAAGCGAGGAAAACTATGGAAGAGTATCTCACCCTTTTGAAAAACGCTCCCCTGTTTGACGGGATTTGTGAGGCAGAGATCCGCCGGCTGCTTCTGTGTCTGGGCGCACCGCTCCGAACCTTTGGCCGGGGGGCCATTCTCTGGCAGACCGGAGACACCGTGGCCCAGGCCGGCATCGTTCTTGCCGGCACGGTGGATGCGGTCCAATATCAGCCAGACGGCTCCATGCAGCTGGTTACACGGCACAAGCCGGGCAGTGTGTTCGGCGATCTACTCATGGGCACCCAGCAGCCCAGCCCCGTCACGCTGCAGACGTCCGACGGCGCACAGGTGCTCTTTCTCCCCATGGACGCCATCCTCTCCGACTGCGGGCGGGGCTGTCCGTGCCACATTCAGCTGCGCCACAACCTCTATGCCGAGGGGGCCAAGAAGTTCTTTCAACTGCGGCGGCGGCTGCAATATTTATCCGAGCCGCGGCTGCGGCGGCGCATCCTCTTGTTTTTGCAGGACTGCCGCAGGGACGCAGGTCAGGACTACTTCACCGTTCCCTTTTCCCGCAGCGAGATGGCCGATTTTCTGGGGGCCAATCGCAGCGCCCTGTCCCGTGAACTGAGCCAGCTGCAGCAGGAGGGCTTCATCGAATTTTATCGCAGCAGCTTCCGCTTTCTGCACGTATGAAAGGGTGTGCACCGGAACGCCACAGCCGCTCCATCGGCACGTTTTTCTCCGCTCTCATCCATGATCGCCATTACATCGCCGCCCTTCGTATCCCCACCGCCGCGCCGGACTTCCAGTGACGTTTGTTTCAGGCTGCCCCACAGAATTGAACCGCCGGCAAAAGGTCGGCTGTACCAGCGAAGCGCACGCGCCCCGGCGCACTTCTTTCCTCTTCCACAAACTTTGCCGGTCCTGATATGATCACCTGTCTCCTACCGAATCAAGCAGAAAGGCGGTTTTCTATGACTTCTTTGAACCTACGCCACAGGCTTCGTTTCCGGGCACTGTTTCTATGGCTCCTGCTGTTCTCCCTGCTGGTACTCTCTGCCCTCTTTCTGTGGCGGGAACATCCCTACACCGCCGAAGAACTGGGAATCATCGAAGTGCACAGCGGCCATGACGAGGATGGTGACGGGCTGGATGACAGCACCGATCTTGTTCTGGGAGCCCGTGCCTACATTGCCACCGACCCGCACTACAAGAGCCGCTACTACGCCGGCGGCTATCCCGATGACGGCTGCGGTGTCTGCACAGATGTGATCTGGCAGGCCTTTGCCGCAGCAGGCTATGATCTCAAGGCACTGGTTGACGATGATATTCGTCAGCATCCGGAGGCCTACCCCTTTATCCCCGTGCCCGACGGCAACATTGATTTCCGCCGTGTCCGCACACTGGATACATTCTTCCGCCGCCACGCCCGACTCCTGAGCAACGAGTTCGATGATCCTGCGGCCTGGCAGCCCGGCGACATTGTCATTTTCGGTGACCGGGAACACATCGGTCTCTGCTCCGACCGCCGCAACCGCAGCGGCATCCCCTTCCTCATCCACCACGGCAACCCGTGGGAGGAGGCGGTGGAGCGCAACCAAATGAGCCGCCATCCAGTGACCGGTCATTTCCGATGGACTGCCTGCGGCACTGTCCGCCTTCCCCTTTTTCTTCAAAACCCAACTTTTTTTGCAAAGAATGGAAGCTAAGAATTGATTTTAGAAAAATTTATGGTATACTGACTTCGTATGAACACGAAATCAACACTGCTTCGTATGAATCTGCCGTGTTTGTCTTGGAATTTTTACCGTGACAGCCTCTTTCCGGGAAGATCCTCCGTGAATTCCCAGTTCTTTTTCGTATGAAGCTTCCGACACGCGGGTAAAATAATCCCGGCGATACTTATAACCTAAGAAAGGGTGCCTACTTTGAATCAGTATATTGTTCACGGCAACCGCCCCCTGTTTGGTGAAGTCACCATCAGCGGTGCGAAGAATGCCGCCGTTGCTATTGTCCCTGCCGCTCTTCTGGTCGACGGCGTATGTCGAATTGAAAACGTTCCCCAGATCAGTGATGTAACGCTGCTTTTCTCCATTCTGGAGTCTTTGGGTGCCAAGGTGCGTGTCCTCAACCAGCACGCCGTGGAGATCGACTCCCACGCCATCCACAGCACCAAGGCCACCTTCGATCAGGTCCGCAAGATCCGCGCCTCCTACTACCTCATCGGTGCCCTGCTGGGCCGTTTCGGCGAGGCCACCGTGGCCATGCCCGGCGGCTGCAACTTCGGTGTTCGTCCCATCGATCAGCACATCAAGGGCTTCAAGGCGCTGGGTGCCGAAGTCACCGAGGGGAATTTTGTCCACGCCAAGTCCAAGGGCGAGCGTCTGGTGGGCGCCAATATCTATATGGATGTTGTATCCGTGGGCGCCACGATGAACGTGATGATGGCCGCTGTTCTGGCCGAGGGCACCACGACCATCGAAAATGCCGCCAAGGAGCCCCACATTGTGGATCTGGCCAACTTCCTCAACTCCATGGGCGCTGACATCAAGGGCGCCGGCACGGATTCCATCCGCATCCGCGGCGTGGAGAAGCTGGCCGGCGGCACCTATGGCATTATCCCCGACCAGATCGAGGCCGGCACCTACATGGCCGCTGTGGCCGCCACCGGCGGACAGCTGCTTATCAAGAACATTATCCCTAAGCATATGGACTGCATCTCCGCCAAGCTTATGGAGATGGGCGTCTATATCGAGGAGATGGACGACACCCTGCTGGTACGCCGCAGCGAACCGCTGCAGCGGGCCAATGTCAAGACCCAGCCCTACCCCGGCTTCCCCACCGATATGCAGCCCCAGATCGCAGCTGTCATGACGTTGGCGCAGGGCACCAGCCTTGTGACCGAGGCCGTGTGGAGCAATCGCTTCCGCTATGTGGACGAGCTCAAGCGGCTGGGGGCCAAGATCCAAGTAGACGGCCGCGTGGCCGTCATCGAGGGCGCGGATCGTCTGGTGGGCGCTCCCATTCAGGCCTGTGATCTGCGTGCAGGTGCGGCTCTGGTGGTCGCAGCACTGGCCGCCGAAGGGACAACAGAGATCAGCCAAGTGCAGTATATCGAGCGCGGCTACGAGGATCTGGTGGGCAAATTGCGCTCTGTCGGTGCCGACATTCAGGTGATCGACGTGCCGGATGAGGAAATGTGCGCCGGCCACATCGGATAAAATTTTTTCACCTACAACAGCGTTCGCCCGACCCACCCTCCGGCGAACGCTGCTTTCTCTATCTTTGAAACGAGGTATACCCATTGATGACCCTACATACACTGGCCAGTGGCTCCGAGGGGAACTGTCTTCTGGTGAGCTGCGGCACGACCCGCCTTCTGGTGGATGCCGGCATCTCTCTGCGGCGGATCAAAACCGCACTGGCACAGCTGGGGCTGACCGTCGATCAGCTCAGCGGCATCCTGCTGACCCATTCTCACTCGGATCATGTGGCGGCCCTCAAGACACTGGTCAAGCACCACACCGTCCCCATCTACGCCAGCTTCGACACCGCCCGCTCTCTCTGCCAGCGGGTCGCCGGCCTTGCGCCGCTGCTGCGTACGGTGGAGCGCAGTGCCGTTTTTGCACTGGGCGAGTGCCGTGTAACGGTCTTTCCCACCTCCCACGACGCCCCCGGCAGCGTGGACTACCGCATCGACGGCGCAGCGGGCAGCATCGGCATCCTCACGGATACCGGCTATGTGACACAGCGGGCCGCCGAGGTACTGGAGGGAGTGGAGCTGCTGGTTCTGGAGAGCAATCACGATCCGGAATGGCTGCGCTCCGGGCCCTACCCCTATCCCCTGAAACAGCGGATCTTAGGTGAACAAGGGCATCTTTCCAACGAAGATGCCGCTCACTTCGCCGCACAGATGGCCCACTGCGGGACCCGGCAGATCGTTCTGGCCCATCTGAGCCGGGAGAACAACACACCGGCCCGGGCACTGGAGACGGTGCAGCGGCACATGGCGGCGGAGAACCTGTCCCATGTGCGTGTTACCGTGGCTCCGCGCAGCGAGTTGAGCGAGGCCTATCAGACGGAGGGGTGCGTATGCAGAAAGTAACGGTTCTCTGTGTGGGAAAGCTGAAGGAAAAATTCTATATCCAGGCCGCTGCGGAATACTGCAAGCGCTTGCAGCGCTTTTGTAAGCTGGACGTGATTGAACTGCCGGAATACCGACTGCCGGAGAATCCTTCTCCGGCCGAGATCCAAAAGGCCTTGGAGACCGAGGGCAGCGCCATTCGGGAAAAACTTCCCCGCGGCGGCGCCGTGGTGGCCATGTGCATCGAGGGCAAGACTTGCCCCAGCGAAGCACTGGCCCAGAAGCTGCAGGACTTTGCCGTCTCCGGCAAAACGCAGGTCACCTTCCTCATCGGCGGCAGCGTGGGCTTGGACGCCCAGCTGAAGGCGCAGGCCGACTGGCGGCTGTCCATGTCACCCATGACCTTCCCCCACCACATGGCCCGCATCATGCTTCTTGAGCAAATCTACCGCGCCTACCAGATCCAGGCCGGTACCAAATACCATAAATAGGAGGGCTTTCTATGGACAAACGTATCTGGGCACACGGTTCCGCTACTCCGGCTTGGCCGCTGGACGCACAAGGACAGGAGGAAAAAGCCGTACTGCTGCGCCAGACATTCGACTCCGCGGCCGATGCAGATATGATCATCTCCCTGCTGGGTGCCTACAGCATCCCCTGCTTTAAGTACTATGATCTGGACGGCGGCGCCGGAAAGGTGATCAACGGCTTTTCCGGCTACGGCGTCAGTCTCTATGTTCCCGCCTCCCTTTTGGAGGAGGCTCAGGCCATTTTGGCCGCTGACCCTATGGACGATTCGGAAGAATAATCGGAAAGGAGCACACCTATATGTCTTACCATCAGGAATACGAAAAATGGCTGCATAGCGGCGTATTGACCCCGGAGGAGCTGGCCGAGCTGACAAGCATCGCCGGCGACGAAAAGGAAATCGAGAGCCGTTTCTACGGTCCTCTGGAGTTCGGCACGGCCGGACTGCGCGGCACCATGAAGATGGGCCTGCACCAGATGAACATTTATGTGATCCGCTGGGCTACGCAGGGCTTTGCCGAGGTCATCTGCGCCGAGGGCGAAGAGGCCAAGAAAAAAGGCGTGGCCATCTGCATGGACTGCCGCCACAACAGCGACGTCTTTGCCCGTGCAGCCGCCGAGGTCTGCGCTGCCAACGGCATCCACGTCCGCCTCTTTGAGAGCCTGCGCCCCACGCCTGAATTGAGCTTCGCCGTCCGTGAATACGGCTGCCAGGCCGGTATCAATGTGACCGCCAGCCACAACCCCAAGGAGTACAACGGATATAAGGTCTACTGGGCCGACGGCGCACAGCTGCCTCCGCAGCACGCCGCAGCCATCGCCCAGCGTCTGGAGAAAATCGATATTTTCAAGGACATCAAGACCATGAACTATGACGATGCCGTGGCCCAGGGCCTCATTGAGATCTTGGGCGAGGAGACGGACCGCCGTTTCATGGCCAATGTTCTGGCGATGATCAACGACACCGAGTCCATGGCCAAGGTGGCCGACACCTTCTCCGTGGTCTACACCCCCTTCCACGGCTGCGGACACAAGCTGGTACCGGAGGCGCTGCGCGCGCTGGGTGTCAAGCACCTGCACTGCGTTCCCGAGCAGATGGTGCTGGACGGCAGCTTCCCCACGGTGGTCTCCCCCAACCCGGAAAATCCGGAGGGCTTCTATCTGGCCATTGATCTTGCCAACAAGGTCGGCGCCGACTTCCTGCTGGGGACCGACCCCGACAGCGACCGTGTGGGCATTATGGTCCGCAGCGCCGACGGCGAGTTCATCCCCGTCACCGGCAACCAGACCGGCGTACTGCTGGCCGACTACCTGATCGGCGCTATGAAGCGCGCCGGCAAGCTGCCCGCCAACCCCGTGCTCCTCAAGACCATCGTCACCACCGAGATGGCCCGTAAGGTGGCCGAGGCCAACGGTGTGACCTGCTACGACACTTTTACCGGCTTTAAGTTCATGGCCGAGAAGAAGAATGCGCTGGAGGCCAAGGGTGAAGGGAAAGTCATTTTCGCCTACGAGGAGTCCTACGGCTATATGCTGGGTGACTACGTCCGGGACAAGGACGCCGTCACTGCCTCCCTGCTCATCACCGAGATGGCGGCCTGGTATGCCGCACAGGGGATGACCCTCTACGACGCCCTCCAGGAACTCTACAAGAAATACGGCTGGTACGGGGAAAAGACCCACAATCTGGTGATGCCCGGACTGGACGGTCTGGAGAAAATGGCACAGCTGATGAAGAAGCTGCGTGAAGAGCCGCCCACGCAGATCAGCGGGGTGGACGTGGTGGTCCGTAAGGACTATGCCGACGGCACCGTCATCGACTGCCGCAGCGGCGAGACGTCCGCTATGGAGCTCTCCGGCTCCAACGTGCTGCGCTTTGAGCTGGCAGATGGGACCGTAATTCTGGCCCGTCCCTCCGGCACGGAGCCCAAGATCAAGATCTATATTCTGACCATGGGCACGGATGCCGCCAGCCGTGACGCAAACATTGAAAAATACAGCCAGTGGGTGGCCACGCTTCAGTAACGCCCCCCTCGAAAGCCATAGCTGCCGCAGACTATGTCTGCGGCAGCTTTTTTCTTTCCTGTGGTATGGATCATCAAAAAACGGGCAGGATATGCCTGCTCCTGCCCGTCTCTTCAGTTTTCAACGCTCAGATGCTCCTGCATCCAATGAGAGATCGTGCTGTACAGCCGATCGTAGCCGGACATGGTCAGGTGGATCCCGTCCGAGGCGATCATGCCAGAGAAGTCCCGCTCCTGCAAAAAGGCCTCCCGCACCGGGATCAGCGGCAGCTTCTCCTCGGCGGCAAATTGAGCCACCGCATCCGAGTACCACGCCTGATAGCGATCGATCGCCTGAGCATCCCCCAGCCACTGCAATACCCGCTCTTTGTCAACGCCATTACGGCAGAAGAAATCGAGATACCGCTGGCCGTCAATGGGCGGCAGCGTCATCAAGACCGGCTGTACTCCCTGCTCTGACAGGGCCGACGTCGTCTCCTTCAGTGTCTGCAAAAATTCCGGCATCTCCGTGTGGCAGTGGTGCTCCCCCTCCGGATTGGCCGCCACCTCTGCCCAGTCAAAGTCGCAGTCATTGCCGCCAAAATCCACCAGAGCATACTTGGCATCCATGCCGCGCTCCAGATCGTGCTCGATCAGCGCCTTTCCCTTGCGGATCGTGGCGCCCATTTTCGCACGGTTGATGAGCTTACATCCCGCCGGAACATATTTATCGATGATTTCATTGATGTGGAAATGATAACGGAAATTTTCATCCGGCATTGTGGCCTTCAACAGAGAATCTCCATACGCATATACTTGAGTTTCCATACAGCAACCTCCACACTCCGTATCGTTGTATCTAATATAGCATATTACTTATAGCCGGTCAAGTAGTTTTTTTGTCGTTTTGTTGCATTACTACCCACTTTCTGCTATAATCAACGCTATCAGTATAGGAGGTGCAACATGGCATACGATCGGGAACTTCTGATTCATAAGCTGCAGCGGTGGGATGACTACATCCAAAACTATCAGCTGCCGGACTGGGACACCATTCCCACCTTTGGACTCTATATGGATCAGGTGATTGTGCTGGTCCAGCAGTATCTCAGCTTCCTTCCCACGTCCCCTGACGGGAAAGACAGCTTCGTGACCGCCTCTGCAATCAACAATTATGTGCGCCTGAAGGTGATGCCCGCCCCGGTAAAACGAAAGTACGGTCGGGTGCACATCGCCTATATCATGATGATCCTCACGCTGAAGCTCTCCATGAGCATCAGCGACATCCAGCGGCTGCTCCCCTCCGAGATGTCGGAAGAACAGGTACGGGCGGCCTATGCCGAATATGCAAAAAATTTCCGCTGCATGGCCCTGACGTTTACACAGCAGGTACAAAGTGCAGCGGAAAAGCTCCGGACGCCGTCCTCTTCACCGGACACGGCAGCCACAGGACTGATTATCGAATATGCGCTGACCGCCGGGTTCAACAGCCTGATGGCGGAAAAGCTGATCCGCCTTGCCGACGCCGATACGAAGGCCGTTCTGGAGGCGGAAAAACAGCCGAAATAAGGCTCAGCAGCCGGGTTCCTCCGCCTGCTTGCCCGTAATTTCGACTGGCGTGATGCGTAAAATACAGGTAGCGGACAGATATTTCTTAACCACCTCTTCAAACCGGTCCATGCCGGTGGGGTCATAGTGCGTCCCCAGAAGCAGCAGCGCTTTCACCTTCTCGCCCTCCTCCGTCACCTCCTCGATGGTGCCGGTAACAACGGCCGAGTCGTAGCTCATCTCAAACTCTCTCGGGATCGAGCGGGATCGGGACACCGCGCTCAGGCAGATGTTGGGATTGGCCCGCAGCAGCTCCAGCTTCTTCCCCACCTTGGCACAGTGTAGATAGATCACACCGTACGCCCGATCTACCGCCGGACTCACCGGGATGCCATAGGGCTTCCCCTCCTTGTCGCTGAGGGCCAGTACCGCATACGGGGCCTGCTCCAGCACGTTCCACGCAAAATCGGCGTCGCGCCAGCGATCTTTCCGATACATCAGCATCACACTCCTTTTTTCTTTAGTTTGCACGAAGCTGCGGTATTTGTCAACCGCTCTATTTGATACCACCGCTCCCGCGGAGAAGGGACCTCGCAATGATGACTTGGCTGAATGAACTGATCCACAACCCGTTTTTGATCACCGCTGTCTCCTCCTGGGCCATCGCTCAGGTGTTGAAGGTCATCATCAATGCCTTCATTACCAAGCAGTTCAGCTTGGAGCGGCTCTTCGGTGATGGCGGTATGCCCAGCGGCCACTCCGCCACCGTCTCTTCCTTGGCCGTATTTACCGCCCTGCGCTGCGGCTGCGGTTCCGTTGAATTCGCCGTGGCTGCTGTTATGGCCATCATCGTCTGCCACGATGCCATGGGCGTACGACTGGAGACCGGCAAGCAGGCCGTGGTACTCAACGAGATCATCAAACACTTTGAGGATCTGGCCAAGCAGGATCTCTTCTCCGTTACGCTGAAGGAGTTTGTGGGGCACACCCCCTCACAGGTCTGTGTCGGAATTCTGTTGGGCATTGCCAACGCCTTTACCATGCACCATCTCCTGCCATAAGCAAAAACTGCGGACCGAAGGGGCCAGCTCATCGGGAAACGAACCGGACCTCCAAAGGCACGGCCGATACGGGACAAATGAAACAGCGGCGAGGCGATTCTTGATAAGGTTCCGCAACATCGGCAAGAAAACAAAAGGGCAGATCTATCCCCTCCGTGACCTCAATCAGCGCTTGAAGGACAACCAGCGCCGTGCCACGGGGACAAAAAAGTGGGGATGACCTCCGTTAATGCCAAAATGACAGCAGATACCGTTTGCACAGATACCGCGCCCTTTAAGCAAATAAAACAATGATTCTGCATGCCAATAAATCAAAGCATTGCCCCTGTCGCAGTCGGGATAGTTCTCGATTACGGTAGGGGCTTTTCAGTTACTGGTGCTTAACGATCTCGTGTTGTGCTGTGCCTTCTTTTCTTTGAACCTGATAGAGATTATCATCAATCCAATAGGTACAGCTTCTTCGTTGGTGCAAATACTGGTGCACAGCAAATTTGCCTTTTCATTTGCTCCTCCGTGAGCCAAAGAAAGAATGGGATGGATATTCCATTCGCAATATACTCTCTCGCTTCGTTTTTTTGTAGTAGTGATCGTTTCCATATCCTTTCCGGCGTCAAACCTGTAAAGTCTGTCAGCGATTTTGAGGCCGTTTTGGAGCGATTTTGAGGCCGTTTTGGAGCGTTTTTGTGGCTAGGAGAGAAAAACGGAGAGACATTTTCCTGCGAAAAGGACAGCACTTGCAACCGAAATATTTACCTTGAGGTGTTCGCAAATGTATGAATGGATCGACTGGGATCAGATTCCAGATGTCATCAATAAAGACCGGTTCTATCGGCTCTGCCGGATCAGCAAATCCACAGCACGCTACCTGCTGCAAAGCGGAACTGTGCCTTGCCAATATACCGGGAAAAAGACACGGTGCTATGCTATCCGAAAAGAGGATGTGCAGGAATACCTCCGGCAGCGAGATGACCACCCCGAAGCTTATGCCGCTACCGCCGGATGGTATGGGGCAAAGAAAAGCACCGGAATGCCCAAAAGCCTTTCCGAAGGGACGCTGAAAAAGCTCCACAGCTATTACACTGCACTGCTGATAAGCTGTCCGGATGTGCTGTCTGCAAATGAGATCGCAGCCCTCACGGGGTACTGCCGAGAAACAGTGAATACTTGGTGCGCCGAAAATTGTGTTCCGCATTTCTGCCGAAAGCGCACCAATTACATCCCCAAGGTGTTCCTGATCGACTTCTTTTGCAGTGAAAGATTCCGTGCCATCAGCAAGAAAACGAAGTGGCATGTCCATACCCTCTGCGACTTCAATCAGCGCTTGAAGAACAACCAGCGCCGTACCACGGGGGAAAAAACGTGGATGACTGCCTTGAACAGTTTTATCTGAGTCCTTTCAATCCGCAGTCCCTTGCAGAATCTCAGCGCAGCATCGGACAAAATAGCTGCAGGGCGAAGAGAAACAGCTTTTCCTGCGCCTGAAAAAGAAAAGTATTTAAAGCAAAAAGCTAAATCATATAAATAATGTAGGTTTATGGCTCACTGTATGTGATATAATGGTATATAAGCACTAGAGCTTCTTTTGTTGAATGAGTGTCAAATACTTTTCAGGAGATGAGCGCTTTATGGATACGGAACTTATTTGCAAACTGATAGAATATCTGAAATCCCTTCCGGATGGAAGCCAAACAACAACCATGGAAGCTGCAACGGCGGTAATCGGTAAAACACCGGAAAACATGATCCTAGTTATACTGGATGCGGAAATTCGAAAAGAAGCATTTCGCAACAAACTTGTTTTGGAGTCGGTACATAAGAAACCTCTCTACACAGGGCAGCCTTTCAGAGAACCATATATCGTTCAGCATAGGATACCTGGCGGTAGGCTACAGGCAGACAAATGGGATTACTTGATTTCAGCAGCAAGCGGCACCCTGACGGCAGCAATGGACATTCTCTGGACGGAAGATTTTTCTTTAGAGAATGCACATAGCTGGGGGACCGAAAGAATCAATCAGTTTGTATTAAATGTGGCCCACAAGCGTGGATATAAAAAGCAGGATTTAGCTGGCGCAATCACAGCGCTTGAAAATGATGCGCCAATTGCTGCGGACAAGCTTACAAATAATTTTGGTGGTGGACTTCAGCATCATCTGCGGGATTTTTCTCACCATCCAACGCCAACTGGATTGTTGTTCTCCATCATTTCTCAGTTCAGCGGAAAAGGTTACGGAGCCGATGTAAACGGAAAATTTTGGATCACGGATATTCCCGGTTGGACAAAACCGGATCTGGTCACCGGCCTTTATCAAGGTTCTGTTGTATGGGCACTTCACATGGTCAGTGATATGGCAGGTTCAAGTTCCAGTGTAAGAATGAATAAGGAAGGAACCGGACTTCCCGGTCCGCTGATGGCTTTCTTCAAAGAGTTATCTTCGATTCCGGGTGTCCGGGCTTTGGCCGGTAAAGATGAAAAAGGTCACTATAAGTTTTCGCAAACCTGTTCCAAGCTGTTTAATGGGACGCTGACAGGCGAACATGATGAAAACGGGAAACTGATCAAGAGTGGCCCTAAGTTTAATCTTCGGACAGAACTTGGACTCGCCCATGAGTCAATCACCTCGAGACAATATATTCCGGTACTGATCAACGAAACGCTTGTCTGTGCATTCTATTCTGTATCACGGCTGGTTCGCCGGTTAAAAATGCAGCCGATTAATGATGTTCAAGATCTGAATTTTTTGGATTTCAGCACATTTCTGCCATGGAGAAGTCCTGCTTTACAGCATATGCGCACATTGGCAGCCTCAACTTTTTCTATTATAGAAATAACGACAGCCGGTATACAGGCCTATGTCAGCAACAAGGGTAATAAAGCGGCAACTGTAACAGATTTTATCCAAAAAGTCAATTATATAGGTATGATCAGATTGACAGTGGCCGGGTCTTCAGAGACCTGCAGTGCATTAAGCCACCTGTACGATCGGTTTGAGTTACTGGCCGAGCATCAAAAGGCAAAGCTGATTGCAACTGATCCAACCGCAGTTGAAAGTATTGGCATCGTGAAGAAGGCAGCTGTGGCTGCAGGTGCAATTGGCAAAATCGGTACGCCAGTTGGCTTTGTATCTGCAGCGATTGGTGTATATGATGAGCTTGCACAGGCATCCAAAGAACTGAAGATTGCTTATGAAGACCGACTTCGTATTGAATCGGAATGCCGTATACAGATTCAAACGATTCAGGAAAACCGACAGTATATGGAGGAAACGGTTGAACAATACATGCAGGAACAACTGGAAGTCTTTTCCAAAGGACTTTCAGATATGGATTGGGCATGGGCTACCGGAAATACCGATCTGTTTCTGAGCGGAAATGCAGCAATTCAGAAAAAGCTAGGCAATCAGCACAGCTTCTCTACACAGACAGAATTCGACGATCTAATGAACACCGAACTGACGATTAAACTATAAGGAGGAAGACATGGTAATGTTCAGTAAATCATCTGCAATAAAAACATTTTATTACCTTATGTCCGCAGATGGTGCGGTAACTGCAGATGAATTGGATTGCTTTGATTCAATCGGGCGTGAATTTGATGCTGATCAATTTGATACATACAAGGCGGAGGCCATTACTGCCTGCGAGGCACAGCTTGCATCAGGAATTGACGAAGAAGATTCCTATGAATTGATCTTGGAAGGGATCGATAAGGAGCTTGCGCATCAGTCAGATTCAGCTGAAAATGGCATAACCGCAAGGTTTCTCGTGTGGAACATGCTGGTAATTGCATTCAGCAACACCGAGTATTCTGTGGCTGAACGAAAAGTGATCAAGCATATTGTCCGGGTGACAGGAATAGAAAAATCCACCTTTCTCGAAATGGAACAAATCATGAAAACCAATGCTGCAGTTTTGGCAGAGTTAGACTGGATACAGAAAAGCAGCCGTCCCTACACCGAAATTCGGCCTATCGTCGACGAGTTGGAACGCAGGCAACAATCTATCATACAATGTGCACAGCAGCTGATTGCTGATGAACTGTACACGCCGGTGGTAAAAGCCGCTCTCCCAGAAAATAAGGTCTATACCGAAGTAAAACGACTGGAAGATAATATCGCAAAAGGCACAGTAGATCTGGGACATAGGACTGCTGATTTTACCCGAACTGCAGCTGCTAATTTCGGCCGACAGGCAAAAAAGCTTTTCGGCAATAAAAAAGTTGCTTCAGGAAAGGATAATCAAGAAACCAAAGTCGTCCCGAACGAAGATACCGAGAATCAGGAGGTGTAATAATGCCGTTACCGATTATTTTTATTGGCATTGCAGCAATCACTGGAGCGGCGGGCGTTGGCTCCACTGTAAAAGCCGGTGTTGACCACAACCGTGCAAAGAACATCAATGCCAATTCAGAAGAGCGTGCCGCCTCTGCAGCAAAGCGTCTGGAAGAACTTCGTCATCAGTGTGGGGACTCTCTGGAAAGTCTCGGACAGGAAAAGCTATTCGTTCTGTCCAATAGCATGAAGTCTTTTCTGGATACCTTCACACGAATCAAAAATGTTGATTTTTCGGAATCTGCAGGTTTGATGGAACTCAGCAAATTTCATGTAGACAAAACATCCTTCGAGGAAATCGGAGAACTGGGACACTTCGTGAGTTCGCTTGCAGCAGGATCCATCGCAGGTGTGACCGGCAGTGCTCTGGCGGCTTTCGGTGCATATAGTGCCGCAACAACTTTTGCTACAGCATCCACAGGCACTGCAATCAGCGCTTTAAGCGGAGCTGCGGCATCTAATGCGACATTGGCCTTTTTCGGAGGAGGATCTCTGGCAACCGGTGGTCTGGGTATGGCTGGCGGTATGGCAGTACTTGGTGGCTTGGTAGCCGGCCCTGCGCTGCTGGTTATGGGCCTTCTAACCGGAGCAAAAGCCGGAAAAGGTCTGGAAAAGGCCAAAGCGAACGCTGCCGAAACAGATGTAATCTGTGAGCAACTGGAAACCGGAGCCATGCAGTGCGTGGCAATCCGGAGAAGAACATATATGTTTCATAATCTTCTTGCAAGGTTGGATGCTTATTTCCTACCACTGAGTCACCGTATGGAATCAGTAGTGGCAGACGAGGGTACTGACTATTCTGTATATTCGTCAGAAAGCAAAAAGATTATTGCAATGGCCGTTTCAACGGCATTGTCTGTTAAATCGGTACTTGACACCCCGATACTGACAGAGGATGGCAGTCTAACGGAAGAAGCTGAAACACTGGCCGGACAGTTGCAGCTACAACTGGATGCATACAAAGCTGTTTGATATTGCTTCAGACAAGCTCTCGCCACCACAATTTCTCAGGAGAAATTCGGCAGCAGACCGGACAGGCAACTTCCCTGATGTTTCCCGCGCAACACTCCCTATCCCTCAGAGGCACGGTACGGCAACAGCAGGCAAAATCATATCTATCTTACACTATACCAACTGGGTTATGAAAGAATCGGCGTCAAGGAGAGACGATATTGGATCGCTTAAGATTCTTGACACGGAAAATGATTTCTGCTATAGTGTCACCATAAGTATATTGCTTGGGTCCATGCCCTATGGACAGCCGCGGAATTGGGTGAAAGTCCCAGCGAGTCGGTCACTGTGAAACCCGCTATGTCGGGGTAAGTCAGATACGCGCCAGGCAAATAGACGCTCCTGCCGAAACCGGGAAGTTTTCTTATGTTGCAATGTGCGATCTGCGATTGTAAAATGTTTTGAAACCTGCCGTTCCTTCGGGAGCGGCAGGTTTTTTTCGCTTTGGAGGGATTGAAATATGCGCCGCAGCCGCTATCTGTTAAAGCAAACCATTGGCTATCTGGCTACAATTTTCCTGATCCTGCTGTTTAACTTTGTCCTGATCCGGGTCATGCCGGGTGACCCGATGCTCTATATTCTGGGGGAAGAGGATTACTACGATTTCTATTACAACAACCCGGAGTATCTGGAGCAGCTGCGCCAGGCACATGACCTGGACGGGTCCATTCTCCACCAGTTTGGGCTTTACTGGCGGGATATTTTGCACTTGGACTTTGGAACCAGTTCCCACTACGGGCGTCCGGTCCTAGAGCTGATTTTATTCCGGGCCTCCTGGACGCTGTGCCTTGTCCTGCCGGCGGTCCTTCTGGCTGCGCTGCTGGGGATTCTGCTGGGGCTCCCGGCAGGATGGTTCTCCGGACGGTGGGGGGAACGTCTGGGCACGCCTTTCCTGACCATTCTCCACACCATACCGACCTACTGCTTATCGATCATTCTGCTGTCTACTTTTGCGTACCGTCTGGGCTGGCTGCCTCTGGGCGGAATGGTCTCCGGCGGAAAAAGCGGATCGGCCTATGTATGGGATATGCTCTGGCACATGACGCTTCCCTTGATCGTTCTGGTCCTCTACCGTGTCTCCTACGACTATTTGATCCTGCGCTCCAGCGTACGGGAGATCCGGGAAGAGCCTTACATCACGACCGCATTTTCCAAGGGGCTCTCCCAGAGGGCCGTGCTCTTCCGCCATGTCCTGCCCAATGCGCTTCTTCCGTATGTTACCGCCGTCTGTCTCCAGTTTGGGGCTGCGGTGGCCGGGACGATGACCATGGAGGTCATCTACAACTGGAGCGGGATGGGCAGTCTGATTTATGACGCCGTCAACAACCGGGATTTCCCTGTTTTGCAGACCGCCTTCTTGGTGATTGCCGTCTGCACGATCCTGGCGAATCTTTTGGCGGACATCCTCTATACTGTCATTGATCCTCGTCTGAGAAGGGAGGTACCGTCTCGGTGAAACATCGTACTCTGTTACACGGCCGCGCCGCCGCGGTTGCAGGAATGGTTCTGTTGCTGCTCATTCTTCTGGTGGCAGTCCTTGCCCCGATTCTGGCCCCCTATGACCCTTGGGCCATGGGCATCCCGTATCTGCCGCCGAGTTCGGAACACCTGCTGGGGACGAACGATATTGGACAGGATATCCTTAGTGAATTGATCTATGGCACCAGAGTGTCCCTGTTGATCGGCTTCTGCGCCGCACTCATCACGACCATGATCGGGACGGCGGTCGGCATACTGGCCGGATATTTTGGCGGCATTACGGACCGTATCCTCATGGCTGTGACTCATATCGCTATCGTAGTGCCCAGCCTTCCACTGACCGTCGTATTGGTTGCCTACCTTCAGGCCGGGTTATGGAATATCATCATCGCTCTTTGTGTCACTGCATGGGCCGGGACGGCCCGCTTGATCCGTGCTCAAGTGATGCAATTGCGCCAACAGCCTTTTGTTCAGTTGGAGCGGACGCTGGGGATGGGGCACGGGTATATCATGTTGGTACATATTCTGCCAAACATCTCCGGTATCATCCTGACCCGCGGGGCGCTGTCCGTAGCCTCTGCCATGCTCAGCGAGGCCAGCCTCAGTTTTCTGGGGCTGGGCGCACTGGGGCAGAAGAGTTGGGGCGCCATTCTCAACAATGCCTTTTTCCGAAACGGCGTCGTCAACAACTGTTGGTGGTGGTACTACCCCCCTATTGTGTGCATTTGTGTATGCGTGGTGGCGTTTATGCTGATCGGCTCTTGGGATGACCACCGGAACCACGGACAGAACTTACTGGCCATGTAACGACGGAAAGGGGAAATCGTATGCTGGAAATTCAAAATCTGACGGTCCGATTTCAACTGTCGCAGGGCACTATTACAGCGTTGGAGGGGGTCAATCTCACACTGCACGATGGCGAAAAACTCTGCGTGGTCGGAGAGAGCGGCAGCGGGAAAAGTGTCCTGATGCAGGCAGTGCTATGCCTTCTGCCGGAAAATGCCTGTGTGTCCGGACGCATCCTGCTGGACGGAGAGGATTTGCTGCAAAAAAGCCAGAAAGAGCTAACGAAGATTCGGGGGGTAAAACTTTCTTATGTCCCCCAAGGGAGCGGCAACAGCCTGAATCCCCTTTTGAGGCTTGGTTTTCAGATCAGCGAAAGTCTGGTAGCGCACCACCGCCTCCCCCGCCGCGGGGCCGACCAACGGAGCGTCCAGCTCCTGCGTCAGTTCCATCTGGGTGATGAAGAACAGCTGGTCCGTTCCTATCCGCACACGCTCTCCGGCGGTATGCGGCAGAGATCCCTACTGGCACTGGGAATCGCAGCGGAAGCTCCTTATCTGGTGGCCGATGAACCCACCAAAGGGTTGGACGCCGACCGAGTCGGTTTGGTGGCTGACTGTTTTAACCGTCTGCAGGACTGTTCGCTCCTCTGCGTTACGCACGATCTTACCTTTGCCCAACAGGTATCAAACCGGGTGGCCATCATCTATGCCGGGCAGATGATTGAATGCGAGACGGCGGAGCGGTTCTTCCGAGCTCCGCGCCACCCCTATTCCAAGGCGCTGCTGGACGCCGTCCCCGAGCGGGGTCTCCATGCCATTCCCGGTTTCAGCCCCGGTCATGAGGAGTACACCGACGCCTGCCGATTCTATAACCGCTGCCCCCGCAGAACCTCACAGTGTCAGACACAGCCCCAAGAACACTGGAACGGAGAGAGGATGGTGAAATGCATCTATGACACTCCTTGACGTTATCTCCCTTAAAAAGACCTACCACACCAGTATGCGCCGGGTGGAGGTTCTTACAGATGTCTCCTTCACCGTCGGGACGGGGGAGACTATCGGAATTTTAGGCCCCAGCGGCAGCGGCAAGAGCACGATCGGACAGCTCGTTGCCGGTTTGATCCGTGCCGACAGCGGGACGATCCGGTATCGGGATGAGGAGCTTCATTACCCCCTGCACGGCCATCTCAGGAAGGAGATCCAAATCCTTTTTCAGCATCCGGAGGTCTCCTTTAACCCCAAATACCGATTGGAGCAGGGCTTTCAGGAGGTCTGCCGGCACTATGGCTTGAAGATGAGTCGGCAAGAGCTGCAGGACTATCTATCGGATTTCGGATTGTATCGGGAACACTTGGATCGGTATCCCAGCCAACTCTCCGGTGGAGAATTGCAGCGGGCCATGATCGCCCGGATAATGCTGCTGGATCCCAAACTGATCGTGCTGGACGAGCCGACCTCCATGTTGGATACCATCAGCCAAGCGCAGGTCCTGCGTATGCTGGAGGCTTTGCAGCGACAGCGGCAGGTATCCTATCTTTACATCACACATAACCGGTGTTTGGCGGAGCATCTGTGCCGGCGCATTTACTATTTGGACGGTGGACAACTGCAGGAAGAACCATTTCCCGCAGAGATCTGTCATCAATCATTACAAAAGAAAATACGGAGAAAGGAAGTTCTATCATGAAACGCATCACAGTATTCCTGTTGAGCATGGTCCTGCTGCTCCAGTTGACCGCCTGCGGCGGGAATCCCAGCCCCCATACATCCGGCGGCTCGGACCCCTCCCAGCAGGAAACGGCGGCGGACAGCGTACTGCGCATCGGCTGCACCATCGCACACACTTCTTTCAACCTCTTCGATCAGGGCGGCGCCTATGGTAAACTGAATCTGGAGCGATTCGGCCAGCAGCCCCTGGTTGGAATGGATGAAAACGGGGAACTCACGCCCGGTTTTTTTGAGACGTTCAAGATCAATGACGCCAACGACACCGTGGTTTTCACCTTCCCCACAAATGCGAAGTTCCACGACGGCACAACCATCACGCTGGAAGATGTGCTGTTTTCCATCGACTCCTGGATGGACAAGTGGAAGGGCCGGGGATACAACGTGACGGTCACGGACTCCGCTGAGGGGACCATCACCTGCCAACTGGACACCCCTTCCGCCTATGCCTGGCTGTCCTATGGTGCCGGCCAGTGCTTTATCGCACCCCGCCACGTCTGGGAGAAGGTGGAGGGCGACTACGCCAAATATGCCGGTGCGGACGCACATATCGGCGCCGGACCGTACCGCTTTGTCTCCTATGATGAAGCGGCCCAGGTTTCTTACTACGAGGCGTTTGAGGACTATTATTGGGGCAAGCAAACTATTCAAAAGGTGGAGCTGCACAGTTATTCCAGCCCGGAAAATCTGGTCATGGCCATCAAAAACGGCGAGATCGACGCCATGTACACCTACGCCTCCCCCATTGCCTCCACCCTGATCGGCACACTGGACGGCGCAGAGAATGTGGAGACCGGTGGCAGTGATTACAGCGGCAATTATCAGTTGACTTTCGGTTTCAACGCCTATCCCACCAATGAACAGAATTTCCGCAAGGCGGTCTACTACGCCTTAGACTACAACCTGCTGGCTACGACGATCGGCGGTACTGAGGCCGTGCCCGCCCATAGAGGTATGATCCCTCAGGGTAACAAGGGCTATGTGGATAGCTACCCTGTCAACACACGGGACTTGGCGGAGGCCGGACAGATCTTAGATAAGGCCGGATATTTGGATGTGGACGGTGATGGGATCCGTGAGGATCAAAACGGGCAGTCTATGACCGTATCCATTCTTCCGCAGAGCGGAAAAAACGAGATGATGAGCCGCCTCGCAGAGGTCATCATGAAGAATCTGGCAGATGCGGGCGTCCGATGCGCAATGGATGAGGACGCCATGCGCAACAAGGACATCTTTAATCAACGGACTCAAACGGATAAGAACTACCAATTATATGTAGGGTATACGACCCCTGGCGTGGCAGACTACCGGACTTCCGCATTTTACGTCCTGCCGGAACCCTACTACCAGTCCGGGACTTTCGATGACCCCGATTATGTGGCAGCATACCAAGCCCTGCAGAACGCCAAAAATACAGAGGAATACGGCACTGCCGCTGCGAAGATCCAGGCAATCAATGCGGAAAAATTCCCCTTGATCGCTCTGGCCTGGGAACAGGCATACTTCCCCTACCGGACGGACCGCTTTTCCGGATGGGAGAACTGGCCCTCCACGGGGGTCATCAATCAGGACACATGGTTCCAGGTAACCGCACGGTGACGGCCATGGAAAAAATCGCAGTACTTGCCTGCCGCAATCATGCGCAGCGATGCACGATGGCCTCCTGCCTTTCCGCCTTGCAGAAAGGGGAAAGGGCGTTTGCCGGCCATGCCGAAGCAGCGTTGGCAGCCGTGCTGGATTGCGGCGGATGCCAGGACGTGTACGATCCGGAGAACATGGCGAAGAAATTGTCACGGCTGCAGGCAGAGGGCGTCCACACTGTCGCCCTGACCGGGTGCGTCAAGCCGGACTGTACCTGTTGGGAGCGAATCATCAGCACCTTGTTGGCGGAAGGGATGCAGATCCTCTCAAAAGACGTGCTATAGAAGAACCTCAGCAGCAACCATAAGAATCAACGACGCAGAAGAGGGAGGCTGTGCCGACGCACAGCCTCCCTCTTCTGGAACAGATCCGTTATATGGGCAGACTCCACAAAGTGTCCTTATAGAACGCCGCCCAACGGTCTACAGTTTTTTACTCCTCCCTGCTGGGCTGCCTTCCCATCTATACCTCGATCCAGTCCCCCGCACAGGTATCCACGATGGGGGTACGGGCATGGAGCATCGCTCTGGCGTAAAAGCCCGTGCAGTGGCAGGGGCACAGATGGGCCGGATGCAGCTTTTCCAGATATGCCACGGTGCGCTGCATCTTGGGCGTTGCATGGCGGCTGAGCATATGGAATCCACCCACAATGCCGCAGATCTGATCATCCCCGCACACTTCCCGCGCATAGTCAATGATATTGACGATGCCGGAGTGACTGCATCCGGTGATCACCGTCAGACCCTCTTCCCCACGGTACACCAGTGCCGTATCGTCCGGTACAAAGTCCGGCACCCACTCCTCTTGGCTCCATCGCTCCCCCAGCGGCCGCTGGGACTCGAAATCATTTCGCCGGGGGATTTCCCCCAAAAACGTGATATGCTCCGACAGCTGCACCGGCTTGCGATGCAATCGAAGGGAAAACCGCTCCTCCGCCTCCGCTTTGGTCATGGGCATGCCAATGCTCTCGCCCTGAAATCGCCTGGGTGCAAAGACCTCGGGATGGGCATAGAGCGGTAGCTCCCCCGAAAAATCTGGGAGATCCGCAAGGCCGCCGGTATGATCCTGATGCCCATGGGAGAGCACCAGCGCCGTCAGTTTCGTCAGGTCGATGCCCATTTTCCCTGCATTTTTCACATAGACATCACTGTAGCCTGTGTCCATCAGGATCCGTGCATCGCCATCCTCCATATAAAAGGAGACACCCGGCTCCCCCAGATAGTAGGCATCGATCCTCGTATTATTGTCGCACAGCACCGCTATTTTCACATAAATCCCCTCCTGTTATCGCAATAAATATGAAAAAGGACAACTGTCTCCAGTTGTCCTTTCCTGTTTATTCGCCGAACCATGCCTGCACATAGGCCGCCAGCGCCGGGATCAGATCCTTGATCTCCCGACCGGAGGTATTGATGCACAGGTGATACCCCTCTTTGGCGCCCCACTTCATGTCGCTGTACATCTGGTGATACTGGCTGCGCTGCTTGTCGATCTGGCGGATCATCCGCTCCATCTCGCTGCGGCTCAGGTTTTCCCCCGCCGGTGCCCGCTCCATACAGCGCTTGACGCAGGAGTCCATGTCCGCATAGACAAAGAGATTCAGCGGGTGCATCTCCTCCAGGATCGCATCGGCACTGCGCCCAACGATCACGCAGTCCCCCTGCTTGGCAAAATTCTCAATAATCTGACGCTGCGCCGCTGCTACGCGGATGGACTGATCCATGATCTGCAGCGGCGGCATGGCAAAGCGGTGTCCAATGGTCATCGGATACGCAGCCTCGATGCTCCGCTCCGACACATTCGCCACATACTGCTCATCAAAGCCATTCTCCTTGGCAATCATCTCAATGATTTTATTGTCATAGCAGGGAATCCCCAGAACCTCGGCCAGACGCTTTCCCAACTCACGGCCGCCGCTGCCGAATTCACGGCTGATGGTAATAATCTTCATAGTCGTACCTCCCTGTTTTTTGCCTATTATACTCCCCGCTCTGCGGCCTGTCAAATGACGAACAGGTTACGTTTTTATTTTTTCACGCCCTCTGTTCCTCGCTCCACACGCTTCCCGCCGCCGTTTCCTTCCGCCGCCGCCTTTCCCGCTGAAGTGCAGATCTCCTCGGCGGCATGATGCCGTCAGGGCCGCCAGACGCCGCGTCTATGACCACAAAGAGGGCCGCACGGTCCCGCGTCCCCCTCCGCTCCGCTTTCCCGCCGCAGCGGCAAAAAAGGCAGACACACGGCTCTTCTCCGTGGTCTGCCTTTCTCTGTTTCCGGTCCTTTGGGACAGTGCCCCTGCTTAATACTGGTAGCAGCTGCCGCCTACAAACTCACGCACAATGGAGTTGAGGGGCACGTAGGGGCTGTGCAGCGGCGCCACGCCGTGGACAATCTTCATCAGATCCGTCAGGCCGTGCTCCTCCAGAAACACATCGTCCAGCTCCTCCTGAAACTGCGGCATCTGACACAGATACTTCGCCAGAAGGCAGGGCTCGTAATCGTGGAAGGTATCGATATGAACGCTGGCATTATCCTTGTGGGGCATAATATAGTTGATCTCGCCGCAGTCCACACTCTCCGCCCGCTCAATGGTTTCCCGCATGGAGTGTCCGCGGGTGGCGTAGTCACGGATCATCCGGCGGGCCACACGCAGCTGCTCCGGCCGCACGATCTTATCATCGTCGGTGATGATCCGGGTCCGGGGCGCTACATACACACCGGTGGCTGCGCCGCGGATCTTATCGAAGATCAGCGGGTTGAGCATATGGATTCCCTCGGCAATGATAATACCGTCCTTGCTGCCCTGCATCGTGCGATAGCCGCCGGTCTTGCCGGCCTTGAAATCGTACCACGGCACCTCCACCTCACGACCCTCGGACAGCTGGCTGATCACAGAGATCAGCAGATCCACGTTGACGCAATAGGGAGACTCCCAGTCCGTGGCCTCCGGCGGCCGCTGATCAATGGGCAGGAAAAAGTTATCCATACTCAAAAGACAGACATGGACCCCCAGATTTTGCAGATACTCCTGCAGGCGCATGGCCGTGGTCGTCTTACCGCTGCCAGACGGTCCGGTCAGAGCCACAAAGGGACGGTTGGCCTTATCGGCCAAAATGGAAGCCGCCGCAGAACTGATTTTATCGTGAAATACCTCTTCACAGCGCAGCACAAACTGCGTCTCGTTCCGCATGGCATAATTGATATTTTCAAGATCGATCACGCGCATGATTCTCGTTTCCTTTCTTTTTGAAAATACTTTGTTAAGTATACCACAGGCTCTCTGCGTGGGCAAGCCTTTTCCACCGGACACTTGTGCCGGAACGTCTGTCTTTCTCGTGCTGCATCCGCCGCCACGGGCGTGTTCTTTCCCCGCGGCGGCCCCTTCCGTTGAAAAAAGGGGCGGTCTATGCTATAAATGAATCATGACTATGCCTGCGGACGCGCTGCCTCACCTGCATCCACTCCGCCGGGCAGGCAGGAGGTATGCTATGACATTGCACCATTTGGAGGTTTTCGTCGCCGTCTGTCAGGAAAAAACCATGCACGCCGCGGCGGAAAAATTACATCTATCCCAGCCGTCCATCTCAAAAACCATTGCCGATTTAGAAAAATATTACCATATCAAATTGTTTGAGCGGATCAATCACCGTCTCTATCTGACCCCCTTGGGGGAAACCATGCTGGACCACGCCCAGCATATTCTGGCGCTCTTCCACCACATGGAGGACGACATCAACATTCACCGCCAGACCATGCACATCCGGATCGGTGCCTCGGTCAGTGTGGGCACCTGTCTTCTGCCGCCGCTGATCCGACAGCTCACCCAGTCCGAACTGCCCATCTCGTATGACGTCACCATCAACAACACCAGTAAAATCGAGCAGTTGGTCGATACCTATGAGCTGGATCTGGCTCTGGTGGAAGGGTACAGCGACAACCCCAACCTGTTCTCACGGGATGTGACCGAGGACGAGCTGGTTCTGGCGGTGTCCGCGCACCATCCGCTGTCCAGCCGCTCCCGCATCTCCTGCGCTGATTTGGAACAATATCCCTTTGTCACCCGGGAGGACGGCAGCAGCAGGCGCAATCAGCTGGAGCTTCAGCTGCAAAAGGCCGGGCTGAACCTCTCTTCAAACTACACCTGCAGCAGCGTGGAGGCCATCAAGCAGGCGCTCCTCTACACCGACAGCATTGCCGCCTTGTCCCGCATGGTCATCACCGAGGAGGTCAGGCAGGGGCTGCTGACGGTCCTCCCGGTGGAGGGTCTGCAGGTCAAGCGCTCCATCCGGCTCATCTATCACAAGAACAAACATATCTCGCCGGCCATGGAGGTCTTCATGCAGCTGTTAGAGGACCAGATAGAGGATGGTCCCTACCACACCGCTCCCTAAAATAATCGCAATGGGGTTTGCATGATATTTTCTCAGTAGAAACAGGCAGACGGCAAACAGGCCGGCCTCCACATACTGCACATTCTCCACGGCAATGATCCCGTCTTGAAAAATGCCGAGGAGGAGAATCGACAACCCCGCAGAGCCGATCAGCGATACGACCGCCGGACGCAATGCGGCCAGTACGGTTTGCAGCCCGCCAAAACTTCTATATTTATAGTAAAAATGGGCCAGGGTCAGACAGATGATAAACGAGGGGATGATGCACCCCAGCGTACAGATCAACACCCCGGGGATCCCATCCAGCTGCATCCCCACAAACGTGGAGGAATTGATGGAAATGGGGCCGGGGGTCATCTCGGCAATGGTCACCAGATCGCTGAACTCCTCCATCGTCATCAGATGATAGGTGTGCACGATCTGATCCTGGATCAGGGGGATGGCCGCATAGCCGCCGCCAACACTGAACAGTCCCACCTGAAGAAAGGCAAAAAACAGCTTCCAGATCATTGTACCGCAGCCTCCTTTCGGCAGGCGATCGCTGCATCCGCAACACCGATCAGCAGGCAGGTCAGAATGACCAGCATTGCACTGACGTCAAAGACCGTCACCGCTGCAAAGCACACCACCATCATCCCCATATACATCACCCGCTTCGTCTTGAGCACGTTGCCGGCCAGATTCAGCGTCACGTCAAGGATCACCGCCGCAACTCCGGCTCTTGTCACCCGCAGGGCCAGTGCGATCACCTCATTGGTGCGAAATTGCTCATAGCACAGGCTGATGAGGGAGATGATGATCATGGGCGGCAGGATCGTCCCCAGCACCGCCGTCAGCGCCCCCACAAGGCCGCCCATGCGATAGCCGATGATCACCGACGCATTAACCGGCAGCGGCCCGGGGGTGGACTGGGTGATGGCGGTAATATCCAGCATTTCATCCTCGTCCAGCCAGTGTTTTTCGTCCACAAATTTTTTCTTCATCAGCGACACGATCACAAAACCGCCGCCAAAGGTACATGAACTCAGAACAAACATGGAAGCAAACAGCTTCCAAAGGGTTTTTGCATCTGCTTTTTTCTTCATACGTTCTCTATTTCCTCCTTATGATCTCCAACGTATGATACTACGGCCCCGATGATTCGTAAAATACATTAACTTTATTATTGCGATAAGTTTTTTCTATTGTCTGCCAATGCACGGCGCACGGCAGCGCTCTTTGAGCACGCAGGACAGCTTCTTTTGGGAAAATATGGCTGCTGCCACCCTCCGGACAGTGGGAACCAGCAGGCAGCAAAAGGCACCGCCAAGAAGACTCTTGGCGGTGCCTTTGTTTCTTTGTTGTGCCCCTCCCAGTTGCATTCGGATGCAACCCTAAAGGAGTGTCCCCCCGTGAGCGGCGCAGCCATTCCGGCGCACGGCGCTTTCCCGTCGTTCTGATACACGCCCCCGGAAAGATCACCCTCACACCGACGGAAAACAGCGTGACTGACGTCACGCCGCTCTTCGGGATGGTAACACCCCGCTTTTGGAAAAGAGCCTGTTGTATGGCCGCCGGAGCATCCATAGCTGCTCCCCTTCACGGCCGGAGCCGGCCGCTGCTCTCCTTTACAAAAGCGAAGATTCCTCCGGGATTTCCCGGGCCAGCGCCGCATTTTTCATCCGCCGCTCATCGGTGATCTCCCGCAGCACCGTAATGCCCTCCGGGAAGGAAAAGCTCTGGTCCTCGGAGGCCAGCTCCACTTCCATCACAGCCACCTGCTGCCAAAAGGGGTACACGTCGATCTCAAAAAGAAAACCCTCCCACGGCAGGCAGTAGCGCCGCTTGACGATGGTCTGCATCGTCTCGTCCCGCCGCTCCAGCAGCCTTGTGTAGGCAGCCTTATCGATGCTCTCCTCCCGCTCCACACAGGTGCGGTTGGTGCAAAATTCCTTCTCCGTGTAAAAAAATTCTTCCCTCTGGCCCACACGTCGGCGCACGCGGGCCGTCACATGGTCCGGCGCCCGCAGATAGGTCTGCTCGATCTCATAGACGGCACTGCACCGCCGGCAAAGCGAAGCCTCCTCCGGCAAGGCGATCAGAAATTTCCGCTCGATCTCCCAACTCACAGTGCATCCAGCTCCTCTCGTGTCATCAATAGGTTCAGCGCCTCCAACAGGCCGTTGGCCGTAAGGTGGGAGGGCAGCTCCAGCCGCTGCAGCAGAGCCTGCCGCCGCGCTACGGACCCCGGACCGATGAGCCCATGATCCATCAGATCCGCCTTGGTGATGGGGGCGGTGCGGGGCAGCTCTTCCTCCCCCATGAAGGTGGCGCCGCTGCGCCGCAGCACCTCCAACAGCACCTCCGGCCGCATTCCCTCGACACCCAGCTTTCCCTCCTTGCCCGCTTTGCGCTTGCGGCGCTCCTTTCCGGCAATGTCGGGAATGTAGGCCTGCTTGACCTGCTCTTTGGGGAGGGCGCCCTTGAGATAGCCCCGGATCACAAAGCCCGCTCCGTCACTGTCTGTGAGCAGGATCAATCCTCTCTGCCGGGCCAGACGCCGGAAAAAGGCCAGCTTCTCCTTATTATTGAATACACCGAAGCCCCCGGTCTCCACCACCGTGGCATCCACCACCTGCAAAAGCGCATTTTTATCGTAGCGCCCCTCCACAACGATCACTTCACGAATTTTTGGTTTCATCTGCTCCCCGCCAATTCCATCAAAAACAGCTTCAGCTCTGCCTCGCTGTTGATATTCTTCTCACTTTTCATGCGCCGGTCCAAGATTTGACAGCGCAGCACGGCCCTCTGGCACCAATCGTGGTCTACGCTGCGTGCTGCACCCATCAGCAGCTTGGCCGGATAGTCATTGCGCATCCCCCACAAATCCCGCAGCCACATCCGATCCTTTCCGGCATCCAGCCCCATCCGGGCCGTGTAGATCCGCCGCAGCTCCTTCCCAATGGCGCCCAAAATCATAATGGGCTCTGTCTGCATCCGCAGCAGGTCACCCAGAATTTTGGCCCCGTCGTCGTACTTACCGCTGGTAATGCAGTTGGTCATATCAAAAATACGGGCATCCAGTACCGGATCGGCCACCGCATTGATGTCATCAATGGTAATGCTCGGCCCCTTGGCATAAGCGCCGATCTTCTCGATCTCCGAGACAAGGTCGGTCATCAAAGAGCCGCAGGTAAACAGCAGATGATCCACGGCAACGCTGTCGATGTCGTGGCCGGTGGCCGCAGCACGGCGCTTGACCCACTTCATCAGGGCAGCATGGTCCTGCTGGCAGAATTCCACCTCCCGCACATATTGATCGAGGGCAGCCGTCAGCTTTTTCATCTTGCCATCCCGCTTGTACTCAATCAGGTCGTAGACAAAAATCAGCGTGCAGTAGGGCGGCACATCACTGAGGATCTCCACCAATGCCTTGCGGCTGCTCTCGTCCAGGCGGAAAATATCCAGATCCGTCACCGTCACCAGTGTGTGCTCCGCCATCATGGGCATCGCCTCCACCGCATCTGCCAGCGACTGCATGGCAAGGCCCTTGCCCGCCAGTCGATGGTCGTTGAATTCCTCAAACCCGGCAGGCACCAGCGCAGTGCGGATCTCCTCCAGATAGCGCTGGCGAAGATAGCTCTCCTCGCCGTAAAAAAGATAAATATTTTGAAGCGTCCCCGCCTTGAGATCGGCACGCAGCTGATCGAACGGTGCGCTGCTTTTCTTGGTGGTTTTTCCTGCCATTCCTTAGTCTCCTTTATCTACTCGTAGGAAAACGTTCCCATGCAGATCGGTGCGATAAATCTCCGCCCCCGCCTCCAGTAAGCGGGTCATGGCCTCCTGCGAGGGGTGGCCATAGCTGTTGTCCCCCACGCTGATGATAGCCGTCTCCGGACGCACCGTCTGCAAAAACTCCTCTGCGCTGCTGTGGCGGGAGCCGTGATGGCTCACCAGCAGCAATTCTATGTCCGGCAGGCTGTAGGTTTCAACCAATTTCTTTTCCGTAACACCTGCCATATCCCCTGTAATCAACACATCAAAATCATCTTGAGAGCACAGGACCGTCAGGCCCTGTTCGTTGAGATCCCCTTGCAGCGCTCCCAGCGGAGGATAGATCCGGACCCGACTCTCCCCCAGTGCATATTCCAGCGTGCTGTCCACATAGACCACCTCGGTGCCCTGTTTCTCCGCCAAATCCACCAGTCGCCTGCGGACGCCGTTGTCATCCTCAATATCCGGAAGATACAGCGTATCCACGGGGATCCGGGTCATCAGCTCACAAAGCCCGTTGGTATGGTCGGCATGGTAATGGCTGACGGCCACCGCAGTCAGCTTTTGGATCCCCATACTGCTGATCTGATCGGCCGCTATGCCGCCGGCGCTGATGTAGCCGTTGCTGCTGCCGCAGTCCACCAGCATGGCGCCGCTCTCATTGCCCACAAGGACGCTCTCCCCCTGCCCCACGTCCAGTGCCATCACGTAGAGGGCACCGTAGTGATACTCTGCCGCCCCCAGATGCACGCTCAGGACAAGCGACAGCGCTGCCAGTATCCCGGCCACGAGGTAGGTGCGCCGCGCCTTCTTTGTCAAAAGGCATACGGCGAACATGGCATACACATAGAAAAGCCAGTCTGTCAGATAGCGGTTGGAAAAATACACCGCGTGCCACGGCAGGTGCATCAACCAGCCGGCCACGGTCAGCGCATAGTGCACCAATCCCCACACGATCCACCCCAGGGTCTGCGCCGCCGGAAGCCAGACAAAGCCCAGCGGCAGCAATAAAAACGAGAGCATAAAGGCCCAGCTCACTGCCGGCAGGACCAGAAGATTACTCAGCGGAGACACCAATGTCAGAATATTGAAATAAACCGCGGTCAGGGGAACGGTAAAGACCAGCGCGCCCAATGTAGCGGAGATATGGGCGGCCACAAAGCGCCAGATGTGCTGCCAGATCCCCTTCACCGGCAGGCACATCAGCCAACGGTTGAGGGGCTGGGCACAGAACAGCAGACCGCCGGTGGCCGCAAAACTCAGCTGTAAACTGACACTGGCCGCAGCATAGGGATTGGCCAGCAGCAGTACGAAAAGGGCAGCGCTCCAGCTGGTCAGTCCGTCCCGCTCCCGATGAAAGATCGGCGCTAACAGCAGGAAAATCAGCATCACGCATGAGCGAACCACCGAGGGCGTCATACCGGCCAGCATCATATAAAAAAGCAGCACCGCAATGGTGATGGCGGCAAAGAGCCGCTGCCGCGACTTGGGAAGCAGCAGTCCCAACAGCGTCAGCAAAAAGGAACAGTGCAGGCCGGAGACCGCAAAGAGATGGGTCAGCCCCACCTCCGACATGACGA
Organism: Oscillospiraceae bacterium; assembly: GCA_020025275.1. Lineage (GTDB taxonomy): Bacteria > Bacillota > Clostridia > Oscillospirales > Oscillospiraceae > Vescimonas. The sequence goes on along the minus strand of JAHHSI010000003.1, from coordinate 82,902 downwards.
TCTGATCCTCCTCGGCAATGCCGCTGCGCTCCCCGGTGAGCATGGCCGATACAAACCCGGCCGTACTTTCGTCGGACCAAATCTCCTGTGTCATTCCCTGCATGGCGTGGCGGGTACGCAGCGGGAGCCACCGCAGCCCTCCGCGGCTGCCATCCTCCACCGTGGGCATCTCCTGCCCATAGAGGAGCACGTGGACCCCGCGTGAGGTGAAGTTGGAGAGTTTCTTTCCCTTGATGGTGGCGGCCTCCTGCCAATAGGCATTTCCCTTCAGCGTCTGCCCCGGCTCCAGATCCAGCACCTGCGCTGTACCATAGTAGACGGCCTTTGCTCCGCCGGACAGGCGCACGGTCACCTTGGCGCCCCGGCGGCTGGGGCGGGGATAGTCGATCACCGTGGCAGAAAAGGCTCCTTTTCCGCCGCATCCGCTCACCGCCGGCGTCACCACGGAAGCACGGTACACTTGAAAATACAGAAGGGAGGCTGCCAGAGAAACGCTGATGAGCACCACACGGAGCCACCACTTCCTCTTTTTGCCCCACTTTCTCCGAAAGCACAGGACCGTCAGGCCACACAAGGCAAAAAATCCGCACAGCCAGACGTCCCAGCCATGCAGAGGCAGAAATACCGAGGCAAAGATCCCCACGGAGAAGGAGAGAGCTATGGTCGCCAAGATACGCATTTTCCTCTCCTCCTTCCTTATTCTATTAAGTATACCAAACTTCTTCCGTCCGGACAAGCCCATTGACGAAAAGAGCCTGCCGGGCGGCCGCCCCACAGGCTCTCCTCATGTTCCTATTTCGCCGGGAAATATTTTTCCCGGAAGGGTACCTCGTCCACCTGAAAGCTGCGCCCTTTCAGGTAGTTCAGAATTCCCGCGTCCGTAGGGAAATCGAACGTCAGGCGGTAGGAGTAGAGCGCCTGACGCGTCTCGCCGTAGCGCTTATTCTTCTCCCCCACGCCGTACTTGCCGTCCCCCAGCAGCGGATGGCCCAGGTCGGCAAAGGAGGCCCGGATCTGGTGGGTCCGGCCGGTCAGAAGCTCTACCTCCACCAGCGCCAGCTCTCCCCGCTTTTCCAGCGTTTGATACCGGGTCACGGCGGTCTTGCCGCCGGGGATCGGCCGGTGATAGACGGCCACCTGTTTTTTCTGCTCATCTTTCAAGAGGAAGCACTCGATCTTCCCCGCCGGCGGCGTGGGCGCTCCCAGTGTGATGCAGAGGTATCGCTTGTCGATCTCCCGATCCCGGATCTTCTCGTTGATGATCCGCAGTGTCTCGGCGTTCTTGGCGGCAATGACGATCCCGCCGGTGTTGCGGTCGATCCGATTGCACAGCGCCGGGGTAAACGCATTCTCCCACTTGGGGTTCCACTCCCGCTTCTGGTAGAGATAGGCCTGGATATGGTTGATAAGGGTGTTCACCTTTTCCGTCTCGTCGGCATGAACCACAAGGCCGGGCCGCTTATTTAAAAGGAGGAGGTTTTCGTCCTCATAGACAATATCCAGCGACGGGCGGAACAGTGTCAGGAACAGGTTCTCCTCCCTCGGCTGTTCAAAAAACTCATCATTGATATAGAGCTGCAGCACGTCACCCTGCTGCAGCCGCTGATCCCGCTGTGCACGTCCCCCGTTGACCTTGATGCGTTTGATGCGGATATATTTTTGCAACAGCCCCGGCGGCAGCAGCGGCAGAGACTTGGAAATAAAGCGATCCAGCCGCTGGCCGGCATCATTTTTCCCGATGACCAGTTCTTTCATGGAACCCTCCTGCTTTTGTGAAATCTTACAGGATTTATTGTATCTCATTTTGTAAAAAAGTCAAAATAAATCTAAGAAAATGTTTGACATTCCCGAAAATATCCTCTATAATACTACTCGTGTCATTGTGAGGTGTACTATGCGTTTGAATGTCAACAGAGTATTGCACACCCCCGAAAGTCAAGTGGCCTTCCATTTTGAGATGGATCTGTCGGATTTTGAGTTCGGAGGGTATTTTCCTGCTGTTCGCCCGGTTGTTGTGGACGGCCGTGTGGTGAATTGGGCAGGAGTTTTATACTGTGAGATCCAAGCGGATACGACGCTCCGCTCCGTCTGTGACCGATGTGCCAAAGAGTTCGATGATCCGAAATCCGTCTCCTTCTCGTGCATCCTCGCCGAGGAAAAACAGGAGGAGGACAATGAGGACATCGTTGTATTGGAAAACGACGAAGTGGATCTGGACGAACTGGCCAGAACCGCATTCATTCTCGATATGGACACAAAAACGCTCTGCTCCCCTGACTGCAAGGGACTTTGCCCCGGCTGCGGTGCCAACCTCAATGAAGAGGATTGCCGCTGTAAGAAGGCAGTCGATCCCCGGCTGGCTGCGCTGGCGCAGCTTTTGCAGAAGGATGACGAGTAATTCTCATTATTAAATTACTGCTCAGGCAGTTAAGACCAAGGAGGTGTCAACATGGCAGTACCTAAGGGAAAAGTATCGAAACAAAGACGCAATAAGAGACGCAGCTCCGTATGGAAGCTGAAGGCTCCCGGTCTCGTAGCTTGCTCCAAGTGCGGCGCGCTGCATCTGCCTCACAGAATGTGCCCGGAGTGTGGTAACTATAACGGCCGTCAGGTCAAGGTGATCAAGTCTGTGGCCGCCGGCAACAACTAATTACCGTGTGTCCTTGTTAGGAGGGAAGATTCTTCTTCCCTCCTTACTTTTTTGTCTTTTGCAGTTGCTAAAAATACGCTTTTCGTCTATAATAATTTAGATATAGTATGCGATATTTGAGGTTTAATATATGAGTACCATTATTACATCCATCGACCCGCACAGCCCGGCCCAGCGTGCCGGGATTCAGGTGGGCGAACAACTGCTCCAGATCAACGGTCACAAGATCGTCGATGTTCTGGACTATCGTTTCTTCGGTTACGATCCCGATCCCATGGTGGAATTGCAGCAGCCGGATGGCCAGCGCCGTACTCTCCGTGTTCCGAAGGAGGAGGGAATGGATCTGGGGCTCAATTTTGAGACCTATCTCATGGACAAAGCCCGCTCCTGCGCCAACAACTGCATTTTCTGTTTTGTGGATCAGATGCCCCCCGGGATGCGTAAAAGCCTCTATTTCAAGGACGATGATGCACGTTTGAGTTTTCTGATGGGCAACTATCTGACCCTGACCAACCTCTCCCCCCGGGAGATTCAGCGCATCATTGATCTGCGCATCTCCCCCATCAACGTCTCCGTCCACACCACCGATCCGGAGCTGCGGGCTCAGCTTCTGCGCAATAAGCGTGCCGGCGAATCCATCGACACGATCCGCCGCTTTGCGGAGAATCACATCACCATGAACTGCCAGATCGTCTCCTGCCCCGGCCTCAACGACGGGGCTGCACTGGAAAAAACGCTTCACGATCTGGGGCAGATGTACCCCTCCGTCAACAGTGTTGCCATTGTCCCGGTGGGGGTCACCAAGTTCCGTGACGGGCTCTACCCGCTGCGCCCCTACACCAAGGAGGAGGCCGGCGCCGTCATCGATCTGGTGGAGGCCTTTGGCGCCGCCTCTCTCCAGGAGCGCGGCACCACCATGGCGTGGTGCTCCGACGAGTTCTACCTTTTGGCCGGCCGGCCGCTGCCGGAGAAGAGCTATTACGAGGACATGGACCAGTTGGAAAATGGGGTCGGGATGCTGCAGCTCCTGCTCTCTCAAGCCACTATGGCCATCGAGGATCTCTCCCCCACAGAGGAGGCAAAACCTTTTTCCATTGCCACGGGTGTTTCTGCCGCCCCCTTCCTTCAGCAGATCGTGGATCTCCTCCACCGACGCTGCCCGAATATTCAGGGCCATGTGTATCCCATCCGCAACTGCTTTTTCGGTGAAACCATTACTGTGACGGGACTGATCACCGGGACAGACCTCATGGAACAGCTGCGGGGTCAGGAATTGGGGGAACGGCTGCTGCTCCCGTCCTGTATGCTGCGCTACGGCGAGAATGTTCTTTTGGACGACGTGACTGTAGAGCAGTTGGAAACGGCTCTGGGCGTGCCCATCGCCATCGTCCCGTCTGACAGCGGCTTTGACCTCATCGATACCATTATGGGGCTGGCCGTGGAGATGCCCGCTTTTTCCCTCCCGCCGGAGGATGAATACTATCGCTATAATCCGGGTAGCTGACCCGTTTTACTTGAACAAAGAAAGGTATGTGATCTAATGAAGCCATTGATTGCCATCGTGGGCCGGCCCAATGTGGGCAAGTCCATGCTGTTTAACAAACTCATCGGCAAGCGGATGTCCATTGTGGAAGATACGCCCGGCGTGACCCGTGACCGAATCTACGGTGAATCGGAATGGAATGGCCGGAAGTTTACACTGGTGGACACCGGCGGTATCGAACCGAGCACGGACAATATGATCCTGGCCTTCATGCGCGATCAGGCCCAGATCGCCATTGATAACGCCACGGTGATCGTTTTTGTCACCGACATCAAAACCGGCATGACCGCCTCCGATCAGGAGGTGGCCCGGATGCTTCAGCGCTCCGGCAAGCCCATCGTGCTGGCCGTCAACAAGGTGGACTCCACCGGCAACATCGACCCGGAGTTCTACGAGTTCTACAATCTGGGTCTGGGCGATCCCATTGCCGTCTCCGCTGTCCACGGGCATGGTACCGGCGATCTTCTCGACGCCTGTCTGCAGTATTTCCCCGCCGAAGACGAGGAAGAAGAGGAGGATGACGTCATTCAGGTGGCGATCATCGGCAAACCCAATGTAGGCAAATCGTCTTTGACGAACCGTATTCTGGGCCAGCAGCGCGTCATCGTCAGCAACGTGGCCGGCACCACACGCGACGCCATCGACTCCTATTTTGAAAATAAAACCGGCAAGTACAATTTCATCGATACCGCCGGTATGCGCAAAAAATCCAAGGTGGATGATACCATTGAAAAGTACAGCGTGCTCCGCGCCACCATGGCCATCGAGCGCAGCGACGTCTGCCTGATCATGATCGATGCGCAGGAGGGCGTTACCGAGCAGGACACCAAGGTGGCGGGGCTTGCCCACGAGGCGGGCAAGGCCTGCATCATCGTGGTCAACAAGTGGGATCTGGTCGAAAAGGACGGCCGGACCATGGACCATATGCGTGAAGAAATTCGCCGTGATCTCAGCTATATGACCTACGCTCCGATCCTCTTTATCTCCGCCCTCACCGGCCAGCGTGTACAGCGTCTTTTCGAGCTGATCAACTATGTCCACGAGCAGGCCTCCGTGCGGATCACCACCGGTATGCTCAACAGCGTTCTGGCCGACGCGCAGACACGGGTACAGCCCCCCACGGACAAGGGCCGCCGCCTGAAGATCTACTACATGACGCAGGTGGGGATCCGCCCGCCCCATTTCGTTGCTTTCTGCAATGACAAAGCGCTGTTCCACTTCTCGTATCGTCGGTATCTGGAAAATCAGATCCGCAGTGTTTTCGGCTTGGAAGGGACACCGATCATCATGACAGTTCGTCAAAAGGGTGAGGAGGAATAACCATGTCCATCTACTTTGCAGCCTTTGTTGTGCTCCTGCTGTCCTATCTGCTGGGTTGTCTCAACGGGGCGGTCATCACGTCCCATTTCGTCATTCGCGATGACGTACGTTCCCACGGCAGCGGAAACGCCGGCCTGACCAACTTTTACCGCACCTATGGCGCTCGGTATGCAGCGCTGGTCATTGTCTGTGACATGGGCAAAACGGCCGCCTCCGTCCTCATCGGCGGCCATATCTTCGCCACCCTTTTCGGGGACTGGACGCTGGGAGCGCTCCTTGGCGGCGCCGGTGCTGTGGTCGGGCACATTTTCCCTGTCTTTTACGGGTTCAAAGGCGGCAAGGGAATTCTTGCGGGGGGAATGCTTTTGATCATGCTGGATTGGCGGATCGCCCTTGTGGCATGGGGCCTGTTCCTTCTGCTGTCCATTCTCACCCGCTATGTGTCGCTGGGCTCTGTGGCCGCCACGGCCAGCTTCCCCATTACCGGTTTCTTTGTCTACGATCACAATGTGACCTATACGATCCTGAGTGTGTTCATCGCCGTACTGGTGATCTACAGCCACCGGGCCAACATTCAGCGTCTGCTCTCCGGCACGGAGAGTAAGTTCCAACGGCACAAAAAAGACGACAAAGGCGACGAGAACAAAAACTAAGTAAAGGATGCATCGACTATGAAACACAATCAAGTTCGGCAAGTCTTTTTCCCGCTCCTGACGGCTCTGATCTGGGGCACGGCCTTTGTGGCACAGGATATCTGCGCCGACTCCATGGGCTCGATGACCTTCAATGCCTCCCGTTTCTTTATTGCGTTCCTTGCCCTATTGGTCATCGTTGCGATTTTCAGCTGTCTGAAAAAGGAACGGCCCACGCTGTCGGACACGGAAAAAAAGCGGGATCGCAAATCGCTGCTGCTGGGCGGCTTTTGCTGCGGCACGGCACTGGCGTTAGCCGCATATCTCCAGCAGGCGGGCATGGAGTACGGTACCGATGCCGGCAAGGCCGGATTCATTACCGCACTGTACATCGTCTTGGTGCCGATCTTCGGGCTTTTCCTGAAAAAGAAGGTCTCCCTTCCGGTGTGGATCAGTGTGGGGCTGGCCGTTCTGGCGCTGTATCTTTTGTGCATCAAAAACGGCTTCAGCATCAATGCCGGTGACCTTCTGCTCCTGCTGTGCTCGGCCGGATTTGCCGTACATATCCTGATCATCGACCACTTCACGCAGTTTGTGGACGGCATGAAGCTCAGCTGCATCCAGTTTCTGGTGGCTTCCGTCTGGTCCGCCATCGGTATGCTGCTTCTGGAAACGCCCACCTGGTCCTCTCTGGTGGCCTGTGCGCTGCCCATTCTCTATGTGGGTATTTTTTCCAGCGGCGTGGGCTATACCCTGCAAATTCTGGCGCAGAAGGATTCAAATCCCACCGTGGTCACCCTGCTTTTGAGCATGGAATCCGTGTTTGCCGTCATTGCCGGGGCTGTGCTGCTGCACCAGCAGATGACCCTGCGGGAGTATTTGGGCTGCGCACTGATGCTGCTGGCTGTGATCCTGGCCCAGATTCCCTTCCCCGAAAAGAAGAAATCAGAGAAGAACTGATTTTTGTCCATACAAACGCACTAAAAGAGACACAGGGCTTTCCGCCCTGTGTCTCTTTTTCTTATCTTTCTCCCCTATGGTTGGCTGCGGATCGGCACTCTACCGCTCCCAAAAGCGTCTCTGTCGGGAGTGACACTCCTCGTTATTTCTCCGCTCCTGCTGTTCTCTTATTTCAGTCCTGCTGCTCACAGACAGCTGCTGCATAGCCCGCAGGGGCGGCCAGCTGCGTCACCGTAAGCCCTTCTATCGGTTGGGTAAAGCGCCTCCATGCCCCTACCGAAGCTCCGCAGCACTTGAGCCGGGCCTCCGTCTCTGTCCAGTGCTGGAAAAAGACGGTCGGATCGTCGGTGCCAAAGCGCCGGGCCAGATGGGGCATAACCGGTCGCAGCTGCTCCACATCGACCCCGACGGGATGCGTGGATACGGCACAGAGCACCAGTGCACCACTGTGACTCAGGTTAAAGTAGGCCCCCTCCACCAGTGGTTTCCCCTGCCCGCCATATGTAAAGCAGATCTCTTCCGGCGCCAGATGCAGCACTTGGGCAAGCATTTCCCGGGCAAGGCCACGGGCGCAGAGGTGCGGCAGCGGTGCATCATAGCGTGCCATGCGCTGCCGCTCTTCCAGTGTGAGCCACTGGCTCCACTGCCGGATCTGTGACTCACGCACCTGCCGCACATCGAAAAAACGCACGTCCATGGCTTAAAAGAACGTGATCTGGCTGGTCTCGGCCATCCCTGCAAAGGTCCCCAGATTTTTCAGCTGCTCGATATTGGTCTTGGAGAGTTTGTTGCAGCAGTTGGAGAACTCCTCAATGGAGATGAACGTCTTTCCCTTCCGCTGCTGAACGGTGGCCTGTGCGGCGGCCTCGCCCAGACCGTGTACAGACACAAAGGGCGGCAGGAGGCCGTTTTCCGTAATGAGGAACTTGGTGGCATCCGACTCATAGATATTGATGGTATCAAAGTGGAAGCCCCGGAGATAGAATTCATAGCACACCTCCAGCGTCACCATCAGGTTTTGCTCCACGTCGGTGGCATCCTTGTTGTTCTCGATCTCCCGGATCTTCTTTTTCACTGCCTCCAAGCCGGCACAGCAGTACTCCGCATCAAAAGCCTTGGCGCGGATGGAGAAGAATGTGGCGTAGAACGCCAGCGGCCGATGCACCTTGTACCATGCAATACGAAACGCCATCATCACGTAGGCAACGGCGTGCGCCTTCGGGAACAGATAGCCGATCTTCGCCAGCGAGTCGATGTACCAGTCCGGCACGTTGTGCGCCCGCATGGCGTCCTCCCAGCCATCCTGAAAGCCGCCCTTTTTCACCTTGCCCTTACGGACCGCCTCCATGATCTTAAAGGACATCTTAGGATCGAGGCCCATCTTGATGAGGTAAAGCATAATATCATCACGGCAGCCCACAGTTTCCAGAACGCTGGCCGTGCCGCTGACAATCAGATCCCGGGCGTTGCCCAGCCACACGTCCGTACCGTGGGAGAAGCCGGACAGCCGCACCAGCGTATTGAAGTCCTTGGGGTGGGTGTCCATCAGCATTCCACGGGTGAAACGAGTGTTGAACTCCGGAATGGCCACGGCACCGGTGGGGCCCAGAATCTCATCGTTTTCAAACCCCAGCACCTTGGACGAGATGAAGATACTCATGGTGTCGGGATCATCCAGCGGTATGGTTTTGGGGTCCACGCCCGTTAGGTCCTGCATCATCTTAATCATGGTGGGGTCATCGTGCCCCAGCATATCCAGCTTCAGGAGGTTGTCCTCCATGCAGTGGTATTCAAAATGTGTGGTGACGGTGTCGCTGTCGACGGCATCTGCCGGATGCTGCACCGCCGTGAAATCCTCCACATCCATGTCGTCAGGCACCACCACCAGACCGCCGGGATGCTGTCCCGTTGTCCGCCGGACACCGACACAGCCCTGCGTCAGCCGGTTCATCTCCGCGTTTCCGGCGGTGATCCCGTTCTCCTCCAAATACTTCCGCACAAAGCCGAAGGCCGTCTTTTCCGCCAGAGTACCAATGGTCCCGGCACGGAACACCTGCGTCTCACCGAACATCTCGATGGCGTGGCGGTGGGCTTTGGCCTGATATTCACCGGAGAAGTTCAGGTCGATATCGGGCACCTTACCGCCTCCATACCCCAAGAAGGTCTCAAAGGGGATGTCAAAGCCGTCCTTGATGTACTTTGTTCCGCACTCCGGGCACATTTTATCCGGCATATCCGCACCGCAGCCGTAGCTGCCGTCGGTAACAAATTCACTGTGCTGGCACTTCGGGCATCGGTAGTGGGGCGGCAGAGAGTTGACCTCGGTGATGCCGGACATATAGGCCACCAGAGAGGAGCCCACACTGCCTCGTGAGCCCACCAGATAGCCGTTCTCCAAGCTGCGCTGTACCAATTTCTGGGCAGACATATACACCACGTCGTACTTGCCCAGAATACTGTTGAGCTCTACATTCAGACGGTCCACGATCAGCTGCGGCGGGTTCTCGCCGTAGAGCTCGTGGCACTTGTCCCAAACCATGTTGTACAGATCCTGCTCCGAATTTTCCAAGCGGGGCGGGAACAGCTGTCCCGGCGGCAGGAGCTCGATCTCCTCCACCAGATCCGCAATGCGGCGGGGGTTGTCGATGACCACTTCCTCCGCCTTCTCCTCACCCAAATAGGCAAATTCCCGCAGCATCTCGTCGGTGGTCTTGAAGTAGATGGGCAGGCTCTCGTCGGCATCGGGAAACTTCTTACTGGCCAGCAGGATGTGGCGGTAGACCTCGTCCTCCGGCTCCTGAAAGTGGACGTCGCCGGTGGCGCACACAGGTTTTCCCAGTTCCTCACCCAGACGGACAATGGTGCGGTTGAACTCCCGCAGCTCCTCCTCCGACTGCACCTCCCCCTTGCGCAGCATAAAGGCGTTGTTGCACAGGGGCTGGATCTCCAAATAATCATAAAATGAGGCGATCCGCTTCAACTCCGCCCAATCCTTGTGCTCTGTGACTGCCTTGAACAGCTCGCCCGCCTCACAGGCCGAGCCGATGATCAAGCCCTCGCGGTGCTGCACCAGCTCTGTTTTGGGGATGATCGGCACACGCTTGAAATACTTCAGGTTCGAGGCTGACACCAGCTGATAGAGGTTCTTCAGTCCCAGCTTGTTCTTGGCCAGAAGAATGATATGCTTGGGGAAGCGGTTGGACTTGCTGCCTTTAGGCCGCAGCTTCAGCATCTCATCATTGATCTCCTGCAGACGATGGATCCCCAGCTCCTTTTGCATCTTCTCAAAGAAGGGAACGAGCATATAGCCCACCATAGCTGCATCGTCAGAAGCACGATGGTGATTGAAGGCGGGCAGGTCCAAATGCTCCGCCACGATGTCCAGCTTGTATTTATGGAGTTCCGGCAGCAGATTCTGCGCCAGAATCAGACTGTCGACGTAGGTCGGATCAAACGCCAATCCTACCTTCTGGCAGCCGGAACGAATGAAGCTGATGTCAAACTCCGCATTGTGGGCCGCCAGCGGCCGCCCATCCACGAATTCCAAAAACTTCCGCAGTGCTTCTTTCAGCTGCGGCGCATCCACCAACATAGCGTCCGTGATCCCCGTGAGGCCGATGATCTCCGGTGTCAGGCGGCGATTGGGATTGACGAAGGTCTGAAAACGCTCCGTGATCTCTCCGTTTTTCAACACCACGGCACCGATTTCTGTAATGGCCTCCCGGTTCACATTCAAGCCCGTGGTCTCAATATCGAAACAGACGATCTCGTCGGCAAAGTCCTGATCCTGTCCGCCATGGACCACGATCCGATCGTCCATATTATTGACAAAGTAGCCCTCCATACCATAGAGGATCTTGATTTTTCCCTTGGCCACGTGCCAGGCATCCGGGAAGGACTGCACCACGCCGTGGTCGGTAATGGCGATGGCCGGGTGTCCCCAGGAGATCGCCTGCTTGATGACACTGGTGGTATCGGTCAGCGCATCCATGTTGGACATCCTTGTATGAAGATGCAGCTCGACACGCTTGCGCTCGGCCGTATCTTTACGCCCCTCGTGGGGGATCTTCATAATGTTTTGCGGTGCCAGCTGAATATCCTTCCCGTCACGGCTCAATTCGATGTATCCCTGCACACGCACCCACATTCCCGGGGAAATGGCGTTCTTCAGCGGCTCCGCCTCCCGGCCCTGCATATACTTGCGCACGGTCACCGAGTTGTGGTTGTCGGTCATATCGAAGGTCAGACACCACACGCCGGGGCGGCGCGTCTCATACATCTCCGCATCAAAGACTTTGCCCTCCAGAACGACGTTCCCCATTTTAGGGTTCAGCCCCTCCATGGAAATAACCTTCCCGCGGATCTCCTTTCCCATGAGCACATCACTGCCTCCGCCGCCGCTGCCACTCTTGCGTGACGCCGTTTGCAGATGAATCCGCAGCTGATGGAGGTCATATTCCTTTTGCAGCAGCTGCTGCATCGCAGCCTGCGCCGCTTCCGGGACCTCGCCCTGGCACTCCACCGTCAGCTCCATGCTGCGCGTTTCCGGGTCCAGCACACCGCCCAAGAGTTGTGCGCCATCGAAAACCAGTCGCAGCTCACGCGGCGGCACAAAACCATCAAAAAAATCAAAAAATGGCACTTTTTCTGCCATGTGGCACCCATTCCTTTCGCTGAAATTGCAGAGAATTCGCCGCCCCACGAGCGGCGAATTCTCTTCTTATAGTTTCTCGATTTCCTCCAGCAGGGCATCGACCAATTTTTCCTGCGGCACCTTATAGAGGATCTCTCCCTTGCGGAACACCAGCCCCTCTCCCTGTCCGCCGGCAATACCCACGTCTGCCGCAGACGCCTCACCGGGGCCATTGACCACACAGCCCATCACCGCCACCGTAATGGGCTTGGTGCAATTCTGCAGCCGCCGCTCCACCTCGTTGGCAATGGGGATCATATCGTACTTGGTTCGTCCGCAGGTAGGGCAGGAGATCAGATTGGGCCCCGTCTGGCGAACCCCTGCGGCCGCCAGGATCTTCTTGGCGGCATAGATCTCCTCCACCGGGTCGGCCGTCAGGCTGACTCGCAGTGTGTCGCCGATCCCTTGGCACAGCAATCCGCCGATACCGATGGCACTTTTGATCACGCCCATGGACGGCGTCCCCGCCTCTGTGACCCCCAGATGCAGCGGATAGTCCGTCTGCTCGTGGAGCATCCGATAGGCCTCCATATTCACCGGCACTCGGGAGCACTTCACGGAAATGCAGATGTCGTCGAACTGGCAGTCGTTCAATAGGTGGACATGGTTCATGGCACTTTCCACCAGCGCCTCCGCCGTTACACCGCCATATTTGTGCAGCAGTTCCTTTTCCATCGAGCCGCCGTTGACGCCGATCCGGATGGGGATACCATGTTCACGGCAGGCGTCTGCCACGGCCCTCACCCGCTGGTGACTGCCGATGTTGCCGGGGTTGATCCGGATCTTATCGATCCCGGCCTCCACACAGCGCAGCGCCAATCGATAGTCGAAGTGAATATCCGCCACCAACGGGATGGAGATCTGCGCTTTAATGGCCGAAATGGCCTCCGCCGCCGCCATATCCGGCACGGCTACACGGATAATTTCACAGCCCGCCTGCTCCAGCGCATGGATCTGTGCCACCGTTGCCTTGACATCCTCCGTATGGGTATTGCACATGGACTGGATCGCCACCGGCGCTCCACCGCCCACCGTCACTGTTCCCACATGAATTTCTCGACTCATACGATCACCTACCTAATAATTTTCCATACATCCTGGAACATGACCACTGCCATCAAGGCCATCAGCAGCACAAAGCCGATGGCGTGGATATAATTCTCAAATTTGGCGGGAATCTTTCTTTTGAAGAGCAGCAGGCAGATCTGATTGACAACAAGGAAAAAGATCTTGCCGCCATCCAACGCCGGAATGGGCAGCAGGTTCATCACCGCCAGATTGACTGCGATCACCGCACCGAAGTACAAAATGTTTTCAAAGGCGGCACGGGAGGAGGCCGCCTGTTCGCCCACCTCCGACATGGCAGAAATCACACCGACCGGTCCGCTCATATCCCTGATCCCCGCCTCACCGGTAAAGAGCATTTGCAGCGACAGCCGTGTCAGGCGCACAAAGTCCACCGCAGTGACCCAGCTGTTGGCGATCCGGCTGCTGAAGGTCGCCTCCTCCACTCCGAAGAGCAGGCCGAAGCCGACATACTCCCTCCCCGACTGGTCCTGATACGTACGCCGCTCCATAGGGAAGTCCTTCAGATGCACCTTTTCCCCGTTTCGCCGTACTACCAAGTCGAACGTTCCGTCGGTGTTTCGGCCCAGCAGGAGACCCACGTCACTGTAGACATACACTTTCTCCCCGTCAATGGAGAGGAGCCGATCCCCTACCTGCAGTCCCGTCTCACTCTGGAGCGGGCAGTTGTCTGCAAAGTCCGTGATCGTAGGCGTATAAAATGCCTTGGCGCCGGAATAGATCACCAGAATAATGACCAACCCCGCCACGAAGTTCATCATCGCCCCGGCCGCAAAAATGTACAGCTTCTGCCAGAATCCCTGATTGTTCAGAGACGCCGGGTCCTCGGAGTCCTCCTCTTCACCCTCCATGGCACAAAACCCGCCGATGGGCAAAACACGCAGCGAATAGGTGGTATCCCCTTTGGTCTTTTTGAAAATGGCGGGGCCCATGCCGATGGAAAATTCATTGACACGCACACCGCAGGTTTTTGCTGCCATGAAATGGCCCAGCTCATGAACAGCGATCAGTGCGCCAAAAACCAAGATGCCTGCTAACACATAGATCATAGATGCAAATTCCCTTTCACGTGCCCAAAAGTTGCCGCACGGTCTCCCGTGCCGCACGGTCTGCTTCCAGTATATCCTGCAGACACGGCTGATATTTCACTTCCAACCGGTTCAAGGCTCCCTCCACCAGACGATGAATGTCGTTAAACCCAGTCTCCCGGCGCAAAAAGGCCAGAACGGCCTCTTCGTTGGCGCCATTCATAATGGCACAGGCTGTCCCTCCGATCCTGCCGCACTCCCGTGCGATCCGCAGACAGGGGAACGCCTCCATGTCAGGAGCGTGAAAGGTCAGCTCGCCGCAGCTCAGCAGATCCAGCTTTCGGTCCGGAGACGGCGCACGATAGGGCCACGTGAAGGCGTAGCGGATCGGCAGCTTCATATCCGGTGTCCCCAGCTGGGCGATCATGGCCCCGTCCCGGTACTCCACCAGCGAGTGCACGATGCTCTGGCGGTGGATCACGGCATCTACCTGTTCCACCGGCAGCTGATAGAGCCGCATGGCCTCAATGATCTCCAGTCCCTTATTCATCAGTGTGGCCGAGTCGATGGTGATCTTGGCACCCATGGACCAGTTGGGATGCTTGAGCGCATCCTCCGGCCGGACGGTCTCCAGCTGCTCATGGCTCCATCCGAAGAAGGGACCGCCGGAGCAGGTCAGCAGCAAGCGCTTCACCTCACTGCGGTCCCGGCACCCCTGCAGGCTCTGGAAAATAGCGGAGTGCTCGGAATCCACCGGCACGATCTCCGCACCACATCGAGCCGCTTCAGCCATGACCAACTCGCCGGCGCACACCAGCGTCTCCTTGTTGGCAAGGGCGATCCGCTTTTTTTCATGAATAGCTGCCAATGTCGGTTCCAGTCCCACGCTGCCCACCACGGCCGTCACCACCGTATCGGCCTGCGGCAGCTTTGCCGCCTTCAGCAGTCCCTCCGAACCGGAGGCGACCTCCACATCCAAATCGCTGAGCCGCTGGCGCAGCACCTGTGCAGCCTCTTCCTGATACATCACCGCCAACGACGGACGGAATGTCCGCACCTGCCTTTCCATAAGGTCCACCTGTGCGTTCGCCGTCAGTGCAGCCACACGCAGGCCCAATTCCTCCACCACCTCCAGTGTCTGGCGGCCGATGGAGCCGGTAGAACCCAGCAGCGAAATTGTTTTTGTCATAGTTTACTCCTTAGAGCGTCACACAGCCCATGATCAGCCAGATCACCGGGGCCGTGAAAATCACACTGTCAAAACGGTCCAACACACCACCGTGGCCGGGCAGCAGCCGGCCGTAGTCCTTGATCCCGTACTGGCGTTTGATGAGAGAAAAGGTCAGATCGCCCAACTGTCCCACAGCGGCTCCCACCAGCCCCAGCAGCAAACACCAGAGGATGTTCAGAGGGCGCAGGGTGCAGAACTGAAAGATTATGCGAAAGATCAGCATCCCCAGCATACCACCCAGAAGTCCGCCGACGGCGCCCTCCACCGTCTTTTTGGGGCTTACCTTTGGCGCCAGCTTATGCTTACCGCAGGCCATGCCGGCAAACAGTGCCATAGTGTCGCTGCAAAATGCCGCCACCAACGGGATCATGACCATGCCGCCGCCATCGCTCAGCAGCCGCAGGCGCAGCAGACAGCTCAATGCACCGGGGATCACGAACCCGGCCACCAAAACGGCACAGATGTCCGTAAAGGTCATGGTCTGTGCTCCGCCGTATTCCGCCACAGCCAAAGCGAAGGCCCCCACCACCAGTGCCAGCAGCACAAAGCGGAAGAAGGTCCCCACCGCCTCCGTAGAGGAGCCTGCAAAGGACGGGGACTGCCAATAGACCATCCACACCAGAGCCACCCCCATGGTTGCGCTGACCCAGAACCATCGCCGGGTCTTATCCACCCCGCAGACAGCCGTCAGCAGCTCATGGGCGCCCACGATGCTCAACAGACTCACCAAAACAGCGGTCGCCCAATCGGGGGCAGCCACCAACACCGCCAACAGCAGCGGAACGCCCACCACGGCCACCAGAATTCTTTGCTTCATTATACCACCTTATTTCTTTACACCGCCAAAGCGCCGATCACGCTTTTGATAATCAATAATAGCCGCATCCAGTGTGGCCTCCGTAAAGTCCGGCCAGAGCGTATCGCAGAAGTAGAACTCAGAGTACGCACACTGCCACAACAGGAAGTTGCTCAGACGGATCTCGCCGCTGGGCCGGATGATCAGCTCCGGGTCCGGGATGCCTGCGGAGAACAGATAGCCGGAAAACAGCTCCTCCGTCAGCTCCTCAGGCTTCTTCTCGCCATCCACACACGCCTGTGCAAAAGTGCGGGCCGCCCGCAGCAGCTCGTCTCTTCCGCCGTAATTCAGGCAGATATTGGCCTGGAATCCGTGGATATGACTGGAGATGTTGTTGGTTCGCTGCACCATTTCCTGAATATCGGCAGGGATCATACTGAGATCGCCGAAAAATTTCAGCCGGATCTGGTCACGCTCCATGGAGTCAATGGCTTCCACCATGTACTTTTTCAGCAGGCCCATGATGGTGCCCACCTCCTCTTCCGGTCGCTTCCAATTCTCCGTAGAGAAGGCATAGACCGTCAGATACTCCACGCCCAGCTCCTTGCAGTACGTGGCGATCTTGCGGAACACCTCCGCCCCCACCTTATGTCCGGCAGTGCGAGGCAGTCCACGCCGCTTCGCCCAACGACCATTGCCGTCCATAATAATAGCGATATGGCGGGGAAGGCGGCTCATGTCCACCTGCCCCGCCGTCTCCGCCTTCTTGGAATCAAAAAGACCCATTAGACGGACATCAGTTCCTTTTCTTTATTTGCCAGCAGAGTATCGAGCTGCTTGCAGCTGTCGTCGGTCAGCTTCTGCAGTTCCTTCTCTGCGCTCTTCAGCTCGTCCTCGGTGATCTCAGAGGCCTTCTGCTGCTTTTTGAAATGATCCACGGCGTCACGGCGGATGTTCCGCACGGCCACCTTGCCGTTCTCGGTATACTTGTGGATCTGCTTGACCAGCTCCTTACGGCGCTCCTCCGTCAGCTGGGGGAACACCAGACGGATGGACTTGCCGTCGTTGGTGGGATTGATGCCCAGATCGGACTCCTGAATTGCCTTTTCAATAGCACGCACGGCTGTGGCATCCCAGGGGGTGATCACCAGCGTGCGGGCGTCAGGCGAGGAGATGGATGCGATCTGCTGGATCGGGGTCGGGGTACCGTAGTAGTCGGCGCTGATCCGGTTGAGAACACCGGCGTTAGCACGGCCTGCACGTACGGAGTCAAAGTCTTTGACAACCGACTCGATGCTCTTTTGCATCTTTTCCTCATATGCTTTGAATTCAGATTTCATGGTATCTCTTTCCTTTCCTTTTATGTCGGGCGGCGGCTTTCAAATGCACCGCCATGGTTCCACACCGTGGCTCAGCCCTCGTGGACAATCGTGCCGATTTTCTCGCCCTTCAGCACACGGATGATGTTATACGGATCCTTCAGCGCAAAGACCAGCACCGGAATGTGATTATCCATCGAAAGACTGGTGGCCGTGGAATCCATGACCGCCAGATGCTGCGCCAGCACATCGTCATAGGTGATCACATCAAACTTCCGGGCATTGGCGTTGGTGGCCGGGTCAGAGTCATAGACGCCATCGATATTCTTGGCCAGCAAAATGACCTCGGCACCGATCTCCGCAGCACGCAGCACTGCTGCCGTATCCGTGGAGAAGAAGGGGTTGCCGGTACCGCAGCCGAAAATCACGACACGGCCCTTTTCCAAATGGCGGATGGCTCTTGCCCGGATATAGGGCTCTGCCACGGCACGGATCTCCAGTGCCGTCTGGATGCGGACATCCACGCCTTTCTGCTCCAGCACATCTGCCATGGCCATGCAGTTCATGGCCGTGGCCAGCATCCCCATGTGGTCGGCACGGGTACGTTCGATATAGCCCTCGCCGTTCTTCACGCCGCGCCAGAAGTTGCCGCCGCCGATGACCACGCCCACCTGTACGCCCATTGCGACGCACTCACGGATGACCTCGGCTACACGGCCCATCACGTCAAAATCCAAGCCAAACTTTTTCTCACCGGCCAGTGCTTCCCCGCTGATTTTCAGCAGCACTCGCTTATATTTCGGTGTCTCCATGACATATTCCTCCATCTTTTATGATCTATAGTATTGTACCTTATTTCTGCTCTTTTGCATAGGGGGATAATGATAAAATTTTCCGGGGAGCTCTCCTTCCTCTATAGGAAATCCGCCGCTCCCCTTGTCCCTGCCGCCTCTTCTATGGTATGATGTGGGAAAAGTGAGGGACGCAGTATGGAAATCATTCACATGGACAATCGCATCTTCGTGGCCGTCAAACCAAATGGAGTGCTGAGCACCGACGAGCCCGGCGGAATGCCTCAGCTCCTCCGGCAGCAGCTGGGGGACCCGGCCGCCTGTGTGCGCACCGTGCATCGCCTGGATGCCGCCGTAGGTGGTCTGATGGTCTTTGCCCGCTCGGCCAAGGCGGCCTCCCTCCTCGGCCAACAAATGCAGGAGCGCCGCTTTCACAAGGAATATCTGGCCGTTGTCCACGGCACACCGCCCCCTTCCGGAGAGCTGCGTGATCTGCTGGGGCGGGATAAAGCACGCCGCATCACCTATGTGGCGCCGGCACCGGGGAAGGATGTGCGCCCGGCCCTGCTGGACTATCAGGTGCTGGAACACCGTCAGGATCTGTCTCTGGTGCGCATCGTTCTCCACACGGGACGCACCCACCAGATCCGGGTGCAATTTGCCTCCCGTGGCTGGCCGCTGGTGGGTGACCGCAAATACGGCACCGGCCGTGACGGAGATACACCCATTGCGCTGTGGTCATGGCGCCTTCGCTTTACGCATCCGGAGAGCGGTGAGCCCATGGATTTTTCCGTTCTTCCGCCGCAAGCGGAGCCGTGGTCGGCCTTTTCCCTGTCCCATCCGATCGATGGTACAACTCCGGAGCAGACCTTGCCGCATACGCCTCTCCCCACGTAAATTGACCATCACTCCGCCACATTCTGCAAACAAATACCGAAGATCGCCGCATGGTGATCTTCGGTATTTTCTTTCTGACCCGGTTCTTTCCCGCCGGTTTATGTCTCCGCGGGATTGCCGCGATACTTCCGCTCGATGCTCTCTCCCAACGAGCGCCAGTATTGTCCGGCACTCTTCCAGAGCCCTTCGCCCATTTCTGCCGCCAAACGCAGCAAGATCTGCGCAACCAGCTTCCTTTTCTTCTCGTCGGCGCCTATGTACTCACGCAGCAGCGCCACGCCGCCGGAAACACCGCCCTCCCGCAGATCCTCCAGCGTCTTGGCCTTGCCGCCCATACGGAGGATGCTGTAAAAAGCCTCTGTGAACTCCTGCCGCTCCTGAATACTCATCTCAGCCAACCATTCACGGATGGCGCTGTCAGACGCCTTGGCCGCCTCTGTCCGCTGCGGGCTGCGGCAGAACGTCGTTCCCAGAACATTCCAAGAGAGCGGCTCGTGCTGCATCAGTGAGCGGTTGGAGCTGTCGATCAGCTCATAGTCCTCCGTGTGCTCCAGCAGCATCCCCACCAGTGAGGACTCCGGAATAAAGGTATGGATCTTATCCGCCACACGGCGGTACTCCTGCGCCTCCAGCACACTCTGGACAAAGCCGGGCCCGTCGTTGTTGTACGCCGCTACCAGCCGTTTGCGCTGCAGCTTTTCCGGCAGATGGATGGCCGCCCACGCCGCCAGATTGCCGCCCTTGGAGTGACCGCCCAGCCGCAGCTTTCGCCGCGGGCAGCGCTTGATCACCTCCTGTGCGTACTCCGTGGCCCGGATCTGCGCCGGGACCACCGCCAGAAAGCTCATATTGAAATCCTCCTGCCAGCCCACCAGCGTGGTGTCCGTGCCTCGATAGGCGGCAAAAACACTGCCGTCGGGCAGCAGGAAGGAGACGGCTGCAAACTGCATCACTTTTTCTTCATCAATGCTGCTCTCAAAGGCAAACAGCTTCACCTCACGAAACCGGGGCGTGGCCGCCATGGCACGCATCACCGGGATATACTCCTCTTCCGAAAGGCCCAGCTGCTCATCCTGCTCCGTCAACAGGGCGCATACATCCCCGATGCTCATGGCATCCGCCGGCCGGAAGCTGCGCAGCTGCGTGATCCGTTGAAAATCGATATAAGAAACGATGCACAACAGCAGATTATCCACCTCATTGAACCCATCTTGGGCAAAGGTCAGATCTCCGCGCCATGCAAGATAGTCCCGCACCGTTGCTCTCTTTTTTTCTGCCATAGCATCCCCTCCTGTTTTTTTCATTGTAGCATAGTTGTTTTTGCCGCACAAGTCACTTTCCACGTCCGCCCACCGATTCTGCACAACAGAAAAAGGCGGCATACGCCGCCTTTTTCCATTCTGTTTTTAGCCCGGAGGCCACGTCATATCACGGCCGGAAAGCACGTGGAAGTGAAGGTGTTTCACCGTCTGTCCCGCCTGATCGCCGCAGTTATTTACTATGCGATAGCTCTCGCAGCCCAGCTCGGCGCAGATCTTGGCGATCACCGCAAAGCAGTGGGCCACAACGCTGCTGTTATCCGCCGTGATTTGAGCGGCACAGCTGATGTGCTCCTTCGGCACCACCAGAAAATGGACGGGAGCCTGCGGCTCAATATCATAAAAGGCATAGCACAGCTCGTCCTCATAGACCTTGCGGGAGGGGATCTCTCCTCCGATGATCTTGCAGAACAGGCAGTTGGGATCTGTAGGCATCCTGCATCGCTCCTTTCTTTTGTTTGCAATCAACGTTGCTGTCACGCAGTGTTTATTGAACCTTTTCGGCTACGAAATCGTCCACCGCAGCCAGAGCATCATCGATCTTCAGCACATCCGTACCGCCGCCCATGGCGCTGTCGGGCTTTCCGCCGCCGCGGCCGCCCACGATGGGGGCAATGTTCTTGATCAGGTCACCGGCCTTGACGCCGCGGGCAATGGCCTCCTTACCGCACACGGCCAGCAGCGTCACCTTGCCCTCATGGGCGCAGGCCAGCACGCCCACCACCAGCGGATCTTTATCCCGCAGGAAGTCGCCCATCTTGCGCATGGTGTTGTTGTCCAGCTCCGAACGCTGTACCGTCACCACATGGAGACCGCCTACCTCTTTGGCGCCCAACAGGCACTGGCGGGCATCGCCCAGGCAGGCCTCGGCACGCATCTGATCCAGTGCATGGCGCATTTCCTTCATTTCAGCGACCTGCTGATCCAGCTTGGCACACAGTTCGCCGGGGTTGGTCTTCAGGGTCTGGGCCGCACGGAACAGCCGCTCCTGATTGCGGTTCATCACCTCCAACGACAGCTTGCCCACCGTTGCCTCGATCCGGCGTACACCGGAGGCCACGGAGCCCTCGGACTTAATACGGAAGGCGCCCACCTTGGCGGTGTTGCTGGTATGCGTACCTCCGCAGAACTCCATGGACACATCGCCCATTTCCACCACACGGACCACTTCGCCGTATTTCTCGCCGAACATGGCCACAGCGCCTCTCTTCTTGGCCTCCTCGATGGGCAGCACCTCCGTGACCACCTCGGTTCCCTCCAGAACGCTGTTGTTGACCAGCAGATCGATCTGCGCCAGCTGCTCGGGCGTGATGCCCTCGAAGTGTGTAAAGTCAAAGCGCAGGCGGTCCGGCTCCACCAGAGAACCGGCCTGATGCACATGGTCACCCAGCACCTTCTTCAATGCTGCGTGCAGCAGATGGGTGGCACTGTGGGCACGGCGGATGGCGTTGCGCCGCTCGGTATCGAACGAGACGGTGCAGACATCGCCGCTGCGCAGCACGCCGCGGCTGACCTGTCCGTAGTGCAGGTATTTTCCGCCCTGATTCTTCTGGACATTGCTCACCGTAAACTCACCGTCCGGGCCGCAGATCACACCGTGGTCAGCAACCTGCCCGCCCATTTCCGCATACATCACCGTGCGGTCCAGCACCACGATGGCATCCACGCCGGCGACGATCTCGCTGCGCTCCTCCTCGTCGGAGAGGATGGCCAGCACATGTCCCTCCGCAGCGTCCTGATCGTAGCCCACAAACTCGGTGGCGGGCATATCCTTGCCCAGCTCCACACCGGCCCAGCCCAGATCGCCCAGCGCCTTCCGGGCCTCGCGGGCGCGCTCCTTCTGCTCCTGCATGAGGGCATGGAACGCCGCCTCGTCCACCGTCATATTCTCCTCTTCCACCATCTCCATGGTCAGATCGATGGGGAATCCATAGGTGTCGTACAGCTTGAAGGCATCCGCACCGGAGAACACCGTCTCGCCGCTGGCCTTATGGCTCTCCAGCATCTCGCTGTAGATGCGCATACCGCCATCGATGGTGCGGGCAAAGTTCTCCTCCTCGGTGCGGATGACCTTGGTGATATAGGCCTGCTTCTCCCGCAGATCAGGGTACTGGCCCTCGTTCTCGTGGATCACGGTATCCACCACCTCATAGAGGAAGGGGTGGTCCACACCCAGCAGCTTGCCATGGCGGGCGGCACGGCGCAGCAGACGCCGCAGCACGTAGCCCCGGCCCTCGTTGCTGGGCAGCACGCCGTCGCAGATCATGAAGGTGGCCGAGCGGATATGGTCGGTGATCACGCGCAGGGAAACATCCCGCTTCTCACTCTGGCCATAGTAGGCTCCTGTCAGCTCGGAGACCTGATTGGTGATGTTCATGACCGTGTCCACATCGAACAGGGAGTGGACATTCTGGCAGGCTACCGCCAGACGTTCCAGACCCATACCGGTATCGATATTCTTCTGGACCAGATCGGTGTAGTTTCCCTGTCCGTCATTATCGAACTGGGAGAACACGTTGTTCCAGATCTCCATATAGCGGTCACACTCGCAGCCCACGGTGCAGCCGGGCTCACCGCAGCCGTACTCGGGGCCACGGTCGTAGTAGACCTCCGAGCAAGGACCGCAGGGGCCGGAACCGTGCTCCCAGAAGTTGTCCTCCTTGCCGAAGCGGAAGATGCGGTCGGCCGGAATCCCGATCTCGTCGTGCCAGATGTGGAAGGCCTCCTCGTCGTCCTGATAGATGGACGGATAGAGACGGTCGGCCTCCAGACCCACTACTTCGGTCAGGAATTCCCAACACCAGTGCAGCGCATCGTGCTTGAAATAGTCGCCGAAGGAGAAGTTGCCCAGCATCTCGAAATAGGTGCCGTGGCGGGCGGTCTTACCCACGTTGTCAATATCGCCGGTGCGGATGCACTTCTGGCAGGTACAGACACGGCGCCGGGGCGGCTCCTCCTCCCCCTTGAACCAGGGCTTCATGGGGGTCATGCCGGCGTTGATGAGCAGAATGGATTTGTCGCCCTGAGGCACCAGCGAGAAGCTGGGCAGGCGCAGATGTCCCTTGCTCTCAAAGAAGCTGAGGAACATCTCACGCAGTTCATTGACTCCGTGATAGGGATGGGACATAGTGGTTCTCTCCTTTATCGTAGAAAATGTAAATACTGTAAAAAAATAGACCTCCACCCACATATAGGGGCGAAGATCTTCTTCACGGTACCACCCTAATTTGACAGCCCTGCCGGCCGCCATCTCAGTCATCCGATAACGGGGATGAAGCGTACCGCTCCTCGCGGTCAGCTCGGAAGTGGCCGCCGAATCTCCGACACCCGACGGGCTTGCACCCTCCCCGTCTCGCTGTCCGGGCGGAAAAACGGCTCGTTTCCTCACAGCATTTTACTATCTGAATTATTTTACCATATTCTACACCATTGTCAACTGTCTTTCCGGGAAAACGCCGCCCTTTTAGGCACTTTTGCCCTTGCACAATGCAGGCAGTCTGCTATACTGGTGGTAGTATATGAATTTTTCGTAAAGGAAGTGTAACCGTGAGCAGAAAACTCCCGGCAGATGCACTGCGGCACATGGCCTTCGCTGTGGTGGGTGGTTTCTTCGGCGCCTATGCGATTTTGGGACCCTGCGGTGTATTTGGGAATGCGCAGACCGTAAATCTTCTGCAGCTCTTGTTCGACTCTCTTTTTGGCCAGTGGTATTCCCTGCTGCTGCACGCAGGCGCCCTCCTTTGCTATATGGCCGGCGTTATGTCCGCCGTGATCCTGCGGCGCAAGTACCACCGGGACCCCGGCCGCATCAGCCCGTTTATTACGGCCGCAGCCGCGCTTTTGCTGGAGTTCCTTCCCGTGACCATCCCCTCCGTGGCCTTCATGTACCCGATCTTCTTTTCCATGAGCTTTCAGTGGACCGCTTTTTCCGGTGCGTGCGGGTTCAACAGCTCGACGATTTTCTCCACGAATAATGTAAAGCAGGCCACCCTCGGCCTGGCCGAATATCTCTGTGACAAGGACCCCTCTCACCTGCGCCGCACCGTCTTTTTCGCCCGGACGCTGGTGGCGTTCCACTGCGGCGCAGCGCTGGCCTTCCTCGCCGTCTATTGGCTGCCCACGCACGTCCCCCTCTGTGCGCTGCCCTTGATCTTCCTCTCCTACGTGTCCGTGGTCCGCGAGGAAAACGCCGCAGCGTTTTCCTCAGAGCCCGCCGCCGTGAAAAAAACTACCTTTCCGGTGTGAACACACCTTTTCTGCACACAAAAAGAAGCGCTGCCCCATGGGGCAGCGCTTCTTTTCTCATTATTGCGGAGACAGATCCACGGCATGACGCACAAAGCTATACGGCGGCACCGCATGAGGCAGCTGCATCTGAAAGACCATTTGGGGTGTCTTGGGACAATCCAGATCCTCCCCATCCTCATTCTTCATCATGGGCACGGTCATAGAGAAAGGCTTGGTATCCGGTCCTACGATCTCCACGGTATCCCCCACGGAGAACTTATTGCGCAAACTCAGCGTGGCCAGACCGTTTCCTTCACACGCTGTCACCACGGCACAGATCTGCCAATCCCGGATATAACGGGAGTTCTCATAATACTGGCCCGGCGCACCGTAGAAAAATCCGGTGGCATAGTGGCGGTGGCTGACGTGCTCCACCTCGTCCCGCCATACCGGATCCACCGGCCGTCCGGCCGCCACATCATCCAGTACATGGCGATAGGCGCCGGTGACAATGGCGGCATAGTAGGCAGACTTCGCCCGTCCCTCGATCTTCAGACAATCCACACCGGCGTCCATCAGATCGTCCAGATGGTCGATCATGCACATATCGCGGGAGTTCATGATATAGGTGCCCTTTTCGTCCTCAAAAACCGGGAAATACTCCCCGGGCCGCTTCTCCTCCATCAGGGCATACTGATAGCGGCAGGGCTGGGCACAGGCCCCGCGGTTGGAGTCCCGTCCGGTCATATAGTTGCTCAACAGACACCGCCCGGAGTAGCTGACGCACATGGCTCCGTGCACAAACGTCTCAATTTCCAGATCCTTGGGCACACGGCGGCGGATCTCCCGGATCTCGTCCAGTGTCAATTCACGGGCCAGAACCACACGCTTGGCCCCCAGATCGTACCACGCCGCCGCACTGGCGTAATTGGAGATGGACTGCTGGGTGCTGATGTGGCGCTCACAGCGGGGGGCATATTTCCCTGCCATGGTGAAGGCGCCCAGATCAGCCACGATCAGGGCGTCCACCCCCGATGCATCCAGTCTCTCCAGATGGGCGGGCAGGTGATCCACCTCGCTGTTATGCGGCATGGTGTTCACGGTCACATGGACCTTGACGCCGTGCTCGTGGGCCAGTTGTACCGCCCGAGGCAGCTGTTCATCGGTGAAGTTTCCGGCAAAAGAGCGCATACCAAAAGATGTGCCTGCCAGATACACGGCGTCCGCGCCGTAGCGTACGGCCATCTGCAGCCGCTCAAAATCCCCTGCGGGGGCTAATAATTCCGGTTTCTTTCTCATCATTAGTCAGGCTGATACATATCACTGTGGACGAAGGCGTTGTGCTCATCAAAGTTGGTAAAGAAGTGGCTCACACCATCCTTGCCATAGGCAAAGTAGTAGTAATCCGTGCTGCTGGGATACACCGCAGCCATCAGCGCAGAGCGGCTGGGGTTGCAGATCGGGCCGGCGGGCAGCCCCTGATGGAGATAGGTGTTGTAGGGGCTGTCGATGTCGGTGGAGAACTCCGTATCCTCCATGCCGTTGGTCCGCAGGATATAGTAGATCGTGGAGTCCAGCTGCAGATAGCCCGCCGTCTCGTTGGCCGGGTTGGCCAGACGGTTATAGAGCACCGAACCGATGTTGGCCCGCTCCTCATCGTCACCGATGGCCTCCTTCTCAATGAGGGATGCCATGACTACGATGTCGTGGAAGCTGTGGCCGGACGCCTCGATGTCGGCGCGCACGTCATCGCCCATCCAGTTGCCAAAGTTGTTCAGCAGCCGCTCCAGCGCCTTGTCCGGTTCTTCATTTTCAAAGAACTCGTAGGTATCCGGGGCCAGGTATCCCTCCAGACGGGTAATGCTGCCCAGATCCTCGTTATTGATAAAATCATAGCCCTCGAACACATGGTTCTTGGCACTCTCGGTCAGCGCCTCCTCACTGGCAACGCCCTTTTCGGCCAGCAGGGCAATGGTCTCCTGCACCGTATATCCCTCAGGAATGGTGACGCGCACCACCCCCTCAGGGATCATGCTGTTGGCCGGATTCATGGAGTTGATCAGGCACCGGAAATCCATATCGCTGCTCAGCTCATAGGTTCCCGGGCCAATGGTCTCCTTGGCATCAAATACGGAACCAAAGAGCATGAAGAGCATCTTCGAGTCCACGAGGCCCGCCTTTTTCAGCTTGGTGGCCACCTCTCCCACGCTATCACCCTTTTTCACTTCAATGGTCACGGTCAGGGGCTCCTTGTTCAAGGCACAGACATCGTTGACCATCAGCCAGCCAATACCGGCCAACAGCGTCGAGACGAGCACGACACTGGCGATATAGATCGCCACCTTCACATTCTTCGGCCGGGCTGTTTTTTTCTTATGCGGTGTTCTTGTGCTCCTATCACTTCTCTGGCGCACCTTCTGGGCATCCCAGCTTGTGGTCTCCGATTTCTTGGGATCAGACATATCATTCGTTCCTTTCTCTTTTTTCAGCCGCGGCTGCGGGACAATGTACCTCCCGCCGCCAACCGGCATACAATGGCACAGATAAGAACAAGTGAGGTGACAAAAATGTGTTTTGACAACAACTGTTCCTGCATCTGGCTGATCATTCTTTTGGTGGTCTTGTTCTGCTGCTGCGGCAATCAGGGCTGCGGCAATACCTGCGGCTGCAACAACTCCTGCTGCAACTGCTGAGTGAACATACCCACGGGGGCGCCTTCAGGCGCCTCCTTTTTTTACAGGGTGAGCAGATCTTCCACCTGCGCCAGCACCTGACGGTGAATCTCCTCCACCGAGCGGATCTGCTCCGCGTCAGCACAGTCAATTTTCGTCCAGCCGCAGCGCTCCACCACATAGGCGGCGTTCTCCCGGCAGTGGCGCAGATACTCCGTATCCTGCTCGTGGATGTCGGCCCGGGTGCCCGTCTCCTGCTCACGGCGGCGCATCATCTGCTCGCTGAGGTCTGTAGGAAGATCCAGATACAGTACCCGTGTGGGCGCCGGCAGTCCCAGCAGACGATACTCAAAGTCGAAGAGCCAGTCCAAAAATTTGTCCCGCTCCTCCGCCGGCAGCTTGCTGGTCTGATGGACCGCGTTGGACGTGGTATAGCGGTCCGCCACCAGCAGCCCGCCTTTTTCATAAAATTCGCCCCAGTCCTGCCGATAGGAGGCGTAGCGGTCCACCGCATAAAACGTGGCCGCGGCATAGGCATTGACATCCTCCGGCTTGCTGCCGAAGGCACCGGAGAGATAGAGTCGGATCAGGGCCGAGGACGCCTCCTCGTACCGGGGAAACTCCAGTTTTCGATAGGAAATCCCGCGGCGCTCCAGCTCCTGACACAGCATCCTCGTCTGGGTTGCCTTGCCGGAACCATCCGTTCCCTCAAATACGATCAATTTGCCGCTCATGAAGTATGCCCCTTTCCTACACATCTCAATAATCCGTACAATATCATCATATTCTACCATAGCCTTCCCGGTTTGTCCACGACAAAACACGTGTTTCCGACAAAATCCCCCCGTTCTTACGGACCGCCGCGGTTGAAAAATGGCAGTATTTGTGGTATGTTTATGCCACAAATAAGAGAGGAGACGTCTCGATGCGCTTGATGGAAGAGTTTTATCTGGGCGACACGGTGGCCATTGCCCGCTCTCTGGTGGGGAAATATCTGGTCCGGCAGTTGGACCACGAGACCCTGGTGTGTCGGATCACGGAGACGGAGGCCTATGTGGGGGCCATTGACAAAGCCTGCCACGCCTACGGCTATCACAAGACGCCCCGCAACGCCACCATGTTCGGCCCTCCGGGACATGCCTACATCTATTTCATCTACGGGATGCACTGCTGTGTCAACTTCGTCACCAATCCGGTGGGCGAGCCGGATGCCGTTTTGCTGCGGGGGCTGTCCCCTGTGTACGGGACCGAAACCATGGCCCTGCGCCGATTCGGGAAGCCCACGACGGCGTTTTCCCCCTATCAGCGGAAAAATTTCCTCAACGGGCCGGGCAAATGCTGTCAGGCACTGGGCCTCACCACACAGCTGGACGGTATGTCCCTCACGGACGATCGCCTCTTTCTCTGCACGTCTCCCACAGATGCCGGTCTCCCTCCAGCGGAGGAGCCCCCTTTCACGGTCGAGGCCGGACGGCGCATCGGCATCGACTACGCCCAGGAGGCCGTGGATTTTCCATGGCGCTTTACGTTACGATCTCTTAAATAAAGACAAGGAGCAACCGATATGCTGATTTTTGATATGGACGGGACCCTCATTGATTCCAATGGCATCTGGCGGGACGTGGACATCGCCTTTCTTGAAAAGCGCGGTCTGCCCTACACCAAGGCCTACGCCGAGGGCGTGGCCCACACGATTTTCCCCAAGGCGGCCGCTTTTACCAAAGAGTACGGCAACCTGCCGGAATCTCTGGAGGAGATCATGGCCGAGTGGCTGGAGACGGCGGGAAACGTGTATGCAGAAACCGTCACCGTGAAGCCCGGTGTCGTGGATTTTTTGGAGCGCTGCCGTCGGCAGGGGGAAACGATGATCCTCCTCACCTCCAGTATTCCCCAGCACTGTCATGCCGCACTGGATCATTTGCAGCTGCGCCCCTATTTTGAGCGTCTTTTCTTTGCCAACGAACTGCAAATTGAAAAAAAGAGTCCGGAAATCTTCCTCTACGCCGCCAACGCCATGGGTGTGGCCCCGGCCGACTGTACCCTCTTCGACGATTCGATTGAAGCCTGCCGCAGCGCCAAAACCGCCGGAATGCGGGTGGTGGGCGTCCATGATCCCTTCTTTGCCGACACGGAGTGCGCCATGCGGCAGGTCTGTGATGCCTATATTATGGGCTTTGACGAGCTTTTGAAAACACGCTGAAGGCACAGGATAACATGAATACGGCCCCAATGCCAAACAGCAAAAGCAGGGTGGATCCCCCATGGATCCACCCTGCTTTTTTGATATATGCGGATCTTCTCCCACGGCCACGGCCCCGACACCATAGCCACCAGAAGCGCTGTCAGCTCCCACCGTGTTTTCTTGGCAGGCGTTCCGTCTGCATCACACCATTGATCGTCGTCCACGCTGTAACTGTCGTCCGGCGTCCGACGGAAGTATGTTTCCCGCAGCAGCGTACCACAGCACTGGCAGAACACGTCCGTGCTCCTGCTGCACGCTCCTTTAAAATGAACCGATGGGAATGGAGTCGTCGTCGCTCCCTTTTTCAATGGCTAAGATCTTCACCCAATAGCCGCGGCCGCCGCCCATATCCACATGGACACGATCACCCGCCCGGTGTCCCATCACCGCCTGTCCCACCGGGGATTCCTTGCTGATCAGTCCCTTGAGTGCATCCTGACGCAGTGTGGTCACCAGACGGATCGTCCGTTTTTTCCCCGTGTTCTCCATCAGGATCTCCACCGAATCAT
Organism: Oscillospiraceae bacterium; assembly: GCA_020025275.1. Classification (GTDB taxonomy): domain Bacteria; phylum Bacillota; class Clostridia; order Oscillospirales; family Oscillospiraceae; genus Vescimonas. The sequence continues at coordinate 52,987 of JAHHSI010000003.1, read as the reverse complement.
ACAGCCCCACGGTATCCTCCGCCGAGCGATCGTCGATGACATGGGCCGTCTTGATCATGCGCTGAAGGTAGCGGATGCGGCTGTCGTTGCGATTTTTCTCCTGCTTGGCGCACTTATACTCGAAGTTCTCACTTAAATCTCCGAAGGCACGTGCTGTCTGCACATCCTCGATCAGCTTAGGCCGGAGCTGCTGTACCCGGTAGTCGATCTCTTCCTGCATTTTCTTCAAGTCACTTTTCGTCAATTCGTCGTACATGATGACCCCTCCAAAATTTCTGCTAATTGTTCCATTCCCAACCGCAGATGCTCCGGCTCGATTCCGGAATAATTGACCACCACCACGTGCTCCGGCGCATCGGCGGCACAGCGGTAGTAGTCCGAGAGCATAGCCAAACGCACGCCACGCGCTGCCGCTTGTTCTTTCAATCGCCCATCCGGCAGCCGTGTATCCAGACGCATGAGGAAATGCAGTCCCGCATCCTGCTCCATGATTTCCACCCGACCTGCCAGGGGTCCCTGGCAGATGATCTGAATGACCGCATCCCTCTTTTGCCGGTAGCGGTTGCGCATCCGGTTGATGTGCTGTTCATACCGCCCCTGCATCATGAAGGCCGCCAGCGTATACTGCTCAAAACTGGACACCGTGCAGGCGTAAAACCCCAATTTCTCCCGATATGCCGTCAGCAAGTGCGGCGGCAGGATCATATAGCTGATACGGATCGACGGAGCGATGGTCTTGGAAAACGTATTCATATAAATAACGTGCTGATGCTCATCAGAGGAAAACAGCGTGGGGATGGGGCGCCCCACAAAGCGGAATTCGCTGTCGTACTCGTCCTCTAAAATATAGCGCCCCTCTTTTTCGCCGGCCCAGCGCAGCAGCTCCTGCCGCCGGGTGATCGGCATCACGATGCCGGTGGGATAGTGGTGTGACGGCGAAATATGTACCACATCGGCATCGCTGCCACGCAGCGCCTCCACAGATAGGCCGGCATCGTCCAGTCGGATACGGCGCAGCTGGACCCCGGCACTCTCGTAGATCTGTCCGATTTTACGATATCCCGGATCTTCCACGGCATAACACCGGTCCCGCCCCAGCAGCTGCACCAGCAGATGGTACAGCACTTCACCACCGGCGCCCACGATGATCTGCTCCGGGTCCACCGTCATACCCCGGAATTGCTGCAGGTCCTGTGCAATCGCTTGGCGCAGCAGCTCCGCCCCATTGTACGGCGGTGGGACCAGCAGCTTCTTATCCTGCTCCAGGATCGTCTGTCGCATCATCCGCGCCCAAACCGTAAACGGGAAATACTCGGCTGAAATCGAGTTGGTCACCAAATCCAGCTGATAGGTCTTAACGGGCTCGGCCATCTGCACCATCGGTGAAGATGAGCTGCGCAGCGGCTGCTCCAACGTGCTGACATAGTAGCCCTTCTTCTCCACACCATAGATATACCCCTCTGCCATCAGCTGCTCATAGGCGTTGCGCACCGTGATCACACTGACCTCCAGATGGCTGGCCAACATCCGTTTTGAGGGCAGCTTCTCTCCGGAATGGAGCCTTCCGGACAGAATATCCTCCCGAATATGGCGGTACAGCTGCTCATAAAGACTGATGCCGCCGCCTTTTTCAAATGTGTAGGTCAGCATAACGCCCCTCCATCTGGTATTAACATTTATCATCTATATGGTTATTTCTTTAATACCAGTTCCAACTATAATACAGATATGAAGAAAAGACAAGGAGTGTTTTCGTATGCAAAATAAGAATCTTCGCAAGTTGGTCATGGCGGCGCTCATGGCGGCACTGGTGTTTGTGGCCACCATGGTCATCAAGATCCCCACCCCGACCAACGGCTATCTCAATCTGGGGGATTGTTTCGTTCTACTGGCCGGATGGCTGCTGGGTCCGTGGTACGGCTTTGCCGCCGGCGGCATCGGTTCCATGCTGGTGGATCTGCTGGGCGGGTATTTTCAATACGTCCCCGGCACCTTCCTGATCAAGGGCCTGATGGCTCTGGTGGCCGCACTTCTCTATGGCGCGCTTCATCAATCGAAGATCGCCCTGCCCATCAGCGCTCTTGCCGGCGAAGCCCTGATGGTCGGCGGATATTATCTCTATGAATCCACCGTCTGCGGCTATGGCTTTATGGGAGCCGCCGCCGGCATCCCCGGCAACTGCGTGCAGGGCGTCGCCGGTCTCCTGATCGGTATCGCTTTGATGGCCATCATCCGCAGCACAAAGCTGGATCAGAAGTTGATTTAAAAAATGACATATGCTATGATAACAGAAGGAGTGGTTCACCGCTCCTTCTGTAGCACTTTTTGAAAGGAATGGTATAACGCATGGCTGGAACGATTCATGATGCAGAGAGCACCGCAATTCTTGAGACGATCCGCACAGATGCAGCTGCGGCAGCTGAGCAGCTGGTGGAGGCTGCCAAACTTCATCAAGGACAGATCGTTGTCATCGGCTGCAGCAGCAGCGAGGTCGTGGGCCGGCGTGTGGGCAGTTGGTCGACTCCGGAGGTGGGGCAGGCAATTTTTGATGGTCTCCACCGTGTCTTTGGCCCGCGGGGCATCTATATGGCTGCCCAGTGCTGTGAGCACCTGAACCGAGCTCTGATCGTGGAGCACGAAGCGGTCCCCTATGCCGAGATCGTCAACGTGGTTCCGCAGCCCAAGGCTGGCGGCTCCTTTGCCACTGCTGCCTACGGCCACTTCAAGCATCCGGTTGCCGTGGAGGAGCTGAAGGCCGATGCCGGGTTGGACATCGGCGGTACACTGATTGGTATGCATCTGAAAAAGGTTGCCGTACCGGTTCGCTTGGCACAGGATCACATTGGGCAGGCGCTTTTACTGGCCGCCCGTGTCCGTCCCAAGTTCATCGGTGGAGAACGTGCTGATTATGACAACGCCTTAAAAGATGGCTATCCGGAATTTTGAGCAATACAACGCAGGAACGCAGCGACTAAAAAAGCCGCTGCGTTTTCTCGTTCCTGATTGGAAGCAGAGGAGGTGTCCGCTGTCGCCGACAGGCAATGCCGGTCTGCTCCCGACACTTCAGCACCATCGCTCATTTCCCCTTCATTGACAATCAGTTTACAAAAAAAGGCTGTCCCAAAGCGGGACAGCCTTTTTACTATGTCAGTGAGCAAGCACTTACATCGCAGCCTTTGCAGCCTTGATGGACTCGATCAGCTGAGGAACCACCTTGAACAGGTCGCCGGTGATACCGTAATCAGCCACCTCGAAGATAGGAGCGGTAGCGTTCTTGTTCACGGCAATGATGCACTCGGAATCCTGCATACCAGCCTTGTGCTGGATAGCACCGGAGATACCCAGAGCAATGTATACCTTGGGGTGAACGGTCTTACCGGTCTGGCCAACCTGATGATCGGCAGAAATCCAGCCAGCATCAACGCAGGCACGGGAAGAACCGACAACGCCACCCAGAACATCAGCCAGCTCCTGAGCCAGAGCAATGCCCTTCTCAACGTCTTTGCTGATACCACGGCCGACGGAAACGATGAAGTCAGCACCGATCAGGTCAACCATCTTCTTGGCAGCCTTAACGATCTCGACAACCTCGGTCTTCACATCCTCAGCGGTCAGTGTGAACTCGGGATGCAGAACCTCAACACTCTCTGCCTTGGCAGCATCGAAGTCGCGCTTCTTCATAACACCGGGACGAACCGTAGCCATAGCAGGACGGAAACGAGGGCAAACGATGGTAGCCATCAGGTGACCGCCGAAAGCAGGACGGGTCATCTTCAGGTTGGTGTTCACGTCGAACAGCTTGGTCTCGAAGTTCATGTTGTCCACATCCATGGCGGAACCGGTGCGCAGGAAGTTCTTGTAGCCTTCCAGGTCGATATCCAGATGGGTGCAGTCTGCGCACAGACCGGTGTGCAGACGGCCGGCGCAGCGAGGAGCCAGATCACGGCCAATGTTGGATGCACCAAACAGCAGCACCTCAGGCTTGAACTCTTCAACAGCATCGGCGATTACCTTGGTATAGGCATCGGTGGTGTAGTCCTTCAGCAGGGGGCTGTTGTATACGTACACCTTATCGGCGCCATAGCCGCCCAGTTCCTTAGCGATACCGTCAACGTTATCGCCCAGCAGAACACCGCAGAGCTGAACGCCCAGCTCATCGGCCAGCTTACGACCCTCGGAGATCAGTTCAAAAGTAGTGGGCATCATCTCGCCCTGACGCTGCTCGCAGAAAACCCAAACGTTTTTGAAGGCAGCGATATCAGCACTATTAAAAGCCATAATTCGTAACTCCTTTCAATCAGATGATGTGCTTGGCAGCCAGGATGCCGGCCAGCTTGTCGGTTGTTTCCTTGCCGTCGCCTTCCAGCATCATGCCAACACCCTTCTGAGGAGGAGTGAAAGACTTATAAATGTTGGTGGGAGAACCCTTCAGGCCGATGGTGGTGGCATCGATCAGAGCATGATCCTTCAGTGCGGGGTAGTCCATGATGGTCAGGGGCTTGGAGTATGCATCAAAAGCGCCGCCAACGGACAGATAACGAGGCGTGTTCAGCTCCTTGATGCAGGTGATCATGCAGGGGGTCTGGACCTTCACGGTCATGTAACCGTCTTCCAGCATACGCTTGACGGTCAGGGTGTTGCCTTCCATCTTGATCTCGCCAGCATAGGAGACCTGAGGCAGGTGCAGCTTCTCAGCGATCTGAGGACCAACCTGTGCGGTATCGCCATCGATTGCCTGACGGCCGGCCAGAATCAGGTCGTCATCCTCAACACCGTAGGTGTCGATGGCAGCAGCCAGGATCTGAGAAGTTGCATACGTATCGGAACCACCGAACTCGCGAGCGGTCACCAGCACGCCCTCGTCCACGCCCATAGCCATCAGCTCACGCAGCATACCCTCAGCAGGAGGGGGACCCATGGTGAAAGCTACGACCTTGCAGCCCAGCTCATCCTTCAGTGCCAGAGCAGCTTCGACGGCGTTCAGGTCATCGGGGTTGATAATGGTCTGCATGGAAGCACGATCCAGAGTACCATCGGGGTTCACGGCCACCTTTCCGGAGGTATCGGGAACCTGCTTAACAGTTACTAAAATTTTCATTTTACCTTTTACCTCCTCAATTACTTAACACCCAGGTTGCTGGAAATGACCATGCGCTGTACCTCAGAAGTACCCTCATAGATCTCGGTGATCTTGGCATCACGCATCATGCGCTCCACAGGATACTCACGGGTATAGCCGTAACCGCCGAACAGCTGAACGGCGCGGCGGGTCACATCGGAGGCAGCCTCAGCAGCAAACAGCTTGGCCATAGCAGCGTCCATGCTGTAGGGCTCGTGGTTCTGCTTCTTCATGGCAGCGGAGTAAACCAGGAACTGAGCCGCCTGCATGCGGGTGTGCATATCAGCCAGCTGGAACTGGGTGTTCTGGAACTGAGACAGTCTTCTCTTGAACTGTACACGCTCCTTGGTGTACTTGATGGCCTCTTCCACAGCGCCTTCGCCCAGGCCCAGAGCCTGAGAAGCGATGCCGATACGGCCGCCATCCAGCGTCTGCATTGCGATCTTGAAGCCCTTGCCTTCCTTACCCAGCAGGTTCTCCTTAGGAACGATGCAGTCCTCGAAAATCAGGTCGCAGGTGGAGCTGCCGCGGATACCCATCTTCTTCTCGTGCTTACCCTGAGAGAAGCCGGGGAAGTCCTTCTCCACGATGAAAGCGGAGATACCGTGGTTCCCCTTGGAGGGATCCGTCATAGCGAACACAACGAACGTATCAGCGACGTTGCCGTTGGTGATAAAGCACTTGGAGCCGTTCAGGACGTAATGATCGCCCTCCAGAACAGCAGTGGTCTGCTGGCCGGAAGCATCGGTACCGGCATTGGGCTCGGTCAGGCCGAAAGCACCGATCTTCTTACCAGAGCACAGGTCGGGCAGATACTTTTTCTTCTGCTCCTCGGTACCATGTTCGAAGATGGGAGCGCAGCACAGGGAGGTATGTGCCGAGACAATAACAGCCGTCGTGCCGCAAACCTTAGCCAGCTCTTCCACGCACATAGCATAGGACAGAACATCGCCGCCGGCGCCGCCATACTCCTTGGGGAAGTAAATACCCATCATGCCCAGCTTTGCCATCTTCTCGACGGTCTCCATGGGGAAACGCTCTTCCTCATCGATTTCAGCGGCCAGGGGCTTTACTTCGTTCTCTGCGAATTCGCGATACATCTTGCGAACGAGCAGCTGTTCCTTAGTCAGATGGAAATCCATACTCTTTTCTCCTTTTCCGAATTACTTTTTATAGTTGAAGAAGCCCTCGCCGCTCTTGATACCGAGCTTGCCGGCGCGAACCATCTTCCGAATCAGAACGTTTGCACGATACTTGCTGTCGTGAGTCTCGTTGTACAGGACATCCATGATGTTCAGCACGATATCCCAACCGATCAGATCGCCCAGGTGCAGGGGGCCCATGGGGTGGTTCGCACCCAGCTGCATAGCAATATCGATATCTTCTGCGGAGGCAACGCCTTCCTGCAGAACGCAAACGCCCTCGTTGCAATAAGGGATCAGGATCTTGTTGACAACGAAGCCGGGAGCCTCATTGACAATAACAGGAGTCTTGCCGATCTCAATGGACAGGTTCTTGATGTACTCCACCAGGTCAGCGGGGGTATTGGCACCGGCGATGACCTCGACCAGCTTCATAGCGGGCACGGGGTTAAAGAAGTGCATACCGACCAGCTGATGCTTCAGGCCAGCTGCCATCTCGGTGATGGACAGAGAAGAAGTATTGGTGGCAAAAATGGTGCTCTCCTTGCAGATCGCATCCAGGCGGCCCAGAATGTCCTTCTTGGTCTCCATGTTCTCGGCAACGCACTCGATGACCAGATCGGCATCGGCAGCGGCATCGAACTCTTCCACCACAACACGGCTCATCAGATCGTCGGCAGCTTCCTGAGTCATCTTGCCCTTAGCAACTCTCTTATCCAGAGAAGCAGCCAGCTTATCGCGATGACGCTGTGCGCTTGCCACGCTGGAAGCGTACATCATGGCCACATGGCCCTTGGACGCGAATACCTGTGCAATACCACTGCCCATAGTACCGGCACCAAAAATTGCGACTTTCATGATTCGTTCCTCCTACATAAAATATAAATACGAAACTTTAATCATCAGACCGGAGGGGCCTGTTAATTAACTAAAAGGATTACTTGTTCTGATAGGGCTCGTGCTTACGCTTTTCCAAAAATGCGCTCATGCCCTCTTTCTGATCGGCGGTCTCAAAGCAGCTGCCAAACAGCTTCTCCTCGATGACGATGGCCTGATCCATATCCACCTGCAGGCCGTCATTGATGGCCTTCTTGCAGGCGCGAACGGCAATGGGAGCGTTCTTTGCGATCGTGGCTGCCATCTTCTCCGCCGCGGGCATCAGCTCTTCCACTGGGTAGATCGCGTTCACCAGACCGATGCGCAGTGCCTCGTCCGCCTTGATGTTCTTCGCGGTATAGATCATCTGCTTCGCCATTCCGGGCCCGACCAGACGGGCCAGACGCTGCGTGCCGCCGAAACCGGGGGTGATGCCCAGACCGGCCTCCGGCTGGCCAAACACGGCGCTGTCGGCGCACAGGCGGATATCGCAGCTCATGGCCAGCTCACAGCCGCCGCCCAGAGCAAACCCGTTCACGGCCGCAATGGTGGGGATCGGCAGCGTCTCCAACTTGCGGAACACATCGTTGCCCTTCTTGCCGAAGCTCTCGCCCTCGGCCTTGGTCAGGCTGCTCATCTCGCCGATATCAGCACCGGCTACGAACGCCTTCTCCCCGGCGCCGGTCAGGACCAGTGCATAGATGTCCTCATCGGCCTTTACCTGCTCCACCAGCTCGTTCAGATCCTCCAGCACCTGAGAATTCAGGGCATTGAGGGCCTTGGGACGATTGATCGTTGCCACTGCAATGTGGTCTTTCTTTTCCAGCAAAACATTCGTCACGTTGGTTTGCCTCCTTCACATTTAAGCCGTGCGTACACGGTGCATCGTGCGTCGTGACGCGCTTATCGTAGAGGTTGCCGGTCTTCCGGCCGCTATCCCCTTCATATATCTCGTATTATAGTATATCGTCTAAAATTTATCAAGCCCCGCCGATGCTCTTTTTCCTTTTTAGCACTATGTACAAAACCACTTGTTCATCTTTAGTATTTTTAACCCCCTCCCTTCGGCAATTCTCCTGTCATATTTTTGCAATCAGCCGCTGTTTCGAGAAAAAACCGTTTACATGAGTCTATATTTTATGGTATAAAGATAGAATAAGAAATTACAGCCGATGCTGTTTCAGGAGGATGTACCTGCCATGCGCATGAGAAAGAAAAAGAACCTGCAGCCGAGAATGGAGGCCTGTCAGGCCCTGTGGATCACCGATCCCTTTGCATACAAGGGCCGTTGGCGTGAGCTGTTTCCCCAGGCCCGTGAAATCCGGGTGGAAGTCGGCTGCGGCAAAGGCCGTTTCACGGCGGAAACCGCAGCTGCCGCACCGGATGTGCTTCTGATTGCCGTTGAAAAGGTGCCTGACGCCATGGTGGTCGCTATGGAGCGCTGCCGTGACGCCGGGCTGAAGAACGTATTTTTTGTTGATGGTGACGCTGCCACGCTGCCGGAGATGTTTGACGGCGGTGAGATCGACCGAATCTATATCAACTTCTGCGATCCGTGGCCCAAGAGCAATCAGGCCAAGCGCCGCCTGACCCACGGTAATTTCCTGAAAACGTACCGTCAGGTGTTGAAGATGGGCGGCCAGATCCATTTCAAGAGCGATAACGACAAGCTGTTCGCCTTTTCCGTGGAGGAAATCCCCCAGTTTGGCTTCACCCTCTCGGAAGTGACCACAGACCTCCACGCCAACGGGCCGGTGGGCGTCATGACCGACTATGAGGCCAAGTTCTACGCAGAGGGGAAAAATATCAATCGCTGTGTTGCCACCATGGTGCCTTGGGAGGCACCCGCCCCGGCCGTGGAAGAGGCCCCTGAGGTCCGGTGACCCCGGGGACGTCCCTCTTTCTGCAATCAGAAAACAAAAAAGCAGGTGTAACCCTTGGTTACACCTGCTTTTTTCAATCTTTCTTTTCAACAAATTTGTCGGCCGGGGCGTTGCACAGCGGGCAGCGGAAATCTGCAGGGACAGACTCTCCCTCATAGATGAAGCCGCACAGTGAGCAGACAAACTTCTTGCTCTCCGCCTTCTCATCAAAGTAGCTGGCAGCAGCGCCGCACAGCGGGCACTTGAAATCCTCCGGCAGCTCCTCCCCCTCATACACATAGCCGCAAATCCGGCATACATAGCGCTTGAGAGGCTTGTCGGAGGCTGCCTCGACAGGACGCTCGCTCTTCATATCTTCCACGATCAAGCTGGCCATGCGCTCCAGTACCGGCTCCTGATGCGCCTTCAGCGCAGAGCGCAGAGACAGCGGATCTGCCAGTTCCTTCCACTCCAGCGGCTCCAGGATTTTCTTCATGCCGCGGCCGGAGGTGGGGGCCCAGGAGCCGTTTTCCATCAGCAGATAGCTTCGGTTGCGCAGCCCGTGAGCCACCAGATCGTGGAGCAGCTGCTCCATGGTCACAAACACACCGGAGTTATATGTGGTTGCGGCAAAAACAAGATGGCTTGCCTTGAACGCAGCCGACACGATGTAGGACGCCGGCGTCACAGAGGTATCAAACATCTGAACACGAACCCCCTGCTCTGCCAGACGGCAGGCCAGAATATTGGCTGCATTTTCCGTATGGCCGTAGACGGATGCGTAGGCGATGACCACGCTCTTCTCTTCCGGCTCCCAGCGGCTCCAGAGATCATACTTCTCGAGGATCCACTGCAGATCCTTGCGCCAGACGAAACCATGGAGGGGCAGAAGCATCTCGATCTCCAACTTGGCTGCCTTTTTCAGCACGGCCTGCACCTGCTTGCCGTACTTACCCACGATATTGCTGTAGTAGCGGCGTGTCTCGTCCAGATAATCCCGCTCGTAGTTCACCTCATCGGCGAACAGCTGGCCGTTGATCGCGCCAAAGCAGCCAAAGGCATCTGCGGTCAGCAGGAAGCGATCCGTCCGGTCATACGTCATCATGACCTCAGGCCAGTGAACCATAGGTGCCTCGATGAACTCCAGCGTATGGCGTCCGGTGCAGAGGGTATCGCTCTCCTTCACGGTAATGATCTCCTTGCCCGCAGCCCCGTCAAAGAACTGCCCCAGCATGGTCGCCGCCTTAGCGGTGCACACCACCTGCAGCTTCGGGAAGCGCAGCAGCAGCTCTTCCACCAGAGCCGTATGGTCAGGCTCCAGATGCTGAACGATCAGATAATCCAGATCCCGGCCCCCCAGCTCGTGGAGCAGGTTCTCACGGAACGTCTGAACCACAGCGCTGTCGGCGGTATCGAAGAGGACCGTCTTTTCGTCCTTCAGGAGATAGCTGTTGAAAGAGATGCCGTCCGGCACACCGAACACACCTTCAAACATGGCAAGACGTCGTGCATCAGCGCCGACCCATGTATAATCATCGTTGATTTTTCTTGTACAATACATCGCATTTCCTCCATATTCCCACTTATTTTATAACTTTTCCCATATTCCTTCTTTTTCCTGATACTTTCATCTTTTTATTCTAACACAACTCACGGCAAAAGACACGTAGTAAATGCAACAAATTGCAAGAAATTTATTCAAAAAAAATACGCCCCGAAGCCACGGCTTCAGGACGTATTTGCTTTTCCAGTTCGGAAACTTAGGCCTTCTTAGCGATCTCACACAGAGCGGTGAAAGCCACGGCATCGTTGATGGCCATCTCAGAGAGCATCTTGCGGTTGATCTGGATGCCGGCAACCTTCAGGCCGTGCATGAAGCTGGAGTAGTTCATGCCGTTCAGCTTGCAAGCAGCGCTGATACGGGTGATCCACAGCTGGCGGAAGTCTCTCTTCTTCAGACGACGGCCCACATAAGCGTAGGTCAGGGACTTCATCACCTGCTCGTTCGCCATCTTAAAGTGCTTGGACTTAGCGCCCCAATAGCCCTTAGCCAGCTTCAGGGTCTTATTTCTTCTCTTACGCGCCATCATAGCGCCTTTAACTCTTGCCATTTCTTATTGCCTCCTATTCTAACGAAATCTTTTCTTACTTGTAGGGGATCATCTTGCGAATGGTCGCCTCGTTGGTGCAGTCGGCATAAGCACCGCTGCGCAGACGACGGGTACGCTTGGTATCCTTCTTGGTCAGGATGTGGCTCTTGAAAGCGTGAGCTCTCTTGACCTTGCCGGATTTCGTCAGGTTGAAGCGCTTCTTGGCTCCGCTGTGAGTCTTCAGTTTAGGCATAATAATTTACTCCTTCCAATGTTTTCTTCTGCATATTGCGTGAAGAACGCTTTTATTTACCGGTTTTCGGGGACAGGAACATGGACATGTTTCTTCCCTCCATCTTAGCGGCCTTATCCATGGTTGCTGCTTCGGAACACATATCTGCAAACTTTTTCAGCAGTTCCCGGCCGATCTCCGTATGGGCCATCTCTCTACCGCGGAAGCGAACAGAGACTTTCACACGGTTTCCGTCTGCCAGAAACTTCTGCGCATTCTTGAGCTTGGTGTTAAAATCACCGACGTCAATGCCCGGAGACATACGAATTTCCTTGATTTCCACCACATGCTGGTTTTTCTTTGCTTCCTTTTCCCGCTTGCTCTGCTCGAACTTGAACTTGCCGTAGTTCATAAGCTTACACACAGGCGGCTGTGCCTGCGGAGAAATCTTCACCAAATCCAAACCCTGCTCCTCTGCAATGTTCAGAGCCTCTGTCGAGGACATGATTCCCAGCTGTTCACCGGTGGCGCCGATGAGGCGGATCTCCTTATCGCGGATCTCTTCGTTCAGTTGATGCACTACCTTGCTAATACCGAAGCACCTCCAATCCAAAATTAAAAAAACGCGAATGCTCATAGCATCCGCGCAGCAAACAAAAACCCACTCCGGGTTTCGTTTCAAACAGCTGTTAACCTTTTCGCCACTGCTTAAGGTGAGGCGGATGCACCGACCTTCTTTGTTTTCTCAAGTATGATACCACGTGCCCGTGGATTTGTCAAGCACTTTTCTTCCCTTTTCTTTTGTATATTCGCTCGGATTCCGGCAACACTATCACCGTACACAACGTACAGAAGGAGGTGTCCTCATGGACAATTACAAGAACGCCAAAAACAGCAAAGGCAGCCAGTGCCGCGGTTCCAATACCACCAACACCAAGAACGCCAAGAATGTCAAAAACGCCAAGGACGAGACCACCCGAAGCGAAAACGTCCGCAATGAGTCCAACGCCCGCTAACTCTCTTCCCTGAGCACCAATGCCGTACAGAACCGCCGGAATTCTCCGCCGGTCTGTACGGCATTCTTGTGTGGCCTTACTTCTTTTGTAGGTATTCCTCAAGACAGAGATTGCCCTGATAGATCTCCTCCGCCACCTCCCGGCCCACGTAGCGATAATGCCAGGGCTCGTAGATAATCCCTGTAATGTCCTCTTTTTCCTTCGGGAAACGCAGGATGAACCCGTAGCGCCAGCTGTTTTTCATCAGCCATTGCTGGGCCGGCGTATTGGCCTGTGTATCGTCCAGCAGCTGATGGTCCATATCCACAATATCCATGGCCAGCCCCAGCTGATGCTCGCTGGTACCGGGAACGGCCACCTCCTTGGCGGCCTCCGCTTTGGCCGTTTCCTCCGACATCCCTTGTCCCATATACTCCTGCACCAGATTGCCAAACAGCTCCTCCTGCAGGGAGCGCGGGCGATACGCCGAGCACACCAGCGCCTCATACCCCGCGGCGCTGCAGTCCTTCAGCATTTCCATCAGGTCATCGTAGCAGCGCTCATCCACCTGCCAGCCGCTGGTCAACTCCTTCATGGCCGGCGGCTCCCATGTCACCGGCAGCGGGTTCCAAGGATTTACCAGCGTCAAGCGCCAATCCGCAGAGACGGGCTTCGGTTGTTCTTCCGGCTGCTGGGGCGGTGTGACCGGCGTCTCCGTACCGGGGGATTCCTTCGGTGCTTCTTTGGTGCCGGACTGCTTGACCAAGACCACGGTCAGCACCGTTGCAAGAACAAGCAGGATTGCCAGCAGAACCCACCGCCGTCTCCGGCGGCGACGCAGCAGCTCCCGTCGATGATGGCGTTCCCGGATTCTCTTTTCATAATCATAAGGGGTATGCTCCATTGGTTCTTTCCTCCCCTGGGCGGGTGTATGCACGATGCCGTTTCGGGACTCTGCTGCCTGTCTGGTGCAATACGCACACCTTCGGAGTTCACAGCGACTTGACGGATCGATCATTGCTATCTATTTATTAATATAGTATACCATGCTTTTTCTTTACCTTCAATGCCGGATTACCTCTCTTTTCCCCTTTTCCTAACCTCCGATCTCCTCCTGTTTCATCATCTTGCCGCCTGCCATAGAAAAATCGTATGACATTTGTTGCAATTTGCTGTAGAAATGTGCCGCCGAGTGTACTATAATAAAAAAGCGCATGTTCTTCTTCCGACTTGTTCGGTACATTCTATATTTGATAAGGAGATTTTCTATGCATTCCAATAAAAGCAAAAGAGGCTACAGCCGCCGGCCCATGGCATTCGGTGACTGGTTCGGTCTGGCCTGTCTGATCCTGTTTGCTGTGTGCAGCCTGATTCTGCTGATCCGCCTGCTATCCACGCAGATGCTGACAACCGGCTTGGCGGTAGCACTGGTCGTGGTGCTGGCCGTACTCAATTTCCTGCACCTGATCGTCCAACTGCCCCGGCGCCGCACGCTCGTCCCCAAATTCGTTTGCGGCTTCATAGCACTGGCGCTCTCCGGTGCCATGATCTATACGGTCACCGCCGCAGGCAGCGTGCAGAATATGCTGATGAACATTTCGGGTAAACTGGTGGAAAAGGAAACTACCTATGTCATCGTTATGAAGGACAGCCCTGCCACGGACATCGGCGATGCGGTCGGTTTTCATTTCGGCACCCTGGCCCATTCCGATAAAAAGAACACCGAAGCGCTGCTGGACGCCGTCAACGGCAATCTGGGCGATATGCTGAACACCCCCTATAACAGTGTGACCGACTTAGCCGATGCGCTTTACGACGACAGTGTAGACGCCATTATGCTCAACGCCGGATACATAAATATTCTGGAAAAAAACAGCGGCTATGAGGACTTTTCCAAGCAGACGCGCATCCTATACGAGTTCACCACTGAGCACGCTGTTGATCCCATCAGCCCCAACGCAGAGATCACCCGCGAGCCCTTTGTGGTTTACTGCAGCGGCTCCGATGCCCGCGATACGGACATCAACACCTACAGCCTCAGCGACGTGAACATCTTGGCAGTAGTCAATCCCCGCACCCATCAGGTGCTGCTACTCAACACTCCCCGCGATTACTACATGCCCCTTGTCAGTGCTCCCTATATGGGCGAGCGTGATAAGCTGACCCACGTGGGCGGCCTTGGTACCTCGGAGTCCATGAAGGTCCTGGGCTCTTTCTACGGCATGGATGTCAACTACTTCATGCGAATTAACTTCACCGGCCTCATCGACATTGTCGATGCTCTGGGCGGCATCGATGTCATGTCCCCCTGCGAATTTACAGCCCGCGACATTGGTGTTTTTGATAACGGCGATCAGCGTGACTATCACTTCGACGAGGGTCTCAACCACCTCAACGGCCACGAGGCCATGGCCTTCAGCCGTGAGCGTGACTCCTTTATCGACGGCGACAACCAGCGCGGCAAGAACCAGATGACCGTCATTTCCGCCATTGTGGATAAAGCTTCCTCCCCTGAGATCCTGGCCAAGTACAACAACCTGCTCAAGGCTGTGGAGGGTTGCTTCACCACCAATATGCCCTACGATGACATCAGCGCTCTGGTGCGGATGCAGCTGAAGAGCTCCGCCGATTGGAACATTACCAGCTATGCTGTCTGGGGCTATAACGATTTCCAGCCCTGCGCCATTGCCGGATACGAGGAACTGTATGTTATGCAGCCTGATGAAGATTCGGTCGAGATCGCCAGAGATCTGGTCAAGCAGGTCATGGACGGCAAGATTCCTGTGATCCCCTCTGAGGACTCCACTGAGGTTGGCTCTCACACCTCTGCTGATTGATCTTTTTCCACTGCGCAGAGGATCTATCTTGTCCCTCTCCACGGAGGAGATCCCCTTACAAAGAGAGAAAACCGAGGAAGGTTCCAACTACGAACCTTCCTCGGTTTTTTTATTGTCTGAATCTTCCCTTGGTCTGCCGCTTCTCCTCAGGCACGGTGCATCGGCTCGCAGCACGGAGGACGCCCTCCCTGCTCAGACCTTCAGATCACACGCCATACTCATCACCGCCCGGCCGCCAATGAGCACCTTTACGCTCTCTCCGTCCTTCACCAGTCGGCTGCGGATCTCCGAGGGGCGGCCCATATGCTCGCCCTGCACAAAGACATTTTCCGCCTCCGGCGCAATGCAGCCCTGCAGATAGAGGTAGTATGTCAAGGCGCCGTTGGAGGTCCCGGTGGCGCACTCCTCCGGTATATCATAGAGCGGCGCAAAATTGCTGCAGTACGCCGTACAGGCCGCTCCTCCCGGACAAAACATATGGACGCCCGTCACATCATACCGGCGGGATAATTCCGTCACCGCCTGTTCATTCTGCACTGCGGACAACAGCAGCGTACGATCGCGTACCGGCAGCATAATGTCCGCCAGCCCCGTGGAGACGATCTTGGGAGCAAAGCCCGCCGGACAATGTTCCGGTCGAAGACCATAGGCCCCATAGAGTGCTTCCCAATCCTCTTCCTCGATGGTCCGCAGCAGCTGCGGCGGCGCCATATCCATCCACACCGTGGCTCCGTTAACAAGGATCTGCAGCTTCCCCGCTTTGGTGTGGGCGGTGAAGCAGCCGTCGCCAAGACTCCCCGTCTGGCGCAGCAAGGCAAACGATGCAATGGTCGCATGGCCGCACAGATCCACTTCTCCGGCCGGTGTAAAATAGCGCAGGCTCACGCTGTCCTCCGACTCCATACGTACAAAGGCCGTCTCCGAGTGCTTGAATTCCGCAGCGATCCGCTGCATCTCCCGGTCTGTCAATGCCCGCTCCGGCAGGACAACCCCGGCTTGATTGCCGCCGAATATTTTTGAAGAAAATGCATCCATGACATAAGCTTGCATAGGTGAAGTTCCCCCTTTGTCCCGACTTTGTTTTTGTGCTCGGATAGCGCCATTATATCATATTTTCTGCAAGCCGCAACGCTTTTCCGCAGTGTTTCCGTACTGCGGATGCTAAAAAAAGGAACCGCTTTGCAGCGGTTCCTTTTTATGTTCTTGCAGGAATCAGTCCAGCATGGACTTGCAGTCCTCAGCCACAGTGAAGGGAGCAGCCGTAGCAGCCTTGACATCCTCAACCGTGAACTCGGGGTTCAGCTCGGTCATGACCAGACCATTCTCCGTAACCTGGAACACGCACATCTCGGTGATGATGGTGTTGACGCAGTGAGAAGCCGTCAGGGGCAGCTTGCACTGCTCCAGAATCTTGGGATTGCCCTTAGCGGTGTGCTCCATGCAGACGATGCACTTCTTGGCACCGACGCACAGATCCATGGCGCCGCCCATACCGGGCATCTTCTTGCCAGGGATGATCCAGTTGGCCAGATTGCCCTGTGCATCAACTTCCAGAGCGCCCAGGAAGCAAGCGTCCACGTGGCCGCCGCGGATCAGGCCGAAGTTGGAAGCGGAGTCGATGAAACCGCCGTCGCAAGCAACGGATGCAGGGCTGCCGCCGGCGTCCACCACATGGTAGGGATCATAGTTCTCGCTGCCCTCAGCAGGAGCGGCACCGGCACCAACAATGCCCAGCTCAGCATGGATTACCAGCTCCACACCCTCGGGCAGGAAGTGAGGGATCATCGTGGGCAGGCCGATACCCAGGTTAACAACGTCGCCGTCCTTCAGTTCCTTGGCGCAGCGCTTAGCAATAAAGGCCTTGATTTCGCTTCTATCCATTACTTTCTATCTCCTTCCACGATGTAGTCAACGCAAATACCGAAGGTGTGGATGTCCTCGTGGTTGATTTCACCCACAGGAACAACATACTCGGTCTCGGCAATAACCAGATCCGCAGCCGTAGCCATCACAGTGTTGAAGTTGCGCATGGTGCCCTTGTACCAGCAGTTACCGGCCTCATCGCACTTGTAGGTGCCCAGCAGAGCAACATCAGCGTGAACAGGCTTCATCAGCAGGTAATCCTTGCCGTCAATGGTCTGCTTGCCCATGCAGAAGGGGCTCTCCTCAACCAGAGTGTCCACACCTACGGGAGTCAGCACGCCGCCCAGACCTGCGCCGGCAGCGCGGATGCACTCCGCCAGAGTGCCCTGGGGCAGCAGGTTCACTTCCAGCGTCCCTTCTGTGTTCTGCTGGCCAACCTCAGGAGTCATACCCACGTGGGTAGCGACTACGCGCTTGACCTGCTTATTGTGGATCAGCTCGGCAATGCCGAAGAACTCCTCGCCCTTGGGACCCACCGCACGACCCATATCGTTAGCGATCAGAGTGAAGCCTCCCTTGCCGGAAGCGACCAACTCCTTAACGATAGCTCTGGCCTGACCGCAGCCCAAGAAGCCGCCGCACATAATGGTGGCACCTTCAGGAATCATAGCTGCTGCCTCTTTGGCAGTGATTACAGGTTTCTTTGCCATTTCTGTTCCTCCTTGTTGTTATGTACTCTACGAATATAGAATTCGTTTCTGTTTTAACAATTTCATCATAGCACAACCACCTGCAAAAAGCAAGTTACGTTGCGCCTTACTCCAGAGTTTTCCTTAAAACTCTACGCCGATGCGCGCACCCAAGCCCTGATCGAAAGGATGCCGCACCTTGGTCATGCGTGTGATGTAATCACACAGAGGATCGATGCAAGGCGTCGGCTCCCGGCCGGTCATGACGACCTCCAGCTCTGCCGGGCGGTTCTTCAAAAACTCTGCCAGTTCCTCATCATCCAGCATACCCAATGCCACCGCATCTAATACCTCATCCATGACCAAAAGTTTGGCCTGATATTTCTCCACGGCAGCCACGGTGTCGTGGAAGTGCTGCTGCACCTGTGCACGGCACTCCGCTTTCTCCGCATCGCTCATCTGAAACACAAATTTCATCGTCCGCTGCGGCGCTTCAACAATGTGATACTGTGCCAGTGAGCGCAAGATGTTCAGTTCGCCGGTGGTCGATCCCTTCAGGAACTGGCTGAGGACGACCGGCCAGCCATGTCCACAGGCGCGCACGCTCAGTCCCATGGCGGCTGTGGTCTTTCCTTTGCCGTCTCCGCAGTACACATGGATCTTTCCCTGGTTCATTCAGCCACCCTTTCTCCCATCAGCCGGAACGGCCATGAAGAAATTCTCCATGGCCGTCATAGCTGCATTTAAGATCTTACTTCATGCCGCGCTTGACCATTTCGGTCACAGCAAAGCTGGCCACGTCATCGGCGTACTTACCGGCGCCGAAGCCGGCGTCATAGCCCAGCTCCTTGGCCAGTTCGTGCGTGATACGGGGACCGCCGCAGCAAACAATAAACTTGTCGCGCAGGCCCTCAGCTTCCAGCAGTTCGATAAGGTTCGTCAGGTTCTGGATATGCACATCCTTCTGGGTCACGGTCTGGGACACCAGCAGTACATCCGCATGAATTTCCAGAGCCTTCTTGATGAAGTCCTCATTGAGGACCTGAGAACCCATGTTCAAGGCCTCGATCATGTCGTAGCGCTCCAGACCGTAGTGGCCGGCAAAGCCCTTACGGTTCATGATCGCATCGATACCTACGGTGTGTGCGTCGGTACCGGTAGAGGCACCCAGCATCACGACCTTGCGGCCGATGTTCTCGCGGATATATTCGTTGGTGGTTTCCATATCCATGGTGTCGGACTCCACGGTGATGACGTGGATATCCTCATAGTTGATGGTGTGCACGCAGCTGCCGTACACCACATAGAAGGTAAACTCTGCATCCAGCGGTGTGTGGAAAGCCACGTTGGGCTCGTCCAGGCCCATCTTCTTGGCGATCTGGCGGGCAGCCTCTTCGCCGCGCTCGTCGTCCTTGACAGGCAGGGTAAAGCTGGTCTGCACTTTACCGTCGTTCATCGTGTCGCCGTAGGGCTTCAGACGGGTCAGATCCAGTGTGGTATCAAAATCGATTTTATGGGTATTATACAGTCCGGAACTCATTCGGCGACCCTCCCTTTCATGACTTCAATGAAGGGATTGAAGTACTTTTCGTCCTTCACAACAACACCGGCCAGGCCCTTACCGCCGTCCTTCGGACGCTTAACATCGGCAAAGATACCCTTCTCAATGGTGGTGAACAGACCCAGTTCCTCGATCTCCTTCAGCAGATCTGCGGCCTTTGTCAGAACCTCATTTGCACGGTTGCGGATGATGCCATCCTCCTTGTAAATCAGTTCGCCGCCCAGATCCTTCATGGTGCGGAAGATGTACTGAGCGTTCTCGATCGCCAGAGCACGGTCAGACATAAAGGGAGTGTGGATTGCCTCGGTCATCATGCCCAGCAGCTGCAGCTTCTGGCCGGTCAGAATGGTGATCATATTGAACAGTGCATCCTGAATGTGGCCACGGAAGATATTACCGGTCATGAACTTCGTGGGAGGCATATACTTCAAGGGCGCCTTGGGGAAGATCTCACGGGCCATCTGTGCCTGTGCCAGCTCATAGAGGAAGGTGTTCTCCACGGAGGGATCCATCTCGAATGCGTGGCCCAGACCCATCTGCTCTTCACGCATACCGGCTTCCTTCGCAAAGGCCTCGTTGAGGAACTGAGAAGCCAGCACCGTATGGGCAGCCGTAATGGCATCGTCGGTGGTCAGATAGTTATCCTCACCGGTGTTGATGATCACGCCGGCATAGCCGTTGATGACGCGGGAGAAGTACTGGTCAACGATGGTGCGCTGCATATTGATATCACGGAACAAAATGCCATACAGTGCGTCGTTCAGCATCACGTCCAGACGCTCCAGAGCGCCCATGGCTGCGATTTCGGGCATGCACAGACCGGAGCAGTAGTTGCACAAGCGAATGTAGCGCTTCTGCTCCTTACCTACCTCGTCCAGAGCCTCACGCATCAGGCGGAAGTTCTCCTGCGTGGCATAGGTACCGCCAAAGCCCTCTGTGGTAGCGCCGTACGGCACGTAGTCCAGCAGAGACTGCCCGGTGGTACGAATCACGGCGATGATGTCGGCGCCCTGCTTTGCACCGGCCTTTGCCTGAATAATATCCTCATAGATATTACCGGTAGCCACGATGATATACAGATAGGGGCCTTCCTTGTCGCCGAACTCCTTCAGGAATTCATTGCGCTCATGGACGTTCTTGTTGATCCGCTCCACCGTGGCGTTGACCACGGGGGCAATGACGGCACGGATCTCTTCGTCGCTGTGTGCGGGCAGCTTAGACAGGTCGATCTCGCCTGCGTCCACAGCCTCAGCAACACCCTGAGGGTCCTTGCCGGTCTCGAGCATGGCGTTGCCGATGGCCCAGGCAGCACCGGCAGGCAGCATGGAGCTGGCCAGCAGGTGGTCTACCACAACGTTGGGCATGGGAACATCCATCTCGTTCACGCCGTCGATCCCCAACAGGCGGCAGACGGCGCGCTCCACGGTAACCGTGGTATGCTGGTCAATGAAGCCCTGGACATCCGCTGCAACTCGTGCAGCGGATTCCCGAGCCTGATTGACCAATTCAATATTCAAGCCGAGTTTGCTTTCCATGTTTCTATTACCTCTTAATTCAATTACTTCACGTGACGCTCGTTACGCAGCAGCTTGGTGGGCTCCAGGTAATGCTGAGCAGTACCCTCGGCAACCCAAGCAACACCGGTCTTTTCAGTCTTCTTCTTACCGGTGCACACATCACAGTGGCAGTCCTGAACGTAATGATCCGGCTCCGTGTAAGAGGTGATCACGCCCTCGAAGTTGCGCAGGATCACCTTACGAGGCGTCTGAGAGATCAGGTAGTTGGGCATCACGGGCGTCTTGCCGCCGCCGCCGGGAGCGTCGACCACAAAGGTGGGGATGCAGTAACCGGAGGTGTGGCCGCGCAGTGCTTCCATGATCTCGATACCCTTGGAAACAGGGGTACGGAAGTGGCTCAGACCCAGAGAAGGATCGCAAGCATAGATATAGTAAGGACGTACACGCATCTTCACCAGCTCGTGCACCAGATCCATCATGATGTGAGAGCAGTCGTTCACGCCGGCCAGCAGCACGCTCTGGTTGCCCAGAGGAATACCGGCATCAGCCAGCATGGCGCAGGCCTTGGCTGCCTCGGGCGTCACTTCCTTGGGGGTGTTGAAGTGGGTATTCAGCCAAATCGGATGATACTTCTTCAGCATATTGCACAGCTCAGGCGTAATACGCTGGGGGCAGACAACGGGAGTACGGGAGCCCAGACGTACGATTTCCACGTGAGGGATCGCACGCACGCGCTTGATGATATACTCCAGCGTCTCATCGGAAACCATCAGGCTGTCACCGCCGGACAGCAGCACGTCGCGGACTTCAGGGTGAGCTGCAACGTAATCGATGCACTTATCGATCTGAGCCATCGGAACTTCACAGTCGTTCTGACCGGCAAAACGGCGGCGGGTGCAGTGACGGCAGTACATGGAGCACTGGTCAGTGATCAGCAGCAGCACACGGTCGGGATAGCGGTGGGTCAGGCCGGGGCAGGGAGAGTCGACATCCTCGTGCAGGGGGTCGGCATCCTCATAGTCGGCATACTCCAGCTCCTCAGCGCGCGGAATTGCCATCTTACGAATGGGATCATAGGGATCGTCCAGATCGATCAGAGACAGGTAGTACGGGGTCACTGCCATACGCAGCTTGCCCAGAGTCTTGGCAACACCAGCCTCTTCATCGGCGGTCAGGTTCATATACTTTTTCAGGTCTTCAACGGTTTCGGCGCGGTTATCTACCTGCCAATGCCAGTCATTCCACAGATTTTCAGGAACGTCCGCAAACAGGCCATTACGAGTCTTCATAATCGTTGTACTCCTTTATAATCAATTTTCAGTAAATGCCCTTGATGGCAGGACGGCCGCCAAGGGACGCCCTGCCATCATGTATTGATGCTATTTTAGCAATACTTCTCGTCGAACAGCTTGCGCAGCTTGGGGCACTCGCGCAGCACGTTCAGGGTGATCTCAGCGTGGTTCTTGGTATAGCCGTTACCCACGATCATGGTCACGTCCTTGCCGATACCCTCAGCGCCCAGAGCAGCCTTGGTGAAGGAAGTAGCCATGGAGAAGAAGTAGACCAGACCGTCATCACGGACAGGCAGAATAGCGGACATCTCGCAGGACTCGATGTTCACGCAGCAGATGGAGATATCATACTCCTTGCCGCCGTTGGCAGCCAGAGCAGCCTCCATAACCTCAACAGGCTTGGTGCAGTCGGCGACCACAACGTCGGTGTAAACACCCAGCTCCATCAGATCGGCAACCTGGGACTCCTTGCGGACAACGCCCACGACCTTACCATTGGGGCCGACCTTCTTCATGGCCTCGTAGCCGCACAGAACAGCGGACTTACCATTAGCGCCCAGGATCAGAACGCTGTCGCCCTCCTTGGGCAGCTTGCGGGCCTGTGCAGGAGCACCGGCAACGTCCAGAGCAGCCAGAGCCAGAGGCTCGGACATATCATCAGGCAGCTTGGCATAGATTGCGGACTCAAACAGGATGGCCTTACCCACGATATCCACACGGTCAATGTCCTTGTGGATGGCCTTGATCTCATCGATGCGCAGGGGCGTCATGGACAGGGACACCAGGGAAGCGATCTTATCGCCAACCTTCAGGTCAAAGTCGGGCTTTGCCAGCAGGTCCTCACCGATGTGAGCGATCTTACCGATGAACATACCGCCGGAACCGGTGACGGGGTTCTGCTGCTTGCCGCGCTCAGCGACAATCCCCATGATCATCTCGCCGATCTTCTTCTCATCGCCGCCGCAAGCCTCAGAAATCTGAGTGAAAGAAGCGGAGTCAACGTTCAGGGAGATCACGTCGCAGACGATCTCGTTGGAATACACCTTGGACATGTCGTTATCGATCTTCCAAGCAGCCTGGGTCAGAACGCCCTTGGGCTCAATCACTCTGTGAGTACCGTACTTATTACCTTTCAGCTCTGCCATAATTATATTCCTCCTAAATAATATGTTGGTGCATACTGCACGATTCAGTGTATCTTCAGAAAATGCTGTTTTACTTGGTCAGGCCCAGAATCTTGCGGGCCTCGTCGGGCGTGGCAATCTCACGGCCCAGCTCCTTGGCCAGACGTACGACCTTCGCCACCAGCTCACCGTTGGAGGCAGCCTTGTGACCACGGCCCAGATAGATATTGTCCTCGAAGCCAACACGGACGTTACCGCCCATGACGATACCGGCCGCAGCCATCGGCCATGCGCCACGGCCAACACCGGTGACGGTCCAAGTGGAACCGGCCGGGATCTTGTTGACCAGGAAGCTCAGATTATCCACGGTGGCCGGGGTGCAGCCATTGACGCCCAGCACGAAGTTGAACTGCATGGGTGCACCGGGAACCTCGCCCTTGGCCGCCATATTCAGGATGGTATCCAGATGGCCGATCTCAAAGCACTCGTACTCGGGCTTGATATTGTTCTCCAGCATACGCTTGCCGAAAGCGCGCATGGTGGGCATATCGTTGACGAAAATATCGTCGGAGAAGTTGCAGGTGCCGCAGTCCAGCGTTGCCATCTCAGGCATCAGTTCGGTGGGCTGCAGGCGCTCCTCAGGCGTCATACCGGTAGCCCCGCCGGTGGAGGGGATCAGGATCACGCCGGGGCATGCTTCCTTGATGGCATCCAGCACCACGCGGAAACGCTCACGATCCTGGGTGGGAGTGCCATCATCCTCGCGGACATGGACATGGATCACAGCGGCGCCGGCCTCGAAGGCAGACTTTGCTTCACGGACCATCTCCTCCAGTGTGTAAGGAACAGCAGGATTGTGCTCCTTCGTAACTTCTGCGCCGCAGATTGCAGCAGTAATAATCAGCTTTTCCATTTCTACGACTGCCTCCCTATTACTTGTTGTTGCGCTGGCAATCCTTGGGGGTCACACATGTACCGTGAGCACGGCATACCACCACAGGCTCTTCCAGAACGTCAGCAGCAGAGGGGCTGATGTCAGGACGGGAAACAATCACCTTGCGGGCCTCAAACTTCATCACACGAGAGCTGTTGCCCACCTTCTCGATCTCACCGTAGGCCTCGATGTAATCGCCGGCATACACGGGAGCCAGGAACTCGATGTTGTCATAAGCGCAGAACAGGCCCTCATCGCCGTCGCACTTGATCAGCAGTTCCGTAGCCACGTCACCGAACAGGTGCACCATATGCGCACCATCCACCAGGTTTCCGCCGTAATGAGCATCCTTTGCGCTCATTCTCAGGCGGAGCAGAGAAGTCATCTTTTCCATGATAGTATCCTCCTTAAAATGATGATCAGTTGGACATGATTTTCCAAATAAAGCAAATAGGTGCCACGCTTATCTCCGCAAAAAAAGCGCTATTGATCAACAGTAGTTGACCAATAGCGCACCATGTCTTTGGAGAAGAGCATGACAGTAACATCGTTTACGCGACATCACCAAGGACAAAAGATGCAGGCCAGCTATGTCCTTTCGGCGAAAAGTCCCTTTTCAACTCACTCTTTGAGGGCCTGTCCTCTTATGAGCTGATACCCTACTTTCCGCGCCTCTATTGACTATTATGTGGAAATCTTACAGGTAAAATTATAAGGATTCTTGGTTATATTGTCAAGAGAATTTCGCTTTTTACGCATCAAAAGTTTTTTATGTGCAAGTTGACAATTCTTCGGCAACTTTTTCAGTAAGATTGCTCAATCTCTTTCAGGATTTCCGGCTGCAGCGACAGCATCCGGCAAATGTTCAAGGCATCTCTCGGACAGTCAGATCGACCTTCCACCCGGTACAGTCCGTAGTTCATATGACGGGCAATGACCTGGATACCATCGTCTCCGGTGGCCGCCAGTTCCTGACGGATCTGCTCCGGATCCACGTCCCGCAAACCGATGATCTGGTAGTGGGCACTGGCGTTCTCCGCCACCTTATCATAGTGCGTCGTCAACAGAGAGATCGCGTCCACCTTGTTCAAATAGCGTGTCACCGCCTGCACGATCACCGCCCCCTCGTCGGGGTTGGTGCCGCGGGCAAACTCATCCAGCAGGAAGAGCGAAAAGCCCTCTTCCACCTCCTCCAGCGCCTTCTGAAATTCCACGATCTCAGAGCCAAAGCCGCTCAGGCCGCTCTGAATCGACTGAAGGTCGTCAAAGAGCATTTTCACCGTGCTGAACAGGGGCATTCTGGCCTTCTTTGCGCACACAAGAAATCCGGCCTGCAGCAGCAGTACATTCAGCGCCAACGTCTTCATGGCCACCGACTTACCACCCATGTTTGCCCCGGTGATCACCGTGGCACCGGGCCGCAGAGCAATGGACACGGGCACGAATTTCCGCCCCTTCTCCTCCAACAGATCCTGCAGTTCCGGGTTGGTCATGTCCTCCAGTTCCAGCTCCCGCTCTGTAATTTCCGGCCGTACACCGCCGTAGCGAACTGCGAAAAATGCCTTTTGGATCAGGAAGTCCAGACGCCCCACCGTATCCGTATCAGCCAGCAGATCGTCCGCCATGGGGGCCAGCTTCTCTCCCATACTCTTGCGGACCTTCATCTCCTCGCTCTCCTCTTCGGCGCAGATCCGGGTGCGGCGAGCACGCAGCTCCTCTTTCTGCGCCTCCGTGGCTGCGTGATACAGCTGCTCCTCGATGTCCTTTTTCGCCTGACGGATCTCACGCAGCTTCTGCGTGGCGCTGTCCGGAATATAGAAACCACGGCTGCGGGTCTCCTCCGGATCCAGAACGGCCAGTGCAGGGGCAGACTCATGAAGCACGATCCCCTGCAGGTGCGCCACTTCATTGACCTGATCCAGCAGCGGACGCAGCGTTTCCACCCGTTGGAGATAGTTTTTCAATTCAAACAGTTCCACATGATCCGGACACTCCATAGCCTTGATCCGGCGCAGTGTGCCGCGGATCTCCTTCATCTGGCAAAGGAGCATACTGATCTTATCATAGACCACCTTCAGCCGATCCATGGCCTTGGCCATCTGCTCTACGTTGTAAAGCTCCTCGTCCAGCTCTGCCCGCTCTTCCGGGCTATAAAAGCGCAGCCGACGCATCTTTTCAATGCCGAAGGGGCTGCAGCCGTGGAGGGTATCCAGTGCATACTGCAAGCCGATTTTTTCTCTCTCCTCAAAACGAATAGCGATCATGCCAGCTCCTCCTTCACATTGATGACCGGTGCATCCACCGCCGCACACATTTTCTCCATAAATTCATCTTTGTCAAACTTCCAGCCGTAGGCTGACACCGGATTGATGGTCACACACAGCGTCTTGGCCGCCTCCGCCGCCTCCAGCTTTACGTGCCGTGTCCCTAACTTATCCAGCGTATCCGCCTTCAAAAGAACCTTACTGGGGTCTTTGACCACCAGACGGCCGTTGCGCAGCACCCCGCTGCGCAGCAGCGGCAGCACCATGGAATCCGTCAGTGCCCCGGGAATCAGTGCCTCGCCGTGAGCCTTTAGGCAGGCCTCCAGTCCCTCCTCCGGCTCCGGCGGCAGCGTCGCAGCCTTCGGCAGGTTCATGATCCGGTAGATGTTGGCCGTATCCTCCACCACCTGATCCATATTCATATGATAACTGGCCCCGGTGCAGAGGATGACGCCCTCGGCCACCGTTCGTGCCCCCAGTGACTTCCGTCCCAGAGCGCCGTCAATGATGGACTGTTCCGCCCCCAGCTCAAAGAACCACTTGGACACATCCCGCAGCTGCGTCGTAATGGACGGACCTGCGATCTGCACATAGCCGTCGCTGCGGGCCCGCATGATCACCACCTCACCCAGTGGTGTGGGGATCCCGGTGGTCATCAGGATCTCCTTGGTCACATCGCCCAGACGCAGCATATCCCGTGCCGTGGCCACCAGTGTTCCCTCCGGGACGTAGATGCTGGGCTTTTCCGTACCGGTCACCACGTCAGTGGACTCTCCGTCACGCCCGATGGAGGTCAAGCCCAAGATCCGATCTCGGCGGCTATGATGCAGCAGCCAGTTCAGCACCGTAGTTTTGCCCGCATTTTTACACATGCCCACAATGGACATGGTCTTTACCTCTCTCAAAGATTTTTCCAGTTCCGGTATCATGATCCACGCTCCTCACGCAAATTTATCATGTTTCTACTTGTTTTCATTATATCGTATCCGTTTCAAAAAAGAAAGCCATTATTTCCAAAACAAAAAGCAGACGCCGTTCCAACCAGTGGAACGGCGCCTGCCGATCGTCATGATTTATTTTACTTTTTCCAGAACCAGGGGGAACATGAAGTCCAAGGAGCTATCCGTCTCAGACACCTTGTCGGCCTCGATGGTCAGCTTGCTGCCGGCCAGCTTGTAGGGATTGGGAATCACCTTTTCGGGCTTGTTGATCCCATCACCGAAGTGGATCTTGCCGTCCTTGATCATGTACTCGCCCTCCATGGTCTCGACCATGTCGGAGATGTCCATACCGCCGGCACCAAAGAGCTCGTCGATCATGTCATCGATGGAAATGCCGGCTGCCTTCATAGCCTCTTCTGCAGACATCTCAACACCCATATCCTTGAGCTGCTTTTCCATGAAAGCGATCATGATCTCCTTGGTCTGCACCTTAGCGCTCTCCATAAACGCATTGACAGAAGCCTCGTCCATAGCCAGCGTATAGGTACCGTCCTCTCTCATCTCCAGAGAGATACCCATCTTCAGATCCTTAAAACCTTCCAGGCCCTTAGCGTCCTCGCCCAGACCCTTCATGAACTCTTTATTGACCATGTCCGTGATGTCGATGTCACCATACCACTTGCCGACCAATGCCTCCTTATCGCTGCCGCCCTTGCCGCAGCCCACCAGTGCCAATGATGCCACGATGACCAGTGCCAGAATCATTGCAAGTCTCTTTTTCATGCGTAAGCCCTCCACAATCTCAAGTGTTTTTTGTTTTTTCCTTTGGTGTGAGTTCTGCGTTTTTCTTAATGCAGTGATAATACCATATTCTCCCTTTCTCGTCAATTCCCCTTCTTTATTTTTTCATATTTCGCTTAGTTTCCGTGCATACTATTTTCTGAAAGGAGGCGGCTTCTATGGCAACTGCATTTTTCCGCACCATCATCCTCTACCTGCTGCTCATCACCGGGCTGCGCCTGACCGGCAAGCGGCAGATCGGCGAACTGGAGCCCACCGAGCTGGTCCTGACCATGCTGCTGAGCGATCTGGCTGCCGTTCCGATGCAGGACTTCGGCATTCCACTGATCAACGGCGTCATCCCCATTCTTACGCTGCTGGCCCTCTCCACACTGCTGAGCTACTGCAGCCTGCGCAGCGTTCGCTTCCGCACATTGGCCTGCGGAAAGCCCACCATCATCATCCGCGACGGCAAGGTATTGCAGGAGGCCATGCGCCGCACACGTCTGACACTGGATGAACTTTTAGAGGAACTGCGTCAGCAGAGCATCTGTGATCTGTCCACGGTGAAATACGCCATTTTGGAAACCAGTGGGCAGCTCTCCGTACTCCTCTACCCGCAGTATCAGCCCCTGACTCCCCAGTCAGCGGCGGAGCCTCCGGCCGCTGACAGCGTCCTGCTGCCCACCGTCATCATCAGCGACGGACATCTTCTGGAGGAAAATCTGCACCACGCCGGGTACGAAAAAAACTGGCTGCGCGGGCAGCTGAAAAAGTCCGGTGTCTCCCACCCGCGCGATGTCTTTCTTCTGACCGTGGACGAGGCCGGGCAAGTCGTTTTCATCAAAAAGGAGGCATCCTCATGAAAGCTCTGCGCATCCCCCTTCTCTTGCTGTCCTTTCTTTTTACAGTGGTTCTGCTCAACAGTCTTTTCATCCACAGCCGCTGCCAGAGCTGGGCAGCAGAGGTTGACGCAATCGATACACTGACTGCGCAGGAGGACTGGAGTGCGTCCGAAAAAAATTTGAGCGTCCTATACCAGCACTGGCAGGACGCCCAACTTTATTTGCATATTACGGCCCATCGGGCCGCTTTGGATGCGATCGAAGAACAATTCCGCTGCTGCGCCATGCAGCTCTCCCAGCGCGATCTGTCCCAGCTGCGCACCTCGCTGACCAGTCTGGCCGCGCAGCTGCAATCTCTGGGCGAGACCGAGCAGCTCCATCCACGGAACATTTTCTAAGATTGCCGGTTTACTTCTCGCTCAACAGCTTATTGAGTTCGCTCATGAAGGTGTTGATATCTTTGAACTGGCGATACACCGACGCAAAGCGCACATAGGCCACTTCATCGGCCGACTTCAGCTTCTCCATCACTTTTTCGCCGATCATTTCCGTGCTGACCTCCCGTTCCAGCGAATTCTGCAATTCCTGCTCGATCTCGCTGGCCATGCGCTCCATGTCGGCCACCGGTACCGGCCGCTTTTCGCAGGAGCGCTGGATCCCGCGCAGCACCTTGTCCCGTTCAAAGCTCTGCCGGCTGCCGTCCTTCTTGATCACCACCATGGGCAGGCTTTCCACCGTTTCATAGGTTGTAAACCGCTTCTCACACTGCAGACACTCCCGACGGCGGCGGATGCTGCTGCCCTCGTCAGCTGGGCGGGAATCCACCACTTTACTCTCTCGGTAACCACAATACGGGCATCTCATCTCTCCTCCACCGTTCCTTTCTATTTTGCAGATATCTGTATATTTATAATAGTATAGCGTTAGTATACCACGCCCACAGCCAATGTGATAGAGAGAAATCAGAATTTTTTCATTTTTCTTCCGTCCAGACGGGCTCCCCCGACGCATCCAGCGTAAAGACCGCCCAGCTCTGCCCGTTCATCCTGCGAAGCTGCGCCAAGCAGAACCGCTCCGCCCAGGGAAACGGTCCCCCCTCCTCCCACGGCAGCGCCACCAGATACCCCTGTCCCCGGCGGCAGCAAAGCGCCCCCGTTGGAAGTGTCCTTGCACCGGGGACTTCTCCTTTCCCTGCCGTGTGCCACCCTCCGCCCTGTTCAGCCCGGGCCGATGACAGCGCTCCCGCTCCGGCCAGCAGCTGCCGGGAGAGCCGGCGGCGCAGCCTTCCCGTCTCCGTAACGCCTAACAGCACCTCCCCTGATGTTCCCTGCAGCGTGATCCGCCACAACCCCAAAGGCAGCTGCGGCGCTGCAACGGCAAACAGCATCTCTCCCTCTGTGGACTCTGTATGCACCGTTCCCACCTGCTTTCCGCCGCAGAATAACGGCAATTCCATCGCACTTTTCCCTCCTGTTCTCACACGTGCTTTTCGCCGTTTTTTCGTTTCAGCAGCATCTTTTGACGGAAATAGCCAAAATTCTCCCCAGACTTCCGTCGAAAAAATTGCATGAAATTCAAAACTTTTTCTTTCATCTTGCAAAATGCCGTGGTATAATATATCGGAAACATTTTTGATTATGCCATTTCCAATACTTATTATATGATATGGGGGCTTCAACATGGAAAGAAGAGTCGGTACTGTATCAAGAGGCATCCGCTGCCCCATCGTTCGTGAGGGCGATGACCTTGTTGCAATGACCGTTGAGAGTGTATTGGCCGCTGCGGAGAGCGAAGGTTTCTCCCTGCGTGACCGGGATGTAATTGCACTGACCGAGTCCATCGTGGCACGCGCACAAGGCAACTATGTCTCCGTCGAAGATATTGCCGCCGATGTAAAGGCAAAGCTGGGCGGCGAGACCGTGGGCGTCATCTTCCCCATCCTCTCCCGCAACCGTTTCGCCATCAACCTGCGTGGCATCGCTATGGGCTGCAAGAAGGTCGTACTGATGCTCAGCTATCCCAGCGACGAAGTGGGCAACGCTCTGCTGACACTGGATCAGCTGGACGAGGCCGGCATCAATCCCTACTGCGATGTTCTGACACTGGAGAAGTATCGCCAGCTGTTCGGTGAGAACAAGCACGAGTTCACCGGTGTGGACTATGTCCAGTACTACAGCGACATCATCACCGAGGCCGGTGCCGAGGTGGAGATCATCTTCGCCAATCAGGCCAAGACCATTCTGGACTACACCGACTGCGTTATCACCTGCGACATCCACACCCGTGCGCGGACCAAGCGTCTGCTGAAAAAATCCGGTGCCAAGGTGGTCTGCGGTCTGGACGATATTCTCACCGCACCCATCAACAACAGCGGTTATAACAGCAAGTATGGTCTGCTGGGCTCCAACAAGTCCACCGAGAATACCATCAAGCTCTTCCCCCGTGAGTGCAAGGATCTGGTACTGGACATCCAGAAGGAGATTCTCCAGCGCACCGGCAAGCACGTGGAGGTCATGGTCTACGGCGACGGCGCCTTCAAGGACCCGCAGGGTAAGATCTGGGAGCTGGCCGACCCGGTCGTGTCTCCCGCTTTCACCGACGGTCTGATCGGTACGCCCAATGAGCTGAAGCTGAAGTATCTGGCCGACAATGACTTTAAGGATCTCAGCGGTGCAGAACTGCAGGAAGCCATTTCCAAGAGCATCCGCTCCAAGAGTGACAATCTGGTGGGCAACATGGCCTCTCAGGGCACAACGCCCCGCCAGCTCACCGACCTGATCGGCTCTCTCTGCGACCTGACCTCCGGCTCCGGTGACAAGGGCACGCCCATGATCCTGATTCAGGGGTACTTTGATAACTTCACCAACGACTGATCCGCTAACGACCCAAGGACACGCTTCGGCGTGTCCTTGGTTTCATTTTGTCCCCCTGAAAAAAGAGCGAGACCGCACCTCTGCGGTCTCGCTCCTCTGTTTTCTTCAGTATCCTCATATGGACAGTTCCTGAATCTCCGTTTGAATAAGTTTCCCCGCTGCGGCCGCCAGCTGGTCCATGCGGCGGATCCGTGCCAGATCCCGGCCGAAAATCAGCTCCGCCGCCGGCACGGATACGGACTCACCCATAAAAACGGCACCGACCCGGATGCCCTTGCGGCGCAGCGCACGCACCTCCTCCGCCGCATCCTCTACGCCGCTGCTGCCTTCATAGGCCCGGGGCAGCGGGATCTTTCCGCTGGGCGGGATCTTGTGGCTGTCGTTGGGACTGGCATCCGTGAGCAGGATCAGCAGATGCTTTTCTCCCGGTGCCTCCCGCATCAGTTCCTCCACCCCCCGCAGGGCCAAACCATCCCGGTTCCATCCGGCGGCAAAGTAGTCAAAGATCTTGCGGCCGCCCTGCTTGTCCTGATATGCCTTCAGCCGCCGCAGCACCGTGTAGCCTCGCAGACTGCAAAAGCTGCTGACCTGTACCGGGATCCCACAGCGGCTCAGGCTCTCCGAGAGGATGTAGCCCTGTGCGGCGATCACCTCCTGGCAGTGCAGACGGGACGCCGAAGCATCCAGCAGCAGATCCACCGTAAACGCAGGGTGTGGCTCCTCCTCCGGTCTGGTAAACACACGTCCGTCCGCCAGTACCGCCTCCCGCCATACACGGCTGCCGACCAACCGGCCCGCACGGGACGACGCCGCCTGCGGCTGTTGGTGGATCAGCAGACAGTTGCGGATCTGGGCCGTAAGGCGAAGCACTGCGCTCTGGTGAAGGTCAATGCTCTGGGCATATGCCTTTCGGTTGCGCTCGGCCTGCTGCGCCAGTCGCTGGCTCTCTCCGCTGCGTGGCTTGCCCGGTGCGGGCGCACCATCAGTAAACCAGAGGTGACAGCCAAAGTGACGCTCCGTGCAGTGCTCCAGTTCGATCCTCGAGCGCTGCTGAGGCGAAAAGAGACTGCGGCCAAAGCAGCGCTCAATGTACTCCCCGTCCGTCTCTTTTCGCTCTTTGGATCGGATGTGCATCCGTGCACCGGTGGCCGCCTGTACCAGCAGCCCGTCCCCGCCATCCATAGAGCGGCCAATGGTCAGCTCATCGGTGCGCACCAATTCTGTAGGCATCAGCTTGGTGAGATACTTGGCCCACTTCTCATCGAAATGCAGCCGGAACGGCCTCTTTTCATGAACCTCCCCGTCAAAGTGCAGGTATTTTCGCAAGATGGCCCGGATTTCTGTCTCCAGCTGCCGGGCATCCCATGCACCGGAGCAGTGGAGTGCCTGATGCAGCCCTCTTTCCCACGGAGCCATCACCGGGCCGTGCTGCCCCAGTACCTCTTTCCATCGTGCCGTTTGCAGTGTATAGACCAGCTGGTTCTTGCTCATCCATTCCTGCCTGGACAGCTGATACTCCTGGGCAAAGAAATGCTCTGCGTGCTGCCGCCGCAGTTCCTGCAGGACAGGGCGGTGGGGCACTTCCCGCTCATACACGGCATTTTCAATGCCCAGCCAGCTCAGATCATCCAGTGTCGGCTGCCGCCTGTCCCCGCTCCACGAGGAGAACAGGCGCCGAAGCATTGCATCTCCATACCACTTGTGCACCAGACCAATGATGCAGTTCATGTAAAAATCCGGCTGCTTGTCCGTCCCGAAGGCCATGAACAGAGGGTCAAAATCATATGCTCCGGCAGCCGCCCAGATCAGATTGAGCGCCCGCCGCTGCTGCATACTATAGTTCTCTTCCATCATGGGATCTTACTCCGTGAAAACCTTGTCGGCCCGGATCTTCTCCGGGATGCGGGTGCGGATCACGTCCCGGATCAGGTTCTGCTCATAGCTGTCAAAGGCCTTGTTGGTGATCCCCATATCCAGTGCCGCCCCCGCCGGCAGCCCCTGCCGAATCAGTCGGAGTGCATCCAGCAGACCGCGCAGATCCAGAGCCTTGGAGGAGATCTCCGCATTCTCACACTTCGTTTGGAGATCCAGAAACAGCGAGGCAAACTGCCTGCGGTACTTTCGCTGCAGCGTAGGAAATTCCCCCTCCAACAGCTTTTCCAGTCCCTCTTCCGAGATGGGCGGCATTTGGATCACCACAAAGCGGGAGGCCAGGGCCTCGTTGAGCTCCCGTGTGCCGGCATAGCCGTAGTTCATTGTGCCAATGAACCGGGTCGCATCGTGGAGCTGCAGCCGGTCATAGCCGGGGACATCAATGACGCGTCGGAAATCCAGCGTCGAGTGGAGCACGGCCAGTGCCTCATTCTTGGCCATGTTGATCTCATCAAGAATCCCAAAGCCGCCCTGTTGGGCGGTCTGGTAGACCGGTCCGGGGCGAAACACCACCTGCCCGGCTTCAAACGTATCCATTCCGATCAGGCCGGAGGCGTCCATGGACACATGGAAGGAAATATCCCAGCTGGGGCGGGCAAAGGCCATGGCCAGATTCTCTGCCAGAACATTC
Organism: Oscillospiraceae bacterium; assembly: GCA_020025275.1. Lineage (GTDB taxonomy): Bacteria > Bacillota > Clostridia > Oscillospirales > Oscillospiraceae > Vescimonas. The sequence continues at coordinate 18,588 of JAHHSI010000003.1, read as the reverse complement.
TTCCCCGTAGCCTTCCCTCCGGCCAGCAGCAAATTCTCACCGCACAGCAGCGCTGCGGCGGCCTGCTCCCAGATGTCTCTGCCGTAGTATCGGTAGCGCGGATGCGGCACGCGACTGCGCTGTGCGTCCAAAAGGGGGTATTGCGTCCGAAAAACCTCGATCCCCCTGATAATGGCCGGGTCAATTTGCTCCTTCTTCAAAAAATCGATCACAAATCATCGCTTCCCTTTCCGCAGACAAATTTTCATACGCGCTCTGCGCTGTAACTACTATAGCACACGTACGGACCATTGAACAGGCAGATTCGGTGAGGCGGCTGTTTCCGTTCTCCCGAAAAGGGCAGAAAAAGAGCGCAGCGGAACGCATGCTGCGTTCTCGCTGCGCTCTTTTCCGATGTCCCTCGGCCATCCACTCCGGTGTCCTCACACCAGCTTGCTGGGCTGCAGGCCAAAGCTGACGGCAATGGCTGCATCCACCTTTTCCATCACCGCACCATCCACACGTCCCATCCGTTCTCGCAGCCGCCGCTTATCCAGTGTGCGGATCTGCTCCAGCAGAATCACGGAATCACGGGGCAGCCCGCAACACTGTGCCGCCACTTCAATGTGTGTCGGCAGCTTGGCCTTTCCCATTTGAGACGTGATGGCCGCAGCAATCACCGTGGGGCTGTGCCGGTTGCCTGTATCGTTCTGCACGATCAACACCGGGCGCACGCCCCCTTGCTCACTGCCGACCACGGGACTGAGGTCGGCGTAATAAATATCTCCACGTTTTACATTGGTATCCACAAAGTTCACTCTCCGCCGCCAAGAAGTACCCGTGTTTTTGTGCGGGTCACTTTCATTGTCCCACGCTGCCGTCAACTTTATACTTCCTCCGGCCATGAATTCCACGGCTTTCCGTCCCGCTTCATCCTATGCTCCGCCCCAAGAGAGAGTGTCTATTCCAAAAATACCCGCCTCCGTCAGGAAAAAAGAGACTCTCCGGACGAGAGTCTCTTTTTTCAGCAATGCGGTACGTCACTGTGCTGCCGGAGCCACTCTGCCTCCCGCCGCTCCTCCTCCAGTGACGCCAGATAGCCCTTCATCAGCATCTGGATCTTGCTCAGCCGCAGCGTTCCTACCGGTTTTTCACGGGGATGATCCATCCAGATATGCTGTTTCCCCTTGGGATAAATACTGGCCAATGTGTTGGATCCAATGGTCAGGCATTCCCCCTGGATCCAAATTTGATTCGTTTCTCCTACAACAGCGCTTTCCCACACATCCCACGGCAAAAGGCCGGTGCACAGTTCCTTTTTCCCCCGTGTCAAGGTGTACCGCACGCCCACGGGCATCGGTTCCAGGCAGAGCGTTCGTGGGTCTTCCGGCCGATGCATGATCCGATCGCACAGCCAATCCAGCGGCCTATAGACCAGCATGGCCAAAAGGCAAAAGATCAGATCGTAGATCAGGGACGCCAGGGCTCCGTCCGCAAATAAATTTGCGCTTCGTACATCACCAAATAGACAGGCCAAAATGAGAAACGTGATGATGCAGGCTGCTGCAGCTATCAAAAGGAATAAGACGAAAAGCGGAGCCGATACTTTCTCTTTTTTGATTCCCCAGGCGGCATAGCGTTCCCGCTCTTCCTCCGTGAACTTGACCGGCAAATGATATTGTTCTGTCATTGCTGCTCCTTTTCTCTCTGTTCGTTTCACCGGCGGCGGTCACACCCGCAGCAAAAGCTCACGTTCCACTTCCCTGCCATGTCGGAAGTAGACCCGCATCACCCGCTTGCTGACGGCGCAGACCAGTTCATAGGGAATGGTCCCAGCCTGCTCCGCCAGTGTTTCCACCGGATTGTTTTTCCCAAAAATTTCCACTTCGTCGCCCACCTGCACCTCGGGCAGATCGGTAAGATCGATCATGCACATATCCATGCAGATCCGGCCGCGCTGGGGGGCCGGACCGTACTCCGTCATCAACGTGCAGCGGTTGGAGAGGCTGCGCATAAAGCCGTCGGCATAGCCGCAGGGCACCACGCCCATGACCATGGTCGCCGGTGCCGTATAGAGCCGGCCATAGCTGACCGTGGTGCCCGGATCGTAGACCTTGATGGTGCTCACAGTGGTTTTCAGTGTCATCACCGGCCGCAGGCCCAGTCGTTGTGCAAAGGCTCCGTATCCATAGAGCAGCAAACCGGGCCGCACCATGTCCAGATACATCTCCTGATAGCAGGCCACCGCACCTGTGTTGGCGCAGTGCCGGATGGCAAAGCGCTGGCCCCGTACCGTTTCCACGGCCTCGACCACACGGCTGAAGAGTGAAAACTGCGCCTTGGTGTAGCGGACGCTCTCCTCATCCTCCTCATCCGATACGGCAAAGTGGGTAAAGATCCCCTCGGCACGCAGACCAGGCAGGCCGCAGGCAGTACAGATCCCCGTCACACCGGACTCGAAGTGTTCCCCTTCGCAGAGGAAACCCAGGCGGGACATTCCGGTGTCCACCTTGATATGGATCGTCAGTTCCCCGCCGCAGCGCAGCGCCTCGCGGCTGTATTCCTCCGCCTTGGCCAAACAGGTGACGGCCTGTGTGATCTTGTGATCGATCAGCTTTCCCACCTGTTCAAGCGGCGTATGGCCCAGAATCAAAATCGGCATGGTGGTCCCGTGGTTGCGCAGTTCCATCGCCTCATCCACGCTGGACACCGCCAGATAATCTGCTCCCAGCTCCTGCAGCACACCTGACACCTGTACTGCACCGTGGCCATAGGCGTCTGCTTTGACCACGCCCAAAAATTTCACGTGCGGGCCAATCCGCCGGCGCAGCGTCCGATAATTGTGCTCCAAGGCATCCAGATCGATCTCCGCCCATGTTCTCTTTAGTGTGGATTCCATTTGCTACTCTCCTTTTTCATCTGCCTCAAAAGACAACGTCCGCAGTGTCAGGACTACCGCGCCGCCACTTGAAAATTCTATATAACACGGCACGAAGTCATCCTTTGTAAACCAAATCGTGCACAGGATCTTCTCCCCGTCCATGGCCGTGGTGTCCAGTGCCAGCCGCAGACACTCCATGCCGTCAATCAGCTCACGGCCGATTTCCATCAGATAGCCCTCCGCCGCCGCGTGGAGCATCCACGGAATACAGGCCGCCGGCGACAGCTCCCGCTGTCGGCCCGCCGCCAGTGCAGCACCGTCCCAGTTGACCAGCCACTCCTCCCCCGCCACTGTAGCGGAAAGCCCTTCGAGCTCCTCCGGTGCCAGGATCGTGGTGGTGGCACCCTCCGGCTCCCACAGGCAGCGGATGGTAAAACTGCGGTTTTCTCCCCCCAGATGCGCCACCGCTTCGGCCTCCATGGTCACCTTTTCCAGCCCACCATAGTAACGTTGGATCTTTTCCGCCTGCTCCTGCCGGCTGCCGCAGCCGCAGAGAAAGACGACCCCAAGGATCATTGCCCATACTCTCTTCACGGTTCATCCCTCCGATTTTCATTTCGGAAGTCTCTCCGTATCCCTGCTTCTCTCTACTCTGTTTCCAGAAAGGCACTGGGAATTTGTTCCAGAAGGTCCGAGGGCGTCATACCCCGCTCTCCCTTGGCCGCGGCCGCCAGATCTCCGGCTCTCCCATGAATCCATAAGGCACAGGCGCAGGCCTCCAGCGGATCCATCCCCTGTCCCAGCAGCGCCAGCAGGATCCCTGCCAGCACATCGCCGCTGCCGCCCTTCGCCATGCCGGAATTTCCGGTGGTATTGACCGTCATACGCCCATCCGGTGCCGCCACGATGGTCTCATGTCCCTTTAAAACAAGGTACACACCGTGTCGGGCCGCAAAGCGCCGGGCAGCCACTTGTCGCCCCAGAGTCAATTCACCGCCTACGCGTGAAAATTCCCCTTCGTGGGGCGTCAGGACTGTGATCCGCTCCCGGCGGCACTCCAATGCATCCATATGCCCCTGCAGGGCATTTATGCCATCGGCATCCAGCACCAGCGGCTCCGGCAGTGTCAGCAGGCGGCGGCACAGCGCATCACTTTGATCGCTGCGTCCCACGCCGCAACCCAGCAGCACCGCATCCGAAACCGCACTGCGGCGGCGGATCTCCTCCTCGGCGGCAAGGCACAGCTTTCCCTCCTGCTCCGGCAGCGGAAAGGGCATCGCCTCGTCGCTTTTTACGGCGGCCACCGGCCACACGGTCTGCGGAACCCCCAAAAAGACCAGTCCCGCTCCGCTGCGCACAGCTGCCCGGCTGGCAAACACAGGCGCGCCGGTATAGCCCACACTGCCGCAAAGACACAAGACCTTTCCGAAATCGCCTTTATGGCCCCACGGATCCCGATGCGGAAGCCGCTTTTTCACATAGGCCAGCGTGACCTGCTCCATGCCATCGCCCCTTTCTTCACTGTGGATAGTATAGCACATTTTCTTGGTGCAAGCGAGATTTTTTCGGCGAATCACGCAGAAAATTCCCCTTGCAACTTTCCACCGACTATGTTATAAATAATAATATTAGTGAAAAGCGTTGAACGGAAAGTTCAGCGAACAATCTCCCCTGCAGAGAGCGCCGGTCCACGGGCTGCAAGCCGGCGCAGGGCGGGATCGCTGTGTTCGTCCGGGAGCTGCCGCGAGGAAATGCGCGGCCGGGTCATCCTCCGTTACAGGGAATCGAGTGCGCAGCTGCGGTTGCGAATTTGGGTGGTACCACGGAAGTATTCTGTCCTTTCGTCCCGATGGTGGGAGGAAAGGACTTTTTTTATACCTTTTCGTCCCGAAATTCTGTATTTTACTGGAGGAGTGAGGTTTTATCATGAAACAACAACTGGAAGTCATCCGGAAAAGTGCGCTGGAGGCCATTGCGCACTGCGCCGCAGGCGAGGAACTGGAGGCCCTGCGTGTCAAGTATCTGGGCAAAAAGGGTGAGCTGACCGCCGTTTTGAAGCAGATGGGCAAGCTGAGCCCTGAGGAGCGTCCTCTGATGGGGCAGGTGGCCAACGAGGTTCGCAGCGCTCTGGAGAGCGCCATCGACACCGCCCGTGAGCGTCTGGCCGCCGCCAAACTGGAACAACAGCTGCAGGACGAGGCCGTGGACGTGACCATCCCCGGCAAGCCGCTCCGCATCGGACACAAGCACCCCATGTCTCTGGCACTCGATGAGATCAAGGACATCTTTGTAGGCATGGGCTTTACCATTCTTGACGGCCCCGAGGTAGAGCTCTCCTATTATAATTTTGACCGTCTGAACGCAGAGGAAGGCCATCCCTCCCGCGACTGGTCCGATACCTTCTATTTTGACGAGGACAGCCGTGTGATGCTGCGCTCCCAGACCTCGCCCATGCAGATCCACGCCATGGACACCATGAAACCGCCGATCCGGATCCTGGCTCCCGGCCGTGTCTACCGCAAGGATGAGGTGGACGCCACCCACTCCCCCATGTTCCATCAGGTGGAGGGAATGGTCATCGACCAGGGCGTCACCATGGCCGATCTGAAGGGCACGCTCAACACCGTGATTGAAAAGCTCTACGGCAAGGGAACCGTCACCCGTTTCCGCCCCCACCACTTCCCCTTCACCGAGCCCTCCTGTGAGATGGATATTCAGTGCCACAAGTGCGGCGGCAAGGGCTGCCCCACCTGTAAGGGTGAGGGTTGGATCGAGGTGCTGGGCGCCGGTATGGTCCACCCCAAGGTGCTGGAGATGTCCGGCATCGATCCGGAAGTCTACTCCGGCTGGGCCTTCGGTATGGGTCTGGAGCGTATGGCCATGGGCCGGTTCAAGATCGCCGATCTGCGGCTGATTTTTGAAAACGATGTACGCTTCCTGGAGCAGTTCTGAGAAAGAGAGGGCATAGAATCATGGATTTAAGCAGAAAATGGCTCAACGAATTTGTCAGCGTTGATGCAAACGATAAAGACTTCTCCGAGGCCATGACCCTCAGCGGCTCCAAAGTGGAGATCACTGAGGATCTGGGTGCGGAAATCAGCAATGTGGTGGTGGGACAGCTCCTGTCCATGGAGCGTCACCCCGACTCCGATCATATGTGGGTCTGCCAGGTCGATGTGGGCCAGGCGGAGCCCGTTCAGATCGTCACCGGTGCATGGAACATCCACCCCGGCGATCTTTTCCCGGTGGCCCTTCACAAGTCCACCCTGCCCGGCGGCGTGAAGATCACCAAGGGCAAGCTGCGCGGCATCGTCTCCAACGGTATGTTCTGCGGTCTGGCCGAACTGGGTCTGGATACCCGGGATTTCCCCTACGGTGCGATTACCGCTGCCGCCATTCTGGGAGACTATAAGCCCCTGAACGCCGAAAAGCCCTCCATCCCCGCCGACATCCGGCCCGGCGATCCGGTGTTCGGCCCTGTGGTCGCCGCCAAGGTGCTGGAGTGCTCCACCATGTCGTATGGCCGCTACCACACCTGCCTGGATCTGGGCGATGCCACGGCAGCACCGGATACCGACTGCCGGAACCTCCACGAGGGGGATCTGGTGGCCTATAACACCAAGACCGACACCATCTGCACACTTTCTGACCTCCACGCACAGCAGGCGGAGTTCCCCCACTGCATCCCCGACGGCATCTTTGTTCTCAACGAGGAGGGGATCCGGCCTGGCGATGACATCAAGCCCATCATCGGTCTGGATGACCACGTGGTGGAGTTTGAGATCACACCCAACCGGCCCGACTGCCTGAGCATGATCGGTCTAGCCCGGGAGGCTTCTGCTACCTTTGGTCTCCCTCTGCACCTTCACGAGCCGGTGGTCAAAGGCGGCGGTGAGGGCAGCCTCTGCGAGCTTCTGGATGTGGAGACCCCGGCCGACGATCTGTGCCACCGCTACACCGCCCGCATGGTGCGCAACGTGAAGATCGGCCCCTCCCCCAAATGGATGCGGGAGCGTCTGCGGGCCATGGGTGTCCGCCCCATCAACAATATTGTGGACATCACCAACTACGTGATGCTGGAATACGGCCAGCCCATGCACGCCTTCGACTACCGCTATGTCAAGGGTGGCAAGATCATTGTCCGCCGTGCCGTTGCCGGCGAGGAGCTGACCACGTTGGACGGTGTGGTGCGCAAGCTCACCGCCAACCATCTGGTCATTGCCGACGAGCACCGCGCCGTGGGCCTTGCTGGGATCATGGGCGGCGAGAACAGCGAGATCGCCGAGGATACGGTCGACGTTGTGTTCGAGTCCGCCAACTTTGACGGCACCTGCATCCGCAAGGGCGCTCTGGCCCTGGGAATGCGCACAGAGGCCTCCGGCAAATTTGAAAAGGGCCTTGACCCCATGAACACCCTGCCTGCCGTCAACCGTGCCTGCGAGCTGGTGGAGCTGTTGGGTGCCGGCGAGGTATTGGACGGCACCATCGACATTCTCAATTTCGTCCCCCAGCCCACCGTTCTGGAGCTGCGCCCCGACAAGATCAATGCGCTGCTGGGCACAGATGTTTCCACCGAGGAAATGCAGGAGATCCTGCGCCGTCTGGGCTTTGGCGTGGAGGGCGAGACCATCACCGTTCCCTCCTGGCGTGGTGACGTGGTGCACTACTCCGATCTGGCCGAAGAGGTGGCACGCTTCCACGGCTATAACAAGATCCCCTGTACACTGGTCCGCGGCGAAACCACGCAGGGCGGCTACAGCGACGTTCAGCTTCTGGAGCAGCAGCTGGGCTCCGTATGCCGCAGCGCCGGCTGTGATGAGATCATCACCTACTCCTTCATCTCTCCGGCCTGCTATGATAAGATCCGCTGGGCCGCAGATGACCGCCGCCGCAAGAGTCTGAAGATCCTCAATCCTCTGGGTGAGGACACCTCCATCATGCGGACCACCACGCTGCCCTCCATGTTGGAGATCCTCAGCCGCAACGACCATTTCCGCAACAAGAGCGCCCGTCTCTACGAGATCGGCCGCATCTATCTGTCCGGCCGTGAGGACGGTCTGGCCGACGAGCGTAAGGTGCTGACTCTGGGTGCCTACGGGGAGGACATGGACTTCTTTGCCCTGAAGGGGCTCGTCCACGCCGTTTTGCAGGAGCTCCGCGCCGAGAATGTGCGCTATGAGGCCTGCACCGATAACCCCTCCTACCATCCCGGCCGCTGCGCTTACGTCTATGCCGGTGAGACTCTGGTGGGTGTTCTGGGCCAGATCCATCCCCTGACCGCTGGCAGCTACGACGTGGATACGCCGCTCTACTGCGCCGAGCTGTCGCTGGAGCGCCTGATGGCCGTCAAGGGCGCCGACCCGACCTATACCCCACTGCCCAAGTTCCCCGCCGTGACCCGCGATATTGCCGTGGTCTGTGATAAGGCGGTCACCGTGGGTGCGCTGGAGGCCTGCATCCGCCGCGGTGCCAAGGGTCTTTTGAAGGACGTAGTCCTCTTCGACATCTATGAGGGCGTCGGGATTCCGCAGGGCCAGAAGTCCGTAGCATTCAACCTGACGCTCCGGGACGATGAGCGCAGCATCACCAGTGAGGAGGCCGATGAGGATATCCAGAGCATCCTGCAGCTGCTGAAAGAAGAATTAGGCGCCGTCCTGCGGTGATTTTCTCTCTTTTCCTCTTTACAGGAAAAGAAAAACAAGGTATACTTGACTCAGTTTAACGAAAGGTGGTCAGCCTGCATGGACGATTTCACAAGAAAGTTTAACGCTGTCGAAGATAAAGACGAGCAGATTCGCCACATCCTTACCTCTGTCTATGAGGCATTGAAGGAGAAAGGCTACGATCCCATCAATCAGTTGGTGGGCTACATTCTCTCGGAGGATCCCACCTATATTACCAATTATAAGAGCGCCCGTACGCTGATCTGCAAGATCGACCGGGATGAGCTTTTGCAGGTGTTGGTCCGCAACTACCTGGGATTATAAAGAACCACTTTCCGGCTGCGGGATACTCTCCCGCAGCCGGTCTTTCTTTCCTTCTTCTGAAGTTTCCGGAACTTTCCGGCGTTTGATTGACACCGTGGGTACATTGTGCTACACTTTAGGTATTAATGGGTTCAAAGGAGCAATGATTATGGCAGAAACAAAGAAAGGGCAGGCGTTGGTTTATAAGAACCATCCGCTGCGCCGCATTGACAACTTGATCTACTACGGCAGCATGGCCGACAAATACATTGTGATGTTCCAGATCCTCGAAACCAAAAAGGAACAGGACATGGACGTGGCCACCCGTGTATCCGTACAGCTGCAGCTGACCGATCCCAATGCCAAGTCCCGGGATCGCATCGTCAAAAAGTCTGAGAAAGACAGTCTCTACGCCGCAATGGACGTTGGTTCCATTTGGCTGGAGCGTGCACTGGCCGGCAAGTAATTGCCGGTCTTTTTTTCACCAAAGAGATAAAGGAGATTTCTATGCGCACTTGTGAGAAACACGCATTCCGCTCCCTTTCCGTGATCCTTATGGCCTTCGTACTGCTCTTCAGTACGGGCTGCAGTGCCCCCTCCGGCGCAGCAAACGTGCCCACGCCGCCCAGCACTGCCCAAACGCAGTCCGCTTTGGAGTCAGAAAACTCCCCGGTACAATCGGCTTTTTCTCAGGCACACACTCAGATTCAGCACCTGCACAACGAAATGACCCATCTTTCCTCTGCCCCTGCCGCCGTTTCCCTGCCCACCTCGTCCACCTCTGTGCTGGCCGTCGGTGTCCTTCAGGAAAGCGGTGTGCGCCTGCGCAGTGCCCCCTCCACTGACAGTTCTATTGTCACGGAGCTGAACAGCGGCGCCGTGGTGGCGATTCTGTCGCAGGAGGGCAGCTGGTATCAGGTAGGCTATGCCTCCCAGAGCGGCTATATTTCTTCGGAGCTGGTCACAGCACATCAGAACACGGAGGGTTTGTCCGGCTATGTGGTCACTACGGACGATCTGAATATGCGCTCTTCAGCTGCAGCCGACAGTGCGGTGGTCACCACCGTTCCGCACCATACATATCTCACCCTTCTGGGTTTTGAAAACGGCTGGTTCTACGTCTCCGACGGCAGCAGCAGCGGCTATATCTCCGGCGACTACGCCTCCCCCTGTCTCTCAAAACCGGACGAGGGGACCGGTTCTTCCGGTTCTGTTGATTCCTCCGACAGCGGTAGCGGTTCCGGCTCTTCCGGAGATACTTCCGGCGGTGGCGGCACCAACAGCGGTGGCAGTTCCAGCGGCGGAAGCGCCTCGGGACAGGCCATTGCCGATCTGGCCTACGCCTATCTGGGCTATCCCTATGTCTACGGTGCAGCCGGCCCCGACGGCTTTGACTGTTCCGGCTTTATCAAGTTTGTCTTCGGTCAGTTCGGCTACTCTCTGCCCCACGGCACCAACGGCCAGTTGGGCTACGGCACGCCGGTGGATCGGTCCGCTCTTCAGCCAGGGGATATGGTTTTCTTCTTTGATCCTGATTTCGGCAGTGGTCCCACCACCCACGGCGGGATCTATCTGGGCGGCGGCAATTTTATCCACGCCTCCACCAATGGCCGTGAAGAAGTCCAGATCCACAATCTCGATCAAGATTCCTACTATAGCAGTGTCTTTACGGCAGCTCGCCGTCTGGCCGGCTAAGTTTTCGTTGTTCAAGAAAGGTGAGGCTGTCAAGCAGCCTCACCTTTTGCTTTTATGTCCACGCTGCAGCTTTTCCCACATTGGTTCCTGCGCAAACTCCGGCCGATTACGCTTCTCCGGCCCTGCCGACTTGGATGACAAAAACAGCTCTCTATGGTATACTATAATTAAATGACGGGGTCGAGTGCATTGACCAACAAGAGAAGAGAGGGAATGATTATGGCAGATCTTTGCTTATATTTGGGGATCACACTGGCCGGGGCGATCATCGGACGTGCAAGCCGCCCCTACCGCAGCCGCCTGCACTGGACCGGCACCGCACAGACCGTGTTTCTTTTTGCCTTGGTGCTGATGATGGGCATGAAGATGGGCGCACAGGAAGAAGTAACCGCCCATCTGGGGACCATCGGCTTGACCGCACTGGTCATCACGGTCGCTACCATCACCTGCTCGGTTCTGGGGATCTACCTCACACGCCGGCTCATGGGCATTGACAAATTCGGCCACCGCAAAGGCGACCTCTCCGCTGTCCCCGTCCCGTCCTCCCCGGAGAAGGGCGGCCCGTCTGAGCCGACACAGCACGGTGTCGGCGGAATGACGCTGCTGATCGTCTTTGCCGTGGTGGGCGGCATGGCCCTTGGCTATCTGGTCATCCGCCGCATCTTCGCCGGACATATGCCCGCCTTTGACCGCTCCATCCATCTGGGGATCAAGCTGGGCCTGTGCAGCCTTCTGGTATTTGTGGGCATCGATCTGGGACTGGACCCCGCCGTTGTGGAGCATTTCCGGAAGGTGGGTGCACGTGTTTTGGTTTTCCCAGCCGCTGTCGTGGTCTTTACCTTGGTGGGGGCCGGCATCTCCGGCCGTCTCATGGGCTTGGGGCTGCGGGAATCTCTGGCCATCGGCGCCGGTTTCGGCTGGTACTCTCTGGCCCCGGGGATCATCATGGATGCCGGCTATGTGAGCGCCAGTGCCATCTCCTTTTTACACAATGTGCTGCGGGAACTGTTGTCCATCCTGTTCATTCCTCTGGTTGCACAGAAGATCGGCTATGTAGAAACCACCGGTATGCCCGGCGCAGCAGCCATGGACGTGTGCCTGCCGCTCGTGGAAAAATCCACCAGCAGTGAGATCACCGTCTATTCGTTCATCTCCGGCGTGATCCTGAGTGCTCTGGTTCCGGTGCTTGTCCCTTTGATCCTTGGTTAATCGGTCGATGGCCTCTCTTTCTTCTTTTTCAAACACATCTTGCCCCCTTTGCTTTTTTGTGCTACTATAGTACATACTTTTGTGTTTGTGAGGATATGATTATGCGTGATAAAACATCCCTGCCTCGGGACAGCTTCTCAGGTACGTGGGGTTTTCGCCTGGCCTGCATCGGCTCTGCCGTTGGCATGGGCAACATCTGGCTCTTTCCCTATCGCCTTGGGCAGCTGGGCGGCGCCGCCTTTTTGCTCCCCTATCTGCTGTGTGTGATCCTGATCGGGCACACCGGGCTGATCGGTGAAATGACACTGGGCCGTGCCATGGACAGCGGCACACTGGGCGCTTTTGGGAAAGCCACCGAGCAACGGGGGAAGGGCAGGAATGTGGGCACGCTGCTGGCCGTCGTTCCCGTACTGGGCGGACTGGCCCTGGGCATCGGCTACTCCGTTGTGGTGGGCTGGATCCTGAAATTCCTGTTCGGCTCCCTCAGCGGCAGCGTTCTGGCCGCTGAAAACAGCGGGGCTTACTTCGGCTCCACTGCCAGTGCTTTCGGCTGTGTGGGCTGGCATATTCTGGGGCTTGCTATTGCCTTTACCGTCATGATTTTCGGCATCCAGTCGGGCATTGAGAAAATGAACAAGCTTATGATCCCGCTTTTCTATGTCATGTTTTTCGTACTGGCCGTCCGCATTTTCACCTTGGACAATGCCATGGAGGGTTATCGCTATCTGCTGATTCCCGACTGGAGTTATCTGCTGCAGCCGAAAACATGGGTCTATGCACTGGGGCAGGCCTTCTTCTCCTTGAGTCTGGCCGGCACCGGAACGGTGGTGTACGGCTCCTATCTCAAGAAGGATCAGGACATCCCCCGCTCGGCCAATACCATTGCGCTCTTTGACACGTTGGCCGCCCTGTTGGCCGCCTTTGTGATCGTTCCGGCCGTCTTTGCCTACGGTCTGGACCCCGCCTCCGGCCCTCCCCTGATGTTCATCACCATGCCTACCGTCTTTAAGCAGATGCCCGGCGGCGGCCTCTTTATGTTCATCTTCTTCCTCGCGGTTCTCTTTGCCTCCCTCACCTCTCTGGTAAACCTTTTTGAGACGCCGGTGGAGGCGCTGCAGACCTTCTTCCACCTCTCCCGTGCCAAAGCAGTCGGCATTGTGGCCGTCATCGCCACGGTGGTCGGTGTGTGTATTGAAGGTGTGGTCAGCGGCTGGATGGACGTGTGCTCCATCTACCTCTGCCCGCTGGGCGCGCTGTTGGCCGGGATCATGCTCTTCTGGGTATGTGATCCCGATTTCGTCCGTGAAAACACGCAGCAAGGCGCCGCAAAGCCCATAGGCCGCTGGTTCGTGCCGGTGGGCAAGTATGTTTTCTGCGGCATCACCCTGCTGGTACTGGTTCTCGGCATCCTGTACGGTGGGATTGGCTGATGGCCCTGCGCCGTCTCTGCCCCCCGCCCGCCGCAGGACCGACGTTGTATGCCTGTCCGCACGGACAGCGAACCATTATGTCAAATCGAAGACAGCTTCCTCCGCAGACCACGCCCCATGTGGTCTGCGGAGGATTTTTTTACATACGATCCCTCCAATCATTCCCTCTCCCTTGTCTTGTCCGTGGATCACAGCCGGAACGCTGGCCCTCTCTTTCCTCCCGTGCCATATGAAACGGCATGGCTGCCGATCATGCAATATCTTGCCAATGATTGCAGAGAAATTGCTTTGTTTTCTTGAATCGCCCACCGGAAAATGTCATTTTCCGCACATTTTGTGCAAGTTAGATAAACCCTCCAACCTCTTGTCTCACAAGGGGTTTCTCAATATCAGTTCCGGACCTTCTTTGCAAAATTCGTCATTTTTTCGTAGGAATGCTGAAAATGGTCCCATCGGCCATTTCTCCATTGACACACAAACGTTAAACTATTATCATTCACTTAACAATAAACAAACTCGAATATCGTTTACTATTCAGGAGGTGTTCCCATGGCATCCGGCAAGAAGAGATCCGAGGAGATGCAGGCGCAGGATTTTAAAGAACTGTCGATCTCCGACCTGTGCTGCGGCTACACGGTGCAAAACGACGGCGATTGCACTTGTATCTTCTGCGGGGCACAGTTTCAAGACGGCGTGATTTATCAAAGCCGGGGACGGAGCGTCACGGCAAAGCGTGCCGCACAGGAGCACGTGGAGGATATTCACGCCGGGGCCTTCTGGTCTCTACTGGGTCTGGAAAAAATGCTCTGCGGCCTGAGCGACGTACAAAAATCACTCTTGGCCTGTCTATACGAGCATAAGACCACCGAGCAAACCGGTGAAATCATGGACATCAGCGCCGCCACGGTGCGCACCCATCGCTTTAACCTCCAAAAAGCGAAGCGGGAGGCGAAAATCCTTCTCGCCCTTTTGGACATCATTGAAAAAGGAGACGCTCCGCTCCCCCGACCGCAGGAGCGCGCGGACGTCTCCCGCCCCGTACCGGCCATGGAACAGCCATTCTCCCTCAACGATCTGCATCCGTTTTTTACCCAGTTCCGCTACAAATAAGGAGGTAGGACATGGGAAATACTGATACCATGCACATCCAAAGGAACACGTGGAACCTTGTCATGTTCATGATCAGCTATTTCATCAGCAATCTGGTCAGCGGCGTGATCTATGACTCCTACGTCCATTATATGCAGGAGACAGCCCGCTCCGTGACCACCTCATTCTGGGCGTTTTACGGCTATGCCACCTTTCTGAGCGCCCTGCTGCTCCTGCTGGTCCCCCGCACCGGCTATTGCCGCCTGCTGTTGTGCAGCGTAGGCCGCCTGTGTCCTGCTGCTGGTGGGCCTGCGGAGGTATAACCGCCCTCAAAAAATGAAAAAGGAGGATGCTCTATGAGCTGCGCCCCACTCTACGAACAGAAGCTGGAACGCTTCCGGACTCTTCTCCGGGAAATCGAATATCTCAAGCACACCCTGAACGCCACCCTCTACTGGGATAAGATGACCCATATGCCGGAGAAAGGGCTGGCTTACCGCAGCGAAGTCATGTCGTTTCTGGGCGCCCGCCTCTACGAGCGCTTTGAGTCGGCGGAGCTGCGGCAGTTGGTGGACGATCTGGACGGTCGGACGGAAAACACCGTGGAGGTCAACGCCATGCTGCGTCAGGTTCGAAACGGCTCCATCTACATCAGCAAGATCCCGCAGGCGGAGTACAGCGCCTATATCTCACTTATCGCCAACGCCGAACAGGTGTGGGAGCGGGCCCGGCAGGAAAACTCCTTTTCCATGTTCGCACCCGAGTTAGAAAAAATTGTCGCCGCCTTCCAATCCTTTGCCCAGTACTGGGGCTATGAGGAGGACCCCTACGACGCGCTGATGAGCTTTTATGAGCCGGGCACTACGGTCCGGGAGATGGACCGCTTGGCCAATGAGCTGCGTGAATTTATCGTTCCTCTGGTGCAGGCGGTGAGCACCTGCTCAAAAAAATCGGCTGCACCGGCTCCGGACGCCTTCTTCCTGCCCACGGACGAACAGCGCCGGCTGTCCCACGCCGTACTGGAAACCATCGGGTTTGACTTTTCCGCCGGACGTCTGGACGAAGGTCCTCACCCCACCATGCTGTCCGCCTGTCCGGGCGATGTCCGGATCCTGACCACCTATACCCCGAAGGACTTCCGCTCCGGTTTTTTCAACACATTGCACGAAGGCGGCATGGGCCTTTACGAGCAGGACATTGCCCCCCGGCTTCTGGGGACCCTGTTGGATGAGCCGGCCTCATTCGCAACCGAGGTGGCGGAGGCCCGCCTCTACGAGAACATCATCGGACGCAGCGCCGGATTTTGGTACCACTTCTTTCCCCGGATGAAAGAGCTGTGTCCTTCGCTGGCGATACCGGATTGGGAGACCATGTTCCGCTGCGTCAATCAGGTCACACCGACGCCCATTCGCAACGACGCCGATGAACTGACCTACCTTCTGCACATTCTCATCCGCTATGAACTGGAAAAGGATCTGATCCACGGCCGTCTGTCCGTCCGGGATCTTCCGGAGCGCTGGCGGCAGAAGTATACGTCCTATCTGGGCATCGATCCCCCCAGTGACCGTGAGGGTGTCCTGCAGGATATCCAGTGGGCTGCCGGCTACATGGGCTATTTCCCTGGGTATCTCACTGCCAACCTTATGGCGGCCCAGTTTGCCGCCGCCATGGAGCGCAGTTTGGGGCCTCTGCAGCAGCTGCTCGCTGCGGGCCGGTTCGACGCCATCCACGGCTGGCTCGCCGAGCACGTTCATTGCTCCGGCGCCACCTATCTGCCCGGCGAGCTTGTTCGGCAGGCCACCGGCGAACCCCTGCGCACCACGTATTTCATCAACTATCTTCGGAATAAATATTCCGAGGTTTATCAGTTGAAACCACAATAAGAGGAGTTATTGCAAATGTTTCTGTTCAAAAAATTGGGGATGGGCGAAAAAACAGCACGCAATTTTATCACCATCCTCCTCGTAGCCGCCGGCGGCTCTATCATCTATGGTCTGCCCTACTTCCGCTACGACTACTACGACGCCTATCTGAACGTCTATCATCTGACCAACACACAGATGGGTGTTTTCGGCAGCATTTTCGGCGTGTTTGGCATGATTTCCTACCTGTTTGGCGGTTATCTGGCCGACCGTGTCAGCATCCGACTGCTGCTGTCCGTGTCCCTGATCGGCACCGGTCTGGGCGGCTTTCTCCATCTGCTGCCCCTGACCTTCCCCATGCTGGTGGCACTGTATGCGTTCTGGGGCTTCACCTCCCTGTTCGCCTTCTGGCCCGCCTGTGTCAAGGCGGTCCGTGTCCTCTCCAGTTCTGAGGATCAGGGCAAATCCTTCGGCTGGTTCGAGGGTGGCCGCGGCGTTACGGCCGCCATCATGGCCCCTCTGGCCGTCGCCGCTTTCCGTCTCGGTCTGAATGCCAGCCAGATGGACGATCGGATCGGTATGCGCTACGTCATCATCTTCTACTCCGTCCTCACTGTTCTGGTGGGTCTGCTGGTCTTTTGGAAGATGAAGGACGACTCCACCATTGAAGCAAGCGAAAAGATCACCTTCAAGGATCTGGGCAAGGTCATCGCTATGCCCGCCATCTGGATCATCGGGCTGATTACCTTTTGCAACTATGTCTTTACGCTCTCGCTCTATTACTTTACCCCCTACGGCACGTCGATCCTGGGGATGAGCGTTACCTTCGGTGCGATCCTCGCTGCCTTCAAACGCTTTTTGTGCCCCCTCTCCAACGTAGGCGGCGGCTATCTGGCCGATAAATTCGGCACCAGCAATCTGCTCTTCACCTCCTTTATCGCCATGGCCGTGGGCACCGCAGCGATCCTGTTCCTACCCCAGTCCTCGGCCTCCATTTGGCCCTTCGTGATCCTCTTCCTGCTCATCTATTTCTTCTACAATGTGAACTATGCTCTGACCTGGGCCATGATGGACGAGGGCAAGGTCCCGGAGCAGTATTCCGGCACCGCTGCCGGCATCATCTCCACGGTGGGCTATCTGCCCGAGATCTTCTGCTCGCTGCTGGCCGGTGCGCTGATCGACGGCTATCCCGGTGTGACCGGTTACCGCTACTATTTCCTGTTCCTCATCGCCATGCTCCTCATCGGTTCGGGCATCGTTCTGATCTGGAAACGTTTCCTCAAAACGAAACAGGAAAACTGACCATTGAACACAATAAGGAGGGTCCTTTTTGGAACATACGATACCGACCATTGTCCTGAAAGCCGGACGGACACAGCCCGTTTTTGACTATCAAACCTGTCTTTTTGAAAAAGTTTATGTAGAGACCCCGGTGGACACCGACGGTGACGGCAAGTTGGATCTGATTGCCGTCTACATCCGGCGTCCTCTGGCCACCACACAGGGCATGAAGGTGCCCGCCATCTATGTGGCCAACCCCTATATGATGGAATGCAACGAGGACTGGTACGTGCCCCACTGCGTGGATCAGGATGTCAAGGCCTATCCCCAGCAGCAGATCACACAACGAGATGTCACCTTCTCCCCCGCAGAGGTCTGCTTCCCGGAGCCACGCACCCGCCGTATCACCGCCGGCTTTGCAGACACCGCACCCACCGAGGAGATCCCTCTGGACTGCATCAGTGACTGGTACAGCTATTTCAATACCCGTGGCTATGCTTCTGTCTTTTGCGGCGGCCTTGGCACCCGTGGCTCCGAGGGCTTCAACTGCTGTGGCTCTCCGGAGGAAACGGCGGCCTTCCGCTCGGTGATCGATTGGCTCAACGGCCGCTGCCGTGCTTTTACCAACCGGACGGATTGTATCGAGATCCGTGCCGACTGGTGTACCGGCAAGGTAGCCATGTCCGGCAAAAGCTATCTGGGCACCATGTGCATCGCCGTGGCCGCCACCGGCGTGGATGGTCTGGAAACGATCATTCCGGAGGCTGCGATTTCCAGTTGGTATGACTACTATCGCTGTAACGGACTCAATCTGCCGGCCATAGGCTGGCAGGGCGACGATCTGGATATTCTGGCCAAATACTGCTTCAGCCGTGCCAAAGATCCTGAGGACTACAACGCCGTGGCCGCCGACTACAGCGCATGGCTGGAGCGCATAGCCGCCGACGAGGACCGTGACAGCGGCAACTACAACCGCTGGTGGGATCAGCGTAATTATCTCAACTCTGTTTCCCACATGAAAGCCTCCGCATTCATTGTCCACGGTCTGGCCGACTGGAACGTCAAGCCCACGCAATGTGTGCAGCTCTTTACCGCACTGGAAAAACAGGGGATCCCCTGCAAAATGGTGCTGCATCAGGGGGCCCATATCTATATCCACGATCTGGAGGGCAGCCCCATCAACGAGATGCTGCACC
>JAHHSI010000029.1 GCA_020025275.1 Oscillospiraceae bacterium | reverse complement strand
GTTCCGGGGGAACGGGCGGTTCCGGGGGAACGGGCGGCTCCGGGGGAACGGGCGGCTCCGGGGGAACAGGCGGTTTGATGGGTGTACTGGGTCCAATCTCGCTCCAATCCGTACAGCCGCAAACCGTAATAATACGCACCTGTCTTGTGGTGTTCTGATCCTGATCCGTCACAACATAGACCACTTCATAGCGGCCCGGAACTTTCAGGTCAATCGGGGTTTCCACCTCAATGTGGAAAATCTCCCCGTCCTCGTAGTCATAGGCCGTCACGCCCTCCATCAAATCAAAGGCATCGCCCTGGCAAATCTTGACATCGTGGAGACCGCTGATTTCCGGCGTAAAGTTCGTGACGGTGATGGTGCGGGTGATGACCGTGGTATGTCCCTTCTTCCCCACGGCCCGGTATGTCAGCGGATAGCTCTCTTTAGTGCCGGGGGCGGGTTTTCCCACGGTTCCTTCGCAGGTCACCGGAAATTCTGTCCCCTCATCGTCCACGGCTGTCACGCCCTCCAGCGGCCGGAAGGAGGCCACATCGCTGATCTTCAGCTCCCGATCCTCCGCACCATAGATCTCGGGGTAGCCATTGGAAATCACGTAGATGGTACGGGTGGACACGGTGACATTTCCATCCCGATCCGTGACCTGATAGGTGACCGGGTGGATCCCCACCGGCAGACTTTGCAGGTCCACCTCCGGATACACGATAGCATCGGTCAGATCTCCGTCCTCAAAATCCCAAGCGCTCACGTATTTGCGCAGATCTGCGGTAGCACCGTGTACCATCACCAGCTCCCGTGGATGCTTGATGGTGGGCTGATAGTTGGTTTCCAACGGGCCCAAGAGCGGATTCCACACCGCCACGTGGGTTCTGCTGCCGCTGTTGATCTTGGTAATACGGTATCCCTCACGGATCAGGTCACTGGGGATGAAACACTCCCCCACGATGTTCTTGCAAGAGATGATATCCCCGTTTTGGACCCGATTCTCATCAAACGCCAGCTCAATGTCGCCGTACAGATAGTCCAATTCGATCTTCGTTCGTTCATTCATACCGATGGTCGAACGATCTCCATACAGCTCGCACACATCGGACATATGGTCCCGGAGATGCACGGTGGCATAGTCGGAAAAGATCACACGCGACACGTGCTCAATGATCGGCACTTCATTTTTCCCTAAGAGGGTAACATAACTCCGATTCAACACGTTTTCACCGCTGATGGAACCATGGATCGTTACATTCTGCAATTCCGTCGCCGCAGAGGTGATGGTGCTGCCTTCAGCGCCGCCCAGATACAGGCGATTGATCTCCGTGGGGCGTGCCTTTTTATTATAGAGCTGGAACATGGCGTGGGAATCGTAGAGGGACTCCTGCTCCCGGGCACCCATATAAATATCGGGATTGCCCAGAATGGTGCAGTCATACATCTGCACCATGGCCCCGTTGACAAAGATGCGGTTCGGGGCGGTCCCTGCAGCACCGGCACGCAGATCCACATCGGTCACGGTGATCATGTTTCGGAAGATCACATCCCCCTGAAAGATGATCTGCGGATAAACAAACGCTTCGCCATCGACAGCCGGATCACCGTGATATGCCGACAGGTAGACGGTTTTATCGGGAAAAACAAGGTCTGACGGAACCGTGACATCGCCGCAGAGATACACCGTGCCGTAATTGGCCACCATGGAAAGGGCCGCATTCAAATCACTGATGGGGTCTCCGGCATGACTGCCGGAGGCATCCGGCCGGCCGCTGCCGCTGACATAGATCTCGGATGCGGAGCGGACAGGATACGCCGCAGCAGATGCGGTGGCCGGAATCTTTTGCCCTTCTTCGGCAGGAACTGCGTCCAGCGCCGCCGCAGGCAGAATACTCAGGCACACACTGAGAAACAGCGCACAGGCCGTAAGAGAGATGATTCGTTTCATATTCTGGTCCTTTTCTACGATCGCTTTCTTTCGATCGTCGTATTTTTTAAAAAAACAGTATCTTTTTTATTATACAGATCATCGCTGTATTTGTCTACTGTTTTTTCCACATATTACCATTGCAGCATCCTGCCGCAGCGCTGCGTCGTCCTCCCCACAATCCTGCGGTGAGGCGGTGGATTGTTTGGCACAACCGCCCCTCTGATGGGGAGAAATTTTCTGCTTCTGAATTCTCCTCCGGGAGCACTTTTCTATTTCAGTTACGGCGGATTTATGCTATAGTATGGCTATAGAATTTCGAGAAAAGGCGGGCAGTCCCGACTTTTCATACGGTTTCATACAAATACGATGGAGCACCGCCATCTCGCATTGTTTGGTGTGAAAAAGGAAGGATACATTATGAGAGAAAAAACAAGACCCACCGTTACCAGCAAGCTGCGCCACCACATCCTTGAAATGCCCGGAGAGATCCGCACCGCCAGTGGCATCGTGATCAACGGCCGCCGCATTAAATCTCTGGTATTTACCACCGATATTGCCATCATCCGCAACTGCGATGCCGATGCGGTACTGGCTATTTATCCCTTTACCCCACAGCAGACCATTTCCGACGCCATTATCCGCAACGCCTCCATCCCGGTTTTCTGCGGTGTGGGCGGCGGCACCACCAACGGGATCCGCTCCACACTGCTGGCCACCGACGCCGAAGCACAGGGCGCCATGGCCGTGGTGGTCAATGCCCCCATGGGCAACACGGACGTGGAGCGCATTGCCAATACCATCGACATCCCCGTAGTGGTCACCGTGCTCAACGAGAACACCGACATCGAGGCACGGCTGGCCGCCGGCGCTTCTATTTTAAATGTATCCGCCGCTGAACGCACGCCGCACGTGGTGGCGGCCATCCGCGAGAAATTCCCCGATGTCCCCATCATCGCCACCGGCGGCCCCTCGTCGGAGGGCATTTTGAAAACCGTGAAGGCCGGAGCCAACGCCATCAGCTACACACCGCCCTCCACCAAGCAGCTTTTCTCCACTATGATGGAGGATTACCGCGCGCGGGAGTCCTGAGGGACACCGCAGGGCGGACGGCCGGCGCCCCATCCGCCTCTTCCAAGCCATCGCCGGCGATCCGTCCTTCCTGCGCCCCTTGCTTCTCTTCCGAATACAAAAAGGATCCCCTGTCTTGGACAGGGGATCCTCTCATAATGTAAAAACGTGATGCTCCGCGCAAATCAGTCCTCAGACTGGCCCATCATCAAAAAGGCATTCCAGGGACTTCCCTCCCACACCGAGTCAAAGGCAGGAGCCGCCAGTACCTCAGGGTAGCTGTAGGGGGGAACCTTGGTGTTGCTGCGGGGACGGATATCCATCATCGTGTTGTTCGTCTTGTTCATAAAGCGCACATCCTTTCTTATATCAAAGCAACTTCTCTTCTTTACATCCTTAGAATACTACAGAAACCGCAACAAGTAAAACGAATATAAATCATGAAAATAATGATTAAACGGAATGTTCATTTTCACTGGAAAGTTCCCGTATTTCACGGGTTCTCTTCATATGATTTTACTGCACTTCTTTTTCCCCATTCCCGATGCCTTGATTCTGCGTCTTTTCCGCTCCTGTAGTCGTTTTTCCGCAGTTCTCGGCACTTTCACAAGGATTCTCCCTTGACTTCCTCTTATTGGACAGGCTATAATCATTATAGTATGACAATACTACCTAATTTGAATATTGATAATGCTTAGATGGAATGGATGTGATCACTGTGGAAACAGGCAAATACGAAGTACTGCTGCAGGTGGCGGATCTGGGAAATCTGACCCACGCCGCAGAGGCACTGGGCTATACGCAGTCCGCTGTCAGCCGCATCGTTGCGGATCTTGAAAAAGAATGGGATGTCCAGTTACTGCTCCGTGGTCGAAACGGTGCGAAGCTGACCACGGCCGGCGAGGAGATCCTCCCCCGTCTGCGGGCCGTCTGCAACGCCCAGCGGGAGCTGGAGGAGCAGATCGGCCATCTACACGGACTGACCTTCGGTACCGTGCGCATCGGCTCCTTCCCCAGCACCTCCATGCACTGGCTCCCCCCCATCATCAAGGCCTTTCAGTTGGAATATCCCGACATTCAATTTGAGGTCATCACGCAGATCGAGTACCGCGGCGTGGAGGACATGATCACCTCCGGCCGCGTGGACTGCGGCTTCATCGCCCTCCCCTGCTCTTCAAATCTGGAGACCACCTTTCTCCACCGTGACCGCCACATGGCGGTGGTTCCCGAAGATCACCCGCTGGCCAAAGCAAAAAGCTATCCCATCGCCCGTTTCGGCGAAGATCCCTTCATCAAACTGGAGGACGAGCGGGATCGGGAGGTGGCGGAATTTTTGGAGCGCTACCACGTCAAGCCCAACCTGCGCTACCGCGGCAACGACGACTACACCATCATGTCCATGGTGGAAAACGGCTTGGGTGTCAGCTCACTGACGGAGCTCGTCTTGCAGCGTACGCCCTTCCATGTGGCAGTCTGCCCGCTGGACCCGCCGCAGTACCGTGACATCGGTCTGGCCGTGCGCTCCTTTGACACACTCTCCCCCGCCGCCAGACAATTTGTCGACTATGTGGAAAACTGGGCGAAGAAGGAAATGCTGTAACCGGACGCCGCTTGGCCTCTGTCAGATGCTTCCCTTTCTTCTATTATATATATATTATATAGGTATCAAAAAACGTCCCCGGCTCACTTCAAACGAGTCGGGGACGTTGTATTGCTTATATTTTGTGGCATGGCTCTCTCAAAAGGGAGATGCACTCAGGCCGGCGTTTCCTCGGACACGGCAGTCTCAGCACCCTGCCCCAGCAGACGGCCCAGCACAAGGCTGACCAGTACCGCCGCAACGGCCACACAGACCCAACCCATACCGGCAGCAAAGAAGGGCAGCTTGTGCAGCACCGTGCTCACAACGCCCAGCGGGACGTGCAAATTTTCCAATGCATAGAGAACACTGACCACACCCACAGCACCCACGGTGCAGGGATAAACGAAGCGGTTATGCTGCAGCCACTTGTTGCAAAGCCCCAGAACGATCAGCACGATGGCCACCGGATAGATGGCGTTGAGGACCGGCACCGATACACTCAGGATGGTATTGAGCCCCTGATTGCAGACAGCAAAGGCGAACACAACGATGCCGACGGCCCACTGGCGATAGCTCAGCTTGTGGGTCAGCGTAGAGAAATACTGTGCGATCGAGGTGATGAGGCCCACGCAGGTGGTCAGGCAAGCCAGTGTAAAGATGGCGGCCAGCAGCACCGCACCGGGGGTGCCGAACAGCTGCTGAACGATGCAGCGCAGGGTCCATGCCCCATTGCCCTGCAGCTCATAGACTGCCGACGTCTTCATTCCCATGTAGCAGAGCATTCCATAGACCACAGCCAGGATACTGCCGGCAAAGACACCGGCACGAACCGTATAGCGCATGACGTCCTTGTGCTCTTTGACCTGCATGGAGCGCAGCGTGGTGGCGATCACCAGACCGAAATTCAGCGCAGCGATGGCGTCCATGGTGTTGTATCCCTCCAAGAAGCCGGTCACCAGCGGTACCTCCTGATATGCCTTCTGAGGCTCGGCCACACCGGTAACCCCGTTGAGCAGGAAGCATACAAACAGTCCGCTCATCAGCAGCAAAAGACTGGGGGTCAGGAACTTTCCGATGCGGTTCACCAGTTTGTTGGGTGTCAGCACCAGCCAACCGGCCACCAGAAAAAAGGCCAGTGAATAGAGCAGCATGAACAGGCTCAGGGGGGCATCGGCCGGCAGATACGGCGCAATAGCCATCTCAAAAGGCACTGACGCCGCTCTGGGGATACCCAAGCCGGGGCCGATGGACAGATAGATCAACACCGTGAATACCATGGCAAAGCGGGGATCGACCTTTCTGGCCAGCTGATCCAGTCCACCAAATTCCGCCACGGCCACCACGCCCATGACCGGCAGCACCACGGCCGTCACCAGAAAGCCCAGCAGGGCCATGGGGGTGTGTTCACCGGCACTTTGCCCTAAGAACGGCGGGAAAATCAGGTTGCCCGCGCCAAAGAACAACGAGAACAGCATAAAGCTGACCAACAGCATGTTTTTCTTTCCTAATTTCATCTTCATTTCCTCCTTGATCCCTCTGGCCCGGCTCCGTGTGTTGGCGCGTTCCCGGCAGAAGTGTCGAACGTAAGGTTTGAAAAGTGGCAACAAAAAAATCGCCCTTCTCGATCGAAGGACGATTGTAAAACCGCGGTACCACCTTGCTTCCGGATATGATCCGGCACTCAACTGCATCCAACAATGCATCTCACCTGTAACGTGGCTTGACTCCGGCGCGCCTACTGTGTTCAGCTTGCTTCTCGGGGATGATTTCGTACTTTCGGACGCCCTGACAGTTCACACCAACCACTGCCTCTCTGAAAAGATCGTTCCGATGACTACTTGTTCCCTGTCAACGAATTTCTTTGCTGTGTTTTTGTTGTTTGCATTATAGCACCGGTTTTTTTAAATTGCAATCCCCAAATTTCAATTTTTGTAAATTTTCTTTTGCCAAACTTTTTCCGTTGAATTTATTCGCTTTTTTATAAATAACTCACAGATACACAATCTTTCACGCAATTTACCCTTTCCGCCGCTCTGCGAGACTCCTCCTGATTTGGGAACTTTTTTCTCCGTTGCTTTATCACAATACCGTACCATCTTCCTCCGCTTCGCCGGAGCGGGCGTGGGAGTTTCTTTGCCCGCGCCGTCACTTCCCTATGGTGTATTCGCCGCAAATCGATTATAATAACTGCATTGAAAGAAACGGAGGACAGGCGCTATGAACGAACAAAACTACCATGCGGTGCAGACATGGTTCCGGGCACACCCTGCCGCTCTGCAGGCACTGTTGGTGGGCAACAAAGTCCTGTCCACTGTCGTCTATCTGGTCTACGGGGTCCTGCTTTTGGTGCTGCTCCTGACTCGGGACAGCCGACTGTGGCGGGCCCTGTTGGTGCCGGCCGCCGTTTTTCTGGGCGGATCGGCCCTGCGGCGCAAGCTCAACTTTCCCCGCCCTTACGAAGTCTATCACACCCCCTCACTGGACAATAAGACACGTGCCGGACAATCCTTCCCCAGCCGCCATATGTTCAGCGCCTCCGTGCTGACGGCCTGCGCTTTCTGGCTCTGCCCGCCGCTGGGCTGGGTGATGTTGGGCACCACGGCCCTGTTGGCCCCCCTTCGTGTGCTGATCGGGGTCCACTTTCTGCGGGATGTGGCCGCCGGTGCACTTTTCGGTGGGCTCCTGGGGTATCTGGGCTTTTTCGTCCTGTAGCAGGTCCTGTGCAGCCAAACGAGGGGCGGCCCATCGGCCGCCCCTCATTTCATTCGATTTGCTTTCTTTACGCCTTGATGGCCCACCGCATTTTGGTGGAGGTGGCGCGGCTGTTGCTGCGGCACTCCTCTGCGGAGGGGCGAATCACGTCCCGGGCCACTTCACTGTAGATCCCCTCGCGCTGCAGCTGCTTGAAGGATTTTTTCACCAGACGATCCTCACCGGAATGAAACGTCAGGATGGCCACCCGTCCGCCGGGTTTCAGGACCCCCGGCAGCTTTTCAAGGAACTGGTACAGCACCTCAAACTCATGGTTGATGTCGATCCGCAGCGCCTGAAACGTCCGCTGGCAGGATTTTTTCACCGCCATCTTCTGCTCCTTTGGCGGCAGGAACGATAGCGCTGCCTCCACCACATGGTAGAGATCCTTGGTGGTCTCGATGGGGATTCCTGCTGCCCGGCGGCGAAATACTTCTGCGGCGATCTCTTCGGCATAGGGCTCGTCGGAATTTTCCTCAAGCATCCCCACCAACTCCCCACGTTCTGTGGTCCGCAGTCGTTCCGCAGCGGAAATACCGTGCTCCGGGTCCAGACGCAGGTCCAGAGGCCCGTCATTTTTAAAGGAAAACCCACGGGCCGGGTCGTCGATCTGCATGGAGGAGACCCCCAGATCGGCCAGTACAAAGTCGAAGGCGCCCACCTCCGCCGCCACCTGATCGATGTTGGCAAAGTTGGTCAACCGCACGGTCACATCTTCCGGTCCAAACCCCTTCTCCGCCAAGCGCTTGCGGGTCTTAACCGACTCGATGGGGTCCACGTCCAGCCCGTACAAGTGGCCTGTATGATTCAGCTTTTGCAGCATGGCCAGCGTATGACCGCCGTACCCCAATGTGGCGTCCAGTCCCTGCTGGCCGGGCTGTATCTCCAGAAAGTCCAAGATTTCACTGACCATAATGGAAATATGCATTCCGGCCGGGGTATTGCCCTTTTGCCGGATCTTCTCCACCGTGTCCGCATAGCGCTCCGGATCCAGCTCTTTATATTTTTCGTTGAAATGCCGGGGATGGGTCCCCTTATAGCGGACACGCCGCTTATGCTCATGCGGATTTTTTTCGTCCATGTGTCTTCTCCTTCTCTACGCAAAAAGGCGGCCCGCTGCGCCGCAGCGCCATCCGTCCACCTCATCGTTCTTCTGCTGTCATTATAAGCGCCGCCCCCGCTTTTGACAAGAGGATCTCCCTCCGTTCCCCTCAAAAAGGACATAAATTGCATATTTTTCCACCTTTTGTGCATTTTTACGCTCTCCTCTGTTTTTTCTGCTGTCCGCCACTGCTTTCCTATTGTGAAGATTTGTCTCTGCCATAGAGACTTTTTAGAATTATTGGCTCTCGATATTCCAAAAGTTCCATTTTCCCCGCATTTTACGTATTTTTTTGAATCTTTTCTCCATTTTTATTGAAAACCCTCCAGAATAGCACGCAATATCGTTATATAAATACGCCAATATTTTTTATTTTATCTTTTTATCGTCTGCTTTTTTGCTTAATTTATATATAATCGCTTTATTTTTTATTAATCTTTGTTTATTTTTCACATTGAGCAACCCTCCAAACACTGATACTATGGAAATTGAGAGGATTTCTTTCGTATATCCGATTTTCCGTGCTTATTCCTCCTGTATTTTAGCTATAATATACACAAACAGGGCACAATGCAGGCGTAAATCTGGCAGAGGAAAACGGATTCGGGAGATCGTCCTTCCCGCTATCACACTATGGAGAGGAGATATTATCGTGATTAGCTTTTTCCTTTGCTTGGCGTTTCTGGTTGTGGGTTACTTTGTCTACGGTAAAATCGTAGAGAATACCTTTGGTCCCGACGACCGCGAAACTCCTGCCGTCAAAATCAACGACGGCGTCGACTATGTGGTGATGCCCCAGTGGAAGCTGTTTCTGGTACAGCTGCTGAACATCGCCGGTCTTGGCCCCATTTTCGGTGCTCTGCAGGGTGCTCTGTGGGGGCCTGTGGTCTTTTTGTGGATCACCTTCGGTACCATTTTTGCCGGTGCAGTCCACGACTACTTCTCCGGTATGATGAGTGAGCGCAACGACGGCGCTTCCATCTCCGAGATTTCCGGCATCTATCTGGGCGGCGTCATGAAGAACGTCATGCGTGTGTTCTCCGTGGTCCTGCTGGTCATGGTGGGCACCGTGTTCGCCGTGGGTCCTGCCGGCCTGATCGTCAAGCTGGTGTCCGAGGCCGGCGCTTCCGGCTTTGTCAGCACCGGCCTTTTCTGGCTGATCATCATTCTGGTGTACTACTTCATCGCCACTTTCCTGTCCGTGGACAAGATCATCGGTAAGATCTATCCCGTGTTTGGTATCTGCCTGATCGTCATGGCTCTGGGCGTGGCCATCGGTATCTTCACCAAGGCCGACTACGTCATCCCCGAGATCTGGGATAACTTCACCAATATGCACCCCAAGGGAACGCCCATCTGGGCCGGTATGTTCATTACCGTGGCCTGCGGTGCTATTTCCGGCTTCCACTCCACGCAAAGTCCCCTGATGGCTCGCTGCATGAAGAGTGAGAAGCAGGGCCACTTCGTCTTCTACGGCGCCATGGTCTGCGAGGGCGTGATCGCTCTCATCTGGGCCGCTGCCGGCTGCGCGATCTACGAGGTCACCGGCGGTTTGAACACCGGTCTGGATGCCGCTCTGGCGGCCGGCCAGTCTGCGGCCATCTATGATGTCTGCTCCAAGACCATGGGCGGTGTGGGTATCGCTCTGGCCATGCTGGGCGTCATTGCCTGCCCCATCACCTCCGGCGATACGGCCTTCCGCAGCGCCCGTCTGGTGCTGGCCGACTGGTTCCACATGGATCAGAAGGGCATGAAGAACCGCCTGATCCTCTGCATCCCCGTTCTGGGTGTCGGCGCCATTCTGGGCATCGGCAACATGCTGGGCTACATCGACTATCAGGTGATCTGGCGTTACTTCAGCTGGACCAACCAGACGCTGGCCATGATCGTGCTGTGGGCCGCTTCCATGTACCTGTACTACGAAAAGAAGAACTACTGGATCACCGCCGTGCCCGCAACGTTCATGAGTGCGGTATCCATGACCTACTTCTTCTCTGCTAAGGAGTGCCTGCACCTGTCCACTGCCATTGCATACCCCGCCGGTATCATTCTGGCCGTGCTGTTCCTGGGCCTCTTCCTGTATGCCGTGAAGGTCCGTAAGCGCACGGAGCCTCACTACGAAACTCTGCAGAAGTAATAGAACCCCTAAACGGCGGGAGGAGTTTTTCTCCCGCCGTTTTGATCGTTTTGGAGGAAGAACAATGTTTGCACCGATTCAGCTTGGCGCCGTTTCTTTGGATAAAGAAACGGTAAAACTTGATAGAAAGAGATGCTCCCGTTTCGGCCCCTGTGGTGTCGGCGAAAAAGCACTGTATCTGAACACCTTTTTCCTGGACCGCCGGCTCTACGTGCCGCTGTCGTCCGTGCGCCGTGCTTTCAAGCGTGTCGCCATGACCAAGGGCGGCTTTTCCGGTAAGGGCGTCTTTGGCAGTATGCCGTATCTGGTGGTGGAATATGACGATGGCAAGCAGACCCAGTGCAATTTCAAGCACGAGGAAGATGTAGACCGTCTGTTGGCCCACCTGGCCAAGGTCCTGCCGGAGATCCCTCTGCACAGTGCGGCAGCGGAGCGCCGTCTTCGGGAACGTGACGAGCAGGAGGCCAAGCGCTATCTGGCAACCCTGACGCCTGCGGCCGAAGCCGCTCGGAAGACACTGGAGCAGGCCAAGGCATTTTTGGAGCAGGAGCCGGAGATCACCAACCGTCTGGCGGCCGCAGCCAAGGCCAAGCGCACCAACGACCGCACCAACCCCGCCTATAAATGGGTGGCTTTGGTCATCGTGATCGCCGGGATCATCGCCGCCGCCTTCGGTGTGCAGAAGCTCTTTACCCACGATACCACCGGCATCTACTTCACACTGCTGGGGCTGGCCGGAATCCTTATGTTCTCCAGTGCACAGGTCCTGCCCACGGCACGCAACAACCGCAAGGTCATCACGCAGGAATGGGAGGCCGCCAAGGCTGCCATCTTCAATCTGGTGGGCGAGGATTTCCCCGTCCCCTACTGGTATGCCCACCCCATTGTGCTGCAGCGGATGATCCGTGTCCTGCGGGAAGGTCGTGCCCAGTCCGTGGACGAGGCCTTGTCGGTGGTCAAGACGGACCTGAAAGCCCTGACCGCCGATGTGCAGGTGGAGCAGGAGGAGTATGATGAGGTGGTCGTCATCAAGCCCATGTTCCTGCTGCAAGACTATCAATAAGCGCCGCTCCCTTTCTGTCGTAAAAACGACCGCCTTTTTCCGCACACGGCTGCTCCTGGGGGCAGCGGGTGCGGCTTGAGCAACAGCAACCGGCAGACAGAGAAGATCTCTGTCTGCCGGCTTTTTGCATTTCTCCCCCTATGATCACAAATCGAAAACAGAAAATCCGTCTCCTGCACCCGTCTCCCGGACATTTCCTGATGGTTTTCCCCTTTCGACGCAACTTCACTTGCAAATTCGCCGGATTTGTGCTTAAATAGGGTCGAAACCTATTTCATGGATGGACTGCTCGGCAGCCCATCCCGCACAACCATTTTCAAAGGAGAAACGCACTATGAACATTCTGGAAACTAAGAACGCTCCCGGCGCCATCGGCCCCTATTCTCAGGGTATGGAAGTCAACGGTTTTGTCTTTACCTCCGGTCAGATCCCCGTAGATCCGGCAACCGGCACCGTTCCCGAAGGCATCACCGCACAGGCGGAGCAGAGCTGCAAGAACGTGGGCGGCATTCTGGAAGCTGCCGGCGTGGGCTACGACAAGGTCATCAAGACCACCTGCTTCCTGGCTGACATGGGCGACTTTGCCGCTTTCAACGAGGTCTATGCCCGCTACTTCGTCTCCAAGCCCGCTCGCAGCTGTGTCGCTGTGAAGGATCTGCCCAAGGGCGTTCTGTGCGAGGTGGAGGCCATCGCCGTTAAGTAATCTTTCCTTTGAGTCGGGCCTTCGGGCCCGACTTTTTTTATCTCTGCGCCAACAGGCGTGTATTTTCTCAACAAATGTTGAATTTCTCTTGACAGACAGTTGAAGTAGGTGCGTTATGATGAGGATGGTATTCTTTGGCCCTTTGTGGGCCGCCCTATTACGAAGAAAGGAATGGTCAGCGTCATGTTTCGAATTTTAATTGCCGAGGACGACCGGGAGCTGCGTCAGCTCTTTGAGCACGTGCTGGTCAAAAACGGATACGCCGTGCAGGGCGTCGGCAACGGTGCCGAAGCACTGCAGGCCATGGACGAGGGCTATTTCGATCTCATCATCTCCGATATTATGATGCCGGAGATGAACGGCTACGAACTGGTGGACTCCCTGCGGCAGGCCGGCAACAGCACTCCCGTACTGATGATCACGGCCAAGTCCGCTTTTGACGATATGCGCATGGGTTTTCTCTCCGGCACCGACGACTACATGGTCAAGCCGGTCAATGTCAATGAGATGGTCCTGCGTGTAGGGGCCCTGCTGCGCCGTGCCCAAATGATCAACGAGCGTCGGCAGGTCATCGGCTCCACCACTATGGAGTGCGACTCGCTGACGGTAACCGTGAACGGCGTCAGCACGGTCTTGCCCCAGAAGGAGTTTATGCTGCTCTACAAAATGGCCTCGTTCCCCGGCAAGATCTTCACCCGCCAACAGCTGATGGACGAGATCTGGGGCTACAACTCCGACAGCGATACCCACACGGTGGACGTCCATATCGGCCGGCTGCGGGAACGGTTCCGGGACAATCAGGATTTCCGGATCGTCACCATGCGCGGCGTGGGGTATAAGGTGGTTCGCTCATGAAAGAACGAGCCAAGAAAAAGTTGGGTCTGCGCCCTTACTATGTGCTGATCGCTCTGGCAGAAATTGCCATCGGCGCCGCCGTGGCGGTGCTCCTTAGCTGGCTGCTGGACAGCATTTTCAATCTGCGTGTCTCCTCCCCCATTTGGGTGCTGGTCTTTAGCATCATCCTCAGCTGTGTCCTGGGGTATTTCCTGAGCATTCTGATTTTTTCCCCCATCACCCGCCTGAGCGAGGCCATGCGGCAGGTAAGCCGTGGTGACTTCTCCCATCGATTGGAGCCGCCCAACCGGGTGCGGGAGATCCGGGAGATCTACGACAACTTCAACCTCATGGTGCAGGAGCTGGGCGCCACGGAGATCATTCAGACCGATTTTGTCTCCAATGTGTCCCACGAGTTCAAGACGCCCATCAACGCCATCGAGGGCTATGCGACCCTGCTGCAGGACGCTCAGGCGTCACCGGAGCAGGCCATGTATGTGGAGAAGATCCTGCTCAATACCCACCGACTCAACCAATTAGTGGGCAACATCCTTCTTCTGAGCAAAGTGGATCACCAGACCATCGACTCCAACAAGAGTACGTTCCGTCTGGATGAGCAGATCCGACAGGCCATCGTCCTGCTGGAACCCAAGTGGGAGGCCAAGGAAATCGAGTTTGATGTGAATCTGGACTCCGTGGCCTTTACCGGCAACGAGAGTATGCTGCTTCACGTGTGGATCAATCTCTTGGATAACGCCATCAAGTACGATCCCTTTGCCGGTATGGTGTCCCTTCGGTTGGAACAGCAGCCAGGAACCATCGTCTTTACCATCGAAGATACCGGCCCCGGCATTGCGCCGGAGGCCCAAAAACACATTTTTGACAAGTTTTACCAAAGTGACAGTTCCCACACCTCCGAGGGCAACGGGTTGGGTCTGGCACTGACCAAGCGGGTGCTGGACACCTGCGGCGGCCGGATCCGGGTGGAAAATCTGCCGGAGGCAGGCTGCCGCTTCACCGTGACGCTGCCCACCACGGAATAACGCTGTACATTGTGGACATGAGGAGGCCATTTCAATGTCGAAAATCAAAATTACCTGCGACTCCACCTGTGATCTGACGGAGTCTTTGTACCGCGAAAATAACGTCGATGTTATCCCCCTGAGCGTGACGCTGGGCGATCAGGTGTATCGTGACGGTGTGGATGTGACCTCCCGCCAGCTCTTTGACTACGTGGCTCAAAGCGGGACGCTGCCTATGACCTCTGCCATCTCCGTCGGGGAATATCTGGACGCCTGGCGGAGCTATGTGGAAGACGGCTGCGACATTGTTCACGTCAACATCTCCAGCAACCTCTCCACCTCTCACCAGAACGCCTGTCTGGCGGCGCGGGAGTTGGCGGACAAAGGGCCCGGCCGTGTCTACGTGGTGGACAGCCAGTCCCTCTCCAGCGGCAGCGGTCTGCTGGTGTTGGAGGCTGCCCGTCTGATCCTTGATGGCGCCGATGCCGCCGCCATCAAGGCACGGCTGGACGTCATGCGGGAGCATCTGGACATCAGCTTCGTCCTGCAGACACTGGAATATCTGAAAAAGGGCGGACGCTGCTCCAGCATTACGGCCTTAGGGGCACGGGCCTTGCAGCTGAGGCCGGAGATCCGGGTGCGAAACGGCGGCATGATCGTGGGAAAGAAGTACCGGGGCAACATGGAGAAGTCCGTTCTGGACTATATCCGCGGCCGTCTGGCGGACCGCAGCGACATCGATCCGGCCCGGATCATTATTACATATTCCTCCGCACCGGACGCTCTGGTGGAAAAGGCCGTGGCCCTTGTCAAGGAGCTGCAGCCCTTTGAAGAAGTCCTTGTAACTCATGCCGGCTGCACCATTTGCAGCCACTGTGGCCCCGATTGCCTGGGTGTATTGATGATGACCAAATGACAACAACGACTGTATCTCCGAAAAAACTAAAAATGGACGCCGACTGGCGCCAGTTCCGGCTCCGCCGCATCAATGAAGCGCCGTATCGCCATACATGGCTGTTGCTCTTCTGGCCTCTGTTTGGAATGCTCTTTGGCTTTGTGGAGCGTTTTTACGTGGTGCAGACCTACCACCCCATGTACTGCCCTCTGGATGACATGATCCCTTTTCAGGAGCTGTTTTTGATCCCCTACCTCTTCTGGTTTCTCTTTCTGGGCGGTACGGTGGTCTTTCTCTTCTTTTATGACACCGAGGCCTTTCGGCGCATGATGTATTTCACCATCTTTACCTATTCGGTGACCATCGCCGTCTACTTCCTCTTCCCCACCTGTCAGGAGCTGCGGCCGCTTTCCTTCGCCCGGGACAATATTCTGACCCGGTTCATGGCCGCTTTCTATGCCTTCGATACCAACACCAACGTCTGCCCGTCACTCCATGTCATCGGATCGGTGGTGGCCATGCTGGGCGGCCTTCATTGCAAGTGGCTGCAAAGCCGCGGCTGGAAGATCTTTTTCGTGGTCTCTGCCGTACTGATCAGTATCTCCACCGTGTTCCTCAAGCAGCATTCGCTGCTGGATGTGCTCTGGGCCCTCCCCCTCTGTCTGGCGGGCTGGCTGCTGGTCTATGGACGCCGGAAAAAAAGCTGAATGTTCCCCAAGGAGCGCCCCGCCATGGGCGCTCCTTTCTGTTTCCGCTGTATCGTTCTCCCAAAAAGCAAACGTCATATTGCACGATTTTTCCTGTTGGCTTTCAGCATCTTCACCAAGAAAATATCAAAAAACGCGGTAGCAAACAAGGCGGGTTTGTGTTATAATACAATCAACATTTAGTCGTGAGGCGATGCAGTATGAAGCGTCAGTTCCCGAGACTTATCATCAACTTGCCGAGACTGCAGCAGAACATGCTGCACGTCACCGATGTCTGCCACAAGGCGGGGATCCAGGTGTGCGGTGTCATCAAGGGCTGCGGCGGCCTGCCGACGGTCGCCCGGCTCTTCCGTCTGTGCGGGGCATCCGAACTGGGCAGCAGCCGTCTGGAGCAGATCATCGCCTGCCGTGAGGCCGGGATTCCCGGTCCCTATCTCCTACTGCGTATTCCTATGCTCTCCGAGCTGGAGGACGTGGTGCGCTGGTGTGACACCTCTTTGCAAAGCGAGCTGGCCGTCCTCAACGCACTGGAAGAAACGTGCCAGCGACTGCAGATGACCCACCGTGTCATTGTGATGGCCGATCTGGGCGATCTGCGGGAGGGCTTCTGGAAGCACGACGAAATGGTGAATGTCTGTGTGCACGTGGAGAAATATCTTCCCCATGTCTATTTGGCCGGGATCGGCGTCAACTTGGGCTGCTATGGCTCTATACAGCCAACAGTGGACAAAATGAAATCGCTTCTAACGATTGCCCACCATGTGGAAGCACGTATTGGGCGGAAATTGGAGATCATCTCCGGCGGGGCCTCCAGCTCCTATCCCCTGGTGCACCGAGGGACCATGCCTGAGGGCATCAACCACCTGCGGATCGGGGAAACGGTTCTCAATGCACATGATTTGCCTTTTGTGTGGAAAATTCCCAACATGGGCTTGCATCCGGACACGATGATCTTGCAGGCCGAGGTGGTGGAGATCAAGACCAAGCCCACGTACCCCGTGGGCAACATCATCATCGACGCCTTCGGCAATAAGCCCACCTATGTGGATCGAGGCTTTCGCAAACGCTGCATCGTCGCTGTCGGACGTGCCGATGTGGGAGACGTGGAGCAGCTGACACCACGGGACGAGGGCATCGTGGTCTTGGGTGGCTCCTCCGACCACTGTATTTTGGATATTGAAGATTGCCCGCGGGACCTGCAGATTGGTGATACGGTGGACTTTCTGCTCTCGTATCCCAATATGCTCTACGCCACGGCAAGAAAGGATCTTCCGCTGCACTTCACCGAGGCTTCCGGTGACGTGCCCACGGAGTTCATTTAGCGAAGAAAGGACTTAATACGTATGATGGATCAGACAATACTGTTGTTTTACTATGTGGGCGTCACTTTATTTGCCTTTTTTGTGACAGCTCCCTGTGTGTTGACGGCGATTTCCCTTTTTGGTGTGCAAAAGCGCTTTGCCAAAACCATGATTGAAGAAGGCGTGGTGACTGCGGAGGACGTGAAAAAACTCCACCCAAAAAAGCAAATTGCCGGTGTCCTTTTCTCCGTTCTGGTACTGGCCGCATTGGTAGGTCTATGCTATAAAACCGCTCCTGTGGGGTATGTCTGCGGCATCCTCTCCTTTGGCGGCGGCGTTCTGAAATACCGCCGGGTGCTGGAGTTCAACAGCATCACCGTGCAGCGCTTCCGGAACACCTATAAGCACACAATGGATCACAAAAAGTACAACAAGTACGTGGAGGCGCATTTCTAATCACCACCGCTCGAACGTCATACGATCCCGGACAGCAGTCTTTTCTGCTGTCCGGGTTTTTGCTTGCCGAAGTTGTCCCATGGGCGGCATAACATTATCCAGCTCGACGATGACATTTCAATCCACGCTCCCCGTGCGGGGAGCGACGTTTAAGATCACCGAATTTGTACCGCTTTGGGACGAATTTCAATCCACGCTCCCCGTGCGGGGAGCGACAATACATCACTTGCGCATACGCGGAGTAACAGCATATTTCAATCCACGCTCCCCGTGCGGGGAGCGACGTGCCACCCGCTCGGCGAAAAACAAAGCCAGAGCGATTTCAATCCACGCCCCCCGTGCGGGGAGCGACGATCCACTCACTCATTTTCTACCTCCTTACATTGAATTTCAATCCACGCCCCCCGTGCGGGGAGCGACTGCAACCGGATCGGCATCCCGAATATCAATAGTGCGAATTTCAATCCACGCCCCCCGTGCGGGGAGCGACTTTGCCATTACTCTCGCACCTCCCTGTAATCAATATTTCAATCCACGCCCCCCGTGCGGGGAGCGACAATATACTTTGCATTTATGATGGCGCTGATAGCGATTTCAATCCACGCCCCCCGTGCGGGGAGCGACGCCGAAAGCTTGGGGGATCATCGCAACAAATTGAATTTCAATCCACGCCCCCCGTGCGGGGAGCGACTGATGGCGTCCCAAATTGGTTGGATTGCGTTGCGATTTCAATCCACGCCCCCCGTGCGGGGAGCGACTGTCCATCAATATCAGCGGAGCCAAGTACAGCGACATTTCAATCCACGCCCCCCGTGCGGGGAGCGACTTTCCTTGTGCGCCGCTGCGGGCGATTGCATAGCATTTCAATCCACGCCCCCCGTGCGGGGAGCGACTTAAGACGCTTAACGCTGATAAAGGCTGGAGCATCATTTCAATCCACGCCCCCCGTGCGGGGAGCGACAGTCCACCGCGTGGGGCAATGTCGTGCGCAAACTATTTCAATCCACGCCCCCCGTGCGGGGAGCGACTAAAAGACGTAGTGACAGTGGTAGGGCGCACGTGGATTTCAATCCACGCCCCCCGTGCGGGGAGCGACCTACGGTAAATCCTTTTTTCCTGAGCGCTGCAATATTTCAATCCACGCCCCCCGTGCGGGGAGCGACGGCAAACATTCACAAAAATATCTGCATTATTCGGCGGATTTGACAAATTTAACCTAATTTCACTGCTATCACAGTGTTTCTCCGAAAAAAGCAGGTTTTCCTCCGAAAATTCTGCACCTATGGCACTTATATTCGCTGCGAACCTCCTTGGAAACTCGTGTGTGCTATGGCTTCGCACCGTTTTTTACAGAATCTATGCAGGTTGTGATTAAATTCCGTCCAATTCTTCACAGGACAGGCCCTCCAAGTTCAGCCGCACGATTTCGTAATCTTCCACGGCTGCGGGGATCTGAACCGTATCTTTCAAGGTGATCTGAAGTGAGCGGTGTACTTCGGCAGAGGAATATTGTCCGATTTTGCAATTATGCTTCCACCAGTACACCTTTATGACCTCCATAGAACCATCAGGACGGGCAGAGGATGCGTCGTTGACAAAGAGTGTCCGCAGGCACTCCTTCAATACGTTGGCATCCTCTTCGGTAAATCCGGTCTTTTCTGCCAGCTGGACATTGATCGAGCCTTTGATTTTATAAAGGCCAAACTGGACGAAATGCTTCATGCCCATGGTATCAGTGGAGCGCTTTCCCTTCGTGGTGCCGTTTACGCTCTTGGTAATCTGAATGGAACGCACTTCCACAGGGGATACGCTGACCGCCTGGTGGATTGAAACGGGCCCGCGCACACCGACAGAGACACCTCCCTGATCCTTACCGTCAAAGGCAAAAACCTGACCAAAAGCCCGGACATCCGCCCAAGTTTCGCAGGCCTTTTGGGCATACTCATCCCGCTTCTTGATTTTGCCCACGGTGGCCTTGGCCCGGTCGCTCAGGCTGGCATAGCCGTCGTCACACCGGTCCTCGGACTGCACAAAAATCTTGCAGCCCTGATCCTGCATCCGGTTGCGGATCTTGCGCTTGATACAGACGTCCGAAATTTCGCCAAAGCCGTTATAGTCATTGCGGGGACGATTTCCGTCAAGGGGATCGCCGTTCGGATTTGCCATGCTGGCAGACACCAACACCACGAAGTCGATCTTATTCTGTAAAACGCTCATTCTTCTTTACCTCCGTTTTCTGTTTGGGTATACAGCGCTTTACGCTGCAAATAGTACCCCATCATGCAAGTTTCGCCCAGAGGGCGGCCGGCCTCGTTTTCTCCACAGCGGGCGATCATGGAATAGATATCCTGAAGCAAGCTATCGTAGTAAACACGATCTGTGGGAGAAATCTTCGGATAGTATGCTGTTTTTATGTGCACATTGAGACGATTTGCAGCATACTGAGGTCTTTGCATAAACACGGACATCATACGGATCGCATTGGGCTCACGTTTTTCATCATTGCCATAGGTGTCCCTCTCCACTTTTTCCAGCACCGCCAACAGTCGGCCATACTGATAGCTTCTATCCTGCTTTTCGGGTTCCAGCGCCATATCCCATTCCTCCTTGTATTGATCGTAGCGGTATTTTCTTGTCACTGCACAGGCGACAAACAGAAAATTTTCCCGGATCTCCGGCTCATAAGCCAGAGCGGAAGCATAGCGGACGGTCAACTTTTTGACCAAGTCAGCAGGTATTCTTGCACGGTCGATCCGGCAGGCAACCAGTCTTTGTGCCTGCTGCCGCAGCAAATGAGTGTCTGTGACCAGCTCGGCCCCTGCTTTGCTCTTTCTCTGCGTCCCAAACGTACAGTTAACGATCTGCCAGATAGAAGGGGCCTGTACGCCGAACTCACCGCGTCGACCTTTCAGCCAACAGCAGTGTGCGTCCCAATCCCTCAGCCGTTCCATGAAGTCAGAGGCTTGCAGTTCATTGTAATAGGTGACAGACAGACGGCCTTTGGTTGCCGCATCCAGCGCTGCGATCACGGCGGAAGCGCTGTCCGGAAGTGCGCTTTTCCACCCTTTCAGTGTATTTTGCAGCTGTATTTGGTAATCTGATGGAGTCAATTTCTCCTCAAGCTGCGGCAAAAAGGCATTCATAGGATTGGGTAATTTGATTTGCTGGGGCTCCCAGCAGACAAAAATTCGTTCGCCCAGAGAAATGCCTTGATTCGCAATCAGCCAACGAAGCGCATTGTGCGCTTTTTGCGAGGCCTCGTAGCTTACGGTCTCTGCCTCGCCCACACTGGTAAATCGACCGCGATAGGTAAAATTGGATTTATCATCGCTGGAAATCAGCTTGGCATTTCCATGTTTAGACACAACTCCCTTCAAATGCTGCTTTGCCTGCACAGCCTGCTCGCCGGTGATCATGCAGAGTGTTCGTCCTTCTTCACTCTTCTTCCGGCGATAATATTGCTCAAATGCAGAAAATAAGGAAACGTCTGTCCAACATGGGCCGCTCTGATCCAAACCAAGGCCCACCACGATCCAGCAGACCAGCAGATCTTGGCCGGATGTCTTTCCCGCTTTCTGCTCGATGATCCCGGCGGTCAGCAAATCACCCACGATCGTTTCACCCGTGATATAGTTCAGAATCGGAGTTAATTTGGGGTGGGAAAAGTCGGACTCCTGCCACGCACGCAGTTGTTCTACATATCGCCTGTATTTTCCCTCGTTATACGGAATGAGATAGGCCAGTTTATCGCACAGCGGATGAGGCGCCGGCTTTGTTCCGGATCTTCCCGCAGATTTCTCTGTCACCGGGATCAGGATTTTCGGTTCTTTCTTATCTCGTGCCGAGGCGCTGATAAACCTGCCATCCTGATCGATGGTGATTTCAATGTCAGCCTGGACAGTTTTATGAGCGCAAGGAGCCAGAGGCTCTTTGCCATATTCCACCTTCCCAGCCAGATTTTGGTGATATTCATAGGTTTCAAAGGCCTTCTGCAGCAGTCCCATTACTCCACCTCCCCGAATTCTTTCAGCCCGGAAAAGTTGTTTTCCTGCTCCCCAAAGGCCTTTGACTGCATTCCTCGGAGCTTTTTGTGGAGCGGGCACTGATCCGGACGCAGAAAGAGGATCACACCGTTCTGCATGACCGGGCGCCAGAAGTTGGCGGTCATAGCAGATTCTGTCTCGGGGGAATATGCTTCGTCGGCGTAGGTCAATCCATGATACATAAGTCCGAAACTCAACTCAGGAAGGTCATCATAAGCGCCGGCTCCTTCGCCAAAGCGGCAGGGCTCCACATAGCCCTGGCACTCTCGGGTCCCCAGAAATATGTCCCTTCGCCCTCCGGCCTTGATCATCCGTTTTGCAATATTGTGATGCTTTTCTTCGTTTCGATCCTGTGCCAATTCCGGCCGATTCAGGTTCCACTCAAAGTGAGCTTGCACCTGGTAGCGGCAATCCTTCAGATAGGTATAATAGGAGCGGTCTTTTCCCCCTTTATACTTAATGGTGCGTATCCCCTTTACTTCCGTCTCGATACGGTTCATGACCCGGACTTTGTCGATTATCCACGTAAATGTCGGTTTCCAGTACACTGACGAAAGAATCCCCTTCAACGCTTCATAGGTTGGGATCTGATAGGTACACTTCTCTCCGCCTACCCGCATGACAGGGTCTGAAAAAAGCCCGTAATCTCCGGATACTTCAAACTCAACTAAATTAGGAAATCGCATAGACTCACCTCCGTTTGCAGACCTGTCTGCGGTTCCATGAGCAGGCCTGTCATCATGTCATAATATTCCTGGCGCAAAACCAGTGCGGTCTGGCCGGCTGTGGGATAGATGGCGTGGGCATCGTTGAGCTGATCGAATTGCCATTGGTAGAGAGAAACGGTATACGGCTTGGCTGCTTTCAGGATCGCTTCCGTAAATTCAAGGTCGTACGCAGCTCGTGCAGAGCAGAGATCGGCAAGCAGCTGCTTCGCTGCTTGATCATAGGGGACCAGCACATCGAGTGTCTTTTCATCGAACACCCGAAAAGCCTTTCCTGCGGTCTGAAAATTTTGATGCAGAAAGAAAGGATATTCCCGTCCCGCTGCAAATTCCCTCGTGTTCTGGGAGAGTAGGTCGAATAGTGTGCTGCGGCTCCCGTCGCTTAAAGGAACGGGAAAATCCTGGGAGCCACTGGGCATCTGTTGATAGAGATACCGATAGTAAAAGCGAATTGACTCCTCAGATGCGAGATCTTGCCCATAGGCCTCCGGGTCCCGGGCAAATTCCGTGAGCAGGGCGTGAGACGCATCCCGAGCGGACTGGATATCTTTCAGCATAGTCAACCGTTCGTCGGTACAGCGCAGCAGATATACCGGCGCAATCTGTCGGGATTCTCCGTGTCGGTTGCATCTTCCGGCAGCTTGTACGGCACTGTCCATTCCGGCAAGCAGCCGCACTACGCAGGAAAAGGAAATATCCACTCCGGCCTCGATCAGCTGTGTGGAAATACAGAGTATGCCATCTTCAACGCCGCTGTCAGGAGATAAGAGGAGTTCAAGCTGTTCAAGGGTCTTGCGGCGGTGTGCCATGCACATGGATGTAGATAAATGGAAAAGGTGAGGAACTTTGTCACGCAGTTCCCGATAGAGCATTTCTGCTTCCCCTTTTTTATTGCATACGACCAATAAGCTCCGATGCTGTGCCAGCTTGTCCAGAAGAAAAGCGGGGATATCCTCCATCCTGTATGCACCTGCATCTTGTATCTGTGTCCGGCGAAAGGGCGCCCACAGCTTCTCCTCGTAGGGTACCAGATCCACCGGTTGGTGCGCAAGGGGGTGAGGAACCGACTCCAGACAGGGCTGCGTTGCAGAGCAAAGCACTACCGTTGTCCCGCAGAATTCGGTCAAAAAATTGACGGCCAGGTTGAATAGCGTCAGCATATGGGAAGGGACTGTCTGCACCTCATCAAACACAATGACACTGTTACACAGGGAGTGAAAGCGCCTGATCGACGTTGTTTTTCCTGAAAAAAGAGTGTTTAGCAGTTGGACAAGCGTAGTAATGGTGATGGGGGACGACCAGTTTTCCGCCAGAAGCTCTCTCTGGTCCAGCTCATCGCCGGCTTCTTCAGTTTGAACAATATTGGAATGGTGCTCCAAAACGATGTCCTGCCGGGGAAGAAATTCCCGAAGTACCTGGCTATTCTGGTCAATGATGGATAGAAGCGGGATCACAAAGAAGATGCGCTGCTTGTGATGCTGTACACTGTGAGCCAATGCATACCGCAGAGACGTCAGCGTTTTTCCACCGCCGGTGGGGACATTCAGCCGGTATATTCCGCTCTTGAGGTTTGCATTTTGTTTGCATACGTCCGAAATTTTTCTGCGTGCTCTTTGAATCGGCTGATCCTGAGAAAATTCATCCAGCCGCTGCTCCAAAAAAGTCAGACATTCTCGCCAAAGTTCCGTACGGTCCGAGCTGATTGCCGGAAATTCCATACGCTTCTGGAAGGCCGCAGTGTCTCTGCGATCTCCCTCAATTACTGCCGAGAGCAAGAGACGGGCCAACATACCGCTGTAAAAACTCATGTGTTCGCCTGCTCGCTCCGGCTCCTGCATACACAGTCGGCCCAGTTCAGACAGCCAGACGTTGAGCTCACCCACAGCGGCGCCGAATCGAGCGTCCAGTTCCTCTTGATCGGCGCAGTTGTTGAGGAAGTTCTTGGCGGCCTCTTCGTAACCGATGCTCTGATCG
The DNA here is from genome assembly GCA_020025275.1 of Oscillospiraceae bacterium. GTDB lineage: Bacteria > Bacillota > Clostridia > Oscillospirales > Oscillospiraceae > Vescimonas. The sequence continues at coordinate 2,813 of JAHHSI010000029.1, read as the reverse complement.
TTAAGTCGATGCGGGAAGCCATATTCGCGCTGGTTTCTCATCAGATCAAACAGCCCGTGATGTGCGCCGATTGCGTAACCCATCAGCTCACAGGCAAACTTTTCTGCGGCGGCGTTGCGGTGGTCGTAATAGCAACGGAAAAGATGCTGCACACCGGCAAAAGTGTGATTAACAGCTCCCTTTTTTACCGTTTTCCCCTGATAGGCGTCCCATAAGTAACCGGAAAATCTCTGCGTAAATTTCCCAAAATCGTGGAGCAGTGCAGATAGATATGCGGATTCTCCCAATCCTACAGGCGAAAGGGTATTTCTGGCATATTTTGCCGCAGAACGGCAATGCTCAGTAACAGATTGAACGATATCTCTTTTTTGTCCGCATATCGTGTCTGTGCGAATATGTGCCGGAAAAGTATCCATACCATCCCCCCTACATCCCTTTTGTCTATAACAGGAGAATTCAACTAAAAAAAGGCCGCACGAGATACCCCGTACGGCCTTCCTTGCAGGCGCAAGGCCTGCCGTTATTTAATTATAGTCTCTTTGTTGTATTTTTGCAATTCAATGACACACAATTTACTATCATTCCCCATAGTTTTTTTAAATACTTATTTCTGGCCGTTTATATCCTTCAAATCCCCGGAATTCATGGTGAAACTGCTCTGAGAGGAATCCTCCCTGCTCTGTAATCAGAAGTAGCTCTGGGAGAACGGCAGTTGCCCCCAGAAGAGAAACCGGGTTCGGTACATTTCCCAAACCCGAAGCCGCTGCGATCGTTCATCCGGAAAATCGTGGTACTTGAGAAGGGCATAAAGTGGAGCAAACACGCCCATCAGACTGTGGAGATCCACCACAATATCGTCTGCGTAGCTGCCAATGCAGAGTAAACGCCCAATACACAGGCGCCTGTCTAAAAAAGCCCCGGCAGAAATTGCCGAAGCAATCTCTGCCGGGGTTTCCGGCACACCTCAAGGTATCCCTGCGGAGGGAAACGATGCGGCGCACATTTTTTCACTTACAGGTTATGTAAGGCCGAAGCAGGAATTCTTACTTCAGAGCCTTGTTCGCCTCAGCCATTTCAGCAAAGATGCCTGCGTGTTTCTTGGAAACGATGGCCTTGATGACCAGCAGCGTGGCAATCATCAGGACCATGGCGATGATCAGGTTGATGACAACGTTCTGGATCAGGCCGGCCAGGATGAAGGACACGAAGGATACGCCCGCCACGGTGATGGCGTAGGGCAGCTGCGTGAACACATGGTTCAGGTGGTAGCAGTGAGCACCAGCGGAAGCCATGATGGTGGTATCGGAGATGGGGGAGCAGTGGTCGCCACAAACACCGCCGGCGCAAGCTGCTGCCAGACCGATCACGCACAGGGTACGCAGGGAGGGATCATCGTAGTTGAACACGTTAACAACGATGGGAGCCATGATACCGATGGTACCCCAAGAAGTACCGGTTGCAAAGCCGATGAAGCAGCCGATGATGAAGATCACTGCGGGCAGGAACTTCATCAGGCTTCCTGCGCCGGACATGGCGTTGATAACGAAGTTAGCGGAATACATACCGTAACGGGTGAAAGCGCACAGCGTCCAAGCGAAGGTCAGGATCAGGATGGGGGAAATCATCTGGATAAATCCATTGGGCACAGACTCGAAGCTCTTCTCGAAATCGATGGAGCCACGCAGCCAGAAATAGACGAAGGTGAAGATCAGGCCGATCATGCCGCCCAGCGCCAGACCCGTGGAGGAAGAGGCATTGGAGAATGCGGTCATAAAGTCAACGCCCTCAAAGAAATCGCCGGTCCAGATCAGGCCGATCACACAGGAGGCGATCAGCACGACCACGGGCAGGATCAGGTCGACAACGGAGGACTTACCGCTGGCGGGCTTCTCATAATCGTCAGCACCGGCGAAAGGACGCTCCTCGGTGGTAAACAGGTCACCCTTGACCTGCGCATTGTACTCGTGGGTCAGCATAGGACCATAGTCCAAGTTGATCACGGAAGTAACAATGATCATCAGCAGGGTCAGCAGGCAGTAGTAGTTATAGGGAATCTGGCTCATAAACATCTGCAGGCCGTTCACGCTGTCAGACTGGACGTAGCCGGAAACGGCAGCGGCCCAAGAGGACACGGGAGCGATCATGCAGACGGGAGCTGCCGTAGAGTCGATGACATAGGCCAGCTTAGCGCGGGAGATGTGATGGGACTCGGTCACGGGACGCATCACGGCGCCGACGGTCAGGCAGTTGAAGTAGTCATCGATGAAGATCAGGACACCCAGCAGCATGGTCATCAGCTGTGCGCCGGCACGGGACTTCACGGACTTGGTTGCCCAGCGGCCAAAGGCCTCGGAGCCGCCGCCCTTGTTCATCAGGTCCACCATAATGCCCAAGCAGACCAAGAAGAAGATGATACCGACGTTACCGGCATCAGCAACCGTCGTCACGATACCATGATCGCCGCCCACCAGCTGAACCAGCGTCTCCCAAGGAGCAAACTGGGTGCACAGCATGGCACCAACCAGGCAGCCCATGAACAGGGAGGAATACACTTCCTTACTGATCAGAGCCAGAACGATAGCTACGATAGGCGGAAGCAGGGACCAGAAGGTTCCGGCAAAGGGAGTTTTGGTCTGAACCATCTCTCCATCTACTTCCAGGACGGGAGCGGGCTTGCCGGCGTAGGTCACACCCAAGACGACCAACAATACCACGAGGACTCCCAGAGCGACAAGGTAGGCGATCCGCGTACTCTTTTTGCTCATAATTGTTTACCTCCTCAAATTTGGTATGTTCATCATACTTTTTTTTGG
>JAHHSI010000028.1 GCA_020025275.1 Oscillospiraceae bacterium | reverse complement strand
CCGGCCTTCTGGTCCGTAGCCAGACGCTCTATCCAGCTGAGCTAACGGCGCTTGTCTCATGTCTCGCAGACAGCTTAGTTATAATAACACTCTTTAAAGAAAAATGCAAGAGGTAAATTCAAAAAAATGAAAGTTTTTCAAAAAATTTCTTACACTTGTAAAAAGACACAAATTGTGCTATCTTAAAATCAATAAGAAATTATGAAATATGCGGAGGGGATGTCTATGGGCGCCAGCTTTAAAACATGTCTGTTCGGCGGGTTTGACCGGCAGGACGTGGTTACATTTATTGAAAAGACAGCGCGGGAGAATCAGGAGAGAGTGGAAGCGCTGGAGGCGGACAATGCATCCCTGCAGCAGCAGAACACGGCGATGGAAACTGAATTGCAGCAGATGCGCGGCGATTATGCGGAAAAGACGGAGCAGGCGCTGCAGGTGCCGGAGCTGAGAGAAAAGCTGTCCGAGAGCGAGCGGAGAAGGCAGGAGCTGGAGCGTGAGAATGCGCAGCTGCGTGTGCAGGCTTCGGAGTATCTGGCCATGAAGGACCACATCGCGGAAATCGAGATCAATGCCCACCGCAGAACGGAGGAATTCCGTGCCGCTGCCGTGGTACAGCTGCGGGACATCATGGCCACGCAGCGTTCGTGGTGTGAAGAGACGCGGCAGCAGTATACTGCGCTAAGCCGGCAGTTTGCAGAAAAGCTGCAGCAGGCACAGCAGACGGTGGCCGCGGCAGATTTTGCCGCCTTTGATGCCATGGAGGAGCGGCTGCGGGCACTGGATGAGAGCTTGGATCAGCCGGAGGAATAAAGGATGAAGAAATGCCGCATCACGGTGATGCGTAAGGCCTCCTACCCGGATCTGTCACAGCGGTATGAAAATCCCATCGACCATGCCTGCGACATGGAGGAGGGACAGGTTTTTGTGGCCAATGGCTGGGAGCAGCCAGAGGGACTTTGCCGCAGTGCGTGGGAGAGTATGTCACCCTTTGTGCTGGCCCTGAGCCACGGCGGCGGAAACTTCTACGATGGCTGGATGAAAGATCCGTACTCAGCCATGATCTCCTGTAATGATGGGTTTCGCCCGGTCAGCTTTCTGATCGAAGCCATGGAGGACGAAACAGACGAACAGTAAAAGACCGGTTCTGGCAGCAGAACCGGTCTTTTTATATATGTGTCGGGAAGGAATCAGACTTCCTTGCTGGTGGAGTGGAGCACCACATCGTGGGCGCCGCCTTCAACGATGGAGACGGAGGACACCAGCGTCAGACGGGCCTTCTGCTGCAATTCGGGGATAGTCAAAGCGCCGCAGTTGCACATGGTGGAGCGCACCTTGGCCAATGTGGTGGCCACACCGTCAGCCAGATGGCCGGCGTAGGGGACGTAGGAGTCAACACCCTCTTCAAAAGAAAGCTTCTTGGCGCCGCCCATATCGTAGCGCTGCCAGTTCCGGGCACGGTTGGAACCCTCGCCCCAGTACTCCTTCATGATGGTACCGCCCACATTGACCTTGTCAGAGGGGCTCTCGTCGAAACGGGCGAAATAGCGGCCCAGCATGACGAAGTCGGCCCCCATAGCCAGAGCCAGTGTAATGTGGTGGTCATAGACGATACCACCGTCGGAGCACACGGGAACGTAGACGCCGGTCTCCTCGAAGTATTCGTCACGAGCCTTGCATACCTCGATGAGTGCGGTGGCCTGTCCACGGCCGATGCCCTTGGTCTCACGGGTGATGCAGATGGAGCCGCCGCCGATGCCCACCTTAATGAAATCAGCGCCGCAGTCGGCCAGGAAACGGAAACCTTCACGGTCGACCACGTTGCCTGCGCCCACCTTGACATCTTCGCCGTAGTGTTCACGGATCCACTGGATGGTCAGCTTCTGCCACTCGGAGAAGCCTTCGGAGGAGTCGATGCACAGAACATCTGCACCGGCCTCCAGCAGGGCAGGGACACGCTCGGCGTAGTCACGGGTGTTGATCCCGGCGCCGACCACATAGCGCTTATTCTTATCCAGCATTTCCAGAGGGTTGCTCTTGTGCATATCGTAGTCCTTGCGGAACACAAATGCCACCAGACAGCCATTCTCGTCCAGAATGGGCAAGGAGTTGAGCTTGTGGTCCCAGATGATGTCATTGGCGGTCTTTAAGAAGGTACCTTCGGGCGCAGTGATCAGCTTCTCCAGAGGGGTCATAAAGGAAGAAACCTTTTCACTGGGGTCCATGCGGGTCACACGGTAGTCACGGCTGGTCACGATGCCCAGCAGCTTGCCGTGGGGGGTGCCGTCGTGGGTAACGGCCACCGTGGAATGGCCGGTCTGCTCCTTGAGTTCCAGAATGTCGGCCAGTGTCTTATCGGGGGTGATGTTGGAATTACTCTCTACAAAACCGGCCTTGCAGCCCTTGACCTTGGCCACCATGGCGGCCTCGTCCTCGATGCTCTGGGAGCCGTAGATGAAGGAGACGCCGCCTTCACGAGCCAGTGCCACAGCCAGCTTGTCACCGGAGACAGACTGCATGATCGCAGAGATCATGGGGATCTTCAAAGAAAGAGCAGGTGTCTCCCCTTTGCGATAGCGCACCAAAGGCGTTTCCAGAGAGACGGCCGAGGGGACACACTCGCTGGAAGAGTACCCGGGTACCAACAGGTACTCATTAAAGGTATGGGACGGTTCGGAGAAGAAATAAGCCATAACACAACACCTCATTACATAGTTTTAAAAAAAGCATTTCCAGTTTTGTACACATCAAAACCTGAAATGCCATTGGCAACGAATGTATTTTTGTTAGTATACCACGTGTTCACGGATAGGACAACAACAAAAAGCACAGAATAATCGGTCGATTTTTGTCTGTTTTTTTGACAGATTACACCACAGGTTATAGAAAAAGCTTCTTCCATAATCAGGGCTGAACGCTGCTATTGAAAGCTGCTATAGCAAAGGGCGGAGATCTGCATTGACGGGGGAAAGAGGGGCGATTATAATGGAATTAATGAAAAACCTGTGCAGCTACTGGCGGAAGTGGAGTACCACATGGGACCTGTACAGGAGAACGCCGACCGCCTGGGCAGATTGATCTCTTTGTCTTAGGGGGTCAATTTGCCTTTTTTGCTGTCTGGACATAGGAGGTACGAACATGAAAGTAGGAATTGTGATGGGCAGTGCCAGCGACCTGCCGGTGGTCGAAAAAGCCATCGGTGTATTGCAGGAGTACGGTGTGCCCTTTGAAGTGCGCGTTCTGTCGGCGCACCGCTGCCCGGAGGAGGCCCGTGATTTTGCGTCCGGCGCCAAGGAGAACGGATTTTCCGTGCTGATCGCCGCCGCAGGCATGGCTGCGCATTTGGCGGGAGCCGTGGCGGCCAACACCACGCTGCCGGTGATCGGCATCCCGTGCAAGTCCACCAATCTGGACGGTATGGATGCGCTGCTGTCCACCGTGATGATGCCCTCCGGGATCCCGGTGGCCACGGTGGCCATCGACGGGGCCAAGAATGCGGCGCTGCTGGCTGTGGAGATTCTGGCACTGGGCAATCCGGTGCTGGCTGATCAGCTGGTGGCGGCCCGGGAAAAAGAGAAGCAGGCGGTTCTGGCGAAGGACGCCGAGCTGCGGGCGAAATTTCAGTGAAATAAACCAAACCATACATATTTAATTAAAAGGAGACATACAACATGGAACTGATTTATACGGGTAAGACCAAGGACGTTTACAGCTTGGACAACGGCAACTGCCTTTTGAAGTTTAAAGACGACTGCACCGGTAAGGACGGCAAGTTCGATCCCGGTGAAAATGCGGTGGGCTTGACCATCGACGGCGTGGGTGATGTGAACCTGCGGATGTCCATTTATTTCTTTGAGAAAATCAATGCCGCCGGTATCAAGACTCACTATGTCTCTGCCAACCTGAACGACACCACCATGGAAGTCCTGCCGGCCAAGGTGTTCGGCCACGGTCTGGAGGTCATCTGCCGCTATAAGGCAGTGGGCAGCTTCCTGCGCCGCTATGGTGATTATATTGAGGAGGGGGCCGATCTGCCCGCCTATGTGGAGACGACCTTCAAAAACGATGCACTGGGCGATCCTCTGGTGACCAAGGATGCGCTGGTGGCGTTGGGCGTGATGAGCGACAGCCAGTATGAGGATATCAAGGATATGACCCAGAAGATCACCAAGATCGTGGCCGATGATCTGAAAGAGAAGGGTCTGGAGCTCTACGACATCAAGTTTGAGTTTGGTTACGACGCAGACGGCAACGTGATGCTGATCGACGAAGTGGCTTCCGGTAATATGCGCGTATATAAGAACGGTGCCTACATCGATCCTATGACGCTCTCCGAGCTGTTCTTTGCCTAATGGGAGGATTTTTCGGAGCGGTTTCAAACCGCGATATTGCCACAGATCTCTTTTTTGGTGTCGATTACCACTCGCATCTGGGGACCCGCCGTGGCGGCATGGTGGTCTATGACAAGAAAAACGGCTACCATCGGCAGATCCATAACATCGAGAGCACGCCTTTCCGTACCAAGTTTGCCAAGGATCTGGACGAGTTCTCCGGTTGGAGCGGCATCGGCTGCATCAGCGACAGCGATCCTCAGCCCCTGTTAGTGCGCTCCCATCTGGGGCTCTATGCCATCACCACGGTGGGGATCATCAATAACGCCGAGGAGCTGGTAGGACAGTACTTTTCCGACCACGGCCATCAGTTCATGGCCATGAGCAGCGGAGAGATCAATGCCACTGAGCTGACGGCGGCCCTCATTAACCAAAAGGATTCGCTGGTGGAGGGGATCCGCCACGCACAGCAGGTGATCCAGGGTTCCTGCACGATCCTGATTTTGCAGGAGGAGCGGATCATCGCCGCCCGGGATCGACTGGGACGGCTTCCGGTGCTGGTGGGCCAGAGTGAAGAGGGCTGCTGCGTCTCCTTTGAGTCTTTTGCCTACCATAAGCTGGGCTACGCCGATGCCTACGAGTTGGGTCCACAGGAGATCGTGGAGGTGACCCGCAGCGGCTATAAGACACTGGCCCCGGCCGGGGATAAGATGCGGATCTGTGGCTTCTTGTGGAGCTACTACGGTTATCCCAACTCCAACTACGAGGGCTCCAACGTGGAGGTCATGCGCTGCCGCAACGGCGAGATCATGGCGCAGGATGAGATGGATGAGGGGACCATGCCGGAGGTGGATATTGTGGCGGGAATGCCGGATTCCGGTATCCCTCACGCCATCGGCTATGCCAACCGCAGCGGGAAAACCTTTGCCCGCCCCTTTGTTAAGTATACACCCACCTGGTCCCGCTCGTTTATGACCGGCGGCCAGAAGGCGCGCAGTCAGGTGGCGGAAATGAAGCAGATCCCGGTGCCGGAGCTGATTCGGGACAAAAAGCTGCTGTTGGTGGACGACTCCATTGTCCGTGGCACGCAGCTGGGTGAGACCGTGGACTTCCTCTATCAAAACGGCGCCAAGGAAGTGCATATGCGCTGCGCCTGCCCGCCGCTGGCCTATAGCTGCCCCTATCTGAACTTCTCCCGCAACAAGTCTGAAATGGACCTGTTGGTCCGCCGGATCGTGCTGGAGCTGGAAGGGCAGGAGGGAATCCGGCATATCGATGAATATACCGACCGTAATACGGAGCGCGGCCAGCGTCTGCTGGCGGCGATCTGCCAGCGCTTCGGCTTTGATTCCATGGGATTCCAGAGTCTCGAGGGGCTGTTGGAGGCAATTGCCATCGATAAAGAGTGCCTGTGCACCTATTGTTGGACAGGCAAGGAATAAGAATTTTGGAAAAGAAGAAAGGAAGAGAATCATGAGCAAGAGCTTCTCCGCTTCCTATGCCGCCGCAGGCGTGGACATCACCGCCGGATATCGTGCGGTGGAACTGATGAAAAAGCACGTTGCCCGGACTAAGACGGCCGGCGCCATCGACAGTATCGGCGGCTTTGGCGGACTGTTTCTGCCTGCTTTGCAGGGGATGAAGGAGCCGATCCTGGTTTCCGGCACCGATGGCGTAGGCACCAAGCTGAAGATCGCTTTTCTGCAGGATCAGCACGATACCATCGGGATCGATTGCGTAGCAATGTGCGTGAACGATATCATCTGTTGCGGTGCGCAGCCTCTCTTTTTTCTGGATTATATCGCCTGCGGACGCAATGTGCCGGAGCGGATCGCAGAGATCGTCGGCGGCGTGGCCGAGGGCTGTGTCCAGTCTGGGGCAGCACTCATCGGCGGCGAAACGGCCGAACACCCCGGGATGATGCCCGAGGAGGAATATGATCTGGCCGGCTTTGCCGTCGGCATCGTGGATCGCGAGAAGATGTTCCGTCCCGATACGATCACCGAGGGTGATGTGCTGATCGCACTGCCCTCCACCGGTGTCCACTCCAACGGCTTTTCTCTGGTGCGCAAAGTGTTCACTGAGGAGCAGCTGGCCGGGGAATTGGGGAGAGAACTGCTGGTCCCCACCCGCATCTATGTGAAGGATGTTCAGGCCATCGCCGCAGCAGCGACCATCAAGGCCTGCGCCCACATTACCGGCGGCGGCTTCTACGAGAACATTCCCCGTGCGCTGCCCGACGGGATCTGCGCAGCTATCCGCAAGAGCGATGTTCGTGTGCCGGAGATCTTCCATAAGATCGCCGAGGCGGGCGGCGTGCCGGAGCGGGATATGTACAATACCTATAATATGGGTGTGGGTATGATGGTGGTGGTCCCTAAAGAAGATGTGGATGCAGCACTTGCGGCCGTACCGGATGCCTATGTACTGGGTGTCTGCGAGTGCGGCGAGGGGGTCAGACTATGGTAAAGACGGCGGTGTTCGTCTCCGGCGGCGGCACAAACCTGCAAGCGATCTTGGATGCGCAGGGGGATGTGATCCGTTCGGCAGAGGTATCGCTGGTCATTTCCAGCCGCGCCGACGCCTATGCCCTCTGCCGTGCCGAACGCTGCGGTGTCCCTGCATTGGTTCTGCGTGATGAGGCGGAGATCCAGACAGCACTGGAGGAGTACGGCATTCAGTTGATCGTACTGGCCGGCTATATGCGCATTTTGTCTAAGGAATTTACGGCGCACTGGGATCGTCGGATCCTCAATGTGCACCCGTCCCTGATCCCCTCTTTTTGCGGGAAGGGAATGTACGGCCTTCATGTCCATGAAGCTGCTCTTGCAAAGGGTGTAAAGGTAACTGGCGCTACAGTTCATTTCGTCAATGAAGTGCCTGATGGCGGAGAAATCGTCTATCAGAAGGCGGTTGCCGTTCAGAGTGAGGATACACCGGAGACACTGCAGCGCCGTGTGATGGAGGAAGCGGAGTGGATCTTGCTGCCTCGTGCTATTGAAAAAGTTGCAAAGGAGATGGAACAATGACAGATCTGCTGGCATTTCTGAAGGAGACCTCCTATCCCGGCCGCGGCATTGTGGTGGGCAAGGACCGTGTGTACTATTTCATCATGGGGCGCAGCGAGAACAGCCGCAACCGTGTTTTTGAGGCAACGGAGGATGGCATCCGCACCAAGGCCTATGACCCGTCCAAACTGGAGGACCCCAGTTTGATCATCTATCACCCCGTCCGCCGCGTGGCCGACGGTCTGATCGTTACCAACGGTGACCAGACGGATACGATCCGGGATGCCGGTGACTTCCGCACGGGACTGATGACCCGGGAGTATGAGCCGGATTTCCCCAACTACACGCCGCGTATTTCGGCTTTTATCCGCGATGACGGCAGCTTTGAGATGTCCATCCTCAAGGAGAAGGATGGAAAATGCCTTCGTGAGTTCTTCTGCTATGAGGGATGCGAAGAGGGAAAGGGTTATTTTATCAGCACCTATCAGGGCGACGGCGATCCGCTGCCTACCTTTGCCGGGGAGCCGATGGAAGTCAGTATGCCGGAGGCCGACGAGGTCTGGGCAGCCCTCAACGAGGATCATAAAGTGGCCCTTTATGCCAATGTCGGTGGCAAAGTGACCCTATATAACAAGCATCTGGAGGCGTGAGATGAAGGAATTTGAACTGAAATACGGCTGTAATCCCAATCAGAAGCCGGCCCGGATCTATACGAAGGACGGTTCCGAACTGCCGGTGCAGGTGCTCAACGGCCGCCCCGGATACATCAACTTTCTGGATGCGTTCAACTCCTGGCAGCTGGTCAAGGAGCTGAAGGAGGCAACGGGCCTGCCTGCCGCCGCATCCTTCAAGCACGTCTCTCCTGCGGGAGCCGCTGTGGGTCTTCCTCTGAGCGAGACGGACCGCAAGATGTATTTCGTGGAGGAAGCCGGGGCCCTCAGTCCCATCGCCTGCGCCTATATTCGTGCCCGCGGTGCCGACCGCCTGTGCTCCTATGGTGACTGGGCGGCGCTCTCTGATGTATGTGATGCCGATACCGCCCGCTATCTCAAGGGGGAGGTATCCGACGGGATCATCGCTCCCGGCTATACCGAGGAGGCACTGGAGATCCTCAAGGGAAAGAAAAAGGGGAACTACAACGTGGTGCAGATCGATCCTGCTTATGTGCCGGCGGCGCAGGAGTGTAAGGACGTGTTCGGCGTGACATTTGTGCAGGGACACAACGATGCCAAGATCGATGCGAGTCTGCTGGAGAATATCGTCACCGAGAATCGGGAACTGCCGGAGCAGGCGAAGATCGATATGATCGTGGCGCTCATCACCTTGAAATACACCCAGTCCAACTCCGTGTGCTACGTCAAGGATGGGCAGGCCATCGGCGTGGGTGCCGGCCAGCAGAGCCGCATCCATTGCACTCGTTTGGCAGGTCAAAAGGCGGATAACTGGTATCTGCGCCAGCATCCCAAGGTGTTGGGCCTGCAGTTTGTAGACGGAATCCGCCGCCCCGATCGGGACAACGCCATCGATATTTATACCTCGGATGAGTACGAGGACATTCTGGCTGACGACGTCTGGCAGCAGACATTCAAGGTCAAACCGGATGTGCTGACACTGGAGGAGAAGAAAGTGTGGATCGCCACCCAGTCCGGTGTGACGGTAGGCAGCGATGCCTTCTTCCCCTTTGGCGATAACGTGGAGCGTGCCCGCAAGAGCGGCGTGCAGTATATTGTCGAGCCCGGCGGCTCCATTCGTGACGACCACGTGATCGCCACGGCCAATAAGTATGGCATCACCATGGCCTTTACAGGTCTGCGTCTGTTCCATCATTGATATGACTCAAGAGGGGGAGGCTGCAACTCCCCCTTTTTGGCTTGTAATAAAACCTTTGAAGGAGGTTTCCCTATGAAAATTCTCGTGGTAGGCGGCGGTGGCCGTGAGCACACGATTATCCGGAAATTGAAAGAAAATCCTGCGGTGGAGACCATCTACGCCCTGCCCGGCAACGGTGGGATCGCTGCGGATGCGGTCTGTGTGCCGATCGGCGCCAAGGATATTGACGGCATGGTCCGCTTTGCCGAGGAGGAGAAGATCGATTACGCTGTGGTGGCCCCTGATGATCCGCTGGCACTGGGCGCCGTGGATGCGCTGAACGCCGTAGGTGTCCCGTGCTTTGGCCCTGACAAGAAAGCGGCCGTCATTGAAAGCAGTAAGGTCTTTTCCAAGAATCTCATGAAGAAGTATGGTATTCCCACGGCGGCATATGAAGTCTTTACGTCGGCGGAAGAGGCGCTGGCCTATGTCAAGACCTGCAAGATCCCGGTGGTCATCAAGGCCGACGGCTTGGCATTGGGCAAGGGTGTGATCATTGCCATGAGCCGGGAAGAGGCGGTGAGCGCCGTGGAGTCCATGATGCTGGAGCACGCCTTCGGCGACAGCGGCTCCCGCATCGTGATCGAAGAATTTCTGGAAGGGCCGGAGGTTTCCGTCCTCAGTTTTACGGACGGCAAGACGCTGGTGCCTATGGTGTCCTCCATGGACCACAAGCGGGCATTGGACGGTGACAAGGGCCTCAATACCGGCGGCATGGGCACCATTGCTCCTAACCCCTTCTATACCAAGGAGGTGGCTGCGGAGTGTATGGAGAAGATCTTCCTGCCGACGATCCGTGCCATGGCTGCGGAAGGCCGACCGTTCAAGGGCTGCCTCTATTTCGGATTGATGCTGACACGCCAAGGACCGAAGGTCATCGAATATAACTGCCGCTTCGGCGATCCCGAGACGCAGGTGGTGCTGCCTCTTTTGAAGAGCGACCTTTTGACGGTTATGCAGGCCGTTACCAACGAGACGCTGGCTCAGACCAAGGTGGAGTTTTCGGAGGAGGCCTGCTGCTGTGTGGTCATGGCCTCTCACGGCTATCCCGGCAGCTACGAAAAGGGATTTCCCATTACGATCCCGGCCGAGCTGCAGGAGAAGGTCTATGTAGCCGGGGCATCCTTGCAGGACGGCCGTCTGGTGACCAGCGGCGGCCGGGTGCTGGGGGTGACTGCTGCGGCGGATACGCTTCGTGAGGCGGTGGATGCCGCCTATGCCAATGTGGGGAAAATTCACTTTGACGGTGCCATGTACCGCCACGACATCGGCCATCGTGCCTTGGAGGTTTAAATGATTTATCGAGTATTTGTAGAGAAGAAGCCGGGACTGGACAATGAGGCCCGTGCGCTGCTGGGTGAGATCAATGGCATTCTGGGGATCCATTCCGTGACGGGGGTCCGTGTATTTAACCGCTATGACGCCGAACATATGGATGAGGCGCTGTTCAAGACCAGCATTACCGCCGTCTTTTCCGAGCCGCAGACCGACAACGTGTACGAGGAACTGCCGGTCCATGACGGTGTCATCTTCGCCGTGGAGTTTCTGCCCGGTCAGTTTGATCAGCGGGCCGACTCCGCTGCGCAGTGCATCCAGATGCTCTCGCAGGGGGATCGTCCTCTGGTGCGCAGCGCCCGTGTCTATCAGTTGACAGGGACGCCTACATCGGAAGAGGTGGATCGCATCAAAAAGCAGGTCATCAACCCGGTGGAGGCCCGTGAGGCATCGCTTGAAAAGCCGGAAACACTGGAGATGCAGTATGAGATCCCCACCGAAGTGGAGACACTGGAGGGGTTCACCGATCTGGAGGATGACGCCCTGCAGCAGATGATCGCAGAGATGGGACTGGCCATGGATCTGGCAGATATCCGGATGTGCCGTGATTACTTCCGCAAGGAGGGCCGTCAGCCCACCGTCACGGAGATCCGTGTGCTGGATACTTACTGGTCCGATCACTGCCGCCACACCACGTTTAACACCGTCATTGACTCGGTCAGCTTCGAGTGCGACGAAATTCAGAAAACGTGGGATGCATATATGGATACCCGCACTGCACTGGGCCGTACCAAACCCATCTGCCTGATGGATCTGGGCACGATTGCCGCCAAAGCGCTGAAAAAATCCGGTCAGCTGACCAAACTGGACGAGAGCGAGGAGATCAACGCCTGCACCGTCAAGATGGAGATCACCGTGGATGGAGAGAAGCAGGACTGGCTGCTGCTCTTCAAAAACGAGACGCATAACCATCCCACGGAGATCGAGCCCTTCGGCGGTGCGGCCACCTGCATCGGCGGTGCGATCCGTGACCCGCTGTCCGGCCGCAGCTATGTGTATGCCGCCATGCGTGTCACCGGTGCGGCAGACCCCACGGTGCCGGTGCAGGAGACGATCCCCGGCAAGCTGCCGCAGCGTACCATTGTGACCAAGGCGGCTGCCGGCTACTCTTCCTATGGTAACCAGATCGGCCTTGCCACGGGACTGGTGGATGAGCTCTATCATCACGGCTATGCGGCCAAGCGCATGGAGGTAGGTGCTGTGATTGCGGCGGCGCCGGCGGCCAATGTCCGCCGTGAGACCCCGGCAGACGGAGATGTGGTGATCCTGCTGGGCGGCCGTACCGGCCGTGACGGCTGCGGCGGCGCTACCGGTTCGTCCAAGGCACATACGCAGGAGAGCCTGAGTACCTGCGGTGCCGAGGTGCAGAAGGGAAATGCACCGGAGGAGCGCAAGCTGCAGCGACTGTTCCGCAATCCTGCGGCCAGCCGCATGATCAAACGGTGCAACGATTTCGGCGCCGGTGGTGTGTCGGTGGCCGTAGGTGAGTTGGCCGACGGTTTGCAGATCGACCTGAATGCAGTACCCCGGAAGTACGAGGGATTGGACGGCACGGAATTGGCCATCTCCGAGAGTCAGGAGCGTATGGCGGTAGTGGTGGAGGCCAAGGATGCAGCGGCGTTCCACGCACTGGCAGCCAGCGAAAATCTGGAGGCAACGCAGATTGCCGTGGTGACGGAGAGCCCTCGTTTGGTGATGCACTGGAACGGACAGACCATTGTAGACCTGTCCCGTGCTTTTCTGGACACCAACGGTGCCAGCAAGCATATTGATATTACCGTGGATGCACCGCAGCGCTATACAGGTGCCTCCTATGCAACCTTTACCGAGGGAATGAAGGCCGTCTCCCATGATTTGAACGGCTGTGTCAAGCGGGGGCTGGTGGAGCGTTTCGACTCCACCATCGGCACCGGTACGGTGCTGATGCCCTTTGGCGGCAAGCATCAGCTGACCCCTGCACAGGCAATGGTCCACCGCATTAGCGTGGAACAGGGCCATACCGATCACTGCTCTTATATGGCGTGGGGCTATGATCCCTACATCAGCGAAAAGAGCCCCTACCATGGCGCCTATCTCTCCGTGGTGGAGTCTGTGTGCAAGCTGGTAGCCGCCGGCGCCAAGTTTGAGGACGTGTACCTCAGCTTCCAAGAGTACTTCGGCCGCCTGCGCACGGAGCCCCGCCGTTGGGGCCAGCCTCTGGCCGCCCTGCTGGGTGCCTATCGTGCACAGATGGATCTGGGGATCGCCGCCATCGGCGGCAAGGACTCCATGTCCGGCACATTTGAGGATCTGGATGTCCCCCCGACGCTGATCTCCTTTGCTGTGACCACTGGGACCTGCGACGAGGTAGTTTCCGGCGAGTTCAAGCAGGCCGGCCACCGTGTGGCATGGCTGCAGCCGGCAGTGGACGAACATGGGATGCCGACGGCAGAGAGCCTGAAAGAGAGCTTTGCCGCCCTGTACGGCTGCCAGAAGAGTGCCATCTACACGCCCGGCCGTCTGGGCGTTGCCGATGCCGTAGGCAAGATGTGCTTGGGCAATGGTTTGGGCTTCCGGTATGCCGAGGGCATCACCAAGGAGGAAATTTTTGCCCCCGCCATCGGTTCGTTCCTGATTGAGACAGAGGACGAGAGCATCGGCCGTACCTTGGGCTATGTCACCGATGACGGATTGCTGACGTTGGGCGGAGAAAGCGTGGCGCTGCGCACGCTGCTGGAGATTTCCGAGGAGCGTCTGGAGCAGGTCTATCCTACCCGGGCCGGGCAGGAGGAAACCGTGGCCTCCCTGCGGTATGAGCAGGTGAGCTGTGTGACACCTGCCACAAAGTTTGCCCGTCCCCGTGTGCTGATTCCCGTGTTCCCCGGCACCAACTGCGAATATGATACCGCCCGGGCCTTCCGGGAGGCCGGTGCGGAGCCTGAGATCTTTGTGGTACGGAACCTGACGGCATCGGCGGTAGCCGAGAGCGTGGAGGCGTTCGCCAAGAAGCTGAAGGAGAGTAATATCGTTTTCCTGCCCGGCGGTTTCTCCGGCGGAGATGAGCCGGATGGCAGCGGTAAGTTCATTACAGCCTTCTTCCGCAATGCGGCGGTGACCGATGGTGTTCGGGAACTGCTGATGCAGCGGGACGGCCTGATGGGCGGTATCTGCAACGGTTTTCAGGCGCTTATTAAGCTGGGACTGGTGCCCTATGGCGATATTCGCCCCATGGACAGTGATTGTCCTACCCTGACCTTCAATAAAATTGCACGCCACCAGTCCCGTATCGTGGGCGTCCGTGTAGCATCGAAACTCTCCCCCTGGCTGTTGGAAACGGAACTGGGTAAGGTATATCAGGTTCCGATTTCCCATGGTGAGGGCCGCTTCCTTGCCTCGGAGGAGCTGGCAGCACAACTGGCCGCCAACGGACAGATCGCCACACAGTATGCCGATCTGAACGGAGAGGCAACCATGGATATTCGATTTAACCCCAACGGCTCTACGCTGGCTGTGGAGGGTATTACGTCCCCGGATGGCCGTGTCTTTGGCAAAATGGGACACGCTGAGCGGTGGACAGAGGGCCTTTACCAGAACGTTCCCGGTGATTATGATCTGGGGATGTTCCGCTCGGCGGTGAAGTATTTTAAGTAAGAATAGGGAGGAACCGGGATGTACAAGAGTGATATTGAAATCGCACAGTCGTGCACCATGCGCCCCATCACGGAGATCGCCAAGGCGGCCGGTGTAGACGAAAAATATCTGGAACTCTATGGAAACTATAAGGCCAAGGTGGACTATCAGATGCTGCGTGAGAGTCCCCGCCCGGAGGGCAAGCTCGTTCTGGTGACAGCCATCAATCCGACTCCGGCCGGCGAAGGAAAGACCACCACGACGGTGGGCTTGGCCGATGGTCTGCGCCGCATGGGGAAGAACACCGTAGTTGCGTTGCGGGAGCCGTCTCTGGGGCCTGTGTTTGGCGTGAAGGGAGGTGCCGCCGGCGGCGGTTGGGCACAGGTCGTGCCCATGGAGGACATCAACCTCCATTTTACCGGAGATTTTCATGCCATCGGTGCTGCCAACAACTTGCTGGCGGCGCTGCTGGATAACCATCTGCAGCAGGGCAATGCTTTGGGGATCGACAGTAAGCGGATCGTATGGAAGCGCTGCGTCGATATGAACGACCGCCAGCTGCGCCATATTGTCTGCGGTCTTGGCGGCAGGATGCAGGGAGTTCCCCGTGAAGATGGGTTCGACATCACGGTGGCCAGTGAGATCATGGCGGTTTTGTGCCTGGCTGCCGATATCCCGGATCTGAAAGCACGCCTGGGACGCATGGTGGTGGCTTACACTTATGATGGTGCGCCGGTGACGGCCCATGACTTGAAGGCGGAAGGAGCGCTGGCTGCACTGCTGAAGGATGCGCTCAAGCCGAATTTGGTCCAGACGCTGGAGGGGACCCCGGCGTTTATTCACGGCGGCCCCTTTGCCAATATTGCCCACGGCTGCAACAGCGTCATGGCGACACGTATGGCGATGAAACTGGGCGACTACGCCATTACCGAGGCCGGCTTCGGCGCAGATCTCGGAGCCGAGAAATTCTTAGACATCAAGTGCCGTCTGGCGGACCTAAAGCCCTCTGCAGTGGTGGTGGTCGCTACGGTTCGGGCGCTGAAAAACCACGGCGGCGTGCCTAAGGCAGAGTTGAACCATGAGAATTTGGAGGCCTTGGAAAAGGGACTCCCCAATCTCTTGCAGCACGTGGAGAATATTACCAAGGTATTCGGTCTGCCATGTGTGGTGGCGATTAATGCCTTTCCCACCGACACGGCCGCTGAATTGCATCTGGTAGAGGATCGATGCCGTGCACTGGGGGTCAGTGTTGCTCTCAGTGAGGTGTGGGCCAAAGGCGGCGAGGGCGGTCTGGCTCTGGCGGAGGAAGTGGTTCGTCTGTGTGAGCAGCCCTCCGAGTTCCGCTTCGCCTATGAACTGGAGGAAACGATTGAGGATAAACTCAATGACATTGCCCGCCGGATCTATCACGCCGACGGCGTTGTTCTCACCGCCGGAGCCCGTAAGCAGATGAAGGAACTGGAAGCACTGGGCTTCGATCAACTACCCATCTGCATGGCCAAGACGCAGTATTCCTTTTCCGATGATGC
The DNA here is from genome assembly GCA_020025275.1 of Oscillospiraceae bacterium. GTDB lineage: Bacteria > Bacillota > Clostridia > Oscillospirales > Oscillospiraceae > Vescimonas. Next base: position 15,424 of record JAHHSI010000028.1, on the reverse strand, counting down.
AACGCTTCTGGGAGCGCCCCGTGGCTTTACCATCACCGTACGCAACCTCAAGGTCAGCGCCGGCGCAGGGTTTTTGGTGGCCTTGACCGGTGATATTATGACGATGCCGGGGCTGCCCAAAGCCCCCGCTGCGGAGAAGATCGACGTGGATGAAAACGGGAAGATCACCGGATTGTTCTGAGAGTTGAGCTGACAAACGAAAGAGTAAATAAAGAAAAACAGGACCTGCGGCCCAGCCGCAGGTCCTGTTTTTAATATCTGTATTGGGAATTTCCTTTACAGATATAGATACGAATACTTATCACGCAGCGTGACGATCAGAACCTCCAACTCCGGAGGAAGATCGGTGTCGTCGGAGAGATCGTAGGTTTTGCACTCGTCATAGAGCCGAACACGGACATGATCACCGTCAAGGAAGAGAACACCGGCGTTCTGGGAGTCGTCCATATCCTCCGCTGTCTGGAAGAGGGTGAACTTATCCTTGGAGGGAGCTGCGTCGTAGGGGCAGAACTCCGTGCAGTTGCCACATTCGTTACACATTTTGTCGATGTGGACGATCTGATGGCGGCCATCCGGCAGAACCACGGATACGTTCGCACGGTTGGGACAGGAGTCTACACAATTTTCACAGACTGTCGAGCATTGCAGGCAGCGGTCTCCCTCGCAGGAAAGGCAGCTGCTCTGGGAGAGAATACCCTTCTTGGCACAGGCATCAGCGTGGGTGCCGCAGGCCTCCTGGGGGATGTCATAGGTGTGAGGCCGGCCGATAACGATTTCCGCAAAGCGGGCTGCGTCAGCGATCCCCTCCACCACAGTGGCGGGACCACGGAGTGCATCACCTGCCGTATAGACGCCAGGAACGTTGGTCTCAAAAGCGGGGCGGCCCTTGTCGTCAAGAGCGATCCGGTTAGCGGCAAAGAGTGTCTCGTCCACCTGCTCGCCCACGGCAGAGACAACCAGGTCACAGGGGATTGTAAAGGTTTCACCGGTGGGCACAGGCTTGCGGCGCCCGGAGGCGTCGGCTTCTCCTAACTTCATCTTCTCGCAGACCAGCACTCCGTCGGCCTGCCGCACGGGAGAAGCCAGCTCGGCAAAGGCTACGCCGTCAGCTATGGCCAGCGCCAGCTCATGCTCGTCGGCGGGCATATACTTCTTGGTGCGGCGATAGACGATCGTTACATGATCGGCACCGCTCCGCTTGGCAAGACGGGCTGCATCCATGGCCGTATTGCCGGCGCCCACTACCGCCACATTGCCGTGAACGGAGATGATCCCGGCTTTGACCCCCTTCATCCAGCCGATGGCCCCGGCCACATCCCCGGGAATGCCCAGACGGCCGGCTTTCCATGCGCCAACGGCGTAGAGGATATGTGTATAGCCCTGTGCTTTCAGTTCCTCCACCGAGGGGGCGGGGGTGCTGCAGCGCACATCGACGCCGTAGCGCTCCATGAGCGCAATGTCCTTGGCGATGGCCTCGTTGGTGATGCGGAACGAGGGGATCACATGGCGGGGGACGCCGCCCAAAGTGCTCTCCCGCTCAAAGATGGTCACAGCAATGCCGGCACGGGCCAAGAAGGTGGCGGCTGCGATACCGGTAGGACCACCGCCGATGATGGCCGCCTTTTTGCCGGGCAGTTTCTCCGTGGGGCGGATGGTGGCCATGAGGGCATTGAAGCCCTGCTCGGAGGCCAAGAGCTTGCTGTCACGGATGCGGACCGACTCATCATAGAAATTGCGGGAGCACTTAGTCTGGCAGCGATGGGCACAGATGGTGCCGGTGATAAAAGGCAGGGGGTTGCGCTCGGTAATCAGACGCAGTGCCGGGGCATAAAGTCCCTTGCGGACCAGCTCCATGTACTCGGGGATGTCCTGCTCAATGGGGCAGCCACCCTTGCAGGGGGCGCTGAAGCAGTCGATCCACGGCACCTTGCGGCCGTTTTTGCGGCTGGGCAGCGGTTTGATGGGCTTGACATGGTGTACGTCGCTGTGGCTGGCGGCGGACAGTTCACAGATGGCCTGTGTGTCCGTGCCGGTAAAGGGCCGATAGGGGAGCGAAGCCACCTTCTCCACCATTTGCCGCATCCGGTTGTAGCCGCCGCTCTTGAGGATGGTGGTGGCCATGGTGATGGGCCAGATGCCGGCGGAAAACAGCTTGTCGCAGTTGAAGAAGTCCGCGCCGCCGGCAAAGGAAATGCGCATCTTGCCGCCGAACTGGCGGGAAATGCGGTGGCACATCTCGATGGTCAGGGGGTAGAGGCTGCGGCCGGACATATACATCTCGTTGTTGGGCAGCTCGCCACGGGTGGTGTCCACCGGGAAGGTGTTGGAGAGTTTCAGTCCAAACTCCAGCCCCTGCTTATCGGCCAGCGCCTGCAGGCGCTCGAACATGGGGACGGCATCCTGCCACTGGAGATCTTCTTGGAAATGGTGCTCATCAAAAACGATGTAATCATAGCCCATGGAGTCCAGTGTGCGGCGGGCCGTCTCATAGCCGAGAATTGTAGGATTGCACTTGACGAAGGTGTGCAGCCCCTTTTCCGTCAGAAGATAGGAGGCAATGCGCTCGATCTCCTCGGGGGGACATCCGTGGAGCGTGGAGAGGGTCACGCTGCGGGAGACGTGAGGGGAGATGGCATCGATGTAGTCGGACTCCTCGGGGAAGAATTCCTTCAATACGCAGAGACATTCCTCCCAGATGGCGGTCTTGCGGGCATCCTTCATGCCCTCGATGTAGGTGTCCACCTTTTTGCCCTTGATGCCCTCCAGATCATACCCCACGGACATATTGAAAACGAACCCGTCGGGATCGCCGAGGCCGTAGACCTTGCTCAGGACCTTCAAAAGGCACCACGCCTTGATGTATTCCTCCATAGCCTGCGGAACCGTCAGCTCGGTGGACCACTCCTGATTGTAGCCCTCGTCATTGGCCAGGATACAGGGACGGGGAACACAGGCGGCCAGTTCGGCGCCGTCCATCTTCTGCACCGTCTTGACCTCGAAGAAGCGGGCACCGGCGGCGTAAGCCGCAATGATGTTCTGCGCCAGCTGGCTGTTGGGACCGGCGGCGGGCCCGAAGGGGGTCTCGATGCGCTCGCCGAAGATGGGTAGACTCTTGCCGTCGGCATGATAGAATTGATGGATGCCAAAAATCGTTCCCGATTGGACATACTCCGTGGTGACCCAATTCACTAAAGAACGGAAAGGGATCGGATACATTTTTTCAGACATAGGAATACTCCTTTCACTGTGCCGGCGATCAATAGGTACGGTTGTTCAGGCTGCCCCACAGCTTTTTGGCGGCCTCCAGAATGTGAGCGTTCTCCGCCTCCTCGTCAATGCCCACCAGCTGGCGGTCCTGCATGAGGATCTTGCCGGCGGCAATGGTGGTCTGGCACTGGCGCCCGGTCATGCCAAAGAGCATGTGACCATCGATGTTTTCGTCGGAGAAGGGGGTGAAGGGCTTGTAGTCCATCACGATGATGTCGGCGGCGGCACCGGCCTTCAGTACGCCCAGCGGCTCCTTGAAATACTTGGCACCGATCTTGGCGTTGTTGCGGAAGAGCATATCCGTCACCTCGCACCAGCCTACGTTGGGCAGACACGCATTGGAGCGCTGTGAGCAGAGCGCCACCTTGATGGATTCCAACATATCATTGGTGTAGGCGTCGGTGCCCATGCCCAGCAGGATCCCCTTCTTGTAGAGCTGGGGCACGGGGCAGATGCCGATGGCGTTGCCCATGTTGGATTCGGGATTGTTGACCACCATGGAGCCGGTTTCTTTGATGATGTCCATTTCGGCGGAGTTGACGTGGATGCAATGGCCCAGAATAGTCCGGTCTCCCAAGATTCCGTGGTCCTGCAGCCGCTGGACCGGGCGGCGGCCGTAGTTTTGGAGACTGTCGTAGACGTCGTTCATCCCCTCGGAGACGTGGATGTGGAAGCCGGTACGGCCGTTGTTGGCGGCAACCATGCGCTCGAAGGTCCGATCGGAGATCGTAAAGAGAGCGTGGCCGCCGAACATGGCTGCCAGCATGGGATCGTGCTCCTTTTCACAGTGGGAGATAAAGTCGGCGTTTTCCTGAATGGCCTGCAGACATTTTTCCTCGCCGTCGCGGTCGGAAACCTCATAGCAGAGGCAGCTGCGCAGACCGAACTTCTTGGCGCTGTCGGCAATAGCAAAAAGGGAGCCGGGGATCTCGGCATAGGATGCGTGATGGTCGAAAATGGTGGTGACGCCCTGCTTGATGCAGTCCATGTAGAGGGCGTTGGCGCTGGCCCGGGTGCCTTCCAGTGTCAGGCGGCGGTCAATGGCCCACCATGTCCCATCCAGGACCTCATAGAAGTTGGTAGGGTTGTTGCCCACGATGGACAGCCCCCGAGCCAATGCAGAGTAAATATGGGTATGGGCATTGATGAATGCCGGCATGATCACGCCGCCCTTGGCATCGATGATCTGGGCATCAGGGTACTTTTGCCGCAGCACTGCTTCTTCGCCGACCTCGGTGATGAGGCGGCCCTCAAAGGCGACGGCGCCGTGGGCATAGTAGCCCTGAGCATCGTCGTCACGGGTAATCATCTTTCCGTTCGTAATCAGGTACATAGAAAAACCTCCTTTTCCAGATAACAAAAAATGTTTCAAACCTATATAGGTCTGAAACACTCGAGCGCAATGCCGGAGTGATAGTTGCAGCCCGTGCGCGAGACACTTCCTTACAGCTACCATTCTTAGATTGTATTGTTATTGTACACGAAAACGAAGGAGAATGCAACAGGAAATTAGGGGGAAGATCACAAAAATCAGGCGGCACCGCAGTGCCGCCTGATGAAGAGGACGATTTATTTTGTGCCGAAAATACGATCGCCGGCATCGCCCAGACCGGGGACGATGTAGCCGTGCTCATTGAGGCCCTGGTCCACGGCGCCGCAGTAGATGTCCACGTCGGGGTGGTGCTCCTGCACGCAGCGGATCCCCTCGGGAGCCGCCACCAGAATCATCAGCTTGATGTTGTGGCATCCGCGTTTCTTCATCTCGTCGATGGCGGCCACGGCGCTGCCGCCGGTTGCCAGCATGGGGTCGACGATGATGATGTCGCGTTCAGCCACATCCTTGGGCATCTTGGAGAAGTAAACGTGGGGCTCCAGTGTCTCCTCATCGCGGTACATACCGATGTGGCCCACACGGGCAGAGGGGACCAGGCGAAGCACACCCTCCACCAGACCCAGACCGGCCCGCAGAATAGGGACAACCGCAAACTTCTTACCCGCCAGCGTGGGCAGCTCCGCCGTGCAGAGAGGCGTTTCGACCGTCTTGGTGGTCATGGGGAGATCACGGGTTGCCTCATAGGTGATGAGCATACCGATCTCAGAGACCAGCTCCCGGAAATCTTTGACACTGGTGTTCTTATCGCGCATGATGGACAGCTTGTGGGCCACCAGAGGGTGGTCCATGATGTGCACTTTCTCGTTAAACATGGTTCGTCTCCTTTATTCATAAATGATACGGGTCGTCATGGGGGATACTAAGAGAGATCAATCGACGGTGATCTTGAGGCCTTTGGCCAGCCGCTCCCGCTCGGCCTGAGACAGGCGGAGGTAGACCGGAACAAGATCACGGGCCGACATCGTCTGGCCGTTTTCGGCCAGCTCCTGCGCTGCCAGTGCCACACCGCAGGCGTTCTGCATGATCAGCTGCGGGGGGGCCAGACGACAGGGGATCCCATTTTCTTTTAAATAAGTATAGCACAGCTGGGCACCGTCTCCAACAACAATTTTCGGCGCACGGCTGTCTTTCAGCTCCTCGCAAAGTTCTTCTAAGGCAATGGCGCGGTCCTCGCTGCACCGATGCAGCATACCGTTTTCGGCACGGAATACGGCGTTATAGACCTGCTGGCGGCGTGCATCCATAGCGCAGATGATCTGGGCGTCCATATGGCGCAGGTTCTGTGCCATGGCCAGCAGCGTAGAAACGCCGCAGCAGGGGACATCCAGTGTCCATGCCAGCCCTTTGGCGGCGGAGACGCCGATGCGCAGTCCGGTAAACGATCCGGGGCCGTTGGCCACGGCAACCAGATCCATGTCTTGTATGGTCAGATCCGCAGAGCGGAGCATCCCGTCTACCAGCGGCATCAGGGTGCGGCTGTGGGTCAGACCGGTGTTCTGGTAGGCACTTGCCAAGATCGTGCCATTTTCACTGATGGCGGTGCTGACGCTCTTGGCCGACGTTTCCAGAGCTAAAATTTTCACAGGGCCGAGCCTCCTTCGATCGAGATTTTTCGCCAATCATCGTGGGCGGGATCGCGCTCGATGGTCACATAGACGGTGTCCGCCGGCAGAGCATCCTCCACATTTTCGCTCCATTCCACGGCACACACACCCGAGCGCTCCAGATAGTCCTCCCAACCGATGTCGAAGAGGGCATCGGCGCTTTCAAGGCGGTACATATCAAAGTGGAACAGGGGAATGGTCCCGGCATATTCGTTGACGATGGTAAAGGTGGGACTGGTGACGCGGCCGCGGCAGCCTAAGCCGCGGGCAAGTCCCCGTGTAAAGGCGGTTTTTCCCATGCCCAATCCGCCGCGGTAGGCAACAACACTGCCGCGGTGCAGTTGCTTGGCCAGCGCCTCACCGACGGCTTCCGTTTCGGCAGCACTGTGGGACAGATATTCCAAACCACACACCTCGCTTTTTTCAAAATCAATATATTATAGCACAGAAAAAAGAAAAAGAAAAGAGGAAGGTTATGTTTACAGGAAAAACTTCCTGTGGTACACTATAGAGCATAGAAACAGAAAGAAATCGAGGAAAACGTATGCTTCGACGCAGATTAGAATTTTTATCCGATATCGTCCGGCAGGCTGATCTGGTGCTGCTGGGGCTGTGCTGCGCCGCCACAGTGTATGGACTTGTGATGATCGCCAGTGCCACCAACTATATGGAGACGCGCAAATACGTGATCGTACAGGGTGGTGCGGCCGTTATCGGCGTAGTGCTCTACTTCTTGGTCTCCATGGTTGATCTGACGGAAGTGGTCAAGAAGTGGAAGTGGGTTCTGGCGTTCAACATCGGGTTCATCCTGCTGCTGAAAACGCCGCTGGGCTTTGAGAGCAACGGCAACCTTGCGTGGCTGCACATCCCCGGATTTCCGGTGAACATTCAGCCGGCCGAGATCGTGAAGATGACCTTTATCCTGCTGCTGGCAAAGCAGTTGGTCTGGCTGAAGGAGAATCGGGACTTAAAATCCGTCCCCTCGGTGGCCATGTTGGGCGGCCATCTTTTGTTGATGATCGGTCTTTACTATGTGATCTCCTCGGATATGGGCAGCGCACTGGTGTATGTGTTCGCCTTTGCCTGCATGGCCTTTGCTGCCGGTGTGGCGGCCCGGTGGTTCATTCTTGGGATCAGTGGCGCCGGCATCGGCTTTTTCCTCCTGTGGCAGGAGGAAAAGATCCCGGAATATATGATGGATCGTTTCCGGATCCTCTTTGACCACGATCTGGACCCACTGGGCGTGGGCTGGCACCAGACCCGCAGCCTGCTGACACTGGGCGGCGGAAAACTGACGGGACAGGGTCTTTTCCACGGCACACAGACCCAGAGTGAGTTCAGCCAGAGCCTGCCCTTCCGCCATACGGACTTTATCTTTGCGGCCATTGGCGAGGAACTGGGGATGCTGGGCTGTCTGTTGGTGATCGTGATGCTGTCGGCCATCATCATCCGGTGTCTTGTGACAGCCACAAAGGCGAGAACGAAGATGGAGTCCTATGTCTGTGTGGGTATGGCCGGCATGTTGATTTTCCAGACCCTTTCCAACATCGGGATGTGTCTTTTCGTCCTGCCGGTCATCGGTCTGACGCTGCCGTTTTTCAGCTATGGCGGATCTTCCATCGTGACGCTGTTCATCTCTATGGGAATGGTCAGCAGTATCCACGGGCGAACGCTGCCGGAATGGCTCAAATAATATGCTATGATGGATCTCCCGTACGACAGACCGTGCGGGAGATTTTTGTGTGCCGTGGGAAAAAGCGGCCGGCACGGGAGATTTGGTTGTAATTGGAATCATGGTATGGTATACTATCATACTGAATTATTGTGAAATAAGATCGACTTGCTGCACGTTGGCTGTGGTGGAGCGACGGAATAGAGAGGTACACTATGAAAATTGTTGTGTTGGCAGGTGGCCTGAGCACGGAGCGAAACGTATCACTGGTCTCCGGCACCGGCGTGTGTCGGGCCCTTCGTGAAAAGGGACATCAGGCGATTTTGGTCGATATGTTCTTGGGGTTGGAGCAGTATACCGGGGAGCTGAAGGACGTCTTTGATGTGCCTGACGGCCTTTGCAGCGATGTCCGTGTAGAGAGTGCGGCTCCGGATCTGGAGGCGGTCCGCCGCAGCCGCAACGACCAGAGCCCGTCTATTCTGGGTAAGGATGTCCTGCAGGTCTGCATGATGGCCGACATCGTCTTTTTGGCCCTTCACGGTGCGTGCGGCGAGGACGGCCGGATGCAGGCGACGCTGGATCTTCTGGGCGTACCCTATACCGGTTCGGGCTATATTGGCAGCGGGATGGCCATGGATAAGGCCATCACCAAGCGGTTTCTGGATGCCGAGCGGATCCGCAGCGCCCCGTGGCGCGATGTGACGTACGGCGAGGAGGACATTCCGCGGCTCGTGGAGGAACTGGAAGTGCCCTGCGCGGTGAAGATCGTCAATGGCGGCAGTTCCATCGGCGTGGAGCTGCCCGATACCAAGGCGGAACTGGAAACGGCACTGCGCCGTCTGCTCCGGTACGGCAACCATGTGATCGTGGAAAAAAAGATCAAAGGCCGGGAACTGACGGTGGCCGTGCTGGGGGATACCTATCTGCCGGCAGTGGAGATCGTGCCGGCGTCCGACTATTTTGATTATGAGGCAAAGTACCAGTCCGGCGGCGCCAAGGAGATCTGCCCTGCGCCCATCGACGATGCCGTATGGCATGAGATGGGCGAGATGGCGCTGCGCCTGCACCGTGCGCTGGGCCTCTCGGTGTATTCCCGGACGGACTTCCTGCTGGATGACGAGGGCCGGCCCTGGTGTCTGGAGGTCAATACTCTGCCGGGTATGACGCCGACGTCACTGGTGCCCCAAGAGGCGGCCGCCGTGGGGATCAGCTACGGCGAGCTCTGTGAGACCGTGGTGCAGGAGTCGTTGAAGGCGAGAAAGGCGGAGCGGAAATGATGGAGTGTTGCGTTGCGGATCTGTGCCGCGCTGTGAGTGGAACGCTGCTGCAGAGCGGAGCGGAGCATTTTTCCGGTATGTCCACCGACAGCCGCCGTATTGCACCGGGGGATCTCTTTGTTCCACTGGTGGGCGAGCGGTTCGACGGGCATGCCTATGTGACCGGCTCACTGGAGGCCGGCGCTGCCGGCTGCCTTTGTGAGCGTGTGCCGGAGACCTTTGTGGAGGGGAAATTCTACATTCAGGTAGCCGATACGATGCTGGCGCTGCGGGATCTGGCGTCCTGGTATCGGGGGCTTTTCGATATTCCTGTGGTGCAGATCACCGGCAGTGCCGGAAAAACCACCACCAAGGAAATGATTGCGGCGGTGTTGGGACAGCACGGCCCCACCCTGAAGACGGAGGCCAATTATAATAACCAGATCGGGGTGCCTCAGACTCTGGTGCGTCTGGAACGGGAGCACTGGGCGGCGGTGATCGAAACGGGCATGGACCATTTCGGCGAGCTGCGCTATATGGGTGTGATGGTGCGCCCGCAGATCGCCGTGATCACCAATATCGGCGATGCCCATATCGAGAATATGGGTAATACACGGCAGGGGACGCTGCGCAGCAAGTGCGAGATCTTTGAGAGCCTGCAGGCAGGCGGTCTGGCCGTTCTCAACGGTGATGACGAACTCCTCAACACACTGGAGCTCCCCTTTGAGACGGTGCGCTGCGGACAAGGCGCTAACTGTGATGTCCGGGTTACGGATCTTCTGGACCGCGGCATGGAGGGAATCGACTGCACCGTGCAAACGAAGAAAGACACCTATTGTCTGTCCATCCCGTCTCCCGGAGTCTATATGATCTATTCGGCCTCCATGGCCGTGGCGATCGGCGAGCGTCTGGGCCTTTCTCATCAGGAGATCGTAGAGGGTGTGGCGGCCTATGTGACCACGGGGTCCCGGATGCGCCGTCTGCGGCTGCGGGAAGAGCGGCTGGTCATTGACGACTGTTATAATGCCAACCCGCAGGCCATGGCGGAGGCGCTGCGGATCCTGACCAAGAGTCAGGGCCGCACGCTGGCCATTCTGGGTGATATGGGGGAACTGGGCGATAAGAGTGAGAGCGCCCACCGGGAGATCGGTCGGCTGAGCAGAGAGTTGGGCCTTGATCATGTGGTGGCTATCGGACCCAAGGCAGCCGCCATTGCCGCAGAAGCCGGGGCCATCGGCGCTCACTTTGCCACCCTTGAGGAGGCCATGCCCGCCATTCACCGGTGGATGACGCCCGGTACCACGGCACTGGTGAAGGCGTCCCATGCCATGGACTTTGGCAAAATTGTAAAAGAACTGGAAGAGACATATTCATGATCGATATCCGTGTAGCGGGACTGAGTAAGTCCTTTGACTTGGAAAAGAAAATACTGGACGGCCTGACCTTTCAGATCGATACCGGAGAGCGGGTCGGCCTTTTGGGAAAGAACGGTGCCGGGAAGAGCACGCTTTTCCGTATTCTCACCGGCGAACTGGACTATGATGAAGGACAGGTGACCATTGCCGCCGGCCGCCGTGTAGGGCTGATCTCACAGATCCCGGTGTACCCGGCCGGCTATACCGTGGAGGAGGTGCTTCAGTCGGCCTTTGCCCGGATGTTCCGGCTGAAGGAGGAGATGGATGCACTGACCGAGCGCATGGCGGCGGGGGAGAGCGATGAGCAGCTTCTGCGGCGCTACGGCGAACTGACCGCCCGATTTGAGGGGTTGGGCGGCTATGATACGCAGACGGCCGTCAATAAGGTGGCCAACGGCCTGTCCATCGATGCGGAAATGCGGGGACGGCTCTTTGATCAGCTCTCCGGCGGAGAAAAGACCCGGGTCAACCTGGGGCGTCTCATTCTGGAGGATACAGATATTCTTCTGTTGGATGAGCCAACCAACCATTTGGATATGCAGGCGACGGAGTGGCTGGAAGAGTACATCCGCAGCTTCCACGGTACGGTGGTGACCATCTCCCATGACCGCTACTTCCTCGATCGCACCGTGAACCGTGTCATTGAAATTGCCGACGGCAAGGCGGAGTTTTACAGCGGAAACTACAGTTTTTATGCCATTGAGAAGGAGCGGCGCTATCAGGAGCGCATGAAGCAGTATCTCAAGGAACAGGCCAAGATCGACCAGCTGACCGCTGCGGCGGAGAAGATGCACCTGTGGGCCTTTATGGGCAACGATGCCCTGCACAAGCGGGCGTTTTCCATGGAAAAGCGCATTGAGCGTATGAAAACAACGGCCAAGCCCACCCGTGCCAAGAAGATGGATGCCCGGTTTGCCAGCCGGGAGTTCAAGGGCGATGAAGTTCTGCAAATCAAGGGCGTATCTAAGGCCTTCGACGAGCGAAAATTGTTTTCGGACATCTATCTCCGGGTTGGCGGCGGCGAGCGGATCGCCTTTGTGGGAGAAAACGGAACCGGTAAAACCACGCTCCTCCAGATGATCATGGGGCGGGAGCGCTGTGACAGCGGTGTGATTCGGATGGGCCCCTCGGTCAAGGCGGCCTATTTGGAGCAGATGATCCAGTTTGATCACCCGGAGCGGAATCTGGTGGACACCATGCTCTTTGCCAAGAAGAATCTCTCGGCACAGAGTGCACGGAATCGTCTGGCCGCCTATCAGTTTCAGGGAGAGGATGTTTTCAAGAGCGTGTCAGTGCTCTCCGGTGGCGAACTGAGCCGTCTGCGGCTGTGTATGCTGATGGACGAGGAAATCAATTTTCTCGTACTGGACGAGCCGACCAACCACTTGGATATCGACTCACGTGAGTGGATCGAGGAGGCGGTGGAGGCCTTTGATGGTACGCTGCTTTTTGTCTCCCACGACCGCTACTTTGCCAATCGCTTTGCCACCCGCGTCTGGGAATTGTCCGACGGCACCATCCATGATTATCCCATGGGGTTTGCCCAGTATCGGGCCATGAAGGCGGAGGAAAAAAAGCATGTGGCCCCGCCCCCCAAGCCGGCGAAAAAGGGAGATACCCGTCCGCCGCGGGGCAACCGGGAACAGCAGGCGCTGCGCCGGCAGATCACTATCTGTGAGTCGGGGATTGCCCGTCTGGAGGCGGTGTGTGCCCAGTTAGATGAAGAAATGGCGCAGGTGGCCTGTGATGTAGGCAAACTGAATGAAGTCTATCGAAAAAAACAGGAAGCGGAAGAACAGCTGACGGCGGAGATGACCCGCTGGGAAGAGCTGAACTTGCAACTGGAAGAATAGGAGGAACGCGATGAGCGACGTTTTATGCATCTATTTTTCCCGCAGTGGGAATACAAAAAGAGCCATGGAGGAAATTGCCCAGGCGCTGGACGCCGAGTTGGTGGAGATCACCGACGGGCAGGATCGCTCCGGCTGGAAGGGGTATATGCGTTCGGGAATGGAAGCCATGCGGCGCTCCACCCGGCCGCTGCAGCCGATGGCCACGGAGAAAAATCTGGAGGATTACCGCCTTGTAGTGTTGGGAACGCCGGTGTGGGCGGGGCGCTGCAGCAGTGTGATGCGTGCTTTTCTGAAGCGCCGTGGCCTTGAGCTGAAAAACCCGGCCTACGTGATCACCCGTGCCAGCGAACGGCGGTATGAAGAGGTGTACGATCAGATGGATCAGTATACCGCCGCACCCCACGTGCTGGCTCACTCCCTGCGTGTGGGGGAAGTCGGCTATGAGTTCTGGCGGGATAAGTTTATCCAGGAAGCGCAGCAGTATCTGAGCGAGTGAGAGGTGAGCCCATGCTGGACAAGCTGAGAGAAATTGAAAAGCGGCTTTCCAAGGTGGAACGGCAGTTGGGAGATCCGGCGGTCTATAGTGATCGGGAGAAGCTGCGCACACTGAGCCGGGAGCAGAAGGAATTGACTCCGGTGGTGCTTAAATGGCGGGAATACTGCGCTGCGGAGGCACAGATCGCCGAGGCCATGGAACTTCTGGACGATCCGGAGATGCGGCAGCTGGCGCAGGAGGAACTGCAGCAGGGCCGACTCGATCAGGAGCGATTGGCAGAGGAACTGAAGCTGCTGCTGCTTCCCCGTGATCCCAACGATGATAAAAGTGTTGTTCTGGAGATCCGCAGCGGTGTCGGCGGAGAAGAGGGTGCATTGTTTGCCGCTGACCTTTTGCGTATGTATACCATGTATGCCGAGCGGCGTGGTTGGCGTCTGGACATTGCCAGCGTGAACGAGACGGAGCTGGGCGGTATCAAGGAGATCAGCCTCACCGTAGAGGGGGAGGGGGCGTGGTCCCGGCTGAAATATGAGGCCGGCACCCACCGTGTACAGCGTGTACCGGAAACGGAGTCCTCCGGCCGGATCCAGACCTCGGCGGCCACGGTGGCCGTGATGCCGGAGGCGGAGGAAGTGGAGTTCTCCATTGATCCCAAGGATCTGCAGATTGACACTTACCGTTCCTCTGGAGCCGGCGGACAGCACGTCAATAAGACGGAGTCTGCCATCCGCATCACCCATCTGCCCACGGGGACGGTGGTGGAGTGTCAGGACGAGCGCAGTCAATATAAAAATAAGGACCGTGCCATGAAGATCCTCCGCACAAAGCTCTATGAAGCGGAGCGGGAGAAGCAGGAGGCGGCCATCGCCCAGACACGCCGCACCCAGGTGGGCACCGGTGATCGAAGCGGCAAGATCCGCACCTATAATTTCCCGCAGAACCGTGTCACCGACCATCGGCTCACGGGAGAGAATAAAAATTTCAATATTGCCGCCATCATCAACGGTGATCTGGATGCGCTCATTGATGCGCTGACCGTGGCCGATCAGGCGGCACGGCTGCAGGAAGGCAGCGGTTATGGAAAGGAGTCCTAACGTATGTTGGATGTAGTCAGAAAACGACAGGAACTGGCAGGCCCCCGAGTGGTGGAGGCGCTGCGGCGCAACCACTTTGACGCTTATTATGTCTCTACGGCAGCAGAGGCACTGGATACGGTCATGTCGCTCATTCCGAAGGACCATGTGGTCTCCTGGGGCGGCAGCATGACCCTGCAGGCGTTGGGTGTGCCGCAGCGGCTGGCCCAAGAGGAGTATGCGGTGCTGGATCGTGACAGCGTCAGCACTGCGGAGGAAAAAGAGGAGCTGATGCGGAAAGCACTGCTGTGTGATACCTTTCTTATGAGCAGTAATGCCATCTCCGCAGATGGGCAGCTTTTCAATATTGACGGCACAGGAAATCGTGTTGCGGCACTATGTTTCGGCCCTCGGAGCGTGATCGTAGTGGCGGGTATGAACAAGGTAGTGGCAGACTTGGAGGAGGCCTGCGGCCGGGCACGCCACTATGCCGCCCCGGCGAATATGCAGCGCTTTGCGGGGCGAAAGACCCCTTGTGCAGCCACGGGGCTGTGCGGTAACTGTCACAGTAGTGACTGCATTTGTAACCAGTTGGTCGCTACGAGAAACTGCCGGCCTGCGGGCCGCATCAAGGTGATCCTTGTAGGCGAGGATCTGGGGATTTAATTTTAAGATTTCGAGGCGTATATCGTGAAAACAAGGATATTTCATCCGGAAAAAGAAAAGAATGCACTGGAGGAGTCTGCGGCGATCCTCCGCCGGGGCGGTCTGCTGGGGATCCCCACGGAGACGGTGTACGGATTGGGCGCTGACGGCCTGAACGAGGATGCGGTGCGCCGTATCTTTGAGGCCAAGGGGCGGCCGCAGGACAATCCCCTCATCATCCATGTGCCGGAGGCCGACTGGCTGGAGCGGTATTGTGTGGATGTGCCAGCGGTGGCCTATCGGTTGGCCGAGGCCTTTTGGCCCGGGCCGCTGACCATGATCCTCCGGCGCAGAGAGATCGTGCCGCTGCGCACCACCGGAGGACTGGAAACGGTGGGGGTGCGCTGCCCGGATCATCCGCTGACCCGGGAGATCATCCGTGCCGCCGGTGTCCCCGTGGCGGCTCCCAGCGGCAATACCTCGGGACGCCCCAGTCCCACCACGGCGGAGCATATGATCGAGGACATGGACGGTAAGATCGACGGGATCGTGGACGGAGGTCCCTGCAGCGTGGGCGTGGAATCCACCATCATTGATTTGACGGTGACGCCGCCGCGGCTGCTGCGTCCCGGCGGACTGCCGTTAGAAGCCCTGCGACAGGTGCTGGGGGAGGTGACCGTGGATAAGGCGGTTACCGGAAAGCTGAAAGAGGGAGAGCGTCCCCGCGCACCCGGTATGAAGTACCGCCAC
>JAHHSI010000027.1 GCA_020025275.1 Oscillospiraceae bacterium | reverse complement strand
GTGGACTTTGTGTTGACATTTGAAGAGCTGCGTGGTATGTTTGAGGCCAAGAATATCCACCTTGAGGAGCTGGAGGGCGTCCCCGGAGATTACGAGGCGTCGGCGCCTGGTGTGGGCTTTGCCGCCGGCGGCGGCGTGGCCAAGGCCGTGGAGAAGGTCATCGAGCGTACGCATCCCGGTACAGAGGTCAAGACAGTGGCGGCACAGGGCCTGCGTGAGTGCCGCAAGATGCTGCAGAGGGCACGCAGAGGAGAATATGACGGCTACCTGCTGGAGGGCATGGCCTGCCCCGGTGGCTGCATCTCCGGTGCCGGTACGATCCAGCCGCCGGAAAAGGCGGCCCGCCTGTTGGCGCAGTATCAGAAGTGTGCGCCCAAGGAGAATCCGCTGGATACGGAGTATCTGGAGTATCGCAGTCTGATCCACGAGGACCCTATGGAGTAAGCCCCCGCCGGAGGATTATTTGAAAGTTTATACTGCGAGATGACGGGTCATGGGAGAGCGCTGGATTGCAGCCGCCGAAGGGGTAATACTCTCAGGCAAACGGACTGGATCCCGATCGCCCTCTGGAGAGCGCGGTGCGCACCGACGAAGCAATCGGAACAATACGTTCTGAGCATCTTTCAGGTCACAAAACAGAGTAAGCCCTAAGGGGCTTACTCTGTTTTTTTTAGGAGGAGAAAGAATGGATACATTGATGTTGTTGGGAAATCTGATCGGCACG
The DNA here is from genome assembly GCA_020025275.1 of Oscillospiraceae bacterium. Classification (GTDB taxonomy): domain Bacteria; phylum Bacillota; class Clostridia; order Oscillospirales; family Oscillospiraceae; genus Vescimonas. Next base: position 31,306 of record JAHHSI010000027.1, on the reverse strand, counting down.
GTGGCCTTTGCCGTGTCCGGTGCCATGACAGGGCTGCGCAAGCAGATGGATATGCTGGGTGTGATCGTTTTGGGCCTGACCACGGCGGTGGGCGGCGGGATCGTCCGGGATCTGATGCTGGGGATCACACCGCCGTCGATCTTTTCCGACCCTCTGTCGGTGACGGCAGCGGCGGTGACGGCGGCCCTCTTCTTTATTCCGGCCGTGCGCCGGCATTTGATGAAGACGCCCCGTGCCTATGAACTGACCATGCTCTGGAGCGACTCGCTGGGACTGGGCATCTTTACCGTGATCGGCGCCCAGACGGCGTTTCACGTGCTGCCGGACGGCAGCTGGTTCACGGTGGCCTTTCTTGGTACGCTGACGGGTGTGGGCGGCGGCGTGCTGCGCGATGTGATGGCAGGGGATCTGCCCTATATTTTCCATAAGCATATCTATGCCTGCGCCGCCCTGATGGGGGCACTGGTGTGGGAAGTGGTCCGCCAGCTGTGGGGCGAAGAGGCCGCCTTGCTGCTGGGCGGCGGTGTGGTGGTCGTTATTCGACTGCTGGCCGCTCACTACCGCTGGAGCCTGCCCAAGGCCCAGATCGACGAAGCCATGGAGTGACCATGGGGGAGACAGAGGCGCCGTTGGGGCCCATTTCCGGTGTCCATGCCGGCCCTGCCGCTGTGGACCGACGGGGGCTGTCTCCGAGGATGCCGGAGCGGACAGCGCACCTTGCAGGAGCCGCCCTTCTGGGACAAATGTGCATATCCCTCTGCGACGCCCTGTGTTGTCGGGGCGCTTTCGGCCCATGGAACCATGGATAAGAAATCCCTTGCTCTGCCGTCTCTGGGCATAGCAAGGGATTTTTTCGTGGATGCGAGGGATACCGGAGCAGGGAGGGCCTTGCCGGAGAGTCCCTTCACAGGGGGATGACATCCAGATCGTCCGGAACAAACACGGATCCGGAGTACACACGGCGGGCTTCAGCGCTGTAGCGCTCCTTGCGTGTGGCAAGGGAGCGATCTTCCGTGTGGTAGAGGACCAGATGGCGTACCTCCAGCGTCTGGGCCAATGTGGCGGCGTCCAGTACCGTGCTGTGATGCTTTTCGTAGGGATGGAAGCGATCCCGATCGTCATACAGACAGAACGCCTCGGTCAGCAGCCAGTCACAGCCCCGCACCAGTTTCCGGCAATCCGGATGGCACGGCTCGTCCCCCAGACACACCAGTACCTGTCCGTCCGGTAAAACGGCACGGAACCCATACTGCTTGGCCTTGGTGGAAAAAATGTCAAAAACAGTCAGCTCCATAGAGAGACAGCGGAGGATTTCTCCGGGGACGATGGGTACAAAACGGATAGCCGTTCCAATATAGCGGGCGAGTTTTTCCGGCAGCAGAGCGTGGCACAGGGGCTCCAGAATCGAGAGCACGGCGTCGTGGCACCAGATGGTCAGGGTGCCTTGATACCGGCCCTTGCTGCACAGTGCGGCCACGGCCCGCACCACCCACACCACCCCCAGAACGTGGTCGGTGTGAGCGTGAGTGACAAAGAGGTGGTGCAGATGGGCAAAGGACAGGCCGGCATCGTCCATCTGGCGAAGAATACCGTTTCCACCGCCGGCGTCCACCAGCAGGAATTCCTCTCCCTGCCGCAGGGCAAAGCAGGTATTATAGCAGCGAGTGACCATGGCGTTGCCGGTGCCAAGTAAAATGAGTTCCACAGAGGCCTCCTCCTATGTTGTATAAAATCAGTGTGCGTTTTCGCAGCGGCTGCGGCGCTGCGTCAGTCGTCCCGGACCGATGGCCGCCTTCCCGTTGTCCCGAAGGCGATGGAGCCCTTGCCGAATTTGCCGCGGATGGCGTCCATGGCTTTTTCCAGCTGTTCCTGCTTCTCGCTGTGCTGCGACTGGGGCTCAGCCAGAAGATCCAGCTGCTGATAGCTCTCGGCCGCCTCGGTGAGATAGAGGGCAGTGACCGTCAGCATACGGATGGGCAGAGGGGCTCTCCATGCCGTCCGGGTGAGGTCCAGAGCGGCGTGATAGATATCCTTCATCAGATGGGTGCTCTCCGGCAGCCGCTTTTGCCGGGTGATGGTTTTGAAGTGATCGTCCCGGATGGTGACCTGTACGCCACCGCAGTAGAGCTTTTGCTGGCGAAGGCGCTGGGCCACGCTGTCAGATAAAAGGCGCAGACCGGTGCAGATTTCCTCCCAGTCCGTCAGATCCGTGGCGAACGTGGTTCCGTTCCCCACAGATTTTACCGGCTCACGTTGGTGCTGGGGACGAACGGGAGCGTCCTCCAGACCGTTGGCGTAGCGGTGGAGCTGATACCCCTGCCGGCCCAGCAGCGCCTCCAACTGCTCCGGGGCGCAGGCGGCCAGTTGGCCGATGGTGCGGATACCGTGGCTGTTGAGGAGTTGTTGTGCGGCGCTGCCCACAAAGAGAAGGGCACCCACCGGCAGAGGCCAGACTATGTCGCGCCAGTTTTCCCGGCTGATGACCGTGGTGGCGTCTGGCTTTCGATAGTCACTGCCCAGTTTGGCGAATACTTTGTTGAAGGAAACGCCCACCGAGATGGTGAGCCCCAGTTCCTCCTTCACACGGCGGCGGATCTCGTCGGCCACCTGTTTTCCATCGGTGCCAAACAGGTGCAGACTGCCGGTGATGTCCAGCCAGCTCTCGTCGATGCCGAAGGGCTCCACCAGATCGGTGTAGTGGCCGTAGATCTCGTTGACCAGACGGGAGTAGCGGCGGTAGAGATCGTGATGGGGCGGCAGCAAGACCAGATCGGGGGCTTTTTTCTTGGCCTGCCAGATGGTCTCCGCCGTGCGGATGCCAAGGCGCTTGGCGGGTTCGTTTTTGGCCAGAATGATGCCGTGGCGGGAGGTGGGATCGCCGCATACGGCCATGGGCACCTCCCGCAGCTCCGGATGGCGCAGCAGCTCCACGGAGGCATAAAAACAGTTCAAATCACAGTGCAAAATCACGCGATCCATGGGCGCTGCCGCTCCTTTCCTGTCGTTTCTCTGTTCCATTATAGCACGGCGATTTCCCGATGGAAAGCAGAAAAATGCCCCTCGCCGGAGCGAAGGGCAGGGGCTTCATCGATGGAGAAGCGGCGAGAGCGGCTTATAAATGAGCAGGCACAGCACCACATCCAGCGCTCCTTTGAGGAGGGTGAATGGGGCGTTGAAGAGCACCAGACACTCCAAAAGACCGTTGACGCCGGGCCGGATCTGCCGGTACATCTCAAGAATGGCGTCAATGGGCATAAAGGCCGCATAGACGGGATAGGTGATCCAGTAGTTGATAGGGATGCTCAGTACGGCCATGGCCACGGCGCCCAGCGCCGAGCCGAGGATGGCACGGCTGCGGGACTTGCGGCGACGGTAGATCCATCCGGCGCTCAGCACGAAGCACAGGCCCAGCAGGAGGTTGCCCAGCTCACCGACGCAGCCGGTGGTGCTGCGCAGGCAGGCGAACAGATTTTTGATCAGGCACACGGCGCCGCCGTAGAGGGGGCCGAGAGAAAACGAGGCCAGCAGTGCCGGCAGCTCGGAAAAGTCCAGCTTGACAAACGGTGGGATCAGAAACGGCAGGGGAAATTCTAACATCATCAATACCGTCGCCACGGCGCTGAGCATGGCGGTGACGGCCAGTTTGTGGGTTTTTTGGCTGTGGGTCATATGCGATCTCCTTTAAAAGGGAGACAGAGGTCTCCGTTAGTATCTTTCATAGTATCGTTCTATGACCGAAAAAACAAGTGTCATTTGCAACAAAAGGACGGAATTTGTCTTTACAAAATAGAAAATTTGTTCTATAATGAAGGGGTAGAAGGGGGATGAGCGTATGCGGGCCAGGCAGACCAGCTGTTGTTTTTCCGGACACCGCCCCGGCAAACTGCCGTGGGGTCACAATGAGCAGGATCCACGCTGCACCGATTTGAAGAGGCGTATGCACGACGTGCTGGAGAGCGCCTATGAGGAGGGATACCGCCACTTTATCTGCGGTATGGCCGAAGGGTGCGATTTTTATTTTTGCGAACTGGCTCTGCAATTGCGGCAGCAGCACGCCGATGTCACGGTGGAGGCGGCTATTCCCTGCGCCAGCCAGAGTGAGCGCTGGTCGCCGGAGGAACAGAGGCGCTATGAGCATCTGGTGGCGGCGTGCGACTATGAGACGCTGGTGCAGGAGGCGTATACCGCCGGATGTATGCAGCGGCGGAACCGCTATATGGTGGATCATGCCTCCCTGTTGCTGGCCGTCCACGACGGGCAGCCCGGCGGCACGTATAGCACCATTCTCTATGCCCTGCAGCGCAAGCTGCAAGTGATCGTGCTCTCCCCTACGGAACAAGATTGAAAAAACGTGACTTTTGTCTGGCGGGACAAAAGTCACGTTCTTTTATCGCTTTTCGCCGGGCCGGAACAGAAGTGCTGCCAGCAAGCCGAAAAAGGTGGCGGCAGTGATGCCGCCGGCCGTGGCGGACAGTCCGCCGGTGAGGGCCCCCAGCAGCCCCTGTTCCTCCACAGCCTTGGCAACACCCCGGGCCAGAGTATAGCCGAACCCGGTGAGGGGTACGGTGGCGCCGGCGCCGCCCCAATCCACCAGATACTGGTAGACGCCCACGGCCTGCAGGAGGACACCGGCCACCACGTAGCCGGCCAGAATGCGGGCCGGTGTGAGGGCGGTTTTGTCAATGATGATCTGGCCTACGGCGCACAGAAGTCCGCCGCAGAGAAATGCGTTGAGATACTCCATTTACTGTATGGCTCCCTTCTCATTGGAAAATACCACGGCGTGACAGATGCCGGGAATGCTCTGCCCCTGAAAGCTGGAGATGGGGGAGAGCAGGGCTCCGGTGGGGGCAAAGATGATGCGCTTCCAGCGCTTTTGCCGCATCCCACGCAGGAGAAAGCCGCACAAAACCGAGGCCGAACAGCCGCAGCCGGAGCCGCCGGCGTGCATATCCTGCTGCTCTAAATCGTATAGAAGCATACCGCAGTCCCGATAGTTGCGGCTCATGTCCACGCCGTCCTTGGCAAAGAGCTCTGTGACGATCTGGTGGCCCAGTACTCCCAGATCCCCGGTGAGGATGAGGTCGTAGTCCGCCGGTGTCTCACCGGTGGCCTGCAGGTGGGCCCGAAGTGTGTCATAGGCGGCGGGGGCCATGGCTGCCCCCATGTTGTTGGCGTCGGTGATCCCCATGTCTACGATCTTGCCGCAGGTGACGTGGGTGATATAGGGGCCGTCTCCCTGCGAGCCCAGAATACAGCAGCCGGCGGCCGTGGCGGTCCATTGGGCCGTGGGCGTGCGCTGATTGCCGTAGGGGGTGGGCATACGGAACTGCCGCTCGGCGGCGCAGTAGTGGGAGCTGGTCATGGCGGCGGCCAGATGGGCAAAGCCGCCGTCGAGCAGCAGTGCGGCCAGTGAGAGCCCCTCCCCCATGGTGGAACAGGCGCCGTAAATGCCGTAAAAAGGGATGTGGAAATCCCGCAGGGCGAAGGTTGTGGCAATGCACTGGTTGAGAAGATCCCCGGCCAGTATGAAGTCGAGGTCACCGGCGGCGAGCCCGCCCTTGTGCAGCGCCGTTTCCAGCGCCCGGCGCTGCATGACCGACTCCCCCTGCTCCCATGTTTTTTCGCCGAAGAAGGCGTCGGTGGAGAGGTTGTCGAAGAAATCGGCCAGCGGGCCCTCTCCCTCCATTTTCCCGCCGATGTTGGCAAAGGACACCACACTGGGCGGGTGGGAGAGCCGCAGTGTTTGGGGTCCCAGTCGTTTTGTTTGCATAGTTGCGTTCCCCTCTCGTGCTTTTTTCCTATTTTACCCTGTGCGGCGGAAAATATGCATGGTCTGTGCCGGAGAAAAACGGGAATAGGACTGGAAAAATAAGATGAAAGGGAGTATAATATTTTAGTTTAAATATAACGAAATGCGAGGAGAGATCGTATGGATCGTATGGAAGAGATGCGTAGCTTTGGCTACTTGTGCCCCAAATGCGGCAAAGTGGTCATGCATCAGCGCAGCCGCTTTGCCCTGTCGGCGGCGGCCGCCAATATGGAGTGCCAGTGCGGTGAGACGTCTTTGCGGGTGGAGACAGATGGCGTGAAGTTCCGCCTGTGGGTGCCCTGCGGCCTGTGTGGCGAGACCCATCAGGCCGAGTGCAGCGTACAGAGCGTGTTGGAAGGCCGGGGGATCGGTCTTGCCTGCCCCCAGACACGGCAGCTTTGCTGCTATGTGGGGGAAGAGCAGCAGGTGCGTGCGGCCCTGGAGGGACTGGCCATCCGGGCAGAGAAAGAGAAGAGCGAGGACCCGGAGGCGTTTACCGACAATGTGATCATGTATGAGGTGCTCTCCGAACTCAAGGAGATCGCCGGTCGCGGCGGGATCCACTGCACCTGCGGCAGCAAGCAGTACAGCATCCGTGTGGGACGGGATGCCGTGGATCTGATCTGCCCGGTCTGCGGCGGTCGGCTGCGGCTGCCGGCGGCTACCGACGAGGATCTGGACCGGCTGTGCTGCCGGATGGAACTGGAAATTCACGGCCAATGAGTGATGCTCCCGACGTGCCGGGGCGTGACGACCGCAGCTGTTTTGCCGCTGTTGGCCATGGTGCACGGGAGACGGACAAAGACACGTGTGCATCTGACGCTGTGGAGACTGTGTGGGCCGCAGCGGCTGTAAGAGAAGAGAGACGAAGAAAAAGGAAGGAATGTAGATCGTGATATCCCTGTTAGCAAAATGGTTTATCCTACATCGGGAGAATACCGGAGACCCCGCCGTGCGCCGTGCCTATGGCCGGCTGTGCGGTGTTCTGGGCATTGTATTCAATGTCCTCTTGTTTATTGGCAAGTTCATTGCCGGGCAGATCAGCGGATCCATTGCCATTACGGCGGATTCGTTCAATAACCTGTCCGACGCCGGCTCGTCCGTGGTGACGCTGCTGGGCTTTCGTCTGGGCGGACGGAAGGCGGACAAGAACCACCCCTTCGGCCACGGACGGTTTGAGTATCTTTCCGGCCTGGTGGTGTCGGCGCTGATTTTGGTGATGGGCGTGGAACTGGCCCAGTCCTCCATTGATAAGATCCTGCACCCCACGGAGGTGGAGGTGAGTGTTCTGGCCGTGGCCATCCTGCTGGTGTCCATTGCTGTGAAGCTGTATATGGCCTTTTACAATAAGACCATCGGCAAGAAGATCAACTCGGCGGCCATGGTGGCCACGGGAATGGACAGCTTCTCGGACACGCTCTCCACGCTGGCCGTGCTCATTGCCATGGCCGTGGGCCATTTTACCCACGTGATGATCGACGGCTGGGTCGGTGTTCTGGTGGCCGTGTTCATTCTGGTTTCGGCCTATAAGGCGGCGGTGGAGACGCTCAATCCGCTGTTGGGCCAGTCCCCGGCCCCGGAACTGGTGGAGCATATCCGGGAACTGGTCTTGGGCCATGAACAGGTGTGCGGCATCCACGATCTGGTGGTCCACGACTACGGCCCGGGCCGGATGATGATCTCCCTCCACGCCGAGGTGCCGTCGGACGGCAATATTCTGGAGCTGCACGACGTGATCGACAGTATTGAAATGGAACTGGCCGACGAGCTGGGCTGCGAGGCGGTGATCCACATGGACCCCATCGTCACCAACGATGTGGAGACCGTTGCGATGCGTGAGCGTGTGGAGAAGCTGGTGCAGGAGGTGGATGCCGGAGCCAGTATCCACGATTTCCGTATGGTCACAGGGCCCAGCCACACGAACCTGATCTTCGATGTGGCCGTGCCGTTTGACACGGTGAAGAGCGAGGCGGACATCGAGGAGGAGATCCGCACCCGTGTCCGGCTGCTCCCCGGCAGCTACTATGCGGTGGTGCGTGTGGAACATACATATATCCACGCATAAAGAGCCGTGTACGCAAAAAGACCGCCCTCAGGCGGTCTTTTTTTCTGTCGGGGATTCCGTGGCAGAAGAGTCTGTGGTATACTGTCCTCAGGTCCAGGTCTGCCAGATTTCCGGGTGAAAGCCGACGGTGGCCTGCTTCCCGTTGCGGACAATGGGGGCACGGAAAAGCTCCGGATACTCCAGCAGCTTCTCCTCGGCGGCCTGCGGCGTGATGTAGGCCATGTACAGCTCCTCATAGGCACGGCAGTCCGTGTTTACCAGAGCTTCGTAGCCCACGGCCGCCTTGACGCTGCGGTACTCTCCGGCGGAGAGGCCCTTACTGGCCAGATCGATGTACTGATACTTGATGCGGCGCTCTTTGAACCAGCGCTCGGCTTTCTTTGTGTCGAAGGATTTACGCATACCAAAAATCTGAATGTTCATATCAAAAACTCCTGTCGGAAAAATGAGATGGAGGGGACAGCCATGGATGAAAAAATACAGCGATTGAAAGAAATGGTGGACAGCAGCCGGAACATTGTCTTTTTCGGCGGTGCCGGCGTGTCCACGGAGTCGGGGATCAAGGATTTCCGAAGTGTGGACGGCTTGTACAGCCAGAAGTTTGCCTACCCGCCGGAGACTATGCTGAGTCATACCTTCTATGTGCAGCACAAGGAGGAGTTCTTTGACTTCTACCGCAGCAAGATGCTGGCGCCGGAGGCCAAACCCAATGCGGCCCACCGGAAGCTGGCCCAGTGGGAGCAGGAGGGGAAGCTGAAGGCGGTCATCACCCAGAATATTGACGGACTGCATCAGGCCGCCGGCAGCCGGGAGGTACTGGAACTCCATGGAAGTGTGCTGCGCAATTACTGTGAGCGCTGCCACGCCTTCTACGGCGTGGAGGCGGTGGCCGAGAGTCAGGGCATTCCCCGCTGCCGCTGCGGCGGCACCATCAAGCCGGACGTGGTGCTCTATGAAGAGGGGCTGGACGAGGACGTGATGGAGCGGGCGGTGCGCTATATCCGGCAGGCGGATCTGCTCATCATCGGCGGCACATCGCTGGTGGTCTACCCGGCGGCGGGATTAGTGCGCTATTACCGCGGGAACAAATTGGTGGTGATCAATAAGGGACAGACCGGTACCGATGTGGGGGCCGATCTGGTGATCGACGCTCCCATCGGACAGGTGCTGGCCCAACTGTAACGTGAGTATACCATAGAAAGGAACAGAATACAAACCTCCCTATTTTAAAAAATGGGGAGGAAAGTTTCGATTAGCTATTGACAAAAGCTGCAGAAGTGTTATAATAAGCAAGCATTCGATTTTTGAGGATTGATTTGCGAGTGTGCTGGAATAGGCAGACAGGCAAGCTTGAGGTGCTTGTGTTCGACAGGACGTGTGGGTTCAAGTCCCATCACTCGCACCATTCTCTAAAAACAGCATAGACGCGCGCGAGTGGTGGAATTGGCAGACTCGCTAGATTCAGGTTCTAGTGCTCATTACGGGCGTGCGGGTTCAAGTCCCGCCTCGCGCACCAACAAAAAATGCTCACGCTATGGCGTGGGCATTTTGTTTTACTTCCCGGCGGCAGGGAGCCGAACCGCAATCCGGTGAACGATGTTTGGCGGAGGGATATGGCCAGACAAGGATAAAAAGAATACAGGAGGCAGTACCATGGATTTTGAGGAAATGTTGAAGTATCGCAGATCGAGCAACGCGTTTGCACAAAAGATGGGGATTTGTGTGGAGGAGATCTCGGAAGGCTATGCCAGAGTGACCAAGACCGTGCAGGAAGATGAACTCAACCCCGGCGGCACCACCCATGGCGGCGTCTGCTTTACACTGGCCGACATTGCGGCCGGTTCTGCTTCCACCACCCATGGACGGCTGTCGGCCACGGTGAATGCAAGTTACCAGTATTTGGGTGCCTGCTTTGCCGGCGACACACTGACGGCTGAGGCCAGAGAGATCAAAAGCGGCCGTACGCTGTGCGTATATGATGTGAACATCAAAGACCAGAACGGAAAGCACATCGGGCAGGGAACATTTACCTTCTTCCTGAAGGATCAGAAGCTGCCCTTCTGAGCGTTGCTATAAAAGGCACTGACCGGGGTCGGTGGTTCTCAACCAGTACGATCTTCCGAATGTGAAAATCTGTAGTACTAAAAAACGGCGTGACTCCGGTCACGCCGTTTTTTTCATAAGCTTGTCGGAGGGAGGCGGCTGCTTGTAGGGTGTTATACTACCGCTCCCTTTTCAACGCAAGTCGTGAATGGCTCCTATCCGAACCCCGGGAGTTCGGACGACATGGCATGGATCTGTTCCAAGCACCGGTGCTGTTGGGCGGCTCAGGAAAACAGCCCTGCCAGATAGTCCCGTGTTTCCGGGCGCTGCGGATGGGTGAACAGTGCCTCGGCAGGCCCCTGTTCCCAAAGCTGTCCATTGAGAAGAAAGAGACAGTCGTCGGCAATGCGGCGGGCCTGAAAAAGATTGTGGGTGACAATGACCACGGTATACCGCTGTTTCAGCTGAAGCAGCAGCTGCTCCACGGTCTGGGTGCTCTTCATGTCCAGTGCCGAACAGGGCTCGTCCAGTAAAAGGACCTCCGGCTGGGCCGTCAGGGCCCGGGCGATGCACAGGCGCTGCTGCTGTCCGCCGGAAAGCGTGCGGGCGCTGCGGTGCAGCTCATCCTTTACCTCCTCGTAGAGTCCGGCGGTTTTCAGGGCGTCCTGAACGATCTGGTCCAGCCGGGCCGTATCGCGGATCCCTGCATAGCGGGGGGCATAGGTGAGATTTTTGTAGATGGAGAGGGGAAAGGGGGTGGGGGACTGAAAGACCATACCGATCCGGCGGCGCAGCTCCTCCGGCGGGATAGTCTGCAGGTCCTTTCCCTGAAAGTGGATGGAGCCGAAGAGCTGCACGTCCGCCTCCCGCTCCAACAGCCGGTTCATGGCCTTCAGCAGGGTGGATTTTCCGCAGCCGGAGGGGCCGATGATGGCGGTGATGCGGTGGGGCCGGATGGCGGCCTCCACGTGCTCAAGTATTGGCTTTCGGTCGTAGGATACGCCAAAGTCGTGGAAGGTGAGGATTGCGTCGGTCATTTCAGTTTCCTCCATGTGAGAAAAGTCGCTGCCGCATTGGACACGAGCACCAGCAGCATCATCACAAAGGCGGTGCCGTAGGCGTGGGTGGGGGATGTCCCCTGTGTCAGCAGCGTGTAGAGATGGTAAGGGAGCGCCATGGCGGGCTGCATCAGATCCGTGGGGACACGGGAGAGCAGCACGGCGCCGGTGAAAATCAGCGGCGCCGCAGCGCCCATGGCGTAGCAGCCGCCCAGGATCATGGCGGAGACCAGTGCGCCCCGTGCCTGCGGCAATATCAGATGCCGGATCGTATAGCCACGGGATACGCCCAAGGCCAGAGATGACTCCAGAAGGGCGGGGTCCAGTTCCTGAAAGGCTTTGACCGCACGTACTTCCAGAAAGGGCAGGATCATGATGCCCTGTGTGATGCCGCCGGCCAGAAGGCATTTGCCCCAGCCCAGTACCAGAACCAGAAGGGAGTAGCCGAACAGGCCCATGACGATGGAGGGGACGCCGGCCATGCAATGCATGACCAGAGCGATGGCCTCGGCCGCTTTGCGGTGGGGGCAGTAGTACACCTGATAGAGTGCCGTGGCGATGCCCAACAGTGCGGCAAAGAGAACGGCGATGGCCGTATAGAGAAGGCTGCCCACCAGAGCGGGAAAGATCCCACCCTCGGTGCCCAGAACCGTCCCCTGTGGAGATTGGGTGAGAAATGCCCACGAGAGGGCGCCGGCGCCTTTACAAAAGACATAGACAAAGAGAAAGAGCACCGTGCCCACCGTAAGAAAAAAAGCAAGGGTGGCCCAGAGCCGGACCCAGCGTGTTTTTGTCGTCATAGTACGCCCTCCCGATCCAGTTTGCGGCGCAGGAGGGAAAAGGCCAGATTGATCATGAGCAGCAGCACCAACAGACACAGTCCGGCGGCGTAGAGGGCGCTGAAGTGGAGACTGCCGACCTCTGCCGTCCCCATCTCCAGAGCGATGAGAGCGGAGATGGTTTCCCCCTTCCCCAGCAGCGTGGGGCGGAGCACCGCATTGCCCATGACCATCATGACCGCCATGGTCTCTCCCATGGCCCGCCCTGCGGCCAGGGCTGTGCCGACCAGAATACCTTTCTTGGAGGCGGGCAGGACCAACTCGGCGGCCATGTACCACCGGGAGACGCCCAGTGCATCGGAGGCGTCCTGCCACCCGTGGCGCAGCTGCACCATCGTGTGCAGGCAGGTGGAGATCATATAGGGCAGGATCATCACGGCCAGTACGATGCTGCCGGCCAGAATGGACTCGCCGGCGGCACGGCCCATGCGCTCCATGGTGCGCACCACCACATAAAGCCCCACAAAGCCGTAGACCACCGAGGGGATCCCGGCCAGCAGATCAATGGAGGGAATCAGGAATGCGCGCAGCCGATCCCCCACAGCGCAGGCGAGAAACAGGGCGCAGCCCACCCCCAGCACCAGAGAAAAGAGGACCGCCAGTGCGGAGACATATACCGTGGAGAGCAGCATGGGGAAGAGACCGTACTGCGGTGCCTCGTCATAGATCACCGGGCGCCACTCTGTCCCCAGAAGCAGCTTTTCCAGCCCGATAGCCCGGAGGGCGGGCAGACTTTGGTTGACCATAAAGACCACCAAAAAGAGGAGAAGGCCCACACTCAGCAGCGCCCCGGCAGTCAACAGCCACCGCCACAGGGCATCTTTTACGGTCGTCATACACAAGGTCTCCTTTCGTGGGATGCTGCGGAAAGAGGGCTGCCGCACTGCGACAGCCCTGTGGGGATATGGGACGCTCAATAGGCCGGGATATACCCGTTTTCACGGACGATGGTGCGGCCGTGCTCGGAGAAGATATAGTCCACAAAGGCCTGTTCGGCATCGCTCAGCGGGCGGTTGGTCACAAAGTGCACCGGCCGCTGGATGGGATAGCTGCCATTGAGAATATTTTCCTCGGTGGGGGCGGCCCCGTCAACGGAAAAGGCAAAGAGATCCGCCTGATTCATCTGGTACACCCCATAGCCGGCATAGCCGATGGCGTACGGGTTTTCTGCGATCTTCGCGGCCAGTGCGCCCATGGAGGGGGATTGAATGGCATTGGCGGAAATGGGAGTCCCCTGCATCACGTGCTGTTCAAAGACCTCTGCAGCGCCGCCGGAGAGATCCCGGATCACCAGGACGATCTCCTTGTGCTCCAGAGAAGCATCCAGTTCATCCCAGTACGTCAGCTGGCCGGAAAAGATGCGGCGGATGGTGTCGGTGGAGAGCTGGTCCAGTTTGCCCACCACGGGGTTGGCACGGTTGACCGAGATGGTCAGAGCATCGTAGGCCACCGGATAGTCATGGTAGCCCTCGCCCAGAGATGCCCGCTCACGGTCCTTGATGTCCCGGGCCAGCATACCGAAATCGGCCGTGCCGTCGGCCACACTGGACGGGCCGTCGCCGGAGCCGCCGGACGTGACGGCAATGTCGATGGGCCGGGCGGGGAAGCGGCTGTCTACCTTGTCCCACGTGCCGTAGGTCTCCTGAAACGAGGCTCCGATGGAGGCGATGACGGAGGCCAGCGACGTGGAGCCGCAGAAATGGATCTGGGCACGGAAGTCGTCGTCCGCCCGACGCCCGCAGGCGGTGCACAGGGAGAGGACCATAGCCAGTACCAGAGAGAGGGCAAGGAAGGAGCAGGGACATTTCGTTCTGTATTTCATAAAAACCCTCCTGATTCTTTGGCGGAAATTGTTTATATTGTAGCATATTCGCTGATGAAAGTATAGGGTGGGCGCAGAATTATTTGGGCAGAGCGGCCGTGGGCCGCCGGGGGGCTCAAGAGAGCCAAGGGAGAAAAAGCAGAGGGAAAAAGAAAAATGGAGAAAAAGAGAAAAAAGTGCTTGACATCTGGGAGCCTATGCCGTATACTAACGTTTGTTGAGACGCGCGAGTGGTGGAATTGGCAGACTCGCTAGATTCAGGTTCTAGTGCTCATTACGGGCGTGCGGGTTCAAGTCCCGCCTCGCGCACCAATCAAAAATCCTGTAACCGTACGGTTACAGGATTTTTTGTTTCCCTCCATGGGACCACAGGAAAGGCTCCCTCTGCGACGGAGGCAAAGCAGCGCACGGCGGAAACGCCGGCGTATCTGTTTGGCGACAGACCGCACTGCGCCGAATATGGGTATACGTTGTGGAAACGCAGGCCACGCAGTGGGCTTTGCAGGGAGTCCGCCGCTGGCGTGCGCTGGCATCGAAAACGGGGAACGCAGAAAAAGCGTTCCCCGTTTCAAATTCCGGGTTTGTGCCGCAGCGGCGAACTGCGGCGGCAGGCAGCGGGCCGGATCAGTCCTCTGCGATGTGGGTGGCGATGCGCTGCATAATGAGGTCCAGTGCCACCAGATTGTGACCGCCCTCCAGTACCACGATGTCGGCATATTTCCGGCTGGGCTCGACAAACTGTTCATGCATGGGCTTGACCGTGGTGAGATATTGCTGTACCACGGACGACATGGAGCGGCCCCGCTCCTCCACGTCGCGCAGCGCACGGCGCAGAATACGCACATCGGCATCGGTGTCCACGAAGATCTTGATGTCCAGCAGGTCACGCAGCGCCTTATCGTGGAAAATGAGAATGCCCTCTACGATCACCACCTTGGTGGGTTGGACGAGCACCGTTTCGCCGGTGCGGTTGTGATCGGTATAGGAGTAGACAGGACAGTGGATGGAGTGGCCGGCCTTCAGCTGCTTGAGATGCTGGATCATGAGATCCGTATCAAAAGCGTCAGGATGGTCGTAGTTCTGCTTGCAGCGTTCCTCAAAGGGCCGATCCTGCCGCTTGTAGTAGTTATCGTGGTGGACGACGCTGATATTGGCACCGAAGTGGTTGGCCAAATGTTCCGTCAAGGTGGTCTTACCGGAACCGGTACCGCCGGCGATGCCAATGAAAATTGTGTTCATAGTTAGATCCTCCGCTGGAAAGTATGACAGATAATTCCTTTATATTATAGGAAAGGAACGAGAGAAATGCAAGGGAGGAACGCATAACATGTAAAAAAAGGGTAAATTTCCGAGAATTCCAGTTGACGTAACGAGAAAAAATCTGTATGATAAATCCGTATGATATAAAAGAACGAATGCCGGGGAATCCTCGGCTGTCCATAGAGCACGGCATCAAGTCAGAGAAGAAAGGAAGAACGACTGTCATGAGTTTGCTGAAGTGTCCGAAATGCGGAGAGATGTTCTCCGATAGCTATAAGACCTGCCCCTTCTGTCAGGAGGACGAGGAGTTTTACAACGGAAAGAAAAAGCCGAAGAACCCGGGCCGCCGGGTTCATCAGAACAAGGCACCCAGCATCATTGGCCCCGCCATGGTGATCGTCGTTGTCCTTCTGGCAGGATTTTTGATCTATACCTTCGTGGGAAGCGATATTGCCAATATCTTCAAGGGCGGAGATTCCAAGCCGGTCATCGAGCAGAAGGCCCCTGTGGAAACTCCGAAGGTACCGGATCCGGGCGAGGAGAAAAAGCCGGTGCCCATCACGCTGGATCAGACGCAGACGGCTCTGACCGTCGGCGGCAGCGTCACACTGAAGGCCACCGGCGTGGATCGGGTGACATGGACCAGCAGTGACCCGGCCGTTGCCACGGTGGATGAAAACGGACAGGTAACGGCCGTAGCCGCCGGTACGGCCACGATCAGCGCCGCAGCGGATGGCGCCACCTCGGCCGCCTGCGTGGTGACCGTCAGTGCGCCGGAGCGCAAGCTGGTGGTGGGCTCCATGTGGACCAAGGGCGATGTTACCGTCGGGAACGTGGGCGAAAAGATCACCCTCTTTGTGACCGATGAGAACAACGGAGATGCCAAGGTGGAGAACGTCACCTGGAGCAGTGAGGACACTGCGGTCGTCACGGTGGACAGCAATGGTGAACTGACCGCCGTAGGCAGCGGCAAGACGAATGTGATTGCCGAAGTGGACGGACAGAAGCTGACGTGTATTGCTCGAGTCAACTGACCGCTCCGTAAAAGCGGATCAATCCCCCATTTCCCCTCTGTAGGAGGGGGGATGGGGGCCTTTTTTGTGGTGGGAACGAAGCGGTACTCGCCTTGCTATTGAAACGGAGCTATGCTATAATCTATTGATACTAAAGCATATAAAGGAGAAGCACCCATGACCACGAAAGAATTTCAAAAAAAGACGCCGATGCGTATCTTTTTCTCCTACTTTAAGCCCCATAAGAAGATCTTTCTGTTGGACATTTCCTGCGCTTTTGTCATCGCCATGATCGACTTGGCGTTTCCCTTGATCTCCCGGACGGCCATGTATCAGTGGCTGCCGAATAAGGAGTACCATGTCTTTTTCACGGTCATGGTCTGTGTGATGGCGGCTTTCATTTTGCGTGCCGGGCTGTATTTCGTGGTGGCCTACTGGGGGCACACCTTCGGAATCCGGGTGGAGGCGGACATCCGCCGGGATCTGTTTGCCCATATGCAGGAAATGGGCTATGACTTTTACGATCAAAACCGCACGGGACAGCTGATGAGCCGACTGACCACGGACCTTTTTGAGGTGACGGAATTGGCCCACCACGGTCCGGAGGATGTCTTTATCTCCGTGGTGACGATCGTTGGGTCCCTGATCGTTATGTTCTCCATGCAATGGCGGCTTGCGTTGGTAGTGGCGGTTATGATCCCCACCTTTTTGCTGGTGCTGTTCCGCTGCCGCCGCCGGATGGGCATGGCCTCCAAGGCCACCAAGGTCAAGACCGGTGCCATCAATGCCGAGATCGAGTCAGGTCTGTCCGGTGTGCGGACCACCAAGGCGTTTGCCAACGAAGCACAGCAGCAGACCCGCTTCAATGCCATCAACGAGGTGTTCAAGACGGCCAAGCGGAACTTCCACAAGGAGATGGGCAAGTTCACTGCGGTGATGGAGCTATTCGTCACCATGCTGTCGGTGACGGTGGTGGCTGTGGGCGGCTGGCTTATTATGAAGGACGAGTTCAATTACATCGACCTCATCGTATTCAATCTCTACGTGGGAACTTTTATCAGCCCGATCCGCAAGCTGGCCAACTTTACGGAGCTGTTTACCAATGGCTTTGCCGGCTTCAACCGCTTTGTGGAATTAATGCGTATGGAGCCTGCCATCCGTGATGCTCAGGATGCTGTGGATCTGGATGAGGTGCAGGGAAAAGTCGATGTGGACCATGTGCACTTCACCTATAATGGAACGGACGAGATCCTGCACGATGTCAGCCTTCATGTGGCCCCCGGTGAGACGGTGGCTGTGGTGGGGCCTTCCGGCGGCGGCAAGAGTACGCTTTGCCAGCTGCTGCCCCGGTTTTATGATGTTACGCAGGGCAGTATCTTACTTGATGGCATCGACGTCCGGAAGGTGAGTCAAAAGTCGCTGCGCCGCAGTATCGGTATCGTGCAGCAGGAGGTGTTTCTCTTTGCCGATACCATCCGAGAGAACATTCGCTACGGCAAGCCCGGCGCCACGGATGAGGAGGTGGCCGAGGCGGCCCGCAAGGCGGAGCTGTACGAGGATATTATGGAGATGCCGCAGGGCTTTGACACCTATGTGGGAGAGCGGGGGGCCATGCTCTCCGGCGGACAGAAGCAGCGTGTGGCCATCGCCCGTATTTTCCTGAAGAACCCGCCGCTGCTGATTTTGGATGAGGCCACGTCTGCACTGGACAGCGTGACGGAAAGCCGAATCCAGAGTGCCTTTGACCAGCTGGCCCAAGGGCGGACCACCTTTATTATTGCCCATCGTCTCTCTACAATTCGTGCGGCTCATCGAATCATTGTTGTGCAGGATGGGATCATTGCCGAAGAGGGGACCCACGAGGAGTTGATGGCCAAAAACGGCACCTATGCCCGTCTCTATCATACGCAGAATCTGGAGGCACAGCATGAATAAGCGGGAACTGCTGGACCGTGTGGCTGTCAATGGTGAGGAGCGGTTATTGTTGAGCCGTGTCTGGGATCAGTATGACCGCTGCCGGGGGAAAAATATTCCCGCCGTCACTGCGTTTCTCAGCCCGCAGGAGCAGCAGGCAGCCCGGCGGCTGCTGCAGGCCATGGGTGTCATGGAGGGGTTCCTCTTCTGGGGTGGCTATGAGGGGGCGGAGCGCTGCCAGCTCCACTTCCTGCCGGACTGGACCGAGGAACCGGATCGAGACGCACTCCGGGTCCTGCGCTGTACGTGGTACCGAGGGGATACATTGACCCATCGTGATTTTTTGGGCAGTATGATCGGTTTGGGTTTGACCCGAGAGAAAATCGGCGATATACTGGTCAGCGATGAGAGTGCCGACATTCTGGTCGGGGCGCCGGTTGCTGATTTTCTGCTGGGCAGTTGGAGCGCTGCGGGGCGGGTGAAACTGCATCTGACAGAAATTACTCCGGAGGAGATCCGGTTGCCGGAGATCAAAACGAAGGAGATCCGGGACACGGTGTCCTCCCTGCGTCTGGACAGCGTGGTGTCTGCCGGATTTTCCCTCAGCCGATCCAAAGCGGCGGAGGCGATTGAGGGCGGTCGTGTGCAGCTGAACTGGACCGGCTGCGTCAAGCCGGATCGTACGGCGGCGCAGGGAGACGTGATCAGCCTGCGAGGACTTGGGAAATGTGTGTTGGAAACAGTGGGCCAGACAACAAAGAAAGGCCGTGTTTTCGTGACGATCAAACGATATTTGTGAGGGGAAGCATATGGAACAGAAGCGGATCGACCGCATTAATGAATTGGCCCGCAAGGCAAAGACGCCGGAGGGGCTGACCGAGGCGGAGGTGCAGGAGCGTGCGCAGCTGCGCCGGGAATACATTGACTCCGTGCTGGGAAGTCTCCACCGGGAGCTGGACAACACCTGGGTGGTGGATGAAAAGGGCAATAAGCGGAAGTTGGAGAAGCGAGGGGGCAAGAGCGAATGAAGTATGAGTATGACGGCAGCAACGGCGGTTTTCAACCCCAACAGCAGGCCGGACAGAGAACAAACTCGGCCAAAAACGGCGAGGTCAGATCCTGGGTCATCATCGGTGTGCTATTCCTGTTGGGGCTGTGGCCCATCGGTCTTGTGGTGCTGATCCGCAAGTTGATGCGGGACAAGAGCGGCAAGCCGACGGCCAAAATGAACGCTTCTTCGGCGGCACGGCAATCGATGAACAAGGTGACCCGAGCCCCCGATGACTCCGCCAAGAGCGCCAAGATCCTGAAGATCGTAGGTACGGTACTGATTGCCCTGGGCGGACTGATGGGAGTGAGCTATCTTTCAGAGCTGCGGTTCGCCATTGAATACGATGAACTCTGGTGGTTTTTTGAGCAGGTGTTCCCGGCCATCGGGTTCCTCAGCGGCGGTATTGCCATGTTGGTTGGCGGACAGTCCATGACCCGCCGGATGCGCCGCTTTGCCAAGTATCTGGCAGCCGCAGGGAATATGCAGTCTGTGCCCGTCACCCGTCTGGCGGCTGCTGCCGAGGTGTCGGAGCGTCGT
The DNA here is from genome assembly GCA_020025275.1 of Oscillospiraceae bacterium. Lineage (GTDB taxonomy): Bacteria > Bacillota > Clostridia > Oscillospirales > Oscillospiraceae > Vescimonas. The sequence goes on along the minus strand of JAHHSI010000027.1, from coordinate 11,892 downwards.
GTGGAGAAAGACGTGGAGGAGATGATCGAGAAGGGACTCTGGGGAAAAGGGGCCTATCTGGATCTGGGGGCCGGAACGCTGTTTCGCTCCTCTGCGGCGGCAGAGGACTTCTTCGCCAAGGAGAGCCAGCCTGAGCCGCCTAAGGAGACGGAGTCCGGCTATTCCGGAGTGCTGCGCCAGATCCGCGGTGCCAATGATCGAATCGCCGATCCGGAGCTGAGCGCTAAGATCGACCGGTTGGAGGAAATCGCAGGGCGCATTTTGCGCGTTGTGGAGAGCCAGCCGGAGAAAAAGGCCAAGGCCAGCACGTTCCTGAACTATTATCTGCCCACCACGCTGAAGCTGCTGGACTCCTATGCCGAGTTTGAAGAGGCGGGGATCAGCGGCGAGAACCTGAATCAGGCCAAGAACAAGATCCGCAGGACCATGGACAACATTGTGGAGGGATTTGAGCGGCAGCTGGATGATCTGTATCGTTCCGATGCCATGGACATCGACAGCGATATTCGTGTTATGGAGAATATGCTCCGCCGTGACCGGGCCAGTGTGGAGGATGACTTCGGTATGGGCCAGCAGGCAGCGGACGAATGATGCGTTCAACGGACAGTGGAAACACTGTCCGTTTTTTTGTACCCTGAATCCGCTATGCTGTCGATAAAGAAAAGGAGGCGGAGGCTATGGAAGAGTTGGCCATCGTATTTGCCGTCTGCGGTGCGGGGACATTGACGAAGGGGTTTCTGCGGATCTTAGAAGCCTTAGACCGGTGAATCGCCTTGCGAAGCGGTGGAAAAGCGACTATAATGGGGGCAAAGAATCCACAGGAGGTGTGCAATGAAAGAATTGCTGACAGTGATGCTTCCGGCCTTGGAGCGGGGCGAAGCGGTGGTATTGTGCACGGTACTGCGCTCCTCCGGCTCGACTCCACGAGGGGCAGGCGCACATATGGCGGTGTTTGAAGATGGACACACGGCGGGGACCGTAGGCGGCGGGGCCGTGGAACTGGCAGTGATGGAGCTGGCCAGACAAGTGGGGCGCAAGGGTGGCAGCTGCGTGGAGCACTACCGCCTCACACCCAATGAGGTGGCGGACTTGGGGATGGTGTGCGGCGGCGATATGACGGTGCTGCTGCAAACTCTGGGGACAGCGGATATCTCCCTGCTGCAAGCCATGGCGCAGGCCGTGGCGGCGCAGGAGAATGTGTGGTTGGCCATTGAACTGCAACATGGACGAGCGGTGCAGACGGGCTTTTGCTGCGGCGATCGCCGTCTGCAGTTTGCACACGCGCCCGAAGGTGTGGCGGCGCTGTGCCGCAGCCACGCAGTTTGGCAGACGCAGGGAGAAGACGGGTGGTATGTGGAGCCCATCCACAGCGGCGCCATGGTCTACGTGTTCGGTGCCGGTCATGTGAGCCGGGCGCTGGTGCCCATCCTGAAAAGCGTTGATTTCGCCGTGACGGTTTATGACCCACGGATCGACCTTGCCGATCCGGTGTGGTTTCCGCAGGCTGACCGCATTGTCTGCGGCGACTTTGAGTCTGTTGCTGACCACATCCGCATCACGGCGGAGGACTACATCATTATTATGACGCCCGGCCATGAGGCTGATCGTACAGTGTTGGCACAGGCGCTGCGCACCCCGGCTACCTATGTGGGCTGCATTGGCAGCCGACGGAAAATCGCCGCCACCAAGGAGTATTTGGCGCAGCAGGGCTTTGGTGAGGCGGACTGGGCCCGTGTCCATGCGCCCATCGGACTGCCCATCGGCGGCCAGACACCGGCGGAGATCGCCATTTCCATTACGGCGCAGCTGATCGAGCATCGTTCCAGGCAGTAGGAGGGAAAATATGATCCGAGAAATCGAAGCCTTTGTTCCCGGCTGTGAGCAGGAAGAACGGGACAAGGCCATGATGCTCCGCTTCCTGCGGACCTATGACGACGCCTACCTCCGCAGCAACACCATGGCCCATATGACGGCCTCCGGCTGGATCATCAGCCCGGACGGACGCCGTGTGGCTATGGCCTATCACAACCTCTATCACGCCTGGGCGTGGACCGGCGGCCATGCCGACGGAGAACGGGACCTGCGAGCGGTGGCCATTCGGGAGGCGCAGGAGGAGATCGGTGTCCGCCATCTGCACCCAGTGGTGGACGGTATTTTTTCTCTGGAATGTCTGACGGTGGATGGCCATGAGAAACGGGGCGTCTATGTGCCCAGCCATCTCCATCTGAATGTGACCTACCTCTTGCAGGCTGAGGAGACAGACCTGCGGAGAAAACCGGACGAGAACAAAGCCGTGGGCTGGTTTACACCGGAGGAGGCGCTGCAGGCCTCCACAGAGCCGTGGATGGTGGAGCGGGTCTATCGTAAGCTGACAGAGCGGGCAAAACCGTACATGAAGTGAAGCGCCCGTGACGATGGAGCGGCAGTACCGATATGTTCCATCGCCGAGAATAAACGTACCGTTCAAGAGAGAAATGAGGTGAGAACGATGGGGGTCTATGGCGAGAGTGCGATGGGAGCCCTATGGCGGGGAGCCGGGAGCTGAATGGTAGTTTTGACAACCGAATCGTGACAAAAAGAGAACCTGTGACGTACGCCACAGGTTCTCTTTTGCTGCATCATTGGTTGACGGGGAAGAGGATTTACGGCTTGAAACGGACAGTTTAGACTATGGCAGCCGCAACACGGCTGATCTCGACGATCCGCTTCAGGCTCTGGACCAATCAATGCCGGGCACTGGGCGTTGTCGATCACGCTGCCGATGATCTCGCAGGAGATACCGCCCATCGGGCAGCTTTCTCCTGCTTCGCTTCGTCCCTCAGTTCGTCGGGGCGGTCATGTTGGGGAGGGCGGTCTCCGGATCTTTAGCGGCGATGAGTGCGGCCCACCGGCTCTGGCGGCTATAGCGCAGTTCCTCCGGCAAAGCCAGCCGCACTGCGTCAGCGGTCGTCACACGCTTCGGCGAGAAGATCCTGCACCACAGCGCCGCCCATCATCAGTCCGGCGCAGGAGGGGAGCCAAGGGACACTGGCGGGGACGCTGCGGCGGCCGGGAGGAGGTGTCTCCAACTGTGTGGTGGGCGCAGGCGCCTCGGGGCTGAAGACTACCTTGAGGTGGTGGATCCCCAGATTTCGCAGCTCCCGGCGCATGACACGGGCCAGAGGACAGCCGGAGGTTTTGGCGATGTCGGTGATCTGCAAAAGCTCCGGCTGCAGCTTGTTCCCGGTGCCCAATGCGGAAATGATGGGGATGTTCCGGATTTGTGCCTGCTGGATCAGATCCAGCTTGCACGAGACGAGATCGATGGCATCCACAATATAGTCATAGGAATGTTGAAAAAACATCTCACGATGGGCGGCGTCGTAGGTGGCGGCTATGGGATGGACCACGATCTGCGGGTTGATGTCCCGGCAGCGCAGGGCGGCGGCCTCCGCCTTGGCCATGCCTGCGGTGGAGTGGAGGGCGAAGAGCTGGCGGTTGATGTTGGACAGGCTGAGCGTGTCCTGATCGACCAGTGTCAGCTCGCCGACGCCGGCACGGGCCAGTGCTTCTACAGCATAGCTGCCGACGCCGCCAAGGCCAAAGACGATCACGTGGCTTTTTTGCAGCCGGGCGATGGAGTCCTCCCCCAGCATCATGGCGGTTCTTACAAATTGTTCCTGCATAGAAAATCTCCCTTGTGGTATTCCTGTGGAAAAAGGCCGGCGCATCGCGCCGGCCTTTCGGTAGATGTTGCGTTTTCAGGCCGGATCAGCCCACATACTTGATGCCGCTGTTCTCGGAAGCCGTGACATCCTTGACAAGCTCATCGTGCCACTGCGTGAAATCCTCCTTGCTCATGGCATCCTTGACCTGCAGTTTCCAGTAGGGCAGATCATAGCCGGAGAAGTACATCACGTGGTAGCCGGTGTAGTTGCTGGCCTCCACGAACAGGATGTCGCTGTCGCCCACCTGACGGTTGGCATCGAAGATCCAGTCGTTGAATTCCGGGACCATACGGCCCTTGGACACCTGCGTATAGAGACCGCCGTTGGTGTTGGAGCCGCCGTCGTCGCTGTACTTCTCAGCCAGTGCGGCAAACGCCTCCTCGGTAGCGCCGGCGTCCTTCCACTCCTGCAGGACCTGATCGGCCTTGGCCTTCTGCTCGTCCTTGAGAGCGGTCAGCTTGCTCTCGTAGTCCTCGGCGTTCTTATCAAGTCCGGTGGTGTCCACCTTGCAGAGAATGTGGCGGACATTGACGGTGTTATAGTCACTGCGGCCGCGGCTGTGGAAGAGCATGAGATAGCGGCTGCCGTTGCTCTCCAGAATCTCGGAGTCACCGCTCTGGCGGGCATCATCGAAGAGCCAGGTGCTCATGGTGTCGCCGTAGTTGGCCGCATCGGTCTGGCTGGAGTAGCTGGCGATGTCGTAGTCCTTGGCGATGGTCTCCAGAGACTCGCCGTTCTTGAACCGGGCCATTGCCTCCTCGGCCGCAGCCTGCGCTTTGTCCGCAGCGGCCTTATTCTCCTCCTCCGTGGGAGGGACGCTCTTGCCGTCGGCATCGGTGGTGGCAGGAGCGGTGCCCTTAAAATAGATGTAGTCATAGGCGGCCACGTCGAACTGGGCCTTGTGCTCCTGATAGTAGGCGTCGATCTGCTCGTCGCTGTAGGTCAGGCTCTCCTGATGGTTCTGCATATAGTGGGTGGCCAGCACGGAGTCCTTGAGGACCTTTTCAAAGGTGCCGGTGGTCATGTTGGGCCCGAAGAGCGCCTTGAGGTACGCGCCGCGGGACATACCGTTGCTCTTGGCGGCCTCGTCTACGCTTTTCATCGTGGCATCCACATCAGCCTGCATCTCCTCGGTGAAGGTGAAGCCCTCCGCCTCGGCATTGCGGAGCATGACGGTCAGCTCCACCAGCGACTTTTTCGTGGAATCCATCAGATACTGCTGGAAGGTCATCTCCTCCTGAGAGGTGATGCCCAGCATCATCTTGGCCGTGTCGTTCAGCGTCTGCTGATCCAGAGGCTTTTTGGGGTCCAGACCGATGTAGGAGGCGTACTGGGAATTGGTCAGGGCATTGTAGGCCGAGCGGTAGAAATAGCTCACCTCGGCGGCGCTGTATTTTTCCCCGTCCACCGTCATGGCCGTCGCTTTGCGCTGGATGACATTGGAGTTCCAAATCAGCAGCGCGGCCGCGACCACCACGAAGATGATGGCAATGCTGCCGTAGAGCCAGTTGCTCCGACGCTGCTTCTTGCGATCCTCAGCAGCCCGGATGTCCTTGATGTCAGGAATGCCGCTGGCGGCCAGTTCCTGGCGCGTTTTCTTTTCTCTTGAAGCGCTCATTTGTGTCAATCCTCTCAATAGGTAGTTTGTACCTTATTATTAAAGTTACCCAATGATTATACAGGATTTTCCGTGAATACGCAAGGGAAATGCGAAGAATTCACAAAGAGAACATATTTGCCGGGGCAAAAAAAGAATCGGCTCGAGGATCACCTCGAGCCGATTAAAAAGCCAGATGGCTCTTTCCCGCTTGGCCGTGCGAGCCAAGTTATAACCTGCACCAGAAACCAGCAGGTGGGTTGTCTCCAGCGTGCTTTATTGCTTCCAACTTCCAGCCGCAAAAGGCAGCCGGGAGGCCTGCAAACCACATACTGATCCGACATCCCCTATAACGAAATGTGAGGATAAAAAAGACCCGTCACGCACCGCACAGGAAGTCACCGTTTGGTGACACCCTTAGTATACCAGATAAGCGGCAAAATGCAATGGGAAATTTACGAAGGAGCTCAGGAATTTTCCTCGTCCTCCATCAGCTGCTCCATAAAGGCGTCATAGACGCGGTTGAGTTCCTCATCGCTGTCCAGCGTGGAGAGAAGTTCCTCGCCGTTTTCCACCACGGACTTCAGGATCACAAGACCGTAGTCCTCGGTGTCGTTTTCCTCCTCCCCTTCCTCAACGGTGGGGAAGAACGCCATATAGGTCTGACCGTCCAGCTCCAAGGCGTCCACATATTCCAATTCGATCGCTTGACCGTCTTCGTCGGTCAGCGTGATGAAGTTAGGGCCGAAATCTTCGCTCATAACAACAGCCTCCTCAGATAAGATGATAAGAGCAATATAACGGATTTTTAGGAAAAAAGCAAGAGCAGACGAGTCATTCTGCGCAAAAGTGTTTAAAATATGCAAATGACTGCGAAAATATAGAGAAAAAGCGTGCCGGAGAAGGGAATTTTCGGAAAAATAAGGACATATTACGCTTGACAACCATGGTACAATATCTTTTATAGTGGATAGATATGCAATGACTGAGCCGCTTTTTGCGGTAACATCGATCCCAAAGAGAAAGAAAGGAAGGTGCCTTGTTTTGGAGGAACGGAATCGCAAAAAGAGATCCGGGAGCTTTACCCGCAAGGTGCGGGAGAGCGCCGGCAGCGTTCAAAAGAAGCTGCACAAGGATCCCGCTGCGCCGAAAAAGACGCCTAATACTAAAAAAAAGGGCGATCGATCCAAGAAGGTTTGGTTCTGGGTCGGAACAGTATGTCTGGTGGGTGTCCTGACACTGGCGATCTTCGCCGGATTTTTCATGATCTACATCAATACGGTACTGAAAGGGCACGTGGAAGTGGACGTGTCGGAGTACACGCAGGAGATCTCCACCGAACTGTACTATCAGGAGCCGGGCAGTGAGAGCTGGACCATGTATCAGACGCTGTTTGCCAACGAAAACCGGATTCTGGTGGACAGTAAGGACATCCCAGAGCACCTCAAGCAGGCGACCATCGCCATTGAGGACAAGCGTTTTGAAAGCCACCACGGTGTGGACTGGCGCGGCACCATGCGTGCTATTTTGAGCACCGTCACCGGCAGCGGTGTTCAGGGTGGTTCTACCATCACCCAGCAGATGATCAAAAATGTCACCGGCAACAACGAGAACACGGTGAAGCGGAAGATCACGGAGATCTACCGTGCGCTGGCGCTGGAAGAGGATTATGAAAAGGATGAGATCCTGACCATCTACCTCAACACCATCTATCTGGGCAACCAGTGCTATGGCGTCCAGACAGCTGCCGATATGTACTTTGCCAAGGACGTCAGCGATCTGACACTGGCCGAGAGTGCGTGTCTCATCAGCATCACCAACAACCCCTCCCAGTATGATCCCCTGCGTGCCGACTGGTGCCGGGAGGAGAACCGGAAGCGGCAGCTGTCAGTGCTGAAGGCTATGCTGGATCAGGGGATGATCGATCAGGTGACCTATGAGGCCGCCGTAGCCGAGGAAGTGGTATTTACCAATGGATACACCAATCTCGGCAACAAGGTGGAGGCTCCGGTGGATCAGGAGAAGCCCACGGTGATCAGCACCGCCAACAACTCCTACTTCACCGATCAGGTGATCGACGATGTGGCCGATGCACTGGTGAAGCTCTACAACCTGTCCGATGATCCGGCCGATGTGGACGGCTATGTGCGCTCCGCCCATGAAAAAGCGGTGGGGATGGTCTACGGAAAGGGCTTTAAAATCTATACGACCCAGATCCCCAAGTATCAGGAGATCGCCGAGGAGGTCTTTGAAAACACCGGCTATCAGTCCGATACGGACTCCAATGGAGAGCCGCTGCAGGCGGGTATCACGGTGATGGACCCCTTCACCGGCAACATTGTGGCCATGGTGGGCGGCACGGGTGCCAAGCAGTATGACCGAAGCTGGAACTGGGCCACCGAGGTGCGCCAGTGCGGATCGGCCATCAAGCCGATTTCCACCTATGCTCCGGCACTGGATGACGGCACCATCACAGCCGCGTCTGCCATTGACGACTACCCCATCTACCTGCCCGGCTATGGCGTGTATCCCAAGAACTCCTACGGAGCCTTTGAGGGCATGAGCAGTATTCAGGAGGCCATCAAGTGGTCGTCCAACTGTGTGGCCGTTCGAGTCAATCAGATGTACGGCACGCCGGCATCCTACAACTTCATGACGGAGAAGCTGGGCTTTAAGAACCTGACCCCCACCGACAGCGAACAGGTGGGCAACATGGCGCTGGGCGGTCTGGAGTACGGCGTGACCACAGAGGAAATGGCCGCTGCCTTTGCCGCCTTCGTCAATGATGGGATCTACACCGCTCCCCGCACCTTTGTCCGTGTGGAGGACAGCAAGGGACAGGTGATCATCGACAATACGCCGCAATCCCACGTGGCCATGAAGGAGACCACGGCCTATCTGATGCGGGATCTGCTGCAGACAGTCGTCTCCAGCGGTACCGGTACGGAGGCGGATTTCTCCGGCATGAGCACCGCCGGTAAGACCGGTACGACCGATGCTAACCGCGACCGCTACTTTGTGGGCTTCACCCCCTACTACAGCGCTGCGGTGTGGTGCGGCTATAAGTCCAACGAAGTAATCGATATCTGGGGCAACCCCTCGGCCAACCTGTGGCGGGAGGTCATGTCCAGAATCCATGCGGATCTGGAAAACCCCGGATTCCACAGCGCTTCCGGCCTGACTGAGGTCACGGTCTGCGCCGACAGCGGTCTGCTGGCCACCGATGCCTGCACCAAGGATATTCGCGGCAACCGCACCAGAACCGTTCTGGTGGCCGCGGATACGGCGCCCACGCAGTCGTGCAATATGCACAAGATGATCTCCTATTGTGAAAAGGGGAAGCACATCGCCACGGAGTTCTGCCCCAAGGAGGATGTGAAAGAGGTAGCCGTTCTGGATTACGCCCGCCCGATGGTCTCCTATGACGGCAGCTCCGATGGCGGCTCGATGGTCTTGGGCAAGGACGACGCCTATTTGCTGCAGACCCTCAGCCGCGATCCTCTGTGCCCGGTGCACAAGGATAAGCCGCCCATCGAACTGCCGGAGATCCCCGGCGGAGATGACCACGAAAAGCCCGGAAAACCCGGAAAGCCGGACAAGCCCAACAAACCGGATAAGCCGTCCAAGCCGGATCCGGTGGAGCCGCCGGAGGGCGGTGACGAGGATCGGAGCTTGCTGCTGAACTTCATGCTGGCCGGTCTTTTTCGGAAATAACAGGCCAGCGGAACCGCCGTGCTTCGGAGATCCGGCAACAATGAAATACGACAGGCAGCTGCATGAGATCTTGCAGCTGCCTGTTTCTTTGGCGGGGCTAAAGCCTGTCTATCCCTGAAGGACCACCGGCCGCTCATGACAGGGGTTCGATGGAACAAGCAGGCGAGTGTGGCAGATGCGTTCCATATGACAGGAGCGACAGACAGAGCCGAAGTGGTAGGTACGACGACTCCGGATGGAATGGCGGATGCGGGCAAGTGTGGCGGATGTGCCGGAGGTGTGGCGGATGCGGCAGTCAGACAGGGGCAGCGGGAGCAGCCGATGCGGCCGGCCCTGTAGATAGAGCCGGCACGGCAGGGAGGGTGAGTACGGAGGGCAGCATGCAGGGGCAGTTCGGCTAAGCGATTTCAAGAGAAGGCGCCACAGTACCTGTGTTATGGTGATCCCACTCATGACGGAGTAGGGGACAGCAGAAAAAAAGGACTGCCCGGAGGCAGCCCTTTTTCGATATGCGATCTTACAAAGCGACGTATTGGTGCAGAGAATTACTTGTGCTCCGCCTCGAACTTCTTCAAGAAGTCCACCAGCGCTTCCACGCCCTCCTTGGGCATGGCGTTGTAGATGGAGGCACGCAGGCCGCCCACGGAGCGGTGTCCCTTCAGATTGTCAAAGCCGGCGGCCTTGGTGGCAGCCACCACCTCAGCGTCCAGCTCCTTGTCTCCGGTGACGAACGGTACGTTCATCAAGGAGCGATCCTTGGGCTCCACGGCGCCACGGAACATCTTGGAGCTGTCCAGGAAGTCGTAGAGGACGGCGGCCTTTTCCTCGTTCCGGCGCTGCATCTCCGTCAGGCCGCCGATGTCACGCAGATAGCGGAACACCTTGCCGCAGCAGTAGATGGCCCAGCAGTTGGGCGTGTTGTACATGGAGTCGTTATCGGCGTGTACCTTGTAATTGAGATAGGTGGGCACATAGGAGGCCAGATCGTCCCGCAGCAGATCCTCACGGATAATGACCACCGCCATGCCGGCGGGGCCTACGTTCTTCTGCACGCCGGCCCAGATGAGGCCGTAGTCGGACACGTTGCAGGGACGGGAGAGGAACATGGAGGACTGGTCGGACACCAGAATGTGGCCCTTGGTATTGGGCAGCGTATGGAACGTAGAGCCATGGATGGTTTCGTTCTCACAGATGTACACATAGTCGCAGTCGTCGGGAATATCCAGATCGCTGCAATCCGGGACATAGGAGAAGCCCTTGTCTGCCGAAGAAGCTACTACCTGCACCTCGCCATACTTCTTGGCCTCAGCGATGGCCTTCTTGGACCATGCGCCGGTCTCAATATAGCAGGCCTTGCCATTTTTCATCAGGTTCATGGGGACCATGGCGAACTGCAGTGTGCCGCCGCCCTGCAGGAACAGAACTTTATAATTGTCAGGAATTCCCATCAATGCCCGCAGATCCGCTTCGGCATCGTCGGCAATCTGCTGAAATGCCTTGGAACGATGGCTCATTTCCATGACAGATGTACCGCTGCCTCGATAGTTCATTACTTCATCACGAATTTCTTCCAGCACAGGTTCCGGCATCATGGCAGGGCCGGCGGAAAAGTTAAAAGAACGGTCGTACTTCATTGGTTTTCCTCCTTCATATGTCGTGTGAATGGTTCCTTCTTTACTTTGCCCGGAGGCATGGTTTGCTGCCTATAGTATACGGCAAAAAGGCACCGGACGCAACAAGAAATAAAAGATTTTTTGACACCCTAACAAAATTTCTGGGAGTGTATCGGGGAAAATTTTTGACGGAATGCGCAGAGCGTGTTAAGATACCATAGAATGAGGAGAGAAAGGAAGGAATGAACCTTGCATGAGATAAAAGAACGGCTGCAGCACATGGGGCACTATCTGCTTGTGCTGCTCAAGTGGATGGCGGTGGGCGGTCTTGTGGGCGCCGTAGGCGGTGTTGTCGGGGCCCTTTTCCATCTGGGTGTGGATTACGCCACCCGGTTTCGTATGGAAAACGGGTGGATCCTCTACTTCCTGCCGCTGGCAGGGCTTGTCATCGTGGCGCTGTATCAGCTCAGCGAAACCGAGGGCAAGGGGACGAATGCCGTGATCGATTCGGTGCATTTCGGCTCGGATGTGCCGCTGCTGCTGGTTCCGGTCATCTTCGTATCCACGGTGCTGACTCACCTGTGCGGCGGCAGCTCCGGACGGGAAGGAGCGGCCCTGCAGATCGGCGGAGGCATTGGATACCAGACAGGATCCCTGCTTCACTTAGGGGAAAAAGATCTGCCCTTAGCTACATTATGCGGGATGAGCAGTGTTTTTGCGGCTCTCTTCGGAACACCGCTGACGGCCACAATCTTTGCCTTGGAGGTCATCAGCGTGGGTGCGATCTATTACGCCGGCCTGGTGCCGGGACTGACGGCGGCAGTGACGGCCTACTTCGTGTCCGGCCTTATGGGTGTGCCGCCGACACGCTTTACGGTGGCTATGCCGGACCTGGAGGTGACCACGCTGCTGCGGGTATTGGTACTGTCGATCCTGTGTGCAGTAGTCAGTATTATCTTTGTCCGTGGACTGCACATCATGGAGCATTGGGCGGTCAAGGCAGTTCCGAATGCATGGGTGCGAGTCGTGCTTGGCGGTACGATACTGATTGGCTTGACGCTGCTGCTGGGGACTCGGTACAACGGAGCCGGTATGGAGAGCATCGTGGCGGCCATTCAGGGGACAGCCCATGGATGGGACTGGCTGCTGAAGGTTATCTTTACCGCCATCACCATTGGCTTTGGCTTTAAAGGCGGTGAAGTGGTGCCCTCCTTTTTCGTGGGGGCCACCTTTGGCTGTGTGGCGGGGGGCCTGTTGGGGC
>JAHHSI010000026.1 GCA_020025275.1 Oscillospiraceae bacterium | reverse complement strand
GGGCATGAGATCGACGAGATCGCCGTCTATGATCCCAACGAGGCCCTGTGCCGCCCACATCCCCCAGCCCCACCAGCGTTATGCGAAAGCCCCGACGCTTGGGGTGAAGATAGGTGTCCAAAACACGGAACGCATTACTGAACGCTGTATTGAGGACAGTGGCACCCTTTTGGGCCACCAGTGCGACCAAGGCGCCGCCCGGCTGCGGCGCCTGCACGGTCAGGCACTCCACGCCCTCCGCCTCCTCCAGCTGCTCCAGTGCGGTGATGGCGTAGAGCCCCCGGTTCTTACATCCCTCTCTTCGCACCAGAAATACCAGCGGGGCGAACGGCTCGGCCACCGGCTCGGCATCAGAAGGCATCTCCTCCGCCGCTCCGCATAGGCACACCCCCTGCCATTTTTTATAGATCATCCCCGTTCTCCTCTCTGCGGCAGATCCGCTGCATCAGTGTCAAATTTTCTTCCAGATAGGCCGAGGCCGGCAAGTGGAAATTATAGTGCATACAATTACCCTCGTCAGGCAGCCGTGGCTGTAAAAGCGCCTCACGCAGCCGCCGGATGGTCAAGGTGGTGTTGAAGATCTCCTGATGCCGGCGCTCCAGCACACGCATGATTTCCAACGCATTCTCCATCGCCACCCGGCTGAAAACACGGATGGCCCGATCCTCCACGTCCCGCAGGAAATTGGGATAGTAGTACGGCAGGATCAAATTGATGGAGGGCAGCATCCGCTCCGTGATCGAGCGGCCGATGACACTGTCACCGCCGATGAAGGGATAGAGCAGGCTCTCCGTCAGCCAGTAGTGGAGGTTGGGAATAAAGTACTCACACTCCGCCTTCCGCCCCTGCACCCGCATCAGATCCTGTCCATAGCCGGACATGACGGCCACGATGGTGCGTTCCGTCTGCAAATTTTCCTCCCGGAACACCCGGTCCAACTGGTCGATCCGGTAGCCCTTGTGGAGCAGATCGTCCACCAGCAGCACCGGACGATGGAAGGATTTCAGCGTCCGCACCTGATTTTTCAGCGGTGAGTAGCCGGGATACTCCATGATCTCAAAGCGTTTCATATCTGGGGTAAACCGTTTTTCGGCGTGAAGGGTTTTCGTGACCGTATTGGGCACGATCTCATTGGAGAGGATCTTGCCGTAGGGCACACACATATACGGCCCCAGACGGCGCACCCCCTCCGGTACATCCTGTACGCCGTTGATACGCTCCACCCGCTCCATGACCGCTTGGTTGAGCATCTCCGAGTCAAAGCACAACAGCAGTTTTCCTGGGAACATCTGCAGCAGCGCCCCCCGCAGCTTCGGCCGTGTGGCCATGACGGCGGCCTTCACCTCTGCATCCTCCTGATGCGGCTTTTTCAGCCCCAACAGCACATCCTGCAGCAAAATCACCGGAGCACGCATATCCACATAGAAGATGTCGTTGCAGCTGGCCACTGGCACAAAGCCCATCTGATCCAATGCTCCTCGCAACGCTTCATCCTCCGGGGCGCAGCGGCACAGCGCATAGGTGTGATCCCGCTCCAGACTGCGGGCCAGCAGTTCATTGAGCAGCACCCGGCACGCCTCGGTGGTGCGCTGTGCCAGAGAGATCACCTCATGGATCATCAAGATCCGCCCCGAGGCGTAGCGGCGCACATACTTGGCCGCCTCGATGGAGTGAAGCACATCGTAGAGATCGGCCGCCTGCAGCGTATGGCCCACGGCCCAGCCCTGTGCGGCCCGATCCTCCCGCCCGCACAGCAGAACGCCCAGCGGCCGCTCCGCTGCCGACATCGCCCTGGCCATCGGTGCCGGCTGTGCCTCATCCAGTGCGTGAAAACGGCGGAAATACACCTTTTGCCGTGTCATGACATTTTTCAGCTCCGGTGAGCGGATATAGAGCCCCTGCTCATAGATGAACGACTGCACCACCGGGTCCACCAGCATGGAAATATCCAGCTTCCGGTCGATAAATTCACGGATACGGCTGGAGCTGACCGCCTCAAAAAAGGGCGGCAGCGACAGGATTTTCAGCTGTCCGTGGATGATCTCCTCCAGCGGCTTTCGCTCCGCGCTCTGTCCGTTGCGGCAAAAAACAAGATGGTTGTACGCCGCCGCCCCGCCCGGCTGCTCTCCCCGATAGGCGGAGGCATGGTAGATCACATCGCTGCCGGCCACCAGCCACACCTCGCGGCCCGGCAGCAGCTGCGCCATTTTCGCAAGATCCTCCGGCATGGCAATGTTCACCGGCACATCATCCGGGAAGAGGTAGGTATCCCACTGGTCGGCGGTGGAAATGGCGGCAATCTTGCGCCGCAGGAGCTTGGGGAGCGGCATTTTGCTCCACGAGAACTCGTCCACGGCCAGATAGACCTCATATCCCCGTTTGCGGATCTCCTCCACGATCTGTCGGTGTCCCACGGAAAAGGGATCGAATGTGCCGGGGAAAAAGGCCGCCGGCTTCGGCGCCGGAAACGCCAGAGGCCCCACCTGCACCTGATACTCCACGATAAAGCGGTAGAGGTGATTGAGCATGGCGGCGGCATTAAAAAAGGTCAGCTGCCCCGGTCGGGCCTCTGTCAGCATGGTCAGCAGCTTCTTATGCAGCCGCACCAGCATGGCCCCCCGACGGCGCAGGGAGATCCGAGAACTGCCCAGCACATCACGGCAGAGTACCTGCAGCGCCGTGCTGTGGATCGTCTCTTTGTAGTGGCACACACCGATCATCAAAAGGCCCAGGCCCCGATCCGTCATTTCCGTCTCGTCCTCGGTCAGCGTGTTGAGCATCTCCCCTACCACCTGCAGCGCCATACAAGCCGAACGCACCACGGATCCGTGCACCTGATTTTCAAGGAACAGCTCTGCCTCCCGCAATTCCTTGTCCGGCAGCTGGCACATCAGCTGTCCCAGCACCGGCGGAACCACATAGGAGATCTGATCCTGCCCCGTCTCCAACTCACGCAGCAGATCCACTGTGATCTCATTGGCGTGATCCACGCTCAGCAGCGGAGCAAGCTCCAGAAGCCGTGCTCCGGCCGCCTTCCTGACCGGCAGATGCTCACTGACACACAGCACGTTGGACAGGTGCATGGCGGTATGGAACGCCGTCTCCGGATGCGCTTGTGCATGGTCAAAGAGCATATAGACCTGGGCCAGCTTTACCGTCCAGTGCACCGCGGATTTCAGGTTGCTCAGATACATCCCGGAGGCGTCCTCCTCGCTGAGGATGTCCGTGGAAAGGCCCAGTACCCGATGCTGCATATAGCGGAGCACTTTGCCGTTTTCACCCTCCGGCAGGGCCGTGTCACGGACGGCCTGCTCCACCAGTGTCTGCACCGGCGGCAGTGCGTGCAGCTTCTCCAGACAGCGAAATACCGCCAGACGCAGGCTGATCTCCTCGTCGGACAGCATTGCCGCCAATGCGCCGACCACCTCTTCCAGCCGCTGCGTCGGAAGATAGCGGTAGGGCAGGCGGGCCAGCGTATCCACCAGCACGAAGCGGTCCGCTCCTTTGGCCGTCAGCAGTCTGCGCAGCAGCGGTTCCAGCAGGGCCTCTGCCTCCTTGGCATCGCAGTGCGCAAACAGCGACTCACCAATCGTTTTAAGGCTGTTGGAGATGCGCAGCGCATGCTTGGGTGAAATGCGGAGATCCGGATGGAGGCAGGCCTCCACATAGTTGTCCCAGAGCTCCACTGACTCGTCCAACAGAGCCATCATGGTGGGGATCATGCCGCCATCACGGGCGGCGGCAGGGCGTTCCTTTCGGTATTTCGGCCCGCTGTTGGCTAAAATCCGCCCCATCATCTGCCCGGCCATCCGCCGCACATCGCCATCCGGGTGCATCAGCAGCTCATAGAGGAAGTGCAGCAGCTTTTTCTTATTGGCCTTGGTCATATAGGTACTGTACTCGTTAAAAAGCAGCAGGTAGGTCCGCACATGGTGCAGGTTCTTCTCGCTCTTTGCCTGCTCCAGCAGCAGCTCAAAGGAGCGGTCTACGCTGACGGTGTACATCAGGCGGATACTGCCGGAAAGGGCCATATTCCGCAGCGCCTGCAGTGCCTCTTCGGAGGAGAGCAACGACTCGTCCCGCGTTTGCACCGCGCGCAGCTCCGTCTCCCCCATGTCGGTGGGAACGCCCAGACTGTGCAGCAAAAGCTCAAAATCGTGCAGCTTTTCATAGACGGTATGATACCGGCGCTGCTTCTCCGCGGTCACGTCCAGCAGCTTTGAAAAGACGATTTCTCCCGCCTCGGCCAGCGTGTAGATGGCCATTTTCTCCCTTCCGTCGGCCCCACGGCTGCCACGCACACGGAAGTCGGCGTAGATCAGCAGCAGCGACTCCACCGGCAGATTTTCAAATTCCAGATCCCATGTGGAGTGGTTGGCCGAAATATGGCCGATCTCCTCGATCCCATTGTCACTGAACCACTGCCATGTGTAGTAGTAATGGAGATAGGGGATCCGTCGGGCATCATCTCCACGGCAGCCAAACTTGCCAATGTCGTGGCCCAATGCCGCGGCACTGACCAGCGGAAGATCCACGTGCAGGCCCGCCTTCTTGGCCAGAGCCGCCGTATGCACGGCTACATTATGGACGCCGATCGTATGGGAGGCCGGATCAAACGGCCGCACCTCGCGGCTGATCCGCAGCAGCGCCATAAAATGCGCCTCAGCGGCAGCGGAGCAAAATCGCTCATACGGCGCCGCCACACGGCTCTCCTTCCCCGCATCCTCTTCCAGCGGCAGAAGATCCGTCATCGGGTCAAACGCCCCTGTCCGCCACGAAAACAGCGACTCAAGCACCTGCAGATAGAGCTGCTCTCCGTCCGTCAGCACCGGTGCTGGGTGCTCTGCATCCGGAAACATCCGGTCGCTCAGCCGGTCACAGAGGCGGCACAGCCACGTTTCGCAGTTCTCCCCCTCTGCCACCCCCAACAGAGGCGTGCACAGCGACCAGACGGTGCGGCACAGGGCATCATCGTGTCCTGATACGTCCTCCAAGGCACAGATCATCGCCTCCGCCGCATAGGTCCGGGACAGCACCTGCCGGAGTTGTTGATTTTGACCATTCATCTCACTCATGTTACACCTCACTCAAAGGCAAATTACCAGTTCCAATATAGCATATTCTCATCCAAAAAACCAGTGCCCCTCCACGCCCATTCTCTCCCTCTGCTTTTCTGAAATAGGGTTCCGCTTTCGGACTCTGCTCGCCCGCCACTCCCTTCTTATTATCCAAAAACAAAAAATCATTTGAATTTTATGGCAAAATTCGACAATCCCTCTTTACAGATGATGCCCCATCCCGTATAATAAACCCACAGCTCAACGGAGAGCAGAAATCTAACCATACGGAGGACATGATTGTGACTTATTGTACGAACTGTGGACATGAAATCCCGGAAGGTGCCTGCACTTGCGGTGCCTGCGGCGCCCCTGTCGGCTCGAACGCCGGCTTCACTCAGTCCACCCCCTTCACCGACAGCACTGACCATACCGCCGAATTCACCAGCAAGGACATTTCCGATAACAAGGTCATCGCCATGCTGATCTACCTTGTGCCCTTTGTTGGCATTCTGATCGCTCTGCTGAGCCAGACGACTTCCAACTATGTGGCTTTCCACCTGCGTCAGGCGCTGAAGCTGATGGTGGTGGAGGCGCTGTTGGGCATCATCTTGGCCCTCCTTTTCTGGACGGTCATCGTCCCGATCCTGGTCGCCATCTGCTTCTGCATTACGACGGTGCTTCGTTTCATCGCTTTCTTCCAGATCTGCAAGGGTGATGCCAAGGAGCTGCCTCTCATTTCCTCCCTCGGTTTCCTGAAGTAATTCACGCCCCTCAGATCGCCGCATAACATAAAAACCCCCTGCTGCCCATGGACAGCAGGGGGTTTTCGGCATTGCCTTGTTGTTCTGCATTATTTTGCAGCCGAAATCAATGTATGCGATTATTCCTTTACACGGATTGTCATCAGAAGTTCGCCGGCCTTTACAGAAGTCCCGTCGCTGACCAGTACTTCGTCCACCACACCGGACATACGGGCCACCACGGAAGTCTCCATCTTCATGGCCTCGATGACGGCCAGCACCTGATTTTCTTCCACCAGATCGCCCTGCTTCACGTTGACCTTGGATACCATGCCGGGGATGGAGGAGCCCACCTCACTCTTATCCTCAGGGTCGGCCATCCGGACGGTACGGCCCTTGTCCACCGCGTTCTTATCCGGTACGGCTACCTCACGGCGCATTCCATTGAGTTCAAAGTTCACCGTGCGGGTGCCGTCCTCGTTCTGATCGCCGAGGCCCAGATACTTGATCACCAGCGTCTTGCCGTCGGCAATGTTGATCCTATTGGTCTCGCCCTCCTCCATGCCGTTGAAGAAGACATGGCTGCCCATGCGGGTGATGTAGCCATACTCCTTGCGGTGCATACGATAGTCCTCGTAGACTTTGGGGAACATGGAGTAGGACAGCATGGCGCGCATATTGATGGATTCGTCTCCCATGAAGGAGCTCATCTTGGCCCGGACCTCTTCAAAGTCCACCGGAGGCAGCAGCTCGCCGGGGCGGCAGGTGATGGGCTTTTCGCCCTTCAGGACCACTTCCTGCAGCCCCTCCGGCTGGAAGCCCCAGGCCGGCTGCCCCATCATGCCCTTGAAATAGGACACCACCGAGTCCGGGAAAGACAGGCTCTTGCCCCGCTCTACGATGTTCTCCGGAGTCAGATCGTTCTGCACCATGAAGATGGCCAGATCGCCCACCATCTTGGACGACGGCGTCACCTTGACAAGATCGCCCAGCATATCGTTGACCGTCTTGTACATTTCCTTGACCTCTTCAAACCGAGCGCCCAGACCTAAAGACACCACCTGCGGATAGAGATTGGTATACTGACCGCCGGGGATCTCATAGCGATAGATGTCGGTGGTGGGGCTGCGGAGCCCCTCGTCGAAGTTGCGATAGCGCAGGCGAACATCCGACCAGTAGTTGTCCAGACGCTGCAGTTCCCGCACATCCAGACCGGTATCCCGCTCCTGCCCCTCCAGTGCCGCCACAACAGCAGAGAGAGAGGGCTGACTGGTAAGACTGGACAGCGAGGCCGTGGCACAGTCCACAATATCCACGCCGGCTTCCGCCGCCATCAGATACGTGGCCACCTGATTGCCCGTGGTGTCGTGGGTATGCAGATGGATCGGCAGGCCCACCTCCTGCTTGAGGGTGGACACCAGTTTCTTGGCGGCATAGGGCTTCAGCAGGCCGGACATATCCTTGATGCACAGGGTATGCGCACCGCGGCGCTCCAGCTCCTTGGCCAGATCTACATAGTACTGCAAGGTGTATTTATCCCGCTTGGGATCGAGAATGTCACCGGTATAGCACACCGTCGCCTCCAGCATCTTGCCCTGCCGGAGCACCTCATCCATGGCCACCTCCATACCGGGCAGCCAGTTGAGCGAGTCAAACACGCGGAAAATATCGATGCCGGACTTGGCCGATTCCTTGATAAACTCCCGCACCAGATTGTCCGGGAAGTTGGCGTAGCCCACCATGTTGGACCCACGCAACAGCATCTGGAACGGAATGTTGGGGATCTTCTCCCGCAGCATATCCAAACGCTCCCAGGGAGACTCGTGGAGGAAACGGTATGCCGTATCAAAGGTGGCCCCGCCCCACATCTCCAGCGAGAAGCAGTCGTTGAGGATCTCCGCCACACCATCGGCGCCCTTGACCAGATCACGGGTACGCATCCGAGTGGACAGCAGCGACTGGTGGGCATCACGCATGGTGGTATCGGTGATGAGCAGCTTCTTCTGATCCAGCACCCACTGCTTCACCGCATCAGGCCCCTTGGTGTCCAGCATTTCCTTCAA
Source organism: Oscillospiraceae bacterium (assembly GCA_020025275.1). GTDB lineage: Bacteria > Bacillota > Clostridia > Oscillospirales > Oscillospiraceae > Vescimonas. The sequence goes on along the minus strand of JAHHSI010000026.1, from coordinate 24,925 downwards.
TCCGGACAGGGGCTTGCCCTGCGGCAATGGGAACCGGGGCACATCGTACTGGTAGTGCACGGCATCGGGCTGATCCACTTGGATCTGGCCGATATAGCGCAGCACCTTTGTGGCACGGTCACGGCTGTCCTCCAGATCAAACAGCTCCGGCGTATCGTCGATGAACTTGGTGTGGCAGGCGCCGGCGTGGAACACCGGATGTGTAAGGATGTTGGTGATAAACGGAATGTTGGTCTTTACGCCGCGGACGTGCTCTTCACTGATGGCACGGGCCGCCCGGCGGCAGGCACCTTCAAAAGTGTTGTCCCACGATGTCACCTTCACCAGCAAGGAGTCGTAGTACGGAGAGATGATGGTGCCCGTGGCCGCATTCCCGCCGTCCAGACGCACGCCAAATCCGCCGCCGGAGCGGTAGGCCGCAATGCGTCCGGTATCGGGGGCAAAGTTGTTGGCCGGGTCCTCGGTGGTGACACGGCACTGAATGGCATAGCCGTTGATGTGCAGGTCCTCCTGACAGGTCAGACCGATGCGGGGATCAGACAGCGGACAGCCCTCTGCCACCAGGATCTGAGCGCGCACCAAGTCCACGCCGGTGACCATTTCCGTGACGGTATGCTCCACCTGAATACGGGGATTCATCTCGATGAAATAGTGCTTGCCGGTGGTGCTGTCCACCAAAAACTCCACGGTGCCGGCGTTCACATAGCCCACGTGCTTGGCAATTTTCACGGCATCGGCCCGCAGCGCCTCGATGGTATCCTTGGGGACCGACCATGCCGGCGCATACTCCACCACCTTTTGATAGCGGCGCTGCAGCGAGCAGTCGCGCTCGCCCAGATGCATCACATTGCCGTGTTCATCGGCCAGGATCTGCACCTCAATATGCTTGGGCTGCACCAGAAACTTTTCGATAAAAATATCTTCGTTGCCAAAGGCCTTCTTGGCCTCGTTTTTCACCAGATGGAATTCACGGCGCACGTCCTCTGCGCTGTCGCAGCGGCGCATACCACGGCCGCCGCCGCCGGCAGCTGCCTTCAAAATAACCGGGAAACCATATTCCTCCGCCTTGGCAACTGCGTCCTCCGCACTCTCCAGCGGGACGGTGGAACCGGGGATAATGGGCACGCCGCAGGCAATGGCCGTAGCCTTGGCCGCCAGCTTGTCGCCCATCTGGGCCAGCACATGGGACGGAGGCCCGATAAACTTGATCCCGCTCTCCTCACACGCTTTGGCAAATTCGGCGTTCTCCGACAAAAAACCGTAGCCGGGATGGATCGCCTCGACGCCGCGGCGCTTGGCCAGCATGATGATGGCCGGAATGTCCAAATAGGCCCCCAGCGGTGACTGATTCTCACCGATGAGATAGGCCTCGTCCGCCTTGGTACGGAAAAGAGCGTTGCTGTCCTCGTTTGAATAGATGGCCACCGTGTGGCGCTCCAAATCGTAGCAAGCACGGAAAATGCGCACGGCGATCTCTCCGCGATTCGCTACCAGGATCTTGGAAAACTTCTTTGGCATTCGTTCCTCCTACTTCCCTCAATGATCGGTTTCCTTCTGTTTGCTCTCCCCTTCTCCGCCCGTTCCGGAGGCGAAAAAGAGTTTTCGCCCCACTGCGGGGGCGCTCACTTGTACTTGATACAACTTTTATTATACACGAAACTCTTTCCTTTGTACACCTGTCAAAACAGGATTTTTTTACGTTTCTCGGAAAAATTCTTCCTTTTATGTCCATTTATATACCAAAAATCAGGTCTGCATTTTGGTGAAATTGCCACAATCCGTTGGAGGTCGGTAGCTTCTGCCCAAGGATGTCGCCCCGCTTATGGGCACAGCCCCTCCCGCCCCTTTTCCCAGTTGTGCAGTGTAAAGACATTCTTGTGAAAGTCGATCAGCCCCTCCGCCGCCATACGGCTCAGCTCGTGGGACAGGGCGCTGCGGTTCACGCATAAAAAGGACGCCATCTCCTCTCTGGAAAAGGGCACACGCACCGTAGCCGTGCCGTGCTTGTCCGCCTGCATGGTCAGATACGTCAGGATGCGCTGCCGCAATCCCCGTTGTGCAAGTATGGCCAAGCGATACTCTTTTTTCATATTGATGTGGGAAACAATCTGCACCAGCCGCTCCAAAAGTGCCATTTTCCACGGAAGCAGGTCCCCGTCCCATAGATCGCCGGGGAACCAAAAGACCCGGGTGACCTCGGCAGCCAGCAAATGGTAGGGGGCCAGCCGTGTCCGGGTGCACACAAGATCCGCCCCCAGTATCCGTGGTGGATCGATGGCCGCCATTAGCTGGTATTCTCCGTCCGGAGAAATATGCATTTGATGAATCCGCCCTGTGACCACCACTCCCAACTGATCCAGCCTCTCCTGCGGCGTAAGGAGCACCTGTCCCCTGGCATAGAGACGCACCGTCCCCTTTTGCAAGACAATGTCTCGCACCTGCTCCGGCAGCCCGGCAAACAGCTCACAGCGCTGCAGCGCCTGCTCCTCGGTCATTCCGCATCCCTCCTTGGTTTCTTCCCTCCATTATATCCCGTTTTCGTTGTTCGGACAACATATTTTTCCGCTTGACGCCTGTATTATAATAGTATCGATGCATCCGGCATTGCCGGCGGCAATGCTGCCACGGAAAGGATACTGTGTATGAAAAAGATTCGGGTCGAAGACGCCATTGGCATGACACTCTGTCACGACATCACCGCCATGCGGGACGGGTTCAAGGGGGCCGCCTTTCACCGGGGCCACGTGATCACAGCGCAGGACATCGAGCCGCTGCTGGATTTAGGAAAGAGGACCGTGTTCGTCTGGGAGGAGAACGCCGGAGAGATCCATGAAGAGGACTGTGCTCTCCGCCTGGCGGCCATGGCGCCGGTGGACGGCGCTGCCTATACCGATCCTTCCGAGGGAAAGGTAGTCCTGCTGGCCCGGCAGCGTGGAATGTTCCGGGTAAACAACGCCCTCCTTCACGACATCAACGCCATCGGCGACATCACCATCTGCACGCTGCCGGATCACTACCCGGTGGAAGAGGGCGCACGGCTGGCCTCCATGCGCATCGTGCCACTGGTGACGCAGGAGACCCAGATCCGGCAGGCCGAGGCCCTGTGCCGGGGTAAAAAGCTCTTTGAGCTGCTGCCCTATCATCCCCGCAGCGTCGGCGTGATCATCACCGGCTCAGAGGTGTACACCGGCCGCATTCAAGATAAGTTTGAACCGGTGGTGCGTACAAAACTGGCCGCCTATCCCGGCGAGATTCTGGGCGTCACCCTCTGCGACGACGATCCGTCCATGATCGAGACGACCGCCCGGCGCTATGTGGCGCAGGGGGCCGACTTTCTCATCTTTACCGGCGGTATGTCGGTGGACCCGGACGATGTGACGCCCACGGCCATCCGCAACTTAGGGGCACACATCATCAGCCACGGCGTACCGGCACAGCCCGGCAACATGACGCTGATGGCCTACTGGGGCGACATCCCCATCATCGGGGTCCCCGGGGCGGCCATCAGCCTGCCCACCACCATGTTCGATGTGCTGCTGCCCCAGATCTACACCGGGCTTCCTCTGACCAAAGAGGATCTTATCCGCTTGGGAGACGGCGGTCTTTGCCAGATGTGCAAGGTCTGTCACTTCCCCAACTGCACCTTCGGTTCCTATTGACGCAAAAAGAGACCGTATTCGTTCAGAATACGGTCTCTTTTTTTAGACCTTCTGCCGTCTTTTGGACGCACAAAGGGTATTTTTCATCAGAATGGCACGGGTCATGGGGCCGACACCGCCGGGAACCGGCGTGAGATACGCAGCCTTCTCCGCCACGGGGAGGAAGTCCACATCACCGCACAGCTTGCCCTCTGCATTGCGGTTCATGGCCACATCGATCACCACGGCCCCCGCCTTCACCATATCAGCGGTGATCAGCTTCTCCCGGCCTACGGCAGCCACCAGAATGTCGGCCTGCCGGCACTGCTCTTTCAGGTCGCTGGTGCGACTGTGGCAGACCGTCACCGTGCCGTTTTCCTGCATCAGCAGCAAGGCCATGGGTTTGCCCACGATATTGCTGCGCCCCACCACCACGCAGTGTTTCCCGGCGGGATCCACCGCATATTCCTTCAGCAGTTCCATCACGCCGGAGGGGGTGCAGGGCTGGTAGACCGCATCTCCCCGAAGAAGGCGTCCCATGTTCTCCGGGTGAAAGGCATCCACGTCTTTCTCGGGGGCAATGGCCTCCAGCACCGGCTTTTCCGGGATCTGCTCCGGCAGCGGCAGCTGCACCAGGATCCCGTCCACGTCCTCCCGGGCGTTCAGCTGGCCGATCAGGGCCAGCAGCTCCTCCAGCGTACTCTCCTGCGGCAGATGATAGTCATAGCAGGCGATGTCGCACTCGCTGCAGTCCTTCACCTTGTTGCGGACATACACCTGTGATGCACCGTTATCCCCCACCAGTACCACCGCCAGACCGGGCTTGCGCGGCAGTGCGGCCACCTCGTCACGGATCTTCTCCTTGGTCTTGGCCGCCAAAGCCTTGCCGTCCATTAAAATTGCGCTCATTCCTGCTCCTCCTTTTCGGAGGTCTCCTGATTGGCCTCCACAGCCGCCCGGGCTGCTTCCTTGGCCGCCACCTGATGGACATAGAGTTCCTCCGGGCTGTGAGGATGAATCTTGATGTGGTAGAACAGCAGGCACAGTGACACCACCACCATCACCAGAGACAGGGCTTGGCTGACACGGATGGGCTGCCCGGCAATCGTCCAGTGGAAGAGATAGAGACTGTCTGTCCGCAGTCCCTCCACCCAGAAGCGGCCAATGCCGTACCAGAGGAAATAAAAGCAGGTATTCTCGCCGTCAAAGCGACGAGCCTTGGATACCACAAAGACGATCAGCAGCAAGCCGATCAGGTTCCACAAACTCTCGTAGAGGAACGTGGGGTGCACCTCCACCAGCTGTCCGGTAACAGTGGTCAGCTGCATACGCCACGGCAGTGTGGTGGGCCCGCCGAATGCCTCACGGTTCATAAAGTTGCCCCACCGGCCGACACACTGGCCGATGAGCAGGCCCATCACCACCAGATCCATCATGGCCCAGAGCTTAAAGCGTCCACGACGGCTCATGACCACTGCCAGCAGCACCACGGCGATCACGGTCCCGTAGATGGCCAGACCGCCGTCCCAGATGGCAACGGCCTTGCCCCAGTTGAAGCTGCCGTCAGCATCACGGAATCGGTCCAAATAGAAGATCACATAGTAAAGCCGTGCTCCCACCACGCCGCAGGGGATCCCCCACAGCACCGAATCCAGCAGCGCATCCTCGCTGATGCCGTACTTCTTGCGCTGGCCCATGCAAAACCACATGGCCAGGACCAAGCCCAGTGCAATGAGGATGCCGTACCAGTAAACGCCGTTGCCGATATTCAGTGCCTTTGAGCCGATGGTAAAGGTCCAGTCGCCGAACAAGCCGGGGAACCGGATGGGGCTGTCTGTCATAATTTGCAAGATGAATCGTCCTCCTTCGGGTCGATAACGGAGAGAGCCATGCGGCTCTCGCAGATGTTTTGACGGATGAAATCCAGCAGGTCCTGCTGGGTAATGGACTCATAGACCTCCGGGAAGCGGTAGGGATCATACCCATCGAAGCAGCCCTCCGCCATAGAGACTGCCACCCCCTCGAAGGAGTTCAGCCCCTTGATCGCCGTGCCGAAATTAGCACGCAGGACACGTTGGTAATAGTCCGGATCGAAGCCCTCCTTCACCACACGCTGCGCCTCGCACAAGATGGCCCGGACCACGGTCTCCGGTTCCTTGCTGTCACCGCCCACATAGGCGTAGGCAACACCGGGCAGCAGGTCAAAGCTGCTGCCAAAGGTTCCGTTGACAAGGCCCTCACTGTAGAGTCGGGCATAGAGGGAGCTGGACTCTCCCATCAGCATATCGCAGGCCAGATCACCGATGATGTGATAGCGCATCTGCTCCTGTCCCTGCGGGGCCGGCGGGCACTTAAATCCGGCCAAGAAAGTGGGCATGGACACCTCCATGCAGCAGCGTGTCTCCTTTGTGACCGGCGTCAAAGACGCCTCCTCGCCGTAATCTCGGGCAATAGCCGGCTCACTTACCTTAGGAAGAACTGCCTCGGCAAGCCGCACCACTTCGCCCTCATCCACATCGCCCACCACCACAAGGCACATATTGGCCGGTGTGTAGAACGCCTCGTGGCAGTCATACAGTGTCTGGGCCGTAATGTGAGAGATGCTCTCCACGCTTCCGGCCACGGACTCCCGGGCGCTGCTGGTTTCATAGAGTGCCTGCATGAGCCGTTTGTATACCTGCCACTCCGGATTATCTTCGATCATGCCGATTTCCTGTGAAATGATCCCCTGCTCCTTGGCCACGCTCTCGTCTGTGAAATAGGGGATTGAGACAAAGGAGAGCAGGATTTTCAGATTCTCATAGAAATGATCGGTGGAATCAAAATAGTACACGGTGATGGCATTGCTGGTAAAGGCGTTGGGCTCGGCCCCGTTCTTGGCCAGTTCCTGCAGGGCATTTCCCTCCGCCGTGTCGAACATCTTGTGCTCCAGATAGTGGGCGATCCCCGCCGGGGTGTCCAGCCACTGGCCGTTGCGTTCAAAGCGCATATCCATGCCGCCGTATCGGGTGGCAAAGAGCGCATATTTCCTCTCAAATCCCTTGCGGGGCACGACGCAGACGGGCAGGCCGTTGTCCAGCGTGTGCCACAGGACCGTCTCCCCGATCCGGGGATAGCTGATTCGTTCCATATTATGCCTCCTTTCCCTTCAGGAAGTATACGGTATCCAAGGCGATGCTCTGTGCCGCCTTCTGGATCCGCTCCGGGGTCACCTTCCGGATCTGATCGGCCAGCTCCTCCGGCGTCTCGGTCTGTCCGGTGGCCGTCTGGCCCAGATACCAGTTCTCCATGGCCCCCTGTCCATCCTGCAGGGCACGAAGGGCACTGAGCATGGTACTGCGGGCGCCGTCCAGCTCCCACGCTTCCCACTGCCCTTCCTGCACGGCCTGCAGCTGGCGCAGGATCTCCTCGTAAGCACGATCATAGTCCTTGGTCTCAATGCCGGACGACACCGTGAGGATCCCCTTGGACCGGGCATACTGGCTGGAGGCATAGTAGCACAGCGACAATTTTTCACGCACATTGAGGAAGAGTTTGGAATTACTGGAGCCGCCGAACATAAGGTTGGCCAAGATCAGGGCCGGCACATCCGTGCTGCCGCAGCGAAATCCCATAGATAACTTCCCCTGCGTCACGTCCATCTCCTCGGTCACCACGTGCGGCGTTTCCGGCGCAGCCCGGCGTACCGGCGCCGGAATCGGCTCCACGGTCCCACGGGAGAGCAGGGAAAACGCCGCCAAGAGGGCATCCGTTACCCGTGCTTCCTCCGCACTGCCGTAGTAAAAGAGCTCCAGACGACTGGTATTCATCATCACCCTGCTCTGGTCATAGAGCTTACGGCTGCTGATCTTCCGCACCGACTCCTCATCGCCGAGGCAGTAGATGCCATAGGGCTCTTCGGCACACATCTCCTGCACAAGGCGGAGATTGGCCCAGTCCCGTTTGTCGTTGCGAATTGAACGAAGCGCGTCGATGAGATGATTTTTCTCACTGTCCACATATTCGTTCAAAAAGCGTCCGCCGCGGGTCACAGGATCCAGCAGCAGCTCTCCCAGCAGGGCCGCCGTAGGCTCCAGCAGCCGCTCTCCCCGGGGCACGAATGCGTCGTCCACTACGCTGGCCACAAAGCCCACGCACTGGGTCTCCCCTTTTTTGCGGACCGTGTAGTCGATCTGTGCGCCATAAAGGCGATCCATCGCCGCAGAAAGCTGTTCCATGTCCGGATAGCCCATCGTACCACGGTGCAGCACTGCGGGAAGCAGCGCATTCATAGATGCCGTTTCCTGTCGCAGCGGTGTAACAAATTGAGCCGTGAGATAGCCGGTCTTGAATTTTTTCGCAGGTAGATAGGTCAAAAAGACGTTCGGCAGGATCTCCGTACGGTGTTGTTTCATCAGCCATGACCTCCTGTCATCGTGCTATAATTATACAGGCCATAGTATATACTATTTTCGAGAAAAAGCAAAGAGCAGATTTCCCCATTGACAAATACTGCGGCTCGTCTATAATAATTAACAGATGACAAGACAGTTGTAATTTTTCTGTTAGATAGAGGTGTGTTATGGAGAAAGTACGTGCATTTTTACAGCGGAAGAACATCATATTTTCCGCCAAGAGATATTTTATCGATGCCCTGAGCGCCATGGCGCAGGGGCTTTTCTGCTCGCTGCTCATCGGGACCATCATTAAAACGCTGGGCCAGCAGCTGCATCTGCCCTTCATGGTGGAGATGGGCGGCTTTGCCATAGCTATGGCGGCACCGGCCATGGCCATCGCCATTGGATATGCCCTGCAGGCGCCTCCGCTGGTGCTCTTTTCACTGGCCGCCGTGGGACAGGCAGCCAATGCGATGGGCGGCAGCGGCGGCCCCCTGGCCGTATTGTTCATCGCCATCTTGGCCGCAGAGGTGGGCAAGGCCGTCAGCAAGGAGACCAAGATCGACCTGCTGGTAACGCCTTTTGTCACCATTTTCGTTGGTGTCTGTCTCTCTTATGTGATTGCCCCGCCCATCGGCTCAGCGGCCAACGCCTTTGGCGTGCTCATCAATAAAACCACGGAGCTGCAGCCGTTTTGGATGGGGATCGCCGTGTCTGTACTGGTGGGGATCGCTCTCACGCTGCCCATCTCCTCCGCTGCCATCTGCCACACCTTGGGTCTGGTCGGCTTGGCCGGCGGCGCTGCGGTGGCCGGCTGCAGTGCCCAGATGGTCGGTTTTGCCGTCATGAGTTTCCGTGAAAACGGTTGGGGTGGTCTGGTGTCGCAGGGACTGGGCACCAGTATGCTGCAAATGGGCAACATCGTTCGCAATCCCCGCATCTGGATCCCCCCCACGCTGGCCTCCGCAGTGACCGGCCCCATTGCCACCTGCCTGCTGAAACTGCAGATGAACGGCGCCCCCATCAACTCCGGCATGGGGACTTGCGGTCTTTGCGGTCAGATCGGCGTGTGGACGGGCTGGCTCGCTCCCAGTGATACCGCCATAGAGATGGTGGGGGCCTCCGCCATGACACCCTCTGCCTTTGATTGGCTCGGCCTGCTATTGGTGTCCATCGTCCTGCCCGCCGTCCTCACTTGGCTTTTTGCCATCCCCCTTCGGAAGTGGGGCTGGATCAAGGAAAACGATCTGAAACTGGATACCTGATGACGAAAAAAAGAGATGCCCCGCTGGGCATCTCTTTTTTATGACTTTTTCGGCTCAGTCAACAATATCCACGGAAACCTTCACGCCTTTGCGCTGGGCATAGGAGCGCACCACAGTGCGGATCTCCTTGGCGATCCGACCCTGACGGCCGATCACCTTTCCCATATCTTCGGGGGCCACACGCAGTTCCAGCGTCAGATCATCACCTTCACCGACTTGTGTCACGGTGACCTGGTCAGGATGGTCTACAAGGCTTCTGGCAATGTAGAGCAGCAAATCCTTCATGACTCGCTCCCGGCTTACAGTACGTCGACCTTCTTCAGCAGAGCACGAACCGTGTCGGTGGGCTGAGCGCCGGTCTTGATCCACTCACGAGCACGATCAGCGTCGATCTTGATCTCAGCGGGGGAGACGCAGGGATTGTAGGTGCCGATCTCCTCGATGAAACGACCATCACGGGGATAGCGGGAATCTGCAACAACAACGCGGTAGAAAGGAGCTTTCTTAGCGCCCATTCTTCTCAGTCTGATCTTAACCATGTTTCTTTCCTCCAAAAAATCATCAAAATTGTATATGGATAAATGCGTAGTGCACTTATTTACTTAAAACGTTTCTTCCGGCCAAAGCCGTGCATTTTCCCGCCCATGGCCGGCATTCCGCCCATGCCGGGGATGCCGCGGAACTTGCCCTTGGTCATGGATTTGGTGAGCTGCTGGAGCATGTCAAAGCTCTTGAGCAGCCGGTTGACGTCCACCACCTCCAAGCCGCAGCCTGCGGCGATGCGGCGCTTGCGGCTGGCGTTGAGGATCTGGGGATTCTCACGCTCCAGCGGAGTCATGGACTGAATGATGGCCTTGGTGTGTGCCATCTGCTTTCCGTTCAGGTCCGCCCCTTCCAATTGCTTGCCCATGCCGCCGGGCAGCATCCCGGCAATCTGGCTCAGGTCGCCCATGCTCTGAAGCTGCTCCAGCTGCTCCAGATAGTCGCTGAGGGTCAGCTTGTTCTTGCGCAGCTTTTCCTCCAGCTTTTTGGCCTGTTTTTCATCGTACTGCTGCTCCGCCTTCTCGATGAAGGTCAGCATATCGCCCATACCCAGAATACGGGAGGCCATACGCTCGGGATGGAACAGTTCGATTTGATCCAGCTTTTCGCCGGTACCCACAAACTTGATGGGCTTTCCGGTAGCCGCCCGGATGGAGAGGGCGGCACCGCCTCGTGCGTCACCGTCCAGCTTGGTCAGCATGACCCCGTCAATGCCCAGAGCCTCATCAAAGGCACTGGCGGCATTCACCGCATCCTGACCGGTCATGGCGTCCACGACCAGCAAGATCTCGGTGGGATGTACTTCGCTCTTGATGGCTTTCAGCTCATCCATCAGCGCCTCATCGATATGAAGCCGTCCGGCCGTATCCAGAAAGACCAGATCGTGGCCGTGATCTTTGGCGTATTTCAGCGCCTCCTGCGCAATAGTGACCGGGTTGATCTGCCCCATCTCAAATACGGGGATGTTCAGCTGTTCGCCGACCACCTGCAGCTGAGTAATGGCCGCCGGCCGGTACACGTCACAGGCCACCAGCAGCGGCCGTTTCCCAAACTGGCGCTGCATCAGACCGGCCAGCTTGGCACCATTGGTGGTTTTACCGGCACCCTGCAGACCGACCATCATCACAATGGTGGGGCCTTTGGACGCCGTAGTCAGCCGCGCATTGGCGCCGCCCATCAGTGCGGTCAGCTCCTCGTTGACGATCTTCACCACCTGCTGGGCAGGGGTCAGACTGTCGAGCACGTCGCTGCCAATGCAGCGCTCCGTAACACGGGCCACAAAGTCCTTGACGACCTTGTAGCTGACGTCGGCCTCCAGCAGCGCAAGGCGCACCTCGCGCATTCCCTCCCGGACGTCGGACTCGGAGATCCGCCCCTTGCCGCGAAGCCGTTTGAACGTGGCATTCAGTTTTTCGGAAAGTCCCTCAAAGGCCATAGTACAAACTCCTTATTCCTTCAGCGCCGCAGCGTTGGCGGCAATGCGCTCGGCAAGTGCGGCAAGCTCAGCATTGTCATACTGCCGGTAATTGATGGTTTTGATAGCGGCGGCGTCCTCTTCGATGGCGGACACCTTATCACGCAGGCGCAGAAAACGCTTCAAAAGCCCGGTCTTATCCTCGATCTCGGTCATGACGGCCTCGGCACGCACGATCACATCCCGCACGCCCTGCCGGGAGATCCCATAGTTCTCGGCGATCTCGGCCAGAGACAGATCCTCATTATAGTAGAGGTCAAAGAACTCCTTTTGACGCTCGGTCAGAACTTCTCCGTAAAAATCAAAGAGCATCGTCATACGATAGGTCTGGTTTTTCAAGCCGCTGCGCCCCTTTCTGTAAAGTTTCATACCTTTACAACGATATTTATGATACATGACTTCCACCAAAAAGTCAAGGTGAATTTTGGCGAAAACCACATTTATTTTCCTTTTTTCTAAAAAAAGAGCCGGATCGGGCGAAGGATTTCTTCCCTTTTGGTATTTTTCAAAAAATGATCCGCCTGCCATTCCATGACAGGCGGACAAACACTCTTATTCTTCTCCAGCAGGAGCCGTGGATGTGGTCTCCGTTTCCTCGGCCAGCTCACGCTTGGCTTCCGCCAGCACCTTACGGTCATGTTTGGTGGTCAGCTGCTGTTCATCAAATGCGGCAAACATATCGGGACGGCGGCGCATGGTGCGCTTATAACTCTCCTTCTTGCGCCAGTCATCTACATTACCGTGATGGCCGGACAGCAGCACCGCCGGCACCTTTTTGCCGTGCCACTCCTCCGGACGGGAGTACTGGGGATACTCCAACAGTCCATTCCAGTGGGACTCCTCCGTGTAACAGCTCTCCTCCGGCAGGACACCGGGCACCATGCGGCACAGGCAGTCAGCCAGTGCCATGGCCGGGATCTCCCCTCCGGTGAGCACGAAGTCGCCCATGGAGATCTCCTCGTCCACGCACTCCTCGATGAACCGCTCGTCGATCCCCTCATAGTGGCCGCACACCAAGATCAAGTGCTCATAGGATGCTTTCAGCTCCCGTGCCACGGCCTGCGTCAGCACCCGGCCGCAGGGGGACAGATAGATGGTGTGGGCCCGCTCCCCCGTCTCCTCGCAGATGTGCTGCCAGCAGCGATACAGCGGATCGGCCTGCATCACGGCCCCCCGTCCGCCGCCGTAGGGATAGTCGTCCACCTGCATTTGCTTGTTGGTGGTATATTCCCGGATCTGATGGGTCACAATTTGAATATGGCCCTTGGCCTGTGCCCGCCCGATGATGGACTGGCCCATCATGGCCTCGATGGCATCGGGGAACAGCGTCATGATGTCAATTCTCATCGTTGGCCAGCCCTTTCATCATATGGATATAGACAACCTCTGCCTCCATGTCCACCGCATGGATGAACACGCCCGGCACGGCCGGGATCAGGTATTCCTTCTCCCCTTTGACCTCGTAGACCTTGTGGGCGGGATAGTGGAGCACACGGGTGATCTTGCCCAGCTCCCTGCCGCTGTCCACATCGGCCACACGCAGCCCCTCCAGTTCCAGATCGAAATACTCTCCCTCCGGGAGAGCGGCATCCTCGCGGCGGATGGAGACCTTCTTCCCCTTCAGCGCCAGTGCGGCGTCCATGTCCTCCACACCGGGCAGCGTCATCAGCACGGTGGATTTATGAACACGGCTGCTTTTCACCTTCACGGCCGCGCCGTCTATATAAATTGTCGAAAACTCTGTCAGAAATTCCGGGTCAAACCCCATGGGATTCAGTTTGACCTCACCTCGGATACCGTGGGCATTGACGATCTGTCCCACAGGAATATATTCAGGACGCATGATGATTCTCCTTCCATTTGGCTGTGCCTATTATACCTGAAATCCGACAGGCAGGCAAGAGGTTGTTCCTCCTCTTTCCGTGCCCTCTTTGCTCCCACTCACGCCGCAGCTCCCCTCTTCCTCTCCTTCAAAAACTTGACAAAGCAACCTATGAGTGATATACTCCCTACAGTTTTCAAACTCGTAACAAAAGTTACAAAACGGTACTATCTTACTTTTTCGCCGCTTTTTTTCAAAATTTGCGGCAACAAGCAGGAGGTTTTATGCGAGAATTATGGTTAACCATCAGCGCTGTGCCGCTTGGTTTCTTTGACCGTCTCGGGCAGCCATTGTCCATGCTCGGTCAATGGGCGACGCAGTGTGCGGCGGGGATCTGCCGGCTGGCGGTTGAGCTGGGTGCACGGTGCAGACAGCTGCCCCGCCGGCTCCACCCGTCGGTGACGGTGAAGCACCGCCCGCACACGATGTATCGGAGCGGATGGGCGCGTGCAAAAATCTTTGTCCCCCTCGCGCTGATCAGTCTGGTCATTCTGGCCTGTCATACGGATGCTCCCCCCATGGCGCACAACTATGTGCTGCTGGACGGCAGCGGGCCGCAGACCATGAGCGGGGCGCCCGACTTGAACTATGCCGGCAGCGCCCTGACGATCACTCAGGGGGACGGCGCACAGGGCGGACAGATCGTTCTGAACAGCGGTGCGGCGGTGCAGATCAACTACCGCGGTACCGCGACGACGGTCACCACCCGCCGCGAGACGGTAGCGCAGCTGCTGCGGCGGCTGGATATGGAGGTCAACGAGCGTGAAATGGTCGTTTTAGATCTCTCCGGAGAGACGCCGGTCATTTCCATCCTCTATAAGTACGTCCACAGCCGTCAGGAAGTGATCCCCACCGGTTATGACACGGAGCGCCGCGCCAACCCCTTGCTGGCCAAGGGTACGGAGCAGGTGGTGCAGGCCGGTGTTCCCGGTGATGTCATTAAAACATATGATGACACCTACCGCCAGGGGCAGTTGGTCAGTACCACGCTGGTCAGCACCACGCAGGATACGGCCGTCACCGAGGTGGTCGAGTACGGCACCATGGTGGATGAAGTCAGCCGGGATGACCGGATCGAGTCCGTCCACTATAATGATGACGGCACCGGCTATCTCCAGTTCTATTCCGGAGACACCATGGCCTTCCACCAGCGGGTCACCTGCGAGGCAACGGCCTACTCCATTGGCAGCTGGACGGCCTCCGGCCGCCCCACCAAGGTAGGCAACATCTCTGTGGACCCCTCGGTGTTCCCCTACGGCACACGATTTTATATCTATACCAATGATGGCGCACTGGTTTATGGTAACGCTGTGGCCGCCGATTGCGGCAGCGGGATCAAAGGCCATGAGTTGGATCTTTGGTTTGAAAGCTTTGACGAGGCCTGTTGGTTCGGGCGTCGGGATTGTACCGTCTTTGTGCTGGATTGACAACTCTATGAAAAAGCGGCAGAGCAAGGCTCTGCCGCTTTTTTATTTTCCCGCCGGCGGCAGGGGGCAGGGATTCAGCTCCGCCTCCCCGAAAAGCCGCTCCACGGCATCCAGGTACTCCTGCCGGTTTTTGGCCTTGCGCACCTTCTTCAGGAAGGATTCCGTCCCCTGAAAGCTGCCGCTGAGATAGTTCCACATCTCGCGCATCCGATAGATGGCGTTGAGATCGCCGCTGAGTCGTTGGCAATAGGCTTCATAGAGCGCATCGTGGTAGCGCCGCAGCTCTTCTCTCGCAGCCGGCGCTCCGCCCCGCATCCGACGCAGCAGCGCCGGATCGGCCATAAGCCCACGGCCCACCATCAGCGCATCCACCGCCGGATACCGCTCCGTGACACGTTGTGCCGCCTCCGGCGTAAAGAGATCGCCGTTGTAGGTCACCGGCCACGTCCCTGCCTGCAGCGTCTCCCCCAGCAATTCCTGATGGGCCTGCCCCTTGTAAAATTCCTTCTGCACCCGGGGATGGACGATCAGTTCGCACAGTGGATAGCGGCGATAGACACCCAGCAGCCGGGGCCACTCCTCCACATGATTCTTTCCCACACGGGTCTTGATCGACAGCCGCAGATCCCCGGGGAGACCTTCAAAAATCGCATCTAACATTGCCTCCAGTGCCGCAGGATCGCTGAGGGCGCCGGCCCCCTTGCGCTTGGCCGTCACCGTGCCGGCCGGGCAGCCGAGGTTAAAATTGATCTCCCGATACCCCATGGCATACATTTCCCGTGCTGCCCAGAGGAAGTGATCGGCGTTGTTGGCCAAAATCTGCGGCACCACCGGCAATCCCTCATTGTGCCGCAATTCATCTAATTCTTTGGTCTGAAAACTCTCGTTGGCGTTGGGGGAAACGAAGGGGGTGAAATACTTGTCGGCGCCGCCGAACATCTCCTGGTGGATCCGCCGCCAGAGATAGGTGGTCATCCCCTCCAGCGGAGCGGCATAATACTTAATCTCCATGGTTCACTTCTCCCTTCAAACACATCTCCAAGGTCACATGGGGCAGCGGACAATAGTCCTCCGCCGCCAGCTGCGGCAGCACCTGCGCCAAGCACTCCGGCTGCGCCATCAGGCGCAGCTTCTCCTGTTTACCCAGCCGCTTGATGGCGTATTCCAGTCGGGCTGCTTTCTGCCGCCCCTCCGCCTGCCACAGCCCGTCCAGTGCCACCACCGGATGGGCCCGTGTATAGCGGGCACAGCCCGGCAGCTTTTCCACGTGCTCCCGCATCCGCCGACACAGGTGGGCGGCAATACCGGTATAGTGTGAACCGTCCGCACAGCGCACAATATAAATATAGTATCTCATTCGTATCTCTCCCGATATTGCTGTCCCTGCACCACATCATGTCGCTCAAAATAGCTCTGCATCTCCCGCAGCACCCGTTTCTTATCGCCGCTCCACAGCGGCGCCAGCAGATCCCGCTTGGCGCCGTCCCCGGTGAGGCGGTGGATCACCATTTCCGGTGCCATCCGCTCCACACAGCCGGCAAGCAGGTGAAAGTATGCCTCCATTTCCAAGACCTCGACCTTCCCCGCCTCGTATTCTGCGGCAAGATCTGTTCCTCGCAGTACGTGCAACAGGTGGAATTTGACCCCCTCTGCACCGCTCTGGGCAATATAGTCTGCCGTGGCGTAGATCATCTCCTCCGTTTCACCGGGCAGACCGATGATCTGATGCACCACCACGGTGATGCCCCGCCGCCGCAGTTCCTGCACCGCCCGGTCGAAACTCTCCAGCGAATACCCTCGGCGGATGTAGTCTGCACTGACCGGGTGGATCGTCTGCAGCCCCAGTTCCACCCACACATCTTTCCTCTGCTGAAGCTCCTCCAAAAGGTCCAGTACCTCCGCCCCCAGACAGTCCGGGCGGGTGGCCACCGACAGCGCCACCACCTCCGGCGGCTCCATGGCCGCCGTAAAGAGCGGACGCAGCCGCTCCACCGGGGCGTAGGTGTTGGTGAAGCTCTGGAAATAAGCGATATACCCCGCTTCCGGCGGTACTTTCCCCGCCACACGGGCCTTGGCTTTTTCCAACTGCTCTGCCACCGGTCCGGACACAGCAAACTCTCCGCTGCCGTACTCCGAGCAGAAAATGCAGCCCCGCTCCCCTACGGTCCCATCCCGGTTGGGGCAGGTGGTCACGCCCTGCAGCGCCAGTTTATAGACCTTTCGGCCATACCGCTCCCGCAACCATTCATTTAAGGTACGATAGCGCACGGCGCCCACCTCCTTTTTTCTTCTCCACAGTATACCATCTGGGCGCTGCCTCTGACAAGGTGCGAAAATCTTTGCATCGTAAGAATTTCTCCCTTGCAATTCCCCAAAAACGTGGTATACTGTTCATTGTCACATTTGTGTGAAAAATATGATTTTTAGAGGTGAAGCGTATGCCTGGGGGGAAACACATACTGGGAAAGCCCAAAGGACCGAAGATCTTCGGCACGGCCCGCGTCGGCGACCGTGGCCAGATCGTGATCCCCAAGGAGGCCCGCAGCTTTTTCGGCATTCAGCCGGGAGACACGCTGTTGATCTTGGGAAATGAAGAGAGCGGCCTGATCGTCTCCAAGCCTGAGGTTTTGGATCAGGTGGCCCAGCAGATTTTGGAAACCATGCGAAAGGACTGAGAGAAGAGTTATGAAAACCAATGAAATCTACACCCAGATGGGTGTTTCCGACGCCGTCTTGCGCTTCGGCGAGCAAATATTGTCCGAGCTGAAAGAGCCCTTTGCCCATATCGATGAGGTGGCCGAGTACAATCAGGCCAAGGTGGTGGCCGCCATGCAGAAGAACCGTCTGGCCGCCAACCATTTCAATCTCTCCAGCGGCTACGGCTACGACGATGACGGCCGGGATAATTTAGAGCGCATCTATGCCGATACCTTCCATACGGAGGCCGCACTGGTGCGCCCGCAGATCACCTGCGGCACCCATGCACTGGCCCTGGCCCTGAGCGCCAATCTGCTGCCGGGCGATGAGCTGCTGAGCCCCGTGGGCGCCCCCTACGACACACTGGAAGAGGTGATCGGCATCCGCCCCTCCACCTGCTCTTTGCGGGAGTATGGGGTCAGCTACCGTCAGGTAGACCTGCTGGCCGACGGTAGCTTTGACTACGAGGGCATCCGCGCCGCCATTAACGAAAAGACGAAGATGGTCACCATTCAGCGCTCCAAGGGCTACGCCACCCGCCCCTCCTTCTCCGTGCAGCAGATCGGCGAACTGATCGCCTTCTGCAAGGAGTGCAAGCCTGACATTCTCTGCATGGTGGACAACTGCTACGGCGAGTTCGTGGACACCATCGAGCCCTCTGATCTGGGCGCTGACATGGTGGTGGGCAGCCTTATCAAGAACCCCGGCGGCGGTCTGGCCCCCACCGGCGGCTATATCTGCGGCAAGCAGTCCTGCATCGAGCGCTGCGCCTATCGTCTGAATGCCCCCGGCCTCGGAAAGGAAGTGGGCGCCAATCTGGGCCTGCTGACCTCGCTCTATCAGGGCTTCTTCCTGGCCCCTACCGTCGTCGCCGGTGCCACCAAGGGCGCCCTCTTTGCCGCCGCCTGCTACGAGCATCTGGGCTTCCGTGTGGTGCCCGGCAGCAAAGAGCAGCGCAACGACATCATTCAGGCGGTGGAGCTGGGCAGCCGTGAGGGTATGGTGGCCTTCTGCGCCGGTATTCAGGCCGCAGCTCCCGTGGACAGCTATGTCACCCCCGAACCCTGGCCCATGCCCGGCTACGACTCCGATGTCATCATGGCCGCCGGTGCCTTTGTGCAGGGTTCCTCCATCGAGCTGTCCGCCGACGGCCCCATCCGTGAGCCCTACGCCGTCTATTTTCAGGGCGGACTTACGTGGTACCATGCCAAGCTGGGCATCCTCATGAGCCTGCAAAAAATGCTGGAGGCAAAGCTCATCGAGCTTTGATCCGGTGATCTATGTTGTGATAAGGAGAAAAAAGAAAATCTATGTGGTTCTGGCTTTCAATCATTACCCTCCTGTTTTGGAGCGGCTCGGATCTCTTTTCAAAAATCGGCTGCCGCGATGCCGATGACAAGTACAGTCATCTGAAAATGGTCATGGCTGTCGGTGTCGTGATGGGACTGCACGCCTGCTATGAAATTTTTGCCAACGGCACGGTCATCACCTTTCCCATCATTCTGACCTATCTGCCCGTCTCCCTGCTGTACATTGCGTCCATGGCCATGGGCTACGTGGGACTGCGGTACATCGAGCTGTCCATCTCCTCCCCCATCTGTAACTCCTCCGGCGCTCTGGTGGCCGTCATCACTCTCCTGACCGTGGGTTCCGGTGACTACTCCCCCCTTGCCATCGGCGCAGTAGCCCTGGTCTGCATGGGTGCCATCGGTCTTGGCGTGGTGGATTATCTGGAGGATGACACCCTCCGTGCCGAGCGGCAGAAGGCGAGCAATTACAAATACTCCAAGTCGCTGCTGGCGCTGGCCATGCCGGTGGCCTACTGCATTCTGGACGCCGCCGGCACTTTCGCTGACAACTTTGCCATTGCCCGCATCAACCGCCTGATGCTGCTTCCTGCCGATTCCGATATCGGCGCAGGCTCGGCTAATGTGGCCTACGAGCTGACGTTCCTCTTTGCCGCATTTCTCTGTTTCCTCTACGTGGTGGTCATCAAGCGCCAGCGTCTGGTGCCCCGGCGGGAGATCCCCAAGTATACCGGCGCTATTTTTGAAACCATCGGTCAGTTCTGCTACATTTTCGCCATCTCCGATACGCAGCATCTGGCCATGTCTGCCCCCATCATCTCCTCGTATTGCGCCGCCTCTGTTCTCTGGGGCCGCCTGTTCCTGAAGGAGAAGCTGTCGTGGAAGCATTATCTCATGATCGCACTGGTGGTTGCCGGTATTTTCATCATGGGAATCTTCGATCTGTAACAACAGGATCGGGAAAGAAATATCGAAGCCATCGGCCCTTTTTTGCATGGGCACCTTTGGATGTGCAGGAATCCCCGGCAGAGATTGTTTCATCAATCTCTGCCGGGGTTCTTTTCTGAAGATTCCTGCCGAAGGAAACCGTTTTTTCCTGTCTGGCCCTGTCTGAGCGTATATACACGCCGATCGGACGCTGGGAACAGCGGCACAAGAACGACGTGCAGGTGTCCCCGTTCTTTGCCGTCAATCGAATTTTCCATTCATCAAGCTGCCTATATTTTACGGAGGAAGGACGATCCTCGAAATATAGGTAGGAACCTGCCGCTTGAAATTTTTATTCCTCTTGACAATAGTCGTATTTCGTACTATTATTTTAGTACGAAATACGACTATATGAGGAGGTATTCTGGTGACACGAAAAGAATTGATCGAGGCAATCGTCACGTATACTATGAAAATAGAGCAGCTATATAGCGAGTGGGCCAAAAAGCAAGGCATCAGCTATCATACATTGTTGGTGCTGTATGCGCTTCGGGATCACAGTCCCTGTACGCAAAAGGAAATCTCAGAAAAATGGCTGCTCCCCAAGCAAACAGTTCACACCATCGTTCAGGACTTGCTGAAAAAAGAATATGTGACGCTGCAGCAGGGCAAAAACCAGAAAGAAAAACTGGTAACCCTTACAAGCAGAGGATTTTCCTATATTCAGGAGATGACGAACAGAACAGAACAGCTGGAAAATACGGCATTCCAAGTACTAAGTCTGGAGGAAGATGAAGTCATTTATCATGGACTGAAAAAATTCGCCGAAGCCTTTGAATCGGAGTTGAACACCTATGGAAAATAATGCTCTGGCCCGTTCCTTTACCAGAACATCCTTGCTCCGGTTTGCAATGCCCAACATCATCATGATGGTCTTTCTATCGCTCTATACCATTATCGACGGCATATTTATTTCCAGATTTGTCGGTGAGTTGGCGCTGTCTGCCACCAATATGTTTTACCCCGTTACCAGTATCCAACTGGCACTCAGCATTATGCTGGGCACCGGCGGCAGTGCCCTGATCGTAATGACAATGGGGCAGGGCGATCCGGCCACCGCCCGAGGACAGTTCACTTTCATTACCGTGGTTTCCCTGCTGCTTGGTATGTTTATCTCTATCTTGTGTCTTTCTCATCTGGAACGTATTCTTACTCTATTGGGAACCAGCTCGGCGCAAATGGCTTATGCCCAGAGTTATGCAAAGTATCTGTTGTATTTTTCCCCTATGTTGTTTTTGCAGGGTGTCTTTCAGATCTTTTTTTCTTCTGCCGGAAAACCAGTACTGGGGCTCGTGGCAATCATGGCCGGAGGCGTGACCAACATGGTGCTGGACTTTCTGTTGATGGGGCCGCTGCAGCTGGGCGTGGTCGGCGCAGCTCTGGCTACAGGAATCGGCTATTCTGTCCCCACGATAATCGGTGTCATCTATTTCTCCTGCAACCGAAAAGGCTCCCTTTACTTTACAAAATTTCATCTTGATCCTAAATTTTTGATGCGCTGCTGTTCCAATGGTTCTTCTGAAATGGTCAGTAATGTGGCAACGGCCGTCAGCACCTTCCTATTTAATATCATCTTTATGAAGTTTTGGGCAGAAGACGGCGTTGCCGCCATTACCATTCTCAGCTACTTCCAATTTGTATTCAGCGCAGTTTTTATGGGGTTCTCGATGGGTGTTGCTCCGGTCATCAGCTATAAATACGGAGCAAAGGACAAAGAGCAGCTCCAGCGGATCTGCCGCTTTTCCGCCGTTTTTATTCTCGGCTGTTCAGTCGGGATCTATCTCCTGTCCCGACTGGTCATTGGAGATGTCCTTGTGATCTTCACAGATCGGGGATCTCCGGTTTATGATCTTGCCATCAGTGGTTTTGGGATCTATGCCCTGCAATTTCTGTTTATGGGCTTCAGCATCTTTGCTTCGTCCATGTTCACCGCCCTCGGAAATGGATTGGTTTCGGCCTTGATTTCTATATCCAGAACATTCCTGTTCCTTGTGATCTGTCTCCTGCTTTTCCCTGTTCTCTGGGGCGAAACGGGCGTCTGGCTGGCTGTTCCAGCGGCGGAGCTTCTGGGCATCCTGATTTCGATTTCCTTTTTTACGTGGGGCAGAAAGACATATGGCTATCAGTAACGCCGGCTGTGTGCTGCACCGGCAGAGACCGTATTGGGGCACTTTGTTGCTGTGGTTCTTGGACATAAGACATATTAGTTATAAGAAAACAGGATCGAGGAAACACGTCGTGTGCTTCCTCGATCCTGTTTTTCATTTCTCAGGGCGGTATTTGGTGAACCCTGTGCGTAGAGTTCGGCCTTTTCTTTTTACGGCAGCCACAAAAGCTCCATCAGCGCCCGCTCCTTGCAGTCGGCCAACACGGCGACCTGCTGGGCTGCGGCTCCCATGGGGAGGACCGGCAGCGTCTGCAGGGCCCTCTC
Source organism: Oscillospiraceae bacterium (assembly GCA_020025275.1). Lineage (GTDB taxonomy): Bacteria > Bacillota > Clostridia > Oscillospirales > Oscillospiraceae > Vescimonas. The sequence goes on along the minus strand of JAHHSI010000026.1, from coordinate 2,898 downwards.
CTCCATGGCTGCATAGACATTCCGGCAGTCCCGGTGCAGCTGCTGTGCGATCCACGATTCATAGTCCGCATCGCCCAGTGCCTGCCTCAGCATGTCCTCCGGCGTGCGTAGATCCGCAAAGGACAGCGTCATGTCGCAGCTCTCCGGAGATGCGCCGTAGTTTGCCTGAAGCTCCATCCCCTGCTCTGCCAGCTGCTGAGTCAGGATACCAATATAGCTCCGATTCATGGTGGTGTCCTCCACCGCCACTGTCACGGCCGCCTTTCCACGCTCTCCGGCCAACTCTTCCGCTAATTTCTTGGCGGACATTTTTTTCAACTGCTCAGATACGGCGTCCTGACCGGCATAGCGGGGAGCGGCAAAGCCCTCCACCGGTAAGTTGCCGTTGGGTGTCTGATGCAGGGCATCCACATTTTTCCAGAAATCATCAGTGTCAACCGCCGCCCCCACCGCCTGCCGCAGTGTCAGTGTGCTGTTGGGGGCAAAGTTGATATACGCCCGTTCGGTGGTGGGATAGGCATAGACGTGGTATCCGCCGGCGGACTGTACAAGTTCGTAGATGTCCTGATTGCCCACTGTCATGGCATCCACGGTGCACTGTGCACTTCCCTGCTCAAGCGCCTGTCTCGTCCCGTTGATAAACCGGATTTGGCGATAGCCAAAAGGATTCTCCCCGTGTGGATTGGCCGTAAGAACAATCTCCTGCAGACCTCGGAAGCGCTCGATCTGATAGCTGCCGCTGCCCAGCAGGAACTCGCTTTCCGGACTTTCCTTCACGATCGGTACCGTCATGGCCTCCAGATTCTGCACAGAGGGACGGCAGAAGGTGAAGCGCAGCCGCTCCTCGCCAAGGACCTCGATCCCTGTCACTCCGTCTGCGTTTTTCCGGAGATAGGCCTCTCCGCCCTCTATAGCGGCCACGGCATCCTTCCAGACGCACTCTGCATCCGCCCCCTTCACCGCCTGTACATAGGCGTTGTAGACGTCCTGCGCCGTCACAAAACTCCCGTCGGAAAAGCGGTGCTTTCCCAGTGTTACCTCTGCGCTGCGTCCATCCTCCGCAAAGACGATCGTTTTGGCCAGCACAGGCTCCACCTCACCTTTTGCAGACACACGGAGCAGTGGCTCATATAAAAGCCGACTCAATTGCCGGGCGGTTCGATCCGAGCCCTGATAAAAGGTGGTGTCCACCGGCAGCTGTCCGCAGGCGATGGTGAATTGTCCCTTCTGCTCTGCGCTCTTTCGAATCTTCGACGCCTTGCCCGTCAGCAGCAGGCGGACTCCCTCCTCCTGCGGAGCGGTCTTTTGTGTCTGCACCAGGAATACCGTCCCCAGCAGCACAAGTGCGGCTGCGGCGCCGATTCCGATCCATTTCCGATACTTTTTCGGGCAAGCAGTTTTTTTTGCCATAGGTTTCCCCCTTTTTCCGATAAACATCACGGAGGGATAAATCCCTCCGTGATGTTTTGCATATTAGGCTCTGCGCTTGCGGCGCTTCAGAGACAGCCCTGTCCACAACAGGCCGGACAGGAAGAACCAGCCAAGGCTGTCGCCTCTGTGGTCACCCGTATCCGGAGCGTAGTCAGGCACTTCCACCTTCCATACGCCGCCGTCCATCCGTGTCACGTGTTTCGCTCTCACCAGATCGTAGCCCTCCTCCTGATAGAAGGATTGCTCCTCGAATCCGATGATGGTCGAATCATCTGCGGCCGGGGCAGCGATCACCAGACAGCCGTCCAACTCAACATTGCTCTCACGCAGCGTCAAATCCTCTGCAAGGAGCTTGCTGTCGTTGACGCCGTTGTTGACACGATACTCGGTGATGGCATACTGCTCCGGAATCGGCTGCAGCTGCAGGCGATAGCCGGTCATCTGCCGGACAATGCCGCCGTTTTCATCTCTCTTTTCGAGGTACAAAGGCAGGTCGTCAAAGAGGTAATTCCCCTCGGCATCCGTTGTCTCGGTACGCAGGAACGAGTCGACCGGCAGCCACTTACCGTCCTCACGGACATACTGGGTCAGGTTCACACGAATAAGCGGTACACCCTTTTCATTGCGATCCAGAAGGCCATCCTGATCCTGATCCAGCCAGATCTTACCGCTGATGCTGCCGTTTTCAAAGAGCAGCAGACCGCCATCCTGACCGGTGACGTGCCGTGCCAGCAGCATATGATAGGTCATCTCTCCATGATCCAAATCGGGAACGGTAACGGTATAGGCGTCATTGCGATCCTCCGTGGTGTACACATCGGCAACAGGGATGTACTCCCCGTCCCGTACCAGTGTACCGTTGGGAACCAGATCACTGTCCGCCTTCCGATCCTCGCCAATGCGATAGCGGGTCACCGCATACGCAGCAGGCCATGTCTCGGTGTTCATGCGGTAACCGGTCAGGTACTTCGTACCGCCGATTTCCACGTACGTCGGGAGGCCCGTAAACGTATAGACACCATTGATGCCGGTCTTTGCCGTAGAGGAAAATCCCTCCACCGCCGTCCACTGGCCATCTGCATAGTAGAACTGCTGGAGCTGCACCGAAACGTCTGCAATCCCCGACTCGCCGTCGGTCTGCAATCCGTCGTAGTTGGCATCCTCCCAGATCCGGCCGGTGATACTGGCCGTCGGGAAGGTAACCAGACCGCCGTCTTGGCCGCTGTGGCTCTTCGCCGTCAAGAAGTCGTAGGTGACACCCTTGTGGAACTCGTCTGTGACTTCCACTGTGGTGTAGTTGGGAGCAATGGCATCCGCAGACGCCTCACCCGCCAAGATCACATACTCGTTCTCACGCAGCAGCGTGTAGTCCTCGTGCCGCAGGTCGCTGTCGATACTCTCGTTGGCGCCATCGCCCACACGGTAGTAGGTGATGCCGTAACTGGCAGGCAGCGTGGTTTCATCCAC